>CAYWZU010000006.1:0-46129 GCA_964462925.1 uncultured bacterium
ATGGTCTCAACATATGAAAATGGAAAAAGCTCTTGTGGATCTTTTACAAATTTTGGGTTATAGCAAGTGACCGGTATCGGAAGCGTAACCAAATAGTTGCCATTTTCATCATGGTCGAGTAGTAGATTGCCAAATGATGTTTTGAGATATGCCTTTTTAATCTTTGGATATTTAGTATAGAGATAAAGAGAGCAAGCCCTTGCGCCGTTTGCACAAAATTCTCCAAAAAGTCCATCCAGGCCTAGTACTTGCATCTTCACATAAAGATTGCCCCCTCTATATTCTTTTTCTGAAAGTATTAGGACATCATCTCTACCGGTTTCTCGTAGCAAGGCTACCATCTCCTGAGCCTGATACTTAGGCTCATCAAAGAGAATGAATCTGTTTTGGGATGCTTCGCAAAGCGTATAGTTCATGTCCTTTTCTCCACGCATATTTTAGTAATTCCTGATTCTGCAAAATAATCTCCCTCTACTACGAAAGCGGGCTCGAGCGACCTTGCAAAAGGGGATTCTTGCGAATAGAGCTTTTGATATTCTTCCGGATAGAGCACTATGCTCTGCTTAACAGGTAAAAACTCTGAAAAGCGCTCTGAGACAGGGGTAATGTATTGTTTAGCAGAAAAGACAACCCCATGAATTTTAGCACACGCTCCAAGCTTGAAGCCGTTCATAAAGTATTCTGCTATCTGGCAGAAGGGCATTGCCCCGGCAGGTGAGTTAAGAAATGCGCATTCCTTCTCAGAAAAAAGGCCAGCTTGCAAAAGATCTGCCTTGAGGCTTCCTTCATGGAGCATAAAATCAATATGATCTTTAAAGACCTTTTTTGTTTTCATGCTTGTGATAATCTGGTTTTCTTTAAGACGTATCTCTTCCTTGCAGCTTGCGGAATACCCCTCCAGCTTATCTTTAAGATCTAAAGTGAGTATAGTTGGGGGTCTATCGTCTGGAAGCAGCTCTACAGCTTTCTTGACGGCTTTTGTATCTTTCTTATTGAAAATGTTACAGCTTTGGGTATGTCCATTTTTTGTGCATATGTCCCAAACTGTGTTTTGGACAGGTTCACATTCAGTAAAAAAGCTAACTTTGCGAAAAGTATTTGTTTCTGCCATGTTGTTAGCAAAGCCGATCTCAAGCTGATAGTGGTCTTGTCCCTGAGGGTGTATTGTAAAAGAGGTCTGCATAAATAATCTCCGTAATATGCATAAATATACAAATAGCTTGCATAAATATGCAATTTAATTCGTATATTTATGCAAGCTAGACCTAAAACCGAGACTCTGGTATGGCTCAGAGTAGTATGAAAAGTGAAATACTCCTAGGTACCTCTGGTTGGTCATATGATCACTGGAAAGAGAATTTTTTTCCCAAAGGGTTAAAAAAAGAAGAGTGGCTTCATTTTTTATCCACACAGCTACGTACTGTAGAGATTAATACAACCTTTTATCATGTTCCAAGGCTATCCAGTGTAAAAAACTGGTATAAGCAGGTTCCACGAGACTTTCGCTTTTCAGTAAAGGCGTCAAGGTATATTACCCATATAAAGCGCCTCAATGACTGTAAAGAGAGCCTAGAGGTGCTTTATAAAAGCATAAAGCCTCTTAAAGAAAAGCAGGGGCCAATACTCTTTCAACTTCCTCCATCATTTCAGATGAATAAAGATCGTCTAGTAGAGTTTATAGGGCATCTTAAAAGGATTATAGATACACCTTTGAGTTTAGGCATGATACGTGGTTTGTGGATGAAATTTATGATCTTTTGAAAGACCACAATATTGCACTCTGCATCACGGACCTTAACCATAAACTCTCTCCAGTTGAAGTCACTGCAGATTTTACCTACATGCGTCTTCATGGTCCAACAAAAGCCTATAAAGGCTCTTATAGTGATCACGCATTAAAGGTCTGGAAAAAGCGGATGGAAAATTGGAAATCAGATGGTATAAGCTCATATTGCTACTTTGATAATGATGAAAAGGGCTATGCGGTAGTCGACGCAAAAAGGCTGCAATTGCTCATGGAGCATCATTAAATTAGGCGTTTATGTAATTTCTTTAAGATGACAACAAATAAATAAAAAGCTATTCTTTTTACACATTATAAAGTTAAGGAAAGCTATGTCATTTTCTCCAGAATTACACAAACTTGTAAGTAACTTTCAAACAATAGATCCGGCTGGCCACAGCATTAATGAAAGTCTTGAGCAGACAGGCAAGCGTACTTGGTTGCAAAATGCACTCGGGTTTCTCTGCCACATTATTACATGCGGGCTTATTGCTAAAAACCCAGAGCTTGATCGCGCCACCAAAAAAATTGTCTCTTTGACAAAGGAGTTTTTCAGGCAAGCGGAAGCACCTTCACAAGATCAACTGAGAAGTCTGCAAACAACATTTTCTAAACTTGAGACAATCATCTCCGAAAACCAAGGCTCTCGATATTCTCAAGTTCACGAGCTTGCAGAAAGAGTGAATAAACTTCTTACTGGAAATAAGGAAGATCCTACCAAAGATCAAGAGCAAAAGATCGATCTGCTACCGCTTCTTGATGCATTTACACCCGTAGCTGAAGAGCCTACAAAAGAAGCTATGAGCAATCTCTACAATATACTAACAGCTTTGAAAAAGGCGTCAGATGAAAACGATATAGCTTCTCTTGCCAAAGCATTTACCCATATACAAACTGATAAAGACAAATTTTTGGCTCTTTGCAAAATTATGACGCATTTTATGAAGGACTTTGAGCAAGCAAAGCTGCTTATTTCCTCCATACAATGGCCAGAGGCTGAGTCTAGAGAGAACATGCTCCAAGAACTTGAACAGAGGTGGCCTACTCCAGAGCAACGAGATGCGGCCTTTGCCGAGTTTGAAGCTATGATTGCTGGGGAAGAAGACATTCCTAATAGAGAAGCTGAGCCAGAAGTTCGTACTGTTGAGCCTGAGCAAGATGCTCCTGATGCTCGTTCTCTTACTCAGCTTGTTGAGGCAAAAGTTGAGAATAAAAAACTTTTCTATAGCCGAGTAAAAGATGCAGTAGAACAGGGTGATTATACTGACTTCTTTGCAGCATGCCAAGCGGCTCAAAATGACGAAGCGCAACTTAAGCTTCTTGTGTTAGTTTTAAGTGATGTTTGGCGAAAACGTCCCCTTGACTTTTTTCAACTTTTGGAAAAAGTTCCATTTCCAACAGATAAAATGCGAGAAGAGGCGCTGCAGGCCCTCATCGTACAGAATGGCATTTTGTACGAAAGAGAAAATTCTATTCTTATAAGTTTCGAAGGGTTAGATACGCTCAATCTTTTTCATGCTCAAGTAAGCCTTCACGCATTGCTTGGGGATGGGAATCATAATAATTCTCCTGATGTGCTTTCAGCAAACTTTGCAAAAGCAACTGGAACATTATTGAAAAATATGGGGCAAAGTTCTCTTGAGGCTGCAAAAGATCCAAAAAGTAATAAATTTGGCTTTAGCATCCGCCTTTGCCAGGCTATGGAATGCCGTTTTGGTGCATCCATAGTGCGACCACTTCTTTCCTATTTCGTTTCTATTCCGGGCTTAGTTTGCCTAGATCTTAATGATATCGGCAGAGACGAAAGAAACGGTTTTACCGATGCTGATCTAGAACTTCTTTTAGAAATTGCAAGATCGAACCCTCAGCTTACTGACTATAGAGTCAATACGAACGGCATGACTGAGGAAGCTAACCAGAGATTCAAATCAGAGCTTGCTCTGATCATGCAACCTCGAGAAGATGCACGTACGCTTCGCGAAAAACTTCGTGCTGCGGCAAAATAAATAAAAGGGGGTGAAATTCGCCCCCTATTTTTCCTCAAAGTTTTAGCTTTTATATCCTCTAGAATTCTTGCAAAGAATCATTGAGCATCTTTAGGGCCTTCTTTAAATCTATACCTTTTCCGAGCACCGGCTCAAAAATATCGCCAATTTTTTCTACCCGTTTAGGTACCGTTTTGATAGTAAACTCTTTTATGTCTAATCTATCATTTACTTCCTTCCAGTGAAGGGGGGTGGAGACGGTTGCTCCGGGCCTCGGGCGAACTGAGTATGGAGCAGCAATTGATTGCCCAAACCTATTTTGGAGAAAATCTAAATAGATTTTTTTGGGTCTTTTGCCTGGACTTCGTTCAATGGAGGTTGTCTTTGGAAATTGCTTGTAGAGCATATTGCAAATGAGCTCAGCAAATTGCTTTGACTGCTCAAAGTCATATTTAGCATGTAGGGGGATTAAAATATGAAGCCCATTGCCGCCTGAAGTTTTGCAAAAATGGGGAAGCTTTAGCGTATCTAATAGTGCGTGGGCACCCTGAGCAAGTTCAATCACTTGCTTAAAGGGAACATCATGCGGGTCAAGGTCAATGACGCAAAAATCTGGTTTTTCTAGAGAGGTTATCCGAGAGAGAAATGGGTTCATATCAATACTTGCTAAATTGGCAGCGTAGATGAGGCTCTCGACATTGTTAACGATGAGGTAATTTGAAACTTTATCCTCATGCTCAACCGGGTAGGTTTTTAGCCCTTTAGGTGGATTTGGATTGTTTTTTTGATAAAAGCTTGCACCTTCAATGCCATCAGGAAAGCGGTGGAGAATCATCGGCCTATTCTTAAGGTAGGGAAGTATATAGGGTGCCATATGAGCGTAGTAGGCAAGAAGATCACCCTTCGTATATCCTTCCTTAGGCCAGAAAACTTTATCTACATTAGAGCCTTCAGCTTCTCGCTCTTCCTTTTTGATCAAAAGCCATGACTTTTCATCGTCAATTCTTTGGAGTATGAACTCACCGTGAAGCCTTTTTCCGTGAAGAATAACCGAAATATGGCCCGCTTTATAGCCTTCTCTAACTTCTTTCTCAACCGCATCTCGATCACTGCTATGAGGTGTAGTATAGGTTCCAGCATCCCATATTTCTACAGTCCCTGCGCCATAATTTCCTGCTGGGATTACCCCTTCAAAATACTGATACTCTATAGGGTGGTCTTCTACGTGCACAGCAAGACGTTTATCTTTGGGATCAATCGATGGTCCTTTTGGCACTGCCCAGCTAAGGAGTACGCCGTCCAATTCTATGCGAAAATCGTAGTGAAGGCGTCTAGCGGCATGTTTTTGGATTACAAATCTTAGGGCGCCTTTATTGGATTTGGTCTTTTTGGCGCTAGGTTCGGTAGTTTTTTTGAAATCGCGCTTTTTTTTATACGCATTAAGTTTCACTGAAGACCTCCATCATGGAAGAAAAAAAACGCCCCGTTTAGGAGCGTTTTTTTGTTCTTATTTCTTTTTAGCGCGGCTGCTAACTGCTTTTTTTGCAGCTTGAGGTCTTTTTACGGTGCGTTTTGTGGCAGCTGCTTTTTTAGCTGCAGTTGAACGCGAGCTAGCTGTTCTTTTTTGAGCTGCATTTTTTGATTGGCGAGAGATTGCAAGGGGAGATGCTGCCGCACGGGGCTCTTTCTTTAGTGCATTTTTTCTTGCTTGCGAGCGTGTTTTGGAGACAGGTGCTTTCTTTTGTCCCTTTTTATACTCAGATTCTGCACTTTTTCTTGTTTTAGCTGAGACTGTTCCCTTTTTAGGACGGACGTCAATGCCTGCACGCCTTGCTTTGGATAGACCAATAGCTACTGCCTGCTTTGAGGAGCTCGCTCCATGCTTGCCCTTGCGAATATGGTCCATTTCTTCTCGAATAAATTCACCCGCTTGGGTGCTTGGGGCCTTTCCTTCTTCCTTATCTTGCTCTACTCTTTTTAACGTTTTTTTTTCGGGCATGAGCGACCTCCATTTTTTTTAATGATAGTGTTATCCATTAATAAGAGGTTCTGGATATTTTTGAAAGGCATTTTTTACTTTTCAGAAACGTAGTCAAGCTTTGATGCAAACTTTAGGATGCTGACTGCTTCTTCAAATGTGGGATTTTTAACCTTCAGAAGCGTATCTAGGGTGCTTTCATCTTCGGTGAAGGCTGCTTTTGCTTCCTCTCGTAGCTCAACTAAGTCGTCGCCAACTATCTCTTTACTGGAATCGCCATAGTGTACGCATATTTCTTCATCTTGGAGGATTTCATCCGTTGTAATAATTACTGGAACTTCAATTTCGCCATCTTGGATTGGATGAAAGATGGCGTTAGGGAAGGAGTGGTTTATGCGTGAGGCAAGGCTTCCAAAGTCTTTGGCATCGACATCTCCAAGAATGTAGGAGCCGTCCTTTTTAGAAGTTGCACGCCCATTGTAGCAAACTAGTGCTGTGTTTGCAGCTATTTGAGTTCTTGCAAAGGTGCCAAAGCCTACGCCAGCTTTTGAGGGCGCAAGATAGACTCTATTGTCATCAAGCTGTATGTTTTGCAACGTCTCGGAGATGATGGAAAGCGTATCATCAATCTCATGAGGCTGCTGCCATTCTCGAAGAAGAAGTTCTCTTGTGACAAAAACTTTATCTACATAAATGGTTCCCGTTAGATCCTTAAATTGCTCAGGCGGGCAAAGCTTTGGCTCTTTATCTTGAGAGCCTTTAAAGAAAAAAGGCTTTTCAGATTGAATCGGCCTCAGGCGCCTTTGCATCTCATCGGGAGTCCATCCGCGGTTTGTCTCTATATCATGCTCTGAAAGAAGATCGAGGATGTCGCCATGCTCCTGGGCTATTGCGTGGTGTCTGGCTGTCCAGCCTCGCACATCTTGCTGCAGTTCTGAGACCTCTTTCTCTAAAAGAAGGATGGTACAGGCGATATTATTGGTCATAGCAGCAAGCTGAAGCGGAGTAAGGCCGTAGCGTGGATCTTTTGCTTGCAGGCCTTTATTCCTGGAAATAAGAGGGGAAAGCTTTTCCTTTCTTAGCTCTCCTTGCGCCAAAAGGCGATGCAGAATGAGTTCTTCAGGAAAGTTTTCCCAATGTATCCCATAAGGAGCTAGTGCTTTTGCGGTCACGAGCTTTGGATCTTCTGAAAGTCTGCGATCTGACCAAAAAGGCTTGCTACCTGCTGCAGTAGTGCTAGGCGGTTGGTTCGTAAGCTTTCGTTGTCATCCAAAATTTTTACCTTTTCAAAAAGCTCTCCAAGTGATGGCTGGAGCTCTCCGAGCAGCGTAAGCGCCTTTGCATACTCTTGATCTTTGATAGCATCTGAAAAGCTGTTTTTTCGGCTTACATACTGGCTATAGAGTTCTTTCTCAGGAGCTTCTTTGAGTAAATCTTGGGTAAAAGAGACTTGAGAGTAGCCATTTATTTGTCCTTGGCATCTTTTATGTACTTCTACCAGTTTTGAGAAGTTATTTTGCTTTTGACGGAAGCTATGGAGAGCTTCTAAGCGAGTACGCACATCATTAATGTCATCTTGCCTTATGCTAAAGCAAGCCTCTATTTCATCTTTTGGGAAGCCAAGGTCGCTTAGGGCGCCTTTTGCGCGCAGGATGATATAGGAGATTACCTCCTGGACTAAATCTTCTTGCTTTTTGCGGATGGCCTCAGGGAAATTCTGAAGGCATGCTGTAAGTGCATTTTTGAGGTGCAGCGGGATCTTTTTGTCTAAGACTATGCGAACGAGTCCAAGCGCCTGTCTACGAAGAGCAAAAGGATCGCTAGAAGAGGTAGGTTTTAGATCTAATCCAAAGAATCCAAGAAGGTTATCAATTTTTTCTGCAATACTAAGAAGAGCGCCTTCATCTGTTTGAGGAAGCGGGGCTTTTTCACCACGCGGCATCCAGTGCTCATCGATAGCAAGGGCAACTTTTTCATCTCTGCCTTGCTCCATTGCATAAATGCGGCCCATTTGGCCCTGAAGCTCGGGGAATTCGCCCACCATTTCAGTGGCAAGGTCAGCTTTTGCAAGGCTTGCGGCTTCTAGGGTTTTGTCTAGATTTGCATTCTTTACATAAGGCTCTAGCATAGCTACATGCGATTTTAGACGCTCTACTTTATCCCAAACGGAGCCGAGGCCCTTTTGAAATATGACATTTTTTAATATATTGTTAAAGTTCTCAAGCGGCTGCTTCAGATCTTCTGCAAAGAGGAAAACGCCGTCAGAAAGGCGAGCAGAAAGCACTTTTCTGTTGCCATGCCGTATAGAATCAGTCGGCGGCACATTTGCGGTGATAATAAATTTATTCTTAAGCGTGCCATCGCTATTTGCCATAGGAAAATACTTTTGGTGCTCGACCATCTCGGAAATAAGCACCTCTTTTGGCGCCTTAAGGAAGTTTTGATCAAACTCTCCAAGTGTTAGAAACGGCTTTTCTACAAGGTGCACCACTTCATGTGCAACTCTTTCTTTTACCTGGGCAATTCCATTGCAATCCTTTTCAAGAGCTGCAAGCTGCTCGCGAATAGACTTCATGCGCTCTTCCTGATCGGCAAGGACATGGTGGTTTCGAAGTGAGTCGATATATTCATTTGCATTTTTGATTGCAAAAGCCTCCCGAGAAAGCTGCCTATGTCCATACGATGTTCTGCCGGAAGTTATTGGACCTGCTGTAAATGGGATTACCTGGTCATCAAGCAGCGCAACAATCCAGCGGATCGGGCGAGCATAGCTGATATCAAAGTCTGCCCAGCGCATTTTTTTAGGAAATTCTACACCCAAAATAATGCTAGAGAGTGATTTTTGAAGAATATGGTAGGCTTCAACTGCACCGATCTTTTGTTTGCCGAAGAGATAGTCTCCCTTAAGTGTGCGAATTTCAATCCCGGGCACTTTATTTTGGCGTATCGCATCAAGAGTTGTATCTTCTGCGATATTCATCGACTTTAAAAAGCCGATGCCCACCTGCGTCGGCTGCCCCTTTTCATTGAAGGCAACATCTACGCTTGGACCTTTCTTTTCAACTTCCTTAGGGCTTGTCTTAACTGTAAGATCTTGCACAAGTAGTGCGAGACGCCTTGGAGTTCCGTACTGCTTAATAGAGCTGAACGTAAGTCCTTCTTTTTCTAAAAGAGCTTTGAGCTGACGCTCTAAGCTAGCAAGGCCGCTCATAACAAATGAAGCAGGGAGCTCCTCGGAGCCAACTTCTAGCAAGAAAGTTGTTGTAGGTTTGCTAATAGGCTTATAGGCCTCTTCAGCTTTTGCAGCTTCCTCTTTATAGGCAAACTTTGTCCACTTGTTAAGAAGTGGGTAATTTTGTTTTTTGCGGTTTTCTAAGTAGCTTTCTGCAACAAGGCGGGCAAGCTCTCGAATTGCGGCAATATAGCTTGCACGCTCTGATACCGAAATTACCCCTCGAGCATCGAGGAGGTTAAAGGTATGTGAAGATTTTAGCACAAAGTCATAGGCAGGAAGGGGAAGATTTAGCTCTACAAGCCTTTTTGCTTCTGCTTTATAGTCTTCAAAGTCTTTGAGCATCATCTCTGGATCTAGTGCATCAAAGTTATAGGTTGTCCACTGCTTTTCATTTTCGAGGTAGATATCGCCATATGTTAGCTCGTCATTCCACTGGATCTCAGTAAAGTTATCTTTTTTCTGAAGATGCATTGCAAGGCGTTCAAGACCATAGGTGAGCTCGCCGGTAACTGGCTTTAGGGGGATTTCTGCCATTGCTTGAAAGTAGGTGAACTGGCTGCTTTCCATCCCATCGATCCACACTTCCCATCCAAGGCCCCAGGCTCCAAGAGTTGGCTGCTCCCAGTCGTCATGTACAAAGCGGATATCATAGTTTGAGAGGTCAAAGCCGATAGCCTCTAAAGATTTTAGATAGAGGTCTTGAATGTCAACAGGAGAGGGTTTTAAGATTACCTGGTATTGAAAATAGTGCTGCATGCGCATAGGGTTTTCACCAAAGCGGCCATCTTTTGGCCTTCTGCATGGCTCTATATAGGCTGCTCTATAAGGCTCTGGGCCCAGGCAGCGAAAGAATGTAGCAGGATTTGAAGTGCCTGCCCCCTTTTCAAGGTCGTAAGGTGCGGAAATGGCGCATCCATGCTGCTGCCAAAATTGTGCAAGTCGAGCTATCATTTCTTGAAAATTGTACATTGCTTACTTCCTCTTAAATGAGCAAAAATGATAGCAAGAGATGAGAGTTTTTCACAAGGCGGGTATGGAAGATTTACAACCAGAAGTTACAATTGTTGTCCCCATTTATCAGGCAGGACAGCCTGTAGGAGAAACCTGCGAGAGCTTACTTGCTCAAAAAAATGTGCGATGGGAAGCACTTTTTATCGACGCGGGAGAAAGCGCTGCAGCACAAGATATTGTCAAAAGCTACAATGACAAGCGCCTTCGCATTCAGGCCCTTACTAAATCATCTCTCTATGCCTTAATTAATCGGGGAGTGCTTATGGCGCAAGGGGAATATATAAATATCCTTCTTGAGGGCTGCTTATATCTTTCGCCGAATTCCCTTCAGGCCGTTATTAAAAAAATACGGGATGAAAATGATCCGGATATTTTTTATTGTGCAAGTTATGTAGGGAATCAGATTTTTTACACAAAAGATTGGCAAAAAAATCTTTTAATCGGTGTGCAGCCTGCATTGCTTCAATCATGTTTTTTTAAAAATATGCTTTTTCCTAAGGTTGGCTTTTTTTACCAAGACCTTGACCGTAGAGGTGCTTTAGAATTTTTTTGCAGGATGGAGGCGTTTAAAGAGGTCAGGATTGCATCAGAGTGCAGAGTGTATGTGGAAATGAACAAATTTCCTGCAGGACTTCTTCGTCCAATGCCTATTTTTAGGGAAACATGGTGGGTGATACGGAAACACTTTGGGCTGAAGAGCGCGCTCAGATGGCTTTTTTCAAAACAAACTTTTGGGATTTTTAAGCGGGAGTTTCCGCTGGAGCTTCTTCTTTCTGGCTCAAAATGAGAAAGGACCAAAGGGACATAAAGGACAAAAAGGACTTTTGCTGCCGTCCTCTTGGTCCTTTATGTCCCTTTGGTCTTTTTGTCCTTTATGCAAGCAGCTGAGCTGGTTGCTTTTCTGATTCTTGACCGTCAACGTTAGCTGGAGGTGTTGAATCTGAGCTCTGTGGGCTTGAGCCGCCAGCGAGCAGTTGCTTTGTTTGCTGGTCGTTATTTTCAGCATTTGGATCTTGCTGAGTACCTTGCTGAGTGCCATCTTGTGGAGGCATCATTGTAGCTGAGGTATCGTTTGCAGCGAGCATTGGTGTTTTGCTGTCAGCAGATGTGTCTTTATTTGCTTCTGCAGACTCATCTTTTTTGTCTTGAGCTGCAGCTGTTGGTGCTGTTGGGCATGTTTTGCATGTTGATCCTGCAAACGCGCTTGCTGTAAATGCGCATGATATTGCAGTAATAAGAAGCAGTTGCTTCATTAAGTGCCTCCTTTTGGCTGTTAATAACTAAAGCTCTGGCAAAAGTGATATCGTAGCCATGCTATTTCTTGCAATAAAAAAAATCTATTCTGTGCTATACTAGTTTGCGACTTCTAGAGGTAACATGAAAATAAAACTATTAGGTGCAACGCTTGAGCAGCTACGAGAGTGGTTTGTCTCTAAGGGTAAAAAACACTTTATTGCACAGCAAATATTTGAATGGATCTTTAAAAAGGGAGAAACAGACTTTGCTAAGATGACAAACCTTAGCCTCGAAGTTCGTTCCCTTATGGCTCAAGAACTGGAGATAGGCCTTCTAGAGCTTATTCGCATACAGGAATCAGACGATCGAGAAACGACAAAATTTTTATGGAAATTGGCTGATGACAAGCTTGTAGAATCTGTACTTATTAGATCTGGCGATAGAAGAACGGTCTGTGTATCCTCCCAAGTGGGCTGCCCTGCAAGGTGTGCTTTTTGTGCTTCAGGTAGGCAGGGCCTTATCCGCAACCTCGAATCTCATGAAATCATAGCACAAGTCTACCAGATCGACCTTTGGCTCAAAAAGCAGGGAGAAGAGGTAAGCCATATTGTCTATATGGGTATGGGAGAGCCGTTTAGAAATTACGAAAATGTCTTAGCGTCAATTCGTTCTTTGATAAATCCCGTGATGATGGGACTCTCGCAACGTCGCATTACTGTGTCGACCGTGGGTGTTGTCGAGGGTATCAGGCGTTTTACTGATGAGGGGCTCAAAGTAAATCTTGTCTTATCCTTACATGCGCCAAATCAGAAACTTCGCCAAAAAATTATTCCTTATGCAAGAGAATATGCCCTTGAGACAATTTTGGACTCCATGTGGCACTTTGCTGAGGTTAGCGGAAGAGATGTCACATTCGAATATACCCTCCTTAAAGGCATCAATGACGGCGAAGAGCAGGCAAAGGAGCTTGCCCTTCTCTTAAAAAATAAACAGTGCGCAGTAAATCTTATTCCTTATAATCCGGTTGAAGGCCTAAGGTTAGAGAGACCAACTGGCCCGTCAATTAAGGAATTTCAGGCGATTTTGGATAAAGCCAAGGTGGTTAATACCTGCCGCTATACAAAAGGTGATGACATAGCAGCAGCATGCGGCCAACTTGCAATGCAGGAACTTAAAGTTTAATACCCAAGTAGCTTCAAGAATTGATTTTTTTGCGCGCCAAAGTCCCGCGGTTAAATAAATCGAAAACATGCGCATATTACAATGTGGGCATGTTTTCGATTTTTTAACCTTGTGGCTTTCGCGCAGCAAAAAAACCAACTCTTGAACTTAATTGTGTATACAAAATGCTGTTTGATCCGACAAGGTTAGATTCGTATCCAGATTCTGCCGGCGTTTACTTGATGAAGGGAGCAAAGGATGAAGTGCTCTACGTCGGCAAGGCAAAAAACCTCAAAAACCGTCTTAAAACCTATTATTCAAAGGGAAATGATGGGCGGATTCAGGTTCCTTTTTTGCTTGCAGCAGTTACAAATATCGAAACAATCGTCGTGCTTTCTGAAAAGGAAGCACTCCTCCTAGAAAATACCCTTATAAAACGCTACCAGCCTAAATATAACGTCCTTTTAAAGGATGATAAGGGCTATATAAGCTTAAAGGTAACGACAAAGCACCCTTGGCCAATGATTCAGCTTGTACGCTTCAAGGGAAAGCCTCCAAAAGATGGCACCTATTTTGGCCCATATACAAATGCAACAGCTGCGCGCCAGATGTATGATCTTATTGGAAGGCTTTTTCCTCTTCGCCAGTGCTCAGATGAAGAATTTGCGAGGCGAAAGAGGCCATGCATCCTATATGGGATAAAACGCTGCTCAGCTCCATGCGTGGGGCTTGTTTCTAAGGAGCAGTATGAAGAGTATGTGGACTCTGCAATTCGCCTTATCCGCGGCCAGAATGAAGATGTCCTGAAAACTTTAGAGTCTGAGATGCATAGTGCGTCTGAAGCGCTCGAATTTGAAAAGGCGCAAGCCCTGCTTGAAAAAATTGAGCTTTTGCAGGAAATAGTGCAGGGCCAGAGGGTAGATAGCGTCTCGCGAGATGATGCTGATGTTTGGGGGCTCTTTCGAGAAGGCGGCTACGTTGTTGTGACAAAGCTTATGTGGCGAAATGGCAAGCTGATTGGCTCCCACCACTTTGATTTTGACAATGCCTTTCAGCCGACAGATGAGCTTTTGGAATCTGTACTTGTACAGCATTATTTAGAAGAGAAGGGGCCTGAAATCTTTTTAGCAGACCCAGTTCCTGATATTGATGCACTCTCTAGCGTTATAGGACGCCGCATCTATGTGCCGGTTAGGGGAGATAAGAGGCAGCTTGTCCTTATGGCTACAGCCAATGCCTATGCAGCCTTTAAGCAAAGAAAAGATGCAAAGACTGTGAGGGAAAAAGCCCTTCTTGAGATGCAGGATAAATTAGGGCTTTCTCGCTATCCGAAACGTATTGAATGTTTTGATAACTCTCATTTTTCTGGAAGCGAGCTTGTTTCATCGTGCGTAGTCTTTATTGATGGAGAGCGCTTTAAAGCAGGTTTTAGAAAATACAAGAGTAAGACTGTCACGACAGGTGATGACTATGCCATGATGAAGGAAGTACTCCATCGACGATATAGTAAGGCAAAAGAGGATCAAAGCCTTCCAGACCTTATTATTATTGATGGCGGCAAGGGGCACCTTCAGGCTGCAAGAAAGGTCCTAAAAGAGCTTGAAATAGTCTCATGCGACATTATTTCCATGGCAAAAGAGGCAGGACGCCACGATAAAGGGATAACGCAAGAAAAAATCTTTATTCCCGATAGGGAGCAGCCGCTTTTACTTGACACAACCTCTCCTATACTCTATTTGCTGCAGCAGATAAGAGATGAAGCGCATCGCTTTGTGCTTGCCTTTCAGTCCCAAAGACGTATAAAAGCGAGCATCAAAAGCGAGCTTGATTATATCCCAGGTATTGGCCCCGCCAAAAAGAAAAAACTTATTCAAGCTTTTGGGAGCGTGCGCTCTATTCGGGAAAAATCAGTAGAGGAGCTTGCAGCAGTGAAGGGGATCACCTGGAATGATGCCCAAACCATCGCTGACTGGTTCGCTAAAAAGAGTTAATTATTCACCACAGAGACTCGAGAGAAGAGGACAGAGAGAAAACAATAAAATATGTATTTTCTCTCTTCTCTATTTCTCTCGAGTCTCTGTGTCACTGTGGTAAAAAATTAAAATCCACACGTGTATATGCGTGCACTGGGGCACGATTTCTTTTTCTAGCAGGCGCTAGAAAATTTCTGAGTAGGCACCTGTATGCGAGGAAGCCTTTGCTGCAGGCTTAAGCTGGTTCTGAGGAGCCTTTTTGACAAGGTCTGATGGGATAAGGTCTTTAAACACAACGTGCACGTGTGAGACTCGAAGGCCTGTCATGTGGACAAGTTCCTCAACAACTTTTGTTTGAATTTCTTCAGCCTTTTCTGGAATGGAGAGTCCATAGGCAATAGCTACTTCTACTTTTGCGCTGATGGAGCAGGATTTAGGGTCTTGCTCGGTATATATGCCCTTTACGCCTTCGCTTCGACCAAAAATATGGTCAATAAAGTTGCCTTCGAGTAGGGAAATGCCAGGTATTTTTGCGAGAGTTTGCAAAATTATTCCTTGAAAAACGCGATTGTCGATATCGCGAATATACTCTGTTTCAGGAAGTTCAAATTCTTTTGTATCAACTTCTAGCTTTAATTTTTTTTCTGTCATGGCAATCTGACCTCATATTATGGTACAATTATTATACTTTACTTGGAGATCAAAGACAAGCATGAATTCACCAGATCTTTTACAACTATTCGTTGCTGCAGCCATTATGGGAGGCATAACTGCCTATTTGGCAAAAAGGCGAGGTCGAGATCCGGCAAAGTGGTTTATTGTAGGCTTTTTAGCTGGAATCTTTTGGTCTGATAGCACTCTTTATGTTTCCGCAGCAAGAGCCTAAGAAAGAAACCCCAGTACCGCCAGCTCCAGTCCCCGATGCATTAGGAACAAAGTCTTGGTTTTATCTCGATGAGCAGCATAATACTCTTGGCCCTCAAACACTCGATCAATTAAAAGAGCTCTTTAACGAGGAAAAGATTAGTCTAAAAACCTATGTCTGGTGTGAAGGCATGCAGGGCTGGAAGCGCATCAATGAGCTTCCTGAGCTTGCCTCAAGGTTTTCTTAATTTTTTTACCACAGAGGCACAGAGACACCGAGAAGAGAAAGAAAAGAATAATCAATATCTGATTTTCTCTCTCTGCTCTCTTTCTCTGTGCCTCTGTGTCTCTGTGGTGAATTTTTTTTCTAAAAAAGAAAGAGCAATGGCTTTCACCATTGCTCTCTCGGGCAAGGAAATAGGACTCCGAAATTAGAGTCCTAGGTCGTATGATTTTACCAGCTTGCTTTTGTGACGCCGGGGATTGCTCCCATTAGGGCGAGTTCACGAAAACAAAGTCTTGAAACTTTAAATTTGCGATATATGCCTCTTGGGCGACCTGTGAGCTCACAGCGATTTCGCAGACGGATGGGTGAACCATCACGTGGCATTTTATTTAGTGCTGTGCGTGCATCATGGCGCTCCTCTTCAGTGAGGGTCATATCCATTGATTTCGCTTTGAGCGCCTGGCGTTTATCCCAGTGACGCTTAACGATAATTTCACGCTTCTTTTGGCGGTTGACAACCGATTTTTTAGCCATACCGTGCTCGTATCCTCTCTATTTAATGCGTGCAGGACCCTTTTGACGCGCTTTACGCGTTGGGTCTTTTTTATTGATAACATAAACAACGCCTCTGCGGCGTACAATTTTGTCGCCTTTGGACTTGTCAGCTTTTACAGATGCTCGTACTTTCATGGAAGTTCCTACAAATTTAGGATTAAACTCTACGCGAGAAGGATATTTCTTTGCAACCGAAAAAATGAGAAAATGTATTCACCGCGGAGCAGTCGAGGAGGCAGAGAAAAATAAAGAAAATTCCATGCACCCTTAGATAAATTAACCACTGAGTCACTGAGATCGCTGAGCTTATCGAGATCAATGAGAAAATTAATTTATATAGCGAGCCTTCTTTCTCAGGCTCTCAGCCTCTTCTCAGTGTCTCTGTGGTTGTTGATGCTTAAAATGCCAAAAGTTTTGGTTGCAAGCAATCATCCAATCATTTTATCATATGGGCCAACATTTTAGAAAAGGGCTAATCACATGGTCAAACGCACATATCAGCCAAGCAAAAGAAAACGCAAGACAGAACATGGCTTTCGCAAGCGCATGAAAACACGCAATGGTCGTAAGGTCTTAGCTTCAAGACGCAAAATCGGAAGAAAGCGCTTGATAGTAAACTCCTCGAGAGGATGATTTCAGGTCCTTTCCCACGTTCGTTCAGGCTGCTTAAGGGCAGCCAGTTTCAGGCGATTTCAAATAAATCAAACACCTTCTACGGCAAGGCGCTTTATATTACATGGAAAGAAAATACGCTTTCCCATGCGCGCCTTGGTATTACAGTTACAAAAAAATTCGGCGATGCCCATCTCAGAAATAGGTTCAAACGACTTACACGAGAGGGGTTTAGATTGCAAAGAGCTCGAATGGAACTTGGCCTAGATATACATGTGCGGCCAAAAAAAAGAGAGAAGAGTGATGCTCTTCCCTCATTCGCAGACATTACTGACGATCTTAAAGAATTTTTTACTTCTTATTATAAGCGTCGATAATTCCTTCTACCTTTTTCGCGTAGGCTGCTCCGCCGCCATTCTCAAAACCGAGCTTTTCAATGCGCTTTCCATTTGGATCAAGCAGGATTGCTGTTGGAAATCCTTGGATTTCGTATGTTTTAGAAAGTCTCTTGTTTTGCGCCTCTAATGCAGGGTCAAGCTTTGTGTTTCTTGGAAAGTCTACTTTCACAAAGATAAGCTTATCGCTAAGCGCCTTCTGAAATTCTGGCGTTGAGAGGATTTGGGCATCCATCTTTTTGCACCATGGGCACCAATCTGAGCCTGTAAAGTAGACAAAAAGCGGCTTATTTTGTGCCAGCGCATCCTTTTGAGCCTGCTCAAAATCAGTCCTCCAAGCAAGGGTAGCACTTGCCTCTTGTGTAGTTGACGCTCTTGCGTTTGACACTGCGACTGTCCCGCAGACTGCTGTAAGGGCAAAAAATAGGGTCGAAAATTTCATAAATAAAAACTCCTGTTATGTAGTATGATTGCAGTCTAATAAAGTGTAGCTTTTTTTGCATGAACTATCCGAAGACAGTGATTATCCGCCACGTGCGTGAGAACTTAAAAAAATGTTCCCTTTCAGGGCTTGAGGCAAGAGATGACTTTCTCTTTTTTACATATCCTCCATGTGCCCAAGGCAAAGAGATGCTTCCAGGCCTTGCCGGCTACCTGCTTTTAGATGTTGAAGGGGAGCCTTTAACCCCTCAAGATAGATCATCTGGCCTCATTCTTTTAGATGCCACATGGCGCTTAGCAGAAAAAATGAAGCAGAATATTCCAGCTCTTAAAGATCTCCCTAGACGCTCTATCCCTGAGGGCTTTAAAACTGCCTATCCTAGAAGGCAAGATGATTGTCCAGACCCAGAAAGCGGCCTTGCTTCCATTGAGGCTCTTTACATTGCGTACTGGGCATCAAATCGTCCACTTGAAGGACTGCTCGATAGCTATTACTGGAAGGAGCAGTTCTTCCAAAAAAATAGCAGATTGAGCAGTATGCAGTAAAAAGAGGCAGCTGTGGAAATTACTCATGGTCATAGATTTGATTTTAATCGTGATTTTTATGCAGTAGAAGTATCAAAAGATGGACAAGTCGACATAAAAATCCAGAAACTCAACATATTTCAAAGAGCACTGCGCTATTTATTCGGGGCCTACAGCAGTACCATCTGGAGTCAAAGTAAATCAGAGGCTCTTAAGGCCCAAAATCCAAAGGCGTGGAAGCAAATTGAAGCGCATATAGAAAACGGTGATGTTTTTAAAAGTGTCTTTAAGGTTGAAAAGACATCAGAGCGACATTTGCCAAAACAGCAGCAAGCTGCAAGCAGCAAGCCGCCAAAAGCATCCTCTAGTTGGAAGGATTTTGGAAAAGAGCAGCTTCAGAAGGAGCTCCAAGCAATCGGTTTTACATGCGGCGAATCGATTGAAAATGGTGATTGTTTCTTTGATTCATGTGCGCAATTGCTGACAAAAGCTACAGGCAAGGCGCATACCGCAGAAAGTATCAGGGCCGATATTGCAAAGTATCTTAAAAGAGAAGATATCCCTCACGAGAGATATCAAAAACTTTTAAAGGCAAATCAAATAGATGTCTCATCATATGAGGAGTACAAAAAGAATATAGGCAACCCTGCAAAAGAAGTGCCAGCTCCAATTTGGGGTGATGACCTTGCCATTCAGATTGTGTGCGATCTTTATAGGGTGAAAATGGATGTGCATGCTGCTTTTCTGCTAGATGTTGCTTTAATTGATACTTTGGAAGAAGGTCAATACGAGGGATATGACTACTACTTCAATCCAGCCACGCATAGTACGCTTGTTTCTACAAAGCTCGATACGAAAGAATTTAGGCCTTCGGGTGGTGAGTCCAAAATGACGCTCCATGTTGCACACACGCAATATGGCCCCTGGGGTCATTTTATGCCTGCTTTTGCTGGGTAATGTATCAGAGGAGCGTGTTTGGTCTCTGCTTTAAGTTTAAAAAACAATATATATTGTTTTGATGGTCTCATTATCAGATTCTGACTATCTTGTTATTTTTTTATTTCCACTCTTGAAAATTCAAGCTGAATATTTTTTATTCTTACGATCTATTATCATTGCACTATAGCGCTAAAAAAGGTACAATTTCGAAACGTTTTTTTAAAATTGCCTATGTTTGAGATACTTTCGCATCTTGATAATCTGCTCTGGGTCTATTTTGGCTTTCCTGCCATAGTAGTTGTAGGGCTCATGCTCTCTTTTCAGACCCGTTTTGTGCAGGTGCGAAAGTTTAAAGATGTATGCGGCATCTTCTTTAGCTTTCTCTTTAAACGTAAAAAAGACCCTGCCGAAGAGGGCAAAGATGGGATTAGCCCGATTACAGCCTTCTTTTCGGGCCTTGGCGGCTGTGTGGGGATTGGCAATGTCGTTGCTATTACAACAGCTGTTCAGATTGGCGGGCCTGGTGCACTTTTTTGGATGTGGCTTGCAGCTATTATCGGAAGCCTTATCAAATACTCTGAAGTCTTCTTAGGTCTCAAATACCGCGTTCCAAACAAAGAGAGGGGCTTTACTGGCGGCCCAATGTATGTCCTCAAACGCGCTGTTGGGCCATGGGCAGCGACTCTTTTTTGCTTTCTTATGTGCATCTATGGAGTCGAAATCTTCCAGTTTAGCGTCGTAACAAATAGCATCGCACATAACTTTGATTTAGATAAGACGATTGTAACTCTCTCGGTACTTGCACTAGTTGTCATTGCTGAACTGGGCGGTATGATGAGAATTGGCAAGATCTGCACGATGGTGATTCCACTTTTTATTGTGCTCTATCTTAGCATGGGCGTCTATGTCCTTGTTCAATGCTTAGACCGCATTCCTGATCTCATTACTACAATTTTCTCGGCTGCGTTTAGCCCGCAGGCGGCGCTTGGTTCATTTGCAGGAAGTTCGCTCCTTATAGCAATGTCGCAAGGGGTTCGCCGGGGTTGCTACAGCTCAGATATTGGCGTCGGCTATGCCTCAATTATCCATAGTGCATCACGCATAAAAAAGCCTACGCATCAGGCAGCTCTTGTGATTTTTGATGTTTTCTTAGATAGCTTTATCATGTGTACGATGAGTGTTGTGCTTGTCCTCATTACCGGGACTTGGAAAGAAGATATTTTGCCTATGCATTTAGTGCAAACGTCGCTATCTTATTACTTTCCCTACATGCATTACTTCATGCCGTTTTTTCTCTTTCTCCTTGGCTATACTACTGTCATAACCTACTTTGCTGCAGGCATTAAGACTGCAGAACATCTTGGCCCAAAGCATGGCAGGACGATCTACTATTTATACAGTGTTGTAGTTTTATTCATCTTTTCCTTTGTAGAAACCACCGAGGCGCTTATTGTGATGTCTATTGTGCAGGTGCTACTTCTTGCCCTAAATCTTGCGGCAATAGTGCGCCTTCGAAATGAAATAGACTACGACTTCACAGAAGAGGGTGAAAAATATGTATATAGTTCAAGTAGCGTCTGAGGTAGCGCCTGTAGCAAAGGTAGGCGGCCTTGCTGACGTGATGATGGGACTTTCCCGAGAACTTAAGCTCAAGGGAAATAAAGTAGAATGCATTTTACCCAAATATGACGTCCTCGAATCAAAAAATCTGACCTTAGAAAAGAGGCAAACAGGTGTTAGAAGTTATTTTCAGGGCGAATGGCATGAAAATACCATATGGCACACCTACATCAACCACGACCAAAGCCTCACTTTGCTCGAAAGCCACCATCCACACCTCTTTTTTGATAGAGGATGTATATATGGCTGCCACGATGACATAAACCGATTTTTATATTTTTCCAGAGCAACACTTGATTGGCTGGCTCTTCAGCATGAAACTCCAGATATTATCCATATTCACGATTGGGAAACGGCGCCAATTGCATTTTTAATCCGCCACGGTCCATTTAAGAAAAGATTTGAGAAGACTAAGACTGTTCTAACCATTCATAATATTGCCTATCAAGGGCAATGCAGTGTAGAAGATTTAGATAAGGTTGGGCTTCCAGGTGCTTGGTATGATGCTCCAGGAAGGCTGCTAGAAGATTTTGGATCTAGTCTTAATTTGTTGAAGGGTGGGATTGTCTTTGCAGACTATACCACAACCGTTTCTCCGACCTATGCAAAGGAGGTGCTTACGCCAGAAGGCGGAAGGGGACTGCAGCTTGCGCTCAAAGAGCATTTGAATAAATTTTCGGGCATCTTAAATGGGATTGATTATAGCTACTGGAACTCTGAGAAAGATCCTATGATATACTTTCCCTATAGCTCATCAGACCTGTCAGGTAAAAAGGCAAATGCGGCATCGCTTCGCGATGAGCTTGGCATGGCCCAGACACAAGAAAAACCGCTCGTAGTTGGTATTTCAAGGCTTGTTGAACAAAAAGGCGTTCATCTGATCAAGCATGCCCTGATGAATAGCCACAAAAAGGGGATGCAGTGCATCATCCTTGGAACAACTCCCGACCCAGCTATTCATTTTGACTTTGTAAATCTTGCAAATCAATATGCAAATGACCCAGATGTTCGCATTTTGCTTGCACAAGAAGAGGCCTTAGCACATAAGCTCTATGCAGCAGCGGATATTTTTTTGATGCCGTCCCTTTTTGAGCCGTGCGGGCTTTCACAGCTTATCGCTCTTCGCTATGGATCTATTCCTGTTGTCAGGAAAACAGGCGGGCTCGTAGATACCGTATTTGATGTTGACTATAGTAATAAATCATTTGAACAGACGAATGGTTTTTGCTTTGATGATCCAGACGCTCCTGGTTTAGATTCAGCACTCGACCGAGCTATAGATCTCTGGAAGGATGACAGCCAGAGGTGGAAAAAGCTGCAGATTCAGGCAATGAATAACGATTTTAGCTGGAATGCATCTAGTGCTTTATATATTGATGTATACAAAAAAATCATGAAATCTGGCTACAATGGTAGGCTATGAATAAAGCATCTGCTGTAGAGCTAGGACAAAACAAAAAGATTCAGCGAAATATAGATCGCATCATTGAGGCTCCCACCTTCTTTAGCGTGGCAAACTGCCTTACTATAATACGTATCTTTATAAGTCCTATTTTTTTGTTTATTTACCTGCAGCATAACTCACTTGGCATCTCGCAGATCTATCTGCCTTATGTACTTCTTTTTTTACTTGGAGTAAACGAGCTCTCAGATGCCTTAGACGGCTTTTTAGCACGTAAATACAACCAGGTGACAGATCTTGGCAAAATTTTAGATCCTATGGCAGATAGCATCTCAAGAATTTCTGTCTTTTTGACCTTCACGCAGCCTCCTGTGAATGTGCCTTTAGTGCTTGTCTTTGTATTTTTGTATAGAGATTCTGTAATTAGCACACTGCGTACGATATGCGCACTACGCGGTTTTGCCCTTGCTGCGCGCTCTAGCGGCAAAATTAAGGCCATAATTCAAGGCGTTGTCGCATTCTTCATTACACTTCTTTTAATACCTCATTCGCTTGGCAAGCTAAGCGATGATGCGCTTTATCAATTAAGCACAATAGCCCTCTTTTTAAGTGCCTCCTATGCACTCTATTCCGGCGTAGAATATGTCTATGCTAATAGGCGACACATTCAGCGCATACTGCTACGTAAAAATTCTAAAATAAAAATATAAGGAGTCGCTATGTCCACACCAGTTTGCTGCCAGCTCCCGCCTGTCCAAAATTCAAACCTCGACCCAACTACACGCTGGCAAGAAAAATCACTTCCTTGCAATAGAGAGCGCCGCATTATCCTGATTGCTAGTGCAGCCTTAGCTGCAGTGGGGGCAGCAGTAACTGCAGTTGGCATCTACGGCCTTGCTGCAATGGCAATAAACCCTATTGCAACTGGAATTATGATGTCATTCGGATATATCGCACTTGCTGTGGGAGCAGTATCCTTTATCGTTTTCTGCTCTGATCAATCAGAGAACTATAACAATCCAGAAACTGTAAAGAATGTTGTTGAAAACCTTCGCGATGGCAATATAGATAATGCCTCTTGCTATACCTTTCAGATTGATGCTCTTGCAAAATATGGCATTATTCCAGAGGACCTCTCTTGCGAAATGAAAGACCTCTTCACACGATATGTAAGCGTATGCCGCGAAGATATGCGAGGCAGAAGATACTACTGCAGTCTTACCCTTGACCAGCAGGCAGATATTATGCAGCGAAAACTAGCCCTCAATACCGAATGGAAGGCTTTTCGAGCGCGCGTAAACCTCGCCGCAAACATGCCAAAGTTTAATTAAAAAATAAACTAAACACAGAGGCTCAGAGACACAAAAAAATTTGGAATGCTTTTTGCAGTTTTTTGTGCCTCTCTGTTTCGTTCAATCTCGAGCTTACTCTAGCTTTCAAGGGACAAATGTCAAAAATAGATTATAACTAAGATCGAGATTATAATTGAGAAACGCTTTAAGTTGACTCCAATGAGGGGCGGCCCGAATATCCCCGCCGGTGTAAAAAGCGGCTCTCCAGATGCTTAAAGGGGTAGATGCAACTGCAAAGCCTGCTTTAGGTGCTATTGTGAGGGAATAAGCTTCGATTTTTCTCTGCTGGACTCTAGACTCGAATTGCTTACAGATAAAAGATGTCCACTTCTTCAAATTTAGCGAGTTTCAGCCCTAGAGGCTAGTGTATCAAGCGTTTGGTCCGAGTCATAGATTTTATCTTGCCGAAAATTGCGAATATTGAGTACTCTTGTAGTCGATTTTTCCTGGGGTGTCGCCAAGTGGTAAGGCAGCGGTTTTTGGTACCGCCATGCGGAGGTTCGAATCCTTCCACCCCAATTTGACTGTAAAGAGGTTCTTTTGAAGAGCGAATCGGTTTTAATTGCCGGCTCATCGCATCCTGATCTTGCTGATGCTATCAGCAAAAAAGTAGGCATGCCCCTTTTTCCAGTATCAATCGCTCGTTTTCCGGATGGCGAAATGCGCGTCCAGCTGCAGGGCACAGTCGTTGGCAAACAGGTGTTTGTCCTTCAATCTATAGCAAAGCAGCCAAATGAGCTTTTGATAGAAACATTACTGCTCGTCGATGCCCTACGAAGAGGTAGTGCAGAGCGAATTGTGTTAGTTTGCCCCTACCTTGCCTATTCAAGACAAAGTATGCAGGAAGATGGGGGAGCGTCAGTTGCCGCAAGGCTCTTTGCAGATTTTTTAAAGCTTGCAGGAGTAGATGGCCTGATCACAATGGATCTGCACGCAGAACTTGTTAAAAGTTTTTACGATTTTCCCGTAGAGCACCTCAGTGCCAAAAGCATTTTTGCAGAAGCACTCAAAGGGATGAGCAATACAGTTGTAGTTGGGCCAGACCTTGGCTGTGCTAAGCTTGCTTCCAGACTTGCTAGAGAGCTTTCAAGTCCTCTAGCATTAATCGACAAGCGGCGAATTGATGCACACAAGGTCACACACCTCTCTCTTATGGGAGAGGTAAAAGATAAGATCGTTCTTCTCGCTGACGATGTATGTTCCACGGCCGGAACGCTAACGTCAGCAGCTAACGTCTGCCAAGGGAAGGGCGCAAAAAGCATTATTGGTGTAGTTTCGCATGGCCTCTTTGCGGAAGAGGCAATAGAACTCATCGCAAACAGCCCGATCGAAAGGCTGTATGTAACAGATAGCATCAAGCTAGACCAAAAAGTGCTTGCGTGTCCGAAATTAGTTGTACTATCGGTGGCAAATCTCTTTGCCGCTGCCCTCTCTTCGCAGAAAGAACGTTTTATGAACTAAAAATTTAACCACTGAGACACAGAGATCAGTGAGAGTAATGAGATAGTGAGATAATTTTTTTCTCATCTTTCTCAATATATATACTCAGTGTTCTCAGTGACTCAGTGGTAAAAGGCTAAAAATTAAATTGAATTTTGTTGGAGGATTCATGGAACAAGAGCTCCAGATCACAGAAAGATCGGCTAAAACAAAAGGGGAAGCAAAACAGCTTCGCCGTGATAATCAAATTCCTGTTTGCATTTACTCAAATGGCAAGCCAGCAGACATCGCAAGCTGCGGACTTGAGGAATTTAAGACAGTACTACGCAATATGCGTCCTGGCTTTTTGCCAACGACAATTTTTGCACTAAAAGCAGGCAAAGGCAAAGCCCGCCGCGCAATCATTAAAGATATTCAGTATAACCCAACATCATACGAAGTGATGCACCTTGATTTTCAAGAGCTTCATGATGATGCTCTCGTTGATGTAAAGGTTCCTGTTGAGTGCCTTAACCAGGTAGACTGCCAGGGTGTAAAGCTAGGGGGCTACCTACGCTCACTTATGCGCCACGTACGAGTACGCTGCCTACCAAAGAATATCCCTTCACACTTTGAAATTGACGTGAAGGAACTCGGGCTCAATCAAAACCGCCGCGTATCTGATCTTCAAATCCCAAAAGGTGTGCGTGCGCTTGTGAAGCCGACTGAGATTGTAGTGAGCGTAATGAAAAAATAACAGATGCTGGCAATTGTAGGCCTGGGCAATCCCGGCAAAGAATACGAAATGACTCGCCATAACATGGGCTTCTTAGTGCTTAAGACACTAGCTGACATGTATGGCACCGAGTTTCGGAAAGATGCAAGGTTTGAAGGATGGCGTACAAAGGTAGATGGCGTAGAGCTTCTCCTGCCGGCAACATATATGAATGAAAGTGGAAGGGCGGTGCAGAAACTGCTTCGCTACTTCCAGATTATTCCGGGCAAAGTGCTCGTAGTAGTCGATGACATGGATCTGCCCTTTGGGCAGATGCGCCTGAGAGCGTTTGGTGGATCTGGCGGTCATAATGGCCTAAAGAGCCTAGAGCTTCACCTCGGCACAAAGCATTTTGCAAGGCTGCGGATAGGCATAGGAAGACCAGACAGGGCCTCCCAAGTTGACCACGTCCTTGGAGGATTTAGCCAGGAAGAGATGAAAGCTCTTCCCGAAGTTCGAGAAGAGGCTGCAAAGTGTATAAAGCGCCTTTTTAATGAGGACTTCGCTCGGGTTGCAAACGATGTCAACAGTTTAAAAAATGGATAAGGGAAACCGTATGAAACAACAACAAGAAAAGCAAATGCTTTATGAAGGCATGTACGTGCTAAACGCGCATATCAGCGACGAAACGCGCAATCACGCCTTTGAAAAAATCAAAAGCGGCATTACTAACCGCGGTGGAGAGATCGTAAAGGTCCATGACCAAGGAAGACGCCGTCTTGCTTATGAAATTGATCGCCAAAAAGAGGGGTATTACTACCTCGTCTATTTCCGCCTGCCAACTAGCGATATGAACGACCTCTGGCAGGAATATCACCTTAATGAAAATCTTCTTCGCTTCCTCACTATTCAGACAGATAAGGTGATGGATGAGATTAAGTTTAAACAACTTCCTGAACTCTAAGGAGGGGAAAAATCTATGTCAATGATGAGCCAAAAATTTGCTCCTAAAAAAAGAATGTCAGCGGATCCTGTAGATCCTAAGGCACGTAAGCGTAAGCGCTGCCCATTTCAAATCGCGGGTTTTGAAGATGTCGATTACAAAGATATCGACACACTTTCAAAGTTCATTACAGAAAGAGGCAAAATCTTGCCACGCCGCATAACTGGCGTTTCTGCCTATTTTCAACGACGTTTGGCAAAAGCTATCAAGCAAGCGCGCCACATAGCTTTGCTTCCGTTTGTCGCAGAAAATTAATGATAAAGGGATATACAAATGGCAACTAAAATTTTATTACTAGAAGACATTGATAACCTTGGCAACAAGGGCGAAATCGTCAATGTAAAACCAGGCTATGCCTTTAACTTCCTTCTTCCTAAGAAGCTCGCTCTCGTGGCAAATGCAAATGCAATCCGCCGCCAAGCTCGCCTTAGAGAAGAGCGCAGAATTAAAGCTATCGAAGATCGCAAAGCTTCAGAAGAAATCGCAACCCGCCTTAATGGCAGCGCTTTTGTCGTGGAAGTAAAAGTAGATCACGATGGTCATATGTATGGTAGCGTATCAGTAGCTGATATCATCCATCTTATTAAGCAGCAAGCTGGTATCGAGATTGAGAAGAAAGCTGTACCACTTAAGCATCCTATTAAGGAAACTGGTGTACATGACTTAAATCTTCGCCTTAAAGAAGGTGTAGAAGCGCTTATCCACGTTAAAGTGCTTGCAGAAGGCACTCCTCATGATGTAGCACATGAAGCAATTCAAGAGCCACAAGCTGAAGAGCAATAAATCTATTATCGTAACGGGCGGCGCGGGCTTTATAGGCTCGGCCGTCGTCCGTTATCTTAATGATCTCGGCATTACCAATATTGTTGTCGTCGACAACCTGGCCTCTACTGAAAAGTGGAAAAATCTGGTTGGTAAAAGCCTCTCTGATGTTCTGCACAAATCACAGTTGTTTGATTGGCTTGTAGGAAGAGAGTCAGAGATCGAAGGTATTATCCATCTAGGGGCATGCTCCAGCACGGTTGAACTAGACGCAAACTATCTCCTTGAAAACAACTATCGCTACACAAGACGCCTTGCCGAGTATGCCCTAAAAAATGGCATCCGGTTCATCTACGCCTCTTCCGCTGCAACATACGGGGATGGCGATCTTGGCTTTATAGATGATGAAGAAGCTCTTTTAGAGCTTAAACCTTTAAATATGTACGGTTTTTCTAAGCATCTTTTTGACCTTTGGGCAAAAAAAGAGGGCGTTTTAGATAAACTTGTAGGCCTTAAATACTTTAATGTATATGGCCCAAATGAATACCACAAAGGCAGAATGTCTTCTGCTATTGTCCGCATGGTCCCGGAAGTTAAAGAACACGGCGTCATTCGCCTTTTTGCTTCTGACCAGCCAGGAAAATATGAGCACGGCGAGCAAAAGCGCGACTTTATTTACGTAAAGGACTGCGCAAAAATGACCTGTTCGTTCCTAGACAATAGTGCAGGCGGTATCTACAATATCGGCATGGGAGAGGCAATTTCCTGGAATAGACTTGCAAAAGCCGTCTTCAAAGCCCTCGGCAAGCCAGCTGAAATTACCTACATGGAAATGCCGCAAGATCTCATTGGCAAATATCAGTACTTTACCCAAGCTGATATGACAAAAACAAAGAAAGTACTCGGCGAAAATGCAATCTGTATGCCCTTTGAAGAGGCTGTAGATGATTATATTTCAAATTACCTGCTTAAGAGCGCTCGATGGTAACACTAACCAAAGTTTTTAACAGCTTGCAGCCAAAGCGCGTGCTTGTAGCTGGTGATCTTTTACTTGATCGCTATACGTTTGGAAAGGCAAAGCGCATCTCTCCAGAAGCTCCCGTTCCTGTTGTTCTCGTTGAGCGTACGGAAGAGCGAGCAGGCGGTGCTGGCAATGTGATTTTGAATCTCATCTCTATGGGCATGAAAGTCACGTGCCTTGGACGTGTTGGTGATGACGATGCAGGACGCCATCTCGTAGCATCCCTTCTTGAAGAGGGCGTAAATGTTGAAGGACTTGTCACAGAGCGAGGCTTTCACACTCCGCATAAAACTCGAGTTATCGCCTCTAGCCAGCAAATTGTCAGAATCGATCACGAACCACTAAAAGAACTCTCTTGCGACACAGAAAAAGAGGTGATTGCATCGATTCCAAGGCTTCTTCAGCATGTTGACCTTGTTGCGATTTCTGACTATGCTAAAGGCTTTTTGACACCAAAGCTACTAGATACGCTTATCCATACCGCAAGAAAGCATAATATCCCTGTAATTTCTGACCCAAAGGGAACAGATTTTACAAGATATGCAGGATCTACAATCCTAAAACCTAATCTCTCTGAAGCGCTAGCAAGCGCAGATCCAAATTGCAAAACGCTTCTTGATGTTTCAGCTGACATCTTTAAGAAGGTATCGGTCGATACACTTCTTATCACAAGATCAGAAGCCGGTATATCCCTTTTCTATCCAGAAGGAAGACAAGAGGATTTTCCTGTTGAGCCTCGAGAAGTAAAAGATGTAACAGGCGCCGGCGATACCGTCCTTGCTATGCTTGCCTGCGCACTTGCCAATAAACTTACCCTTCAAGAAGCAACTCAGCTTGCAAATATTGCCGCGCAAGTAGCAGTAGAGCGAGTAGGCTGCACGAGAGTATCCCTCTCAGATGTTGCCCGTAGGCTTATAGAGCAGCACGCAAATCACAAAATCTTTGATGAAGAGCACGTAGCAGCCCTTCGTCAAGCACTTCACGGCGGCAAATGCTTCCTCTTTGGCCTAAACGCTGAAAGCATTCTGGACGCAAAGCTTTTAAAATCTGTCCGCCATGCCGCAGCAGCCACAAAACAAGAACTTGTGGTCGCCATCATGGGCAAAGCCCCAGATGAAGAGCTCGTCGCAAGCTTAGCTTCTCTCAACTGCGTAGACTATCTTTTGCTTACGCACAAAGACCGCTACGCCTTAGAAGAAGAACTCCAGCCCCACGAATCCTTTTTCGTCTAAAAATAAACTTTAGCCTACAAGGTCTCGAAATTTCTTGACAAGTTCCTGTCTCGATGTATAGATTTCATCTTGTACATCTGTCTCAATCAGAGAGTTCCAGAAGCTTCCGCCTCGAGACATAGATACGCAAGCTGCTATTGTCGTAACTCCAACTGCGAGTGCCGCGGCACCTAAGATGGCCCAGCCGACAGGGGTAAAATGCAGGGCAACCACGCCTCCGGCAGCAGCAAGAACAGCTACCGCTGTCGCGCCTATCTGGATGCCTCTCCCAACTTTGCGAAGACGCTCCGTAGATTCTAATGATTTAAAGACGCTTGCTTTGCTAGGAAGAGCTTCACTTTTTTGGCGAGCTTGCAGAGAGGGAGGTGCTTGGTGGGAATGTAAATTATCAGAAGAGGATGGTATCATAGGGTAGCAGCAATTTCTTTAGCTTGTCTAAAAAAAACCTCAGACTCATGGGTTTCTTTAGCTATGCGTACAGCTTCTTCAACTGTAGCTATCGCTTCGCTTCGAAATCCCAGATGACTCAATGCTCTTGCAGTAAAGAGGGCAGGTTCAAGATTATCATCTTTTTCCAGCGCGACAGCATAGGAGAGCACTGCAGCTTTATAGTCTTTTTCACCTTCCATAGAGAGGCCGAGTGCACGCCAAAAGCCTCCAATAAAAGGGTTTAACATGCAAAGACACATCATAATAGAGCCCGCTTCTTCATACTTTGCATCTTGAAAGAAAGAAATTCCATATTCGTAAATATCTGCCATCTGCTGATCTGTTAGCGCAAATTGCGATTGCAGTGGTTCTTCATTTGTTTTTGCATCTCGCAGCCCAGCTGCAAAAAAAGCTGCTAAAGTAGGATTTTTCATTAGAAGGGACAGCCCTTGATGCAGTCTTTCGCTAAATGTTGTAAAACTTTCTACTGCGCGCTTTCGAGCTTCATCATCGCTTGTTTTCTCAATCTCAAGCATAATATCGACGAGATCTTCGATAAGTAGCGAGGCGCTTGAATCTTCATGCTGCATAGGATACCTTCTTTTCCCTCATATGCAGAATATGTTATTTATTTTAAATAAAAATATTTGTACTCATATCTTAGACCTCTTGGCTTGTGCGCTCAAATTTTACTGGTTCTTTGCAGAAGAGACACCTTTTGCCTTTAGGGCATTTTCTAAATGAGTTTGTCCTGCTTGATTTGCGATGCGAAGAGCTGCCTTTGCTAGATCTGTCGATAAGTCCGTAGCTGATGCTTGATTTACAAGCCAGATAGCAATGCCAAAGTTTTGAGATTGAGAGCAGGCCAAAATCTTCTCTTCAAGTGTCCCTTGAAGAGCATCTGCCATGCGCCTGTTTGTATCATCATAGAGTATAGGCTGAAGCTGCTCTGGACTGTATTTTGATAAGTAGGTGACAATGCCTTGGTTATTTGAGGCTTTTGCACATTCTATATGCTGCATTGTCCAGCCGACAGCTTTTGCGAGCTCTCTAGATGTATAGAGTTCTCTATACACATCCTGAGGGTAGGGACGAATTTCTTTCGCTTTTGCAAAATCCTCATCCTTGTTGCTTCTAAAGGCAATATTCCAGAGGTCGTTCATGCAAATCATACCATTGTGATCTAATACGTAAGATTCTTTAGTACAAGCAAATGCACAACCATTAGAGACTTCAAAGAACTTCCCGTCTAAAGCAGAAAGCATCGCTTTACAGCAGTATTCTCGGAGCCCTTTTGTTCTTCGCGCACCATTAATTGCATCTTGCCACCGCAAAAATAGATCCTGCAGCTTGCTTGTTGTTGCCTGGTAAAAGGGATGTTTTCTAATTTCATCTGTAAGCACTTTAAGCAAAACATTTTTCTCAGATGTTGAAAGCTGTACAGCAGATGGTACAGATGGACCAACTGCTGTCCGGTGGATACACTTTGCAAGTCTTTCTCCTGCATTATTTTCAAACTTTAGCGAGAGTGGTAAAGCTGTTGTCATGGGAGTCTCTATTTTTTTCTTTTATGGCGCTATGCAGTTTTTGTTGTCGATGTGAGTATTCATACTACTTTTGCAATTGCATGAAGCTAAAAAAGTCATGCAAAAATTATCTCTGTAAATTTAAGGTCGCTCAGTTTCTCAAATAAAGCGCATTTTACGCAATGGTGAAGCAAATGGCAGCCGCTCATCGAATTCTAAAAAAATATTCGTTGCATAAAAAAAACTAAATTTGTACGGTATCCCGTAAATTCGCTGAGTTCCTTTGCTCAGCCTCTAACAATAAGGATGAGTAATGATACGAAAATTGAGAGTTATATCCCTTGCACTTATCTTGGGATTGTTTTTGGGGCAGCTATCTGCTGCAAACAAACGTAGAGACTGCAACGACTGCGGATCTAGCCATCAGAGAAAGCACAAAAAAACGTGCAAGGTATGCTCACTCAGGGCCACAGAAATAGATGTTGGAACGCTCAGGGCCACAGAAATCGAGGCCGATACAATCGATGCTGGAGCTATCACCGTTAATGGTTGTGAAACCGTGCGAGGAGTGGTGCTTGCCGATGTTTCTTTGGATAAGCCATGTTTTACTTTTAACTGCGATGCAAATGTAAACATTCAAGACATTAATATCGAAAAAACGTTGGTAGAATCTCCTCAAACATTGACAGATCCATTAGAGGCTTTGCCAATTTTGACTCCAGGTTCAGATGTGAGCTGCCCAGAGGTTCCCGTTGGCGGTAATCCTTTAGTGACCGCAATTGTGGATCAAGGCGTTTCCTTTCAGCAAGACTGGTTGATTTTTACAAATAACAGCGATCATCCAACGGCTCCTAGCCCTACAGCTAGCTCTGGTCCTTGGTATTTTGAGAAAGAGCCCTATCAAACAAGCAACAGAACTGTCATCACCTGCGGCTGCCGTGAAGTTTTTGATCCTACATCTTCAAGAGATGATGAGCAATTTCCTCCGCACCAATCAGATACAAATTCTACTATCGATATTACATTTGACACGGCAATTTTGGATCCTCTCGTATCTGAAGTAGCTTTGGAAATCAAATATGGATATTCCTCAGAAGCCAACTACGACTTCTTTACTATCACCTCCGGGACTAAAACATTCTTCCAAGGATCAGGCCCAGGAGTAAGTGCCTTAAATCCTTATGTTCAAGGTACAATTGTAGTAAAAGTACCAAAGACTGAAACTGTTACAATCAACTACTATAGGGATCCCGCGGTGTATGGAGGTGTTGATTCGGTCTATTTTACCATCAACAAAGCTATTCCTGTATTTCCAATCGAAATTCCTACCAGTTTGCAACTTAAACGCGGCGATACTGTCCTCAAGGATTATAGTATTTTGAATAATTTGGATGGAGACTTCAGCGAGTTTGTGCTTGATTGTCCAATTGCTATTAAAGCGGGAGATGAGCTTTGCCTGACTGCGGATTCTAATATCTATGCAACCTACAATGTTTCGGCAGAATACCAAAACATTCCGCAGATAAAAGAACATCGTACACCGGAGAAATTCTTTGCTCCTGTGGAGTTTAACAACATCGCGTATAACAACCGCTTTCCTACGGACATCTTTAGTCTGCAAGGTTGGTACAATACTGACGATCAGTTCAGTCAAAATCTTATTTATATGCAGCAGGTTCAAAATTGCGAAGAGGGCAAGCTTCCAGGCGTTTCGCTCTCGCGCTATTCACTAGCAAGCAGCGGCCCAAACTTTGTAAACAGCTATTGGGGCGGAAGTGCTCAGAGCTTTTTCACATTGGTAGGACCTAATAGATATCAAGACAATGGAAGCTTTCTCTACTACAATTTCGATCCTATTACGGGAGAGCTACGCCTTGATCCTACTCCAAATAACTTAACAGGTTCTGGCAACACAAACTTTACTGTCTTCAAGCCGGTGAAGAATACCGATCCAAGATACTGGCAGTACAAATTTGATCTGGTTGATCCAGACCATGAGTTCAATCCACCAACGAACTTCTTTGACTTTGTAGGGGAGTATTACAAATCAGGATTTCTTTCCTCGCAATTTGGAATTTCATCTTACCCAACTTGGCCAGATATCAATCCTTTGAATTTGGACCAGACACAGGTTACTGCATCATTTGGTGTGAGCTCTAAAGCGCAGTATGATGATCTCCTCCGCCGTTTAAGAGATATTGGGGTACAGAGAAAGTATGGCGTTCAGAGATTTATCTACTGGCCATATCCTGGCTCAGATCTTACCGATCAGCAAAAGGCATCACTTCGCTGGGTGGTTAACCAGAACCGTTATCCGTTTCTCGGTTTTGTAACAAAGCTTGAAAACGAAGGTGAAAATAATTTCTCACGCCTCTGTCCTGGAGAGACTGTTTATATGAAAGGAACAGGCACACGCTTTGATGATTTTCCTCTAAGACTTGCTATGGATGGCTATCATACAGGGCCTAAGCCAGGACCTGAATTTATGCAGACCTATTCAGGTATTGATCCACGTACAGATGATCCCATACCATCTGATCTAAGCTATAATATTTATGATCAATGGAGCTACTACACAGCACGTCTTCCTATTACTATTGATGAGAGCAATAACACCATCTATTCTCGTGGTGGCGGACGCTCTAGATTTGGCGAAGAGCCTTTTTACCTAGATCTCCTCGTTAACTCAAATCCAAACGTAGGCTTAGGACCCTATAGCGTCTACTCAAGCCTTCTGGGACCGAACGTTGGATTGAATCCTATTGCGGGTAATGTGGTGATTGCCGATCCTATCGATGCAAGTACTCCCCTTAACAATGCCGCTGAAGTAAATGGCAATGTGCTTATTGTAGTCTTTGGCTCTGTAGGAAGCAGAACAATTGTACAAAATGCCGCTGCAGCTGGCGCTACCGGCGTCATTATCGTCGATGATACTGTGGAATCACTCGCTGATTTTAGCATTGGTGGACTTGGAGTTATTCCTTCTGTATCCATCACAAATGCTGACGGAATGGCCATCATTGACGCTATCAATGACGGTGTTGATGTAGCTGTTGAAACAGAACTCAATAGCCCAATCTTTAAAACTGAACTTCCATCGGGAACCTACTACCTTAGCGATATCTATCAAATACTTTTTGATCAGTATCTTGCAGGCGAGACAGAGTTCTTCATCGAAGTTGGAAACTTCATTTCAGGGGAGTATGGAGTAGATGACCTGTTCGTTCTTTCTGGAACAGCGCAGGCTTTACTATTTGGTCCTGAGGATCCAGATTATCCTTCCAATTTTTTTGGACCGACAGGTCTTGATGTAGGCAGCCTTTGGGATCCATCCAATGTACCTTTGGTATCTGAGTACCAAGGATTGTCTGATAACTTCTTTGATGGCTCTTATGCACAGCTCGTTCCGGGCCAGTATAAGACCCATACACCTCTTACTGCTGAGGAAGCTCAAGCGCTTATTGATGCTTTAGAGAATGATACGGTAACAGTAGAGACACAGCATGGACCCATCACGTACGAGTCAACGTATGAAAACTATGTAGCTTGCATCAACGAGCTTAGCATGCAAAAAGGTACAGAAGATCATACAATGATTACTCCATGGGCACATAAGTGCGACAATGGGCTCTTTGAACTGCCCATTTCTATGCAGTCTCTCTTGAATGATTTGAAGAAGATTGACTTTGACGAAACAGCCACATATCTCGCACCCGTCAACGATTCATCTGAAGATGGATCTACGATACCAGGAGTGCCAGTGTCTGCCACTTTTGCACCAACGCTCTATTGCATACCTATTAGAGCTACGGGAACCGGTCATCCAGGAGAATTTTCTGAGATGTACAACGCCGGCGGTGATAGATCAAGTATCGAAGATCAGTCTCGAAGTGAAGGAAGGCTTGAGTGGATTGTTCCGAGAAATGGAGATATTTTAATTTATCCAGAAGGAACAGTCTTGCCCATTGGAGATCTAAGTGGCCGTTCTGTAGAAATTCCAATAGTAAATTATTTGGAAGATCCACAATGGCTCGGCTTTACGACAAATGATGGAGCACCAGATTATAACTTCATACCATATGTCGATAGTACTGGGCTTGGTCCTTTTGCACCAACTGCAGTGGCTGGATCATGGTTGATTGGTGTTATGCAGCCAGAAAAGACGCGCGAAATTTTGGATATCGCTCCAAATGATTCCGTACCTGGCATTGGCTATATCACTTGGTATACATCTGAATGGACAAGTGATGGAGATTCATCGCTGCTTCCTTGGTACGATCCTAACTTTACCGCTGTGGATCCTGCAGCTGTAGTAGCTGCAGCTAGAGTCTTGCAGTATTTTAACGAGCGAGATGTTAAACACATCATCATCGATGTGAGAAACACCATTGGCGGAGGCGAGCCTTTTTGGAATGCTTTTTCAGCCCTAGTGGGTGGAAAGCGCTACTTTAACCTTACTGATGTAACACCAGTCGTTACGCTCGAGCCTAACGGAATTACTTCAGTTCGCACCACAACCAATTTCCAAGTGGCTAAGGAAGAAGCAGGTGTTATCACCTACAACTACCAGGACACAATTTTGGATTGCAATCCTGATGCGTTTGTAGCTGCGGGTCTTACCGACTACATTCCTGGTGGAGTGTGGAACGGTGAGGTGACAGGTCAGGCTGATTTGGGACTGACCTCAAATATCATCTGGCTTTCAAACGCCACTTCAATTTCTAATCCACAGTACAAGTGCCTTTTTGTGAAAGGAACAAGTAGGGACCAGGTTGAATATAATGGAGATTTTGGCCGCTCAACGCAATTTATTGAGTACGGTGTCTATTACCGTCCATTCTCAACATCTGGTAATTATGATTCGTACATTAACTGGTGGACCAAAAATCGAGCAGGTGCTGAAGAAAATCCACGCGGTTTGATGATGTCGCTTGATCGCTGGGAAGCAAGCCGTGCTGGATACATGGATGGCAATGTGGATGCAAAAGGTGGCACACTCAAGGGATTAGACCAAGAGTTTAGCAACCTGCATAGACCGATGATCAAATGGGATATGAATGCCAATGTCTTCTTCCAAGATATCGGCTACACCATAGGCAATATTGGAACAAGTGTCGATCCTGTAACAGATGGAGAGCCATGGATGCAAGATCGCTACACAGGTATTGCATTTGATGATCCGCTCACTTTCAGGGATTCTACACTTGAAAGATGTGTGCAGATGGTATGCGATCCGAATGTCACTTCGCACTTCTATCAGGACGATGGCTACGGCTACGTATCGAGCCCTAACTAAACGTCCAACAAGTAGACCGAGGATCCCTCGGTCTACTCCTCGAGTTTGGACATTTGCAGCTGATGCCGAAGGCATCTTTTGAGTGCGGTAATTTTTTACCGCTTTACTTTTTACAACCTTTTTAGCTTGAAAAAGGCTTATGCTAATTTTACATCTAAGAGCTTCTCGAGGGCTTCAGTTACTGAAATGGAAGTCTCGTGAAAAAGAAGAGCGGCGAAGAATCGCCGCACTCCAAAGCGAGCTACGCTCGCAATAAGCAAATGTCCAAACTCGAGAAGTAGACCGAGGATCCCTCGGTCTACTTCTTCTTCATATACTTTTTCTTTACAGTTAAAGCACTTTAAAATCATAATCCTGAAAACTTGAAAAAGGGGACCAGGGTATGAATTTCAAAGCTCTCTTTGCACTCTTTGCTATTAGCGGCACTCTTTTTGCAGATCACTATGAAGCAGATATTATTGTTATTGGCGGAGGAGCATCCGGCTGTGTGCTCATGAATAAGCTCTCAGAGTATGGACAATATTCTGTTCTCGGGCTAGAAGCTGGAGCAAATCGAACAAGCGATCCGGAAATTGAAGCAGTTGGTCTTGATGCCCTCCTTCTTCCTGCAACAGATGCCTACAAATATTACTGGTGGGGATGGAGGCAGACCATACCGCAGCCTATGCTCAATGGCAGAGTTGGTGGAGACTGGATTACTGGAATGATGCTTGGAGGAGGCTCTTCTGTTAATGGCCTCTACTATGGTCGAGGATCAAATGCTGTCTATTCGCAATGGGAGGGGATTGCCCATAGCAAAAACTGGAGCCTAAATAACATCCTTAAAACCTTTAATAAGCTAGAGGACTATCAAGGACTTACTGCTACTCCAATGGCAAGAGGTATAGGAGGACCAGTACATGTCCTGCAAACTCCTACTGTATCTGATCTTACATTAGACGTTTTATTGCCTGTAACACAGGCAGCTTTTCCGGGTATTCCCGTAGTTGTAGACTACAATGACCCGAGTGTTGAAAACTGCCTCGATGTGCGCACACAGTGGCTAATAAATTCTACAGGTACAAAGCGTGTAAGCTCAGCAACTGCATTTTTAAATCATCATGTGATGACGCCAGATGGCCATGGAGTAAATGGCCATAAGCTGCGTGTACTCTTTGATTCCGTTGTTACCAAAATTGAATTTAGTAAGCATGGCAAAGCAAAAGCTGTAAAATTCCTAAAAGATGGCAAGCTCTATGAAGCCCATGCTCGAAAAGCAGTCGTTATTGCAAGCGGCATCAATAGCAGCAAAGTCTTGCAGCTTTCCGGTATCGGTCCAGAAGATGTCTTAAAAGATGCAGGTATCAAACCTGTATTTATCAATGAAAATGTAGGAAAGCATTTGCAAAACCATCCCCTCATTTCCATTACCATGATCGCAGATCCCGATGTTAGTGGAATACCGCCTAATGCGCCATATGCATTTGCTATCCATAATGTCTATCTACCAGAAGTTGGAGGAAGTGCTTCTGATCCAAGAATGCTCCAGATACTTTTTGATTATGTTCCAGGAAGCCCTGCAACATTAGACCTTCCGCTCCTTTTTATTGGATTTGAGCTTTTGAATCCAAAAAGCGAGGGTAGCGTCAACATCCAAAGCGATAACCCATTCCAGATCGCAGCAGCAAGTGACGGCGTCTACACAGATCCAGTAGATTTTGCTAATATGAAGGATGTCATCCAGGTCTATATTCGCAATTTGCTTACACAGCTTGCTGCTGTGAACCCATTATCCATATACTATAAGCCTGTTTTGCAAGATCCTATCAATGCTGTCATATTTGCTAACTATAGCGATCAGTCCGTTGAGGATTACATCAAAAACAACACAAATCTTGATAAGGACTCGAGGCACTTTACTTCGCATTGCAAAATGGCGCGTTTAAAAGATGGCGGCGTAGTAAATGGAGATGGCAGAGTGTATGGCACCAAAAACTGCTATGTATTTGATAACTCTATCTGTCCTGTGATCCCTGACATCAACACGACAGCATCTGCGCAGATGATAGGTTTGAGGGGTAGTGAAATCCTTAAACAGATCCTTTGCGAGAAAAAACATCACTCAGGAAGTAAATAAAGGTTGAAACATGAGCTCGCTTGAACTTTCATTTATAATTTTTGCTTGTTTACTTGCAAGCGCACTCTTTGGCCTTTTTCTTAAGTCGAGACTACCTACGCATCATCTAGATACGCATTCTAAGGATGCTATCAAGATTGGGGCGGGACTTATTGCAACTCTTACTGCTCTTGTTCTTGGCCTTCTTGTTAGTTCTGCTAAGAGCTCTTATGATTCAATGAATGATCAGATAAAGCAGTTTTGTGCCACAGTAGTGGTGCTTGATCATGTCCTTGCGCAGTATGGAGAAGATGCAAAGCCTATACGTGAAATGATTAAGAAAAATCTCAATTATTCACATGAAAAAATTTGGCCATCAAATCAGGGCAAAAACATAAATATTGAAGCTGTAGAAAAGGCTCCGGGTATGGAGGCAGTGCGCCAGAAAATTTTGGAACTTAAGCCAATGAGCGACCAAGAAAAAGCCTTGCAGACAGATGCGCTCTCAATCTCAGGAGAACTTACGCACCTTCGCTGGCAGCTCATCGAGCATGAAGCCGGCTCTCTTCCAGCGCCATTTATAGTTGTGCTTGTTTTTTGGCTTGCCATTTTCTTTATTACCTTTGGCCTCCTTTCACCCTCAAATGGCACAATTATTGCTGTGATGATTGTCTGTACAGTGTCTGTTGCAGGAGCTATGTTTTTGATTTTAGAGATGAACACACCCCTTCAGGGTATCATCAAGATTTCTGATCAATCACTACTAAAAGCCCTTCAGTACATGAACCAGCCTTAGGTTCTAGTTAGAAGGCATGTAGGTACCAAGAGTATTTTGTTTTTTAAAAAATTAAACACAGAGTCACAGAGCCACAGAGCGCTTCGCGTAGGATCTGTTCACCCACATAGGTAACACTTTGATTCACCCACATAGGTAACAGTCTGGCTAAGAAAGATACCAAAGCAAATTTGGTATGATGACCAGGCAGTTCACCAACATAGGTAACACTTTTACCCAGGTCCGGTTCACCCACATAGGTAACTACGTATGGCTTTTGTCTTTGTATCCCGGAGGGATAGCACGTAGGTAGCCAGGGGTTTTAACCCCTGGAATACATAATCACCCTCATATTTACCCCAGAGGGGTAACACATTTTCTGGTTTGTTGCACCCGCTCCGGGGTGCATGTTTTTTATTTCATCATATCTCCAGGGGTTAAAACCCCTGGCTATCTTTGTGATATCCCTCCAGGATATAAAGTTAACTACTCGTTTCGAGAAAAACCCAGTGTTTTATTTTTTATTCTGTTGTTAAAAAAATGGATGTCTTTATACCTGTGCTAACAGTGCTTAAAAAAGGAGTCCTTATGAAAAAAATGTTACTCTCGATAGGTCTATTGATGGCCTCTGTTGCTTCGCTTTCGGCTATGACTTTGCAGGAAGCACAAAGTAAGCAGTTCAATCTAAAGCATCATGAAAAGCAGATTACTGCCTATCATGCCAAGATGGGAGAAAAAGCATCAGATGCCCTTGCAAGCGTTGTTCAGGGTATGAAAAAGAACAACTACATGTATGATCTTGACACAGCTCGCACAGTATTGCGCGAAGTCTATGCACATCGCATGCCGCAAGCCCCAAAAAATATAGATCGATAAGGAGCCCTCATGAAACTAAAAAATATATCTTTCTTCTGTATGGCCCTTTTAGCGGCAAGTTCCCTATTTGCTGCAAAGAGCAGCTCATCATCTGATGATAGCTGCTGCGAAAAGACAAAAAAGCTAGCCAAACAAATTAACCAGACAACTCAGCAAGATTTGGTTGTAGACCAGATGACGCTTTCTGTCGTTAACCAGATTAATTCAACTACAAGACAAGACCTGGCTGTAGATCAAGAAATACTCGATATCGTCAATCATCTTATCGACTGCAGCTGTACATGCATTGTCATTAACCCAGAAGATTTTATGGATGAAGATGGAAATCTTACTGTGACATACGTCATCACAGAGCCCGGTAACTACTGCCTCGGGGCTGATGTTGCCTTTGCTCCAGCTGATGAGTTTACACCGGCAATAGTTATTCTCGCAGATAACGTTCGTTTAGATCTAAGAGGCTATACACTCAGCCAGGCAAATGACACACCAAACGCCTACGGCGTCCAGATTGGCGAGGGCTATAACTATAATGACCCAAATGATGTCCTTGATAATATTACTGTTTTAAACGGAACTATTAGGGATTTCACAGCAATCGGCGTTTTTTGCTACAACGCAAGCTTTGATGATGAAACATTTGATCAAGCAGCCTTTCAAGATCTTGCTTTTGCAGATTTAAACATCCTTCAGTGCGGATCATCACCTTCCTTTGACTTTGCTTCAGGGATTGACCTTGATTCATCAGCAGGTCTCGATCCAACTATTGCAGACCTCGCTGTAGCCTATAGAAATGTTATAGTCGAAAACTGCAATGTAAATAATTGCCTTGGTAACAGCGCGCTGCAGTTCTATACTGTAGATAACCTTGTACTGAGGAATACCCAAGCAAATGAGTTAACATCTGAAGTTGATGTCTTTGGAACATTTGCACATAACTACTATGGAAGAAATATCCAGATGTTTGACTGCCAAGGTAATGGTACAAGAGATTTTCATCCAGTACCTTCCTTCATGCAAGTTGGTGGAATTAACCTTTCAACATCAGCCAATATCTACTTGTCTAACTGCCAGTTTAACGATACATATGGCGAGGGAAATTATATCGTTCAAGCTGCAAATTTCAGCGAAAACTACAACGCTGTATTTGAAAATTGCCAATTTAACAATACCGTTGGCGGTCCATCAGTTGCGTTCTTTGTTGCTGGAGTGCATGCTTCTTCAGGGGAAGATACAGTTCAGGCCAATGGGATGAAGTTTATCAATTGCCAATTCAACGGAACACGTAATAACACAACGCTCGCATCTAGCATTTTCGTTGGACTTATACAGTGCTGTGGATTTCAAACAAGAGTTGATAGAAACTTGACATTTGAAAATTGCCAGGCATGTAACATACAATCAGATTCACCGCTCGTAACTACTGTCTCTGGATTTGAGATTATAAACTTTAATTTCGATCATGAGCCTGAAACTGGAGATGTGCGCAATGTCGCATTTTCTAATTGCGTATCAAGCGACATTGTTGGTTTACATGATGCTGTAGGGTATGACTTTAGGGCTACTAATGCAACGTATACCGGAGAGCAGTCAGTTATGACAAATATTGTTCTTCAAGATTGTATAGCAGAGCGTATTCAAGGGGGAGCAGATACTGCAGTTGTAGCAGGTATTTCAGGGGCACTTCTTGATACATCCTCAATTGCTGACTCTGGGCTATTTTCACAAAACAACGATTATCTTGTTAAAGGCTGCCGCATTTCTGATGTGCGTAGCACAGGTGGAGATGTAAGTTCATTGTCTGCCGGTATACTTTTGCAATCAGTTACTCGGCCTGTGCTGCTTCAAAACAGCATAAGCGACTGTGACAGAGGTGTTTTACTTACAGGAATAGAAGAAAACCCTCCAGGTTTTAGCAATCTCGGTGTGATTCAAGAAAATGAAGTAGATAACTGCTCCATTTCTTGCTACCAAGATGATTCTGATCCGACAACAAGTGCGTGGATAAACAACACTGCATTTAATTGCGGAGATGAGCCATCAGAGTTTACAAACTATGACATCAACTTTGCGGGAGTCCGCCCAGTAGATGCTGGTACCTTGTCAAACTACCCAGTAGGGGGCAATAAGTACTATAACCTCTCATTAGTTCCATAAGCTTTAGCTTTCTAGGCAGGATCATCTTCCTGCCTAGTTTTTTCCTTTTTTTAAAACACAAAGAGCACAGAGAACCACAGAGCGCTTCGCGTAGCAGAGGTAGTTACGTAGGCTTTTGTCTTTGTATCCCGGAGGGATATGGAAGATAATCCGTCTATTTCGTGAAGTTCTCGTGTTTTAAGGCTATTGAATCTTTTTCCTCTTTTAGCTAGGCTCCAGGAAATTACATTGGTGACGTATGGAAGTGTGGAAGTGCCAGCCTGAAGCTGAAAAAATCATTGCAGAAACAATCTCCGAGTGCGCTCGGCTAAATCCATTTTTGCGGGATCTACAAGCAAAGTTCTATGATGGGGCAAGTACCCATCTTATGGATTTTGTGGATCATATTGAGCTTGGGTATAGCAAAGAGCTTACTGAGAAATTAGATAAGGCAGGCTTTATTTCTGAAGTGGCTACGCCCTCATATCGCGTTTTTGCGCACCCGGGAGCAAAGCTTCCACTTGTCATGGTCAAAGATGAATCCCATCCATTTATTGGTGTAGGACTTGCTGTCGAAAGTATAGCTGATTTTTTAATGTGCCATAATAAAACAAGCTGGATCGAAGGATCTCCCTATTCGCAATTTAGAAGGGCGTATGTTTCAAAGGAGGAGGGCGTCTCTGTATCTGTTGTAGAGCGAAGAGGTGTGCTTTCCATGGAGCCTGTAGAACTTCGTGAAGGTGAGGTAGATAAAATCCTTTATGCCTACGAAAGATGGCAGACAAGGCCCCGTGGATTTAATCACGAAGATGAGGAGATGGCTATTGCTATTGGGCTTGCTGAAGAGCTTGTAGAGAGCGTGGGACAAGGCATGGCCGCTTGGATTGTCCTCGATGTTGAAAGGCGCTACTGGCAGGCAAAAAATAGGGCAGGGCAGGTACAAAAAAATCGCCAAGACTCTCTTGGTATGGGCTGGGCAAATCACGATCATCACACCTTTAGATCATCTCGGAGGCACTTTAAAGCGCTTGTGAGGCTCTTTGAGATTTTAGGATTTCATGCCAGAGAGCGCTTTTATGCAGGCAAAGAGGCCGGCTGGGGCGCACAGGTTATGGAGCATAAGGAGGCAAGGCTTGTCCTCTTTTTGGATGTAGATCTTGCTCCCGATGAACTTCACCTCGATTTTGCCCATATGCCATTTGAAGAAAAGGCAGAGCTTGGCACAATAGGCCTCTGGTGTGCGCTGCATGGCGAGTCCATTTTAAAATCTGGCATGCATCACCTTGAGGCGCAGTTTGATTTTGATAAACTCTCACGAGATCTTAAGCTGCATGGAGTAGGCGTTATGGCGCCATTTACAAATCTTCCCTATTTAAGACAGGCTTTTACAGTAGGTGAGATGTGGAAGGTAGATGAGGCGCGGCTTAATGATCTTCTAGCAAAAAATCTCATCACTAAAGAGCAAAGAGATCGCTTTAAAGAGCAAGGAGCGCTCGGAAGTCACTTAGAAAACCTCGAAAGAAAAGAGGGCTTTAAAGGCTTTAACCAAAAAAGCGTCTCGGACATTATCCACCGCACAGATCCGCGCGGCGCTTAGCGCCTGTGGCCTGGATGATCGTAGTGATTATGTTCATAATAGACATTTTCATGAACTTCTTCAGGCCTTGCATATTCGACGTGATCATACACAACGGGGCATTCTTCTTCTTCATACACAACGCCGTGATGATTATGGCAGCAGCAGGAGGTTACGAGAAGAGCAAATGCTCCGCCTATTAGCAGTAGTTTTGTCATGGTTTCTCCAGAATCTTTCATATTCATACCTTACTCGTGGTCATAAATGTCATAGCGATCATCGCAGCTAGGTCGTACAAGCTCTACGTCTCCAATATCTTCAGAGTGTCCGCAGCAGCAAGAGGTGGCAAGTCCGAGGAGCAAAAAAGCTGCTAATAGAAGATTTTTCATGGTATACCCCTGAATGTTCACTTTTTCGGATCCTACCAATCAATATAAAATTTTATCAATACTTATTTTGGCTAGTGACTTTTTTGAAGAAAGGGTATACTCACGAGCAAAAGGTGTGTGCAATGAACCCAAACATCCGCTGGAAACAAAGATTTCATAATCTTACCAAGGCCTTTCTCTTTTTAGAGCGAGCAACAAAGCAAACAAGTTTTAATGAGCTTGAGGCTGCTGGGCTTGTTCAGAGTTTTGAGTTTACATTTGAACTTACTTGGAAAACCCTTAAGGACTATCTGTCAGAGCAGGCCTTTGTAGTTTTATCCCCGAGAGATACAATCAAACAAGCGTTTCAAAGCGGGTATCTTAAAGATGGCCATATCTGGATGGAAATGCTTGAACAGAGGAATCTTTTGACGCACACTTATAATGAAGAGCAGGCAAAGGCTGCAACAAAACTTATTTGCGAGACCTATTTTCCAGCAATTAAACAAGCCTACCTTTATCTCAGAGAGCAGCTATAAGATGTATGGTCTGACACCAGAAGATTTAGAAATCATATACCAGGCTTTTAGACGCTATCCCAAAATTGAACAAGCAATTCTTTTTGGCTCTCGGGCAAAAGGGAATTTTCGCCCCGGTTCGGACATTGATATTGCTTTAAAAGGAAAGGACCTAACAGACACGGTCCTTGAGATAAGTACCTATCTTAACCAAGAGACTCTTCTTCCCTACCAGTTTGATATAATCAATTATCAAAATATTGATAATCAAGCTCTTATTGAGCATATTGATAGGGTGGGAATTGTACTATTCCCATGAGGGCTTTTGAGTATATAACCTTGAAAATTCAGAAAGCTAAGAAATTAATAACAGGATGACAGGATCCGCGAAGCGCGGACAGGATAAAAAACATAATTCATTGTATTTTTATCCTGCCAGCGCTTTCCGGATCCTGTTCACCCTAATTATTATTTATTTGAGAGTTGCCTCTTTTAGCCAGGTGAGGGCTAGCTCGTACTGGCGCATAGCGCGGGAATTGTTGCCAGCGAGGGCGTACCACATTGGGTTAGCAGCTGCATTTGCCAGAATGCTTTTATCGGTCTCTTTAAAGCGCTCGATTCTCTCTTCTAGAATTTGGATGATTGCTGGTGCCTTGTCTCTAAAATCGGTAAGGGTTTTAAGAACACTTTCATTAAATTTAACTTGTTGCTCGGCAGTTGCAAGTTGTTGTTTTACTTGTCGAAGCTCAAAAGGGGCGTTTCCTTGAGAAGTCTTTGCAAAGGCATCTTCTTCTATCTCTAAGTACGTGATCGCAGCGATTCCAATTACGGTAGCTGCAAGCAGCATATAGGCAAAAATAAGGCCAACTGTTTTTGCAACGCGAAGAGCAATGTCACTTCTTGTAGGATGATTTATGGCCTCTTCGAGCTTTGTGATTCTGCCTTTTAGAGAGCTTACTTCATTTTTGCTCGATGCTGCATCATTTTCATAGTTTGATAGAGTTTTGGAAACTTTCTGACCTTGCAGATAATGCTCTACAGTTCCATAACAAAAACCTGCGCCTACGTCTTTTATTGCATCGCCGATATGTT
>CAYWZU010000006.1:46229-80317 GCA_964462925.1 uncultured bacterium
TTTAGGCTAATCTTGAATATTGGGTTTTCATCACTTTAGGACACTCAATTCTTTTGTAGTGAGGGCTGGCACTTCATATGGATTGATCTGCTCCCTGGTGGCAATTTTAGCATTTGCAGGCGCGGCTTTTAGCCAGGATTCGTTGCCTGTAGCAAGAAGCGTGATTGGGGATTGAAAGTGTGTAAAAAGCTTATGCATGCTCTCTATATCCAAATGAGTCCATCTTAGGTCAAGAATTTTGACACATTGTAACTCCTCGGGACTAAAAAGCAGTACATCGCGATAGGGATTCGAGCTCATTGATAGATCAAGCATCATCACAAGATTCGAAGCTCTTGGTTTTGTGCTTGAGCGTTTAATAAGGAACTCTTTTCTCTTTTCAGGAGACATTTTTGTAAGGGTGTAGACCTCGCGGATGTCTTGAATGTTTCTATCACCCTCTGGACTTGCAACGATGCGGTGACGGGATATGCCATCCATAGTAGATGTAATATTTTCAACAGAAACATGCCAGCCCATCGCTTTAGCCATACCCTTATTCACTAAAACAGGGGTAAATCCGGTCAAGATGATAACATCGAGCATAGCTAATTGCTGAAGAATGCAAACGGCTTCTTCAGTTCCCCTAAGGCACTGATTTACAAGCGATCCTACAAACAGTCCGACCTTAGAGCTTTCAGGCTCAAGATAGTCTTTGATAAGATCATAAGGGCGGTGCATATCGCCTTTACAAAACTGAATATTTCCCTCATACTTTGGGAAATTGGCTGTATTGAGGTCAAATCCAACTCCCTTGCAGCTATAGCCTTTTTCGGATAGTAGCTTCTCACTCACTATGAGCTCTTTTCCGCGTCCACAGCCAAATGAAAATAGCTGCACATTCTTATGTGTTAAAGAACGAATAGAAGTATATACTCTCTCTGCAACATAGGTTCCTGCATTGTCATAAAACTGTCTGCAGGTTGCATCTCGTTTATAGACATCCCGGGTAGTATCAGTCATCCAGTCTAAGCGCTCTCTACTTTGTTGGTTGAGATGGGCTCTCTCCACATAGCCATTTGCAATGACAATGTATTTAAATAGCTCCTGGATGATGGGTATCTGCTGATACTCATACGCACAGGTTGCTCCATCAACAAATTTTACTAAAACGACTGCTGATTCCCATTTGAGTATATCAGTCTCGCGCATACAGAGCACTGATCCGATAAGAGTGATTTTTTTGACAAGTCTACCTGCAAAACTCAATTGATCATCTTCAGACAGCTTCAAAGTCGTTCGCATGAGAGAATTGGTTGCTTGAAAATGGGTAGTGTCCTTATGAAACTTTCTTAGTTGCTGCATAAAAGCAGCAATATAAGGCAAACTTTTTAATTTAGCATTATAATTAAAAAAACTTACAATGTGATGCAGATGTCTGCTGCCAGCGATCGAAAGGGGGGTTGCCCCTTCAGAATCTTGTGCAAGTTCTTTTGCGCCGTGATTGACAAGCCAAACAGTCGCCGCCAAATGCCCTAATGATACGGCTACATGTAGCGGTGTGCTCTTTTTTTTATCCGTTGTGGTATGTATTAAAGCGGCAGCAGGTCTATTGGGTAGAGACCACAGCTTGTCAAGCGTGGTTGTATCATTATCAATAACAGCTTGCCTAAATTGAGTTTGTAGTGTCATAGATCATAATTTTACCAAAACTTGATTAATTAGATTAGAAGTAATTTTATTTTTGTTAAGATGTCAGGGTATCAAATATATAAATTGTGATATATTGCTTATTATGATGATTTTATCTTGTTTATTGTCCTTTGGTAATCTATTGGAAAGGTCTGAATCCTTTTCTCAGAAGGTTCATTTTCCTACGACGGCAAATCGCATTAAAGAAATTGCTAAAGAGGATATAGCTGAGCAGGCAAAGGCTGTGCATGTGCTTATTCATCCTCAAACAAGGGCTCTTTTTGAGGATTATCTTGAATATAAGAGAATGTATGGTAGTGCGCAGGAAAAAGCACTTTACCAGGATATGCATGTAGATGGTTTAATCCGCAGGCTTATGACTAAGCGGCCGCTTGCCTTTCTGACATCTCGCGATAGCTATTTGCTAAGAGATGGGAAAACACAAGGTGCTGGAGGCTTTGAAGCTATTGGCACACCCAATGAAAAGGCGCCTTTAGTCTTAGAGGAATATATTTCCTACGAAGAGATGCAGCTATCTGCGCTCCTTTCTGTCTCCACGCCCACCTATTTTATTAATGATGGCAATCGATACAACGAGGGGCGTCCACAGGAGGTGAGCACATTTCAAGAACAGGGGCTCATAGTTGGCATGGTGGGTGCGCGGTTTGAAAAACCGGGCTTCATGGAATGGCAGCATATGGTAATCACGCGTGAGCAAAGCTACAATCCGCTAAATGAAATTTGGTCCAAATTCTATGGCCTTTCACTTGCAACGTATGAAGAGGCTGCAGGGGATCAATCGGGAAGGTTTATTCCTATTGGGGACGGCTTTTTTGATGCTGATATTTATAAAAAGCGGCTCGAATATGTTATAGAGCCATTTTTAGATGACTGTGAAGATCGCGGCTGCTATAGACAGTATCAACATGGCTACGACAAAGTCTATGTGCGAGTTGTAGGGATAGGACTAGGTGTTTGGAAGCTTATTGATGAGCAGTCAAAACTTATGCTTGATGTCTACAAGGACCTTTTAGAGAAAAAGCAGTACAGACACATTTCTGATATTGATTTTATCTATTTTAATTCACGGCTCGCAGATAAGCGTATAAACGGCATTCAGCTGCATTTTACAAAAAATAATCCGGCCGCACTTCTCAGGGGAAATGATGCGAGCAAGCTTCTCGCAACCTCCTATGCATGGGATAGCAATGCCTATCCTGGCAATGAATACTGGCTTGGTGCACTTTCAGCATCAGGTGATCCTGCAGCTTGCTGCTCGAGCACCATCTCTGAACTCCAAAATCCAGAAATCAACGATTTCCTACCTTAAATTAGTCCCAGGGCACGTGGGGTGATCCCGGGACCAGAAGCCTTAGGCAGCAGCCGCGGTCTGAGAAAGGGGGTCCTCTGGTTGTTTTGGGAGGACTTCGATTTTGCCTGGGACCTGCGTGCCAAGGGTAATGTGGAAGTCATGCCCTTTAAGAAGGCGGGGGAGGCCGTAGCTTTCCCTGAGTGCTTCAAGTTCAGGGGCATCTACTGCTAAGAGCCAAAGTTTTCTGAGCTTATTATTCGTGTTTAGCTTTACTGTGCGAAGCTCCAACACTCTAAACGTATATTCTTTGCCAAGTTCAGCAATTTCCCAAATTTCGTTGTCAATTTGTTCATTTTCATACATCACGCTAATGTGGGCGCCTATGCCTTTTTTGCTTGTGTAGTGCTGTGGTGGAACAATTTTGCCCTTGGCGTCAATTAAGGGAAGAGTTTCAGCTATATACTCATCTGCAACTTCTACGTAGAGGTAGCCATTAGGTTTTTGCTTAAGCGTGCCTTTGGCCTCAAACTGGCATACTTTTTCAAGGACTTGTGGTTGAAATTCGACAACGTAGTCCACACTTGCAACAAGTGTGCTTGTCAAAACTAAGAGCAGTACAAAACTGCGGATAAAGCGCTTCAACATGTGTATCTCCTTTGTGTTGAAAGATTTATCCTCAAAGAGTGTATTGGATACGCTGCATTATGTGCAAGCACTGATAAATGAGATGATGATAATAAAGATAAAACGATAAAAAGAGATTATTATCGTTTGTGTCTTTATATCCTATTATCGTTTAAAACATGCTGAATCCTGCAATTGTCAGTTTTATTTTTTTGAAGAGAGCGATTGCATAAGAGCCTTGAGACCATCATGTGAAGCGATTTGATCCAGTGTAGGCAGCATGCGGTATGTCCAGTTTTGCTCGAGCACTTTGCCAGGAATGTTAATCCTGTCATCATTTGGATCCTCCCAGGTGAGGTCGTCAAAGACATCGAGGTATTCAAAGAGGAGATTGATGTGAAAGCTGCTGCTACTTGTATGGCTTGCTTCTAAGACATGAGTTCTTGTTTCAGGCGTTAGCATGCGCATGTAGGGGATCTTGCATACTTTGCAAAAGGCTTCAGCTTCCTCCGGAAATGCATCCCACCATACTTCAAGCGGTTCTGAATCATGTGTCGACAATGTTGTCATGCTAAGCGGGGGATAATTTTTTGGATCGATAAAGCTTTTATCCCCTTGCCAGTAGCGCTCCCAGCGCATTACCTTTGTCCCTGGAATGCCGAGGCGCGTCATGGAAGCTCGTACTTCTGTCGGAACATTGCCTAAATCTTCCCCAATTGGAAGCATTTTGCTTGTTTCAAGGAGGGTTTTTAAGATTTTGTCTCCTTGAGGCACCCACTCTTGAGGATTTTCTGGTTCAAAGTGGCCAAGCTTTGCTGATTCTCCTTCAGGAACTGCCCATATGCGATAAAATCCGACGATATGGTCGAGCCTGTAGAGGTGATAGAGCTTCTCTGCTGCGTGCAGGCGCGTTTTCCACCAGTGAAAGTCTGTTTTTTCTAGAACATCCCAGCGATAAAGCGGAAATCCCCAATACTGACCCTCTTCGCTATAGTAGTCGGGAGGCGCTCCTGCAGCATAGGAGAGGTTAAAAAGTTCTGGGTGCTGCCAAACATCGGCTGAATCTCTATTAATAAGTATTGGGATATCACCTTTGATAGATATGCCTGCGTCATCTGCAGCCTTTTTTACCTTTTGCATCTGATCAAAGCAAAGATACTGCACAGCCTTATGATGCTCTACAATATCTTCAGGAAGGTTCTGGGTGACATCTGTCCAGTCCCACCACGCTTTTTCTTCGTTTAGAGCTTTTAGGGTTTTATAGCGTGCATAGCCATCGAGCCATTCTTCTTCTAAAAAGCTCTTGTAGGCTTGATTTTTTTTGAGATCGGGCAAAAGTTCTTTAATGTAGCTTTTTAGGTACTTTTCTTTTGCATCGAGTATTTCATGGTAGTGGACCCTCTTAGAGTTTGCTTTTTCAAACTGTATATCTAAAGAAAGGTAGATTGGATGCAGCGCCATGGCGCTATGAGCAGAATAGGGGCTTGGATCATGGCCTGAGTCGTTAAGGGGAAGAAGCTGGATGATGTCAAAACCGGTTTCTTTACACCACTCTATGAGGGGAATTAAATCGAGATACTCTCCAATGCCATGTCCATTTTCCTGTCGTATGCTCGAGAGTGGAAGAGCAATGCCATGGCGATGGGTCATCGTAACTCCTATAATTTTCCTTATATGTAGCAAAAGTTTGAATTGAAGAATAGTCAGAGTTTCTTTAAATAAAAGATTTATGACAACATTTTATCTGAAGGACTGCTCGCTCACTCAAATTGCTCTTGGGATGAAGGCAGAGACTCTACTTGAGTTTCGAGATAAGATTGCCATCTGTCCTCAGAGTTCACTCTACACCCATTTTTGGGGAATGCGCCTCGGTACGCACTTTGAACATAGCGATTTTCATAATGATTTTTCCCTCTGGGCCCACGCTGCACTTCATGATGATGTCCTCGCAGAGCGTATTGACATCATAAACCCGGTTGATTTTACAAATCCTGAAGAGCTTCGCTCTAGGCTAATCGAAGTTATAGAAAGGCGCCTTGATGAAAGAGAGAGTATCCCAACCGCTTCTCGAGATGCACTTTTTCACTTTGTGCGCTCAAACATCGTTGTCTTTGATACGAGTATACAAGTAAATGATCCTAAGGAGCTTGTTAATATTTTGCCGCACTCTACGCCGTCGAGCATTTTTTATCATGTCATAGATGCAAGAAGACGCATTCCTAATAAGGAAAATGATTTTTGCGTATGGCTAGAAGCTTTTTCTCCACAATATGATAGTTTGAGAAGTAAGCTTTGCAAAATTGATCCCTATTTCATGTCGCTGAAAGAGCTTAAAAACAGCTTTATTGAAGCGTGCATGCTATATGGGTAAATCAATAGATGACTATATTCCAATTGTTGGACACGAAGCGATCGATCAGCTTTATCAGTTGGCAAAGCTGCTAAAAGGGCTAAAGATTACACACGTAAGCTCTACGAAATATGGCGGCGGCGTTGCAGAGATCCTTGCAGGTATGATCCCGCTGACAAAATCTCTCGGAATTGATGCAGATTGGCAGATAATTCAAGGGCCTGAATCCTTTTTTGAATGTACGAAACAGTTTCATAATGGCTTGCAAGGGGCTAAAGTATATTTTACCGCAGCTGAAATCAAGATTTATGAAGAAATAAATGCCGAGAACGCAAAAAAGCTTAAGAATGCAGTTGAAGATTCTCATATTGTTATCATTCACGATCCGCAGCCTGCTGCACTTATCAGCCACTTTCCATCAAGGAAAGGTAAGTGGGTGTGGCGCTGCCATATCGACTGCTCGAGACCAGATCACTTTTCTTGGCAGTATCTTTCCCAATATGTAAAACAGTATGATGCGACTATTTTTTCGCTTGTAGAGTTTGCACATCCGCTTGAGCATCCAATGTTTATCATTCAGCCAAGCATTGACCCCTTGAGCGAGAAAAATAGGGAACTTACTAGGTCTGAAACAGAAGCTTTACTTTCTGAATTTAGAATTGATCCAGCAAGGCCATATCTCCTGCAAGTCTCGCGATACGACCGCTTTAAGGATCAGATTGGGGTAATTGATGCTTTTCGCCTCGTAAAAAAGGCAAATCCTGAACTGCAACTTGTTTTTGCAGGCTCAGAGGCAGCCGATGATCCTGAAGGACAAAAAGTGCTCGAAGATGTGAGGCGAGCAGCAGACGGTGATCCAGATATTCATGTTCTTTTGCTAGCTTCCAATGCCCACAAATCGGTTAATGCACTGCAGCGTGAAAGTAAAATTATCCTCCAAAAATCGCTGAAAGAGGGGTTTGGCTTAACTGTAACAGAAGGATTGTGGAAGCAAAAGCCAGTCGTCGGCGGTAGCGCGGGCGGCATTAAACTGCAGCTTATTAACAACCATACAGGCTTTATTGTACATACTCCAGAAGGTGCTGCATGCCGGATACGCTACCTTCTTGGCCATCCAGAGCGCTCTTATGAGCTTGGAATACGCGGACGAGAGTATGTTCGTGAAAAATTTTTAATAACAAGGCATCTTCGCGACTACTTAAGCCTTGCCATATCCCTGCTAACGGGTGATACAGATAGAGTGGAGCTCTATAAATGCATACTATAAAAAAAGGATTCAACCTTGAGGCCTTTTTTGCAAAGCTTGCCAAGGCAACTGAGCCTATACTGATGCTTGATTTTGATGGCACGCTAGCTCCATTTTGCAATGATCCTTCCCAGGTTGTCCTCTATCCTGGCGTTGAGGAGAGGCTTATCGCTATTAGCACAAAGACAGATACCCTTCTCTACATTGTAAGTGGGAGGGGGCTTGAAAGCTTGGAGCAGGTTCTTCCTAAAACTATTGCCTGGGAAGAGCTTTGGGCATCTCATGGTGCGGAAAGATTGACAAAGGATAATAAGTACTGGAGTATTGAGCTAACTGCCTTGCAAAAAGAGGGTCTTGAGCAAGCCAAAAGGCTGCATACTTTACCGGGTAGCTTTTGTGAAAATAAGCCGCTATCTGTAGCAATTCATTGGAGGAGAGCAAATAATCCTGAGGGAGTTCAGAAAGAAGTCCTTAAAGCCTGGGAGCCGCTTACTAAAACATATGATCTCTATGTTCACTACTTTTCGGGAGGGATCGAGCTTCGTCCATCTGGAATGACAAAACGAAATGCTGTTCAAGCGCTTGTAAAAGATGAAAAACTAGCCTGCTATCTTGGCGACGATAAAACAGATGAAGAGGCTTTTCAAGCACTTGGAGAGCGCGGATTAAAAGTATTAGTTGGCCGCAATATTCCAGTAAGTACGCACGCAGATATTCAGCTCATACCGCCAGATGAGCTTTTAGCATTCTTCGATCTCTGGTTAGAGAGGACAAAGCGATGAATCAAAACGGCACTAAAAAGATGCGGCTTATCATTATCTCAAACCGCCTCCCATTTACATTTGAGAAAGTGGGAAGCGAGACAAAAATTCACCTGGCAAGCGGCGGCTTAGTAACGGCTCTTTTGCCGGTTCTTCGTGATAGAGGTGGTATCTGGATAGGTTCAACTACAGAGGCGTGTGTTGAAGAGGAAGCATATAAAAAAGCTGGGAAAGAGTGCGGCTTTGACTTTGTCCCTGTAGCACTATCAAAAGAAGAAGTTGATCTCTACTATCACGGTTTTTCAAATGAAATACTTTGGCCTCTTTTTCATGATCTTGTTGCCGAGTGCAATTTTGATCCACGCTACTGGAAAGGCTATCAGGCAGTAAATCGTAAGTTTGCCGAGGCTGCGGCACAGCTTGCGGATGAAAATGACTTTATTTGGGTTCATGATTATCAGCTTCTCCTTGTTGCCCACGAGCTTAGAAAAATGGGGTTTGAAGAGGCAAAGCTTGGCTTTTTTCTTCATACGCCCTTTCCTTCCTTAGATATGTTTGTGAAGCTTCCCTGGAGGCATCAGCTTATTCGGGCCCTTTTAGATTATGCTCTTGTTGGCTTTCAAACTGTAAGAGATAGAAGAAATTTTATACACTCGGTTAAGACCCTCGCAGACGATGTTTCAGTTCAAAATAAAAAGGGAATGCATATTTGCAAAGTAGCAGGTCGAGAAGTTGCTGTAGGAACTTTTCCTATATCTATAGACTTTCGCCATTTTGATAGGATAGCACGCTCTGAAGATGTGGCAACATGCGCATGGCTGCTTCATGAAAAGTGGGCAAATCAAATACTTATATTTAGTCTTGATAGGCTAGACTATAGCAAAGGAATTCCTTACAGATTAGAAGCTATACGATGTTTTTTGCAAAAGCACCCAGAATTTCATAAGCAGGTGAGCTTTGTGCAGGTTGTTGTTCCGTCGAGAGTTGATATTCCAAGCTATCAAGCCTTAAAGCGCGAAATTGACCGAATCGTTGGGGAAATAAATAGCCAATTTACCGAGGACAATTGGGTTCCAATTACCTATATGTTTCGCTCTATTTCTCAAGAAGAGCTTGCAAGCCTCTATAGAACGTGCGAGGTGTGCCTCGTTACTTCTTTAAAAGATGGTATGAACTTAGTTTCTAAAGAATATATAGCCTCTCAAATTGATTTAAGAGGGGTTTTAATTCTGAGCGAATTTGCAGGTGCAGCGGCTAGACTTCGAGAGGGTGCTCTTATCGTAAATCCTTTTGCTGTCGAAGAGATAGCAGATGCCATCTATAAGGCACTCACAATGACAGATAAAGAAAAAAAGGACCGAATGCGCCGCCTTCGAAGGCAGGTTAAGCATTATAACATCTTTTGGTGGGTTGCACTCTACTTAGAAGCTGCAGTAGCGAGGCAGCTAAATGATTTTCCTCTTCAGGAAGAGATTGATACCTTTACCATAACAAATCATAACGAATCCGGCTCGGAGTGAGCCGGATTTGTGATATCTAGTTATTCGTTTGGAGGTGTGTGATCGTTTTTCATGTTTGGATGATCTTTCATCATTTCTTTATTGATAAACGCGCGGCGCTTGTAGATGCCCATCGATGTGCAACCAGCAAGAACGAGCGAGCCGATAAGAAGTATGACGCCAGCAGCACGAACGAGACCATGACCATTATTTTCTCTTCTTGTTTCATCATGTCCGCAGCATCCTCTGCTTGCTTTATGTAAAAGTACAAGTGAGAAGCAGAAACCAAAGAGCTCAAGCATAAGAGCAATGTCACCTAGAAAAAACATACGTTCTCCTTAGAGTTAGAGTTTTTAAACGACTTTCATCGTGAGCCTTTGTATAAGAACTTCTTGATTTAGCCGCAACGAAAAAAATTGAAGAACGCTAAAGGCGCTGTAAGGAGGTGTTCGGAAGGTTTTTAAGTGACACACTTAAGCTCACCCTGCTCAGTGCCTCGGTGGTTAAGTATGCAACAAGCTGAAAGCCTATTATAACACCATTTTAGAGTATATTGCTCCAATTTCTCGCTGTACTTCGTATGCAGAAGGGGCAAGCTTCCATAGAGTTTGATAGCCCTTTTCGCGCTCTTGGGCATCATTTGAATTTAGCTGCAAAAAGAGTGTGTCGCTTGAAAACGCCGGATCGAGTCCTTTTATAGTGGCCTCGTCAAAAATAAGCCCTTCAAGGTCTTTGTGCACTATTGCAAGCTCAAAGAGGCCGAGTTGTGAAGCCTCCGAAAGCGTAGGAAGAAAGAAGTCAAGTAGCTCCTCTAGTTCGCTTGGCTCTTCGATTTCATTTTGCTCTTGCTTTTTCGAAAAATAGTTCAAAATTTCTTCAATTGTATCAAGAGTAATAGGGTAGCCTTTTTGGTTAAGAAATGCTGCTAGAGGCTCAAATTTTTGATTAAGTTGTTCGACAATATAGCTAGAAAGGCCTATAGTTGCAGTTAGCGTGTTAAAAGCATCTTGAGTTTGCCCATTGAATGTTCCTTTACGCATGAAAAAGTGCATAAGCGATGATGTAATCGCGCTATATATTCGCTCTTCTCCTTCAAATACCTTGCGGGCAAGTTCAAGAAAGCGCATTTTGTGGTCTCTATAAGGGTCCTCTTTTTCTATTTTTAGCGTGTCGGCAATTGTAGTAAGTGAATCTATTCTGAATATATAATGCTCGGGATCTATCGGGAGGCAGAGGTTTCCATAGGTTTCGGGAAAGAGGGCAAACAGCATGCATACTATGCCTCCAACCACATCTGCATAAGGATTATGAAGCCCCCGTTGTGTTGCTTTGTCCCAAAATTCGTATTCTCCTTTTGTGCCATGAAAGTTAAAACCTGTTTGGTCAAAGTCATTTATATACAGGTTGTAGTTCTCATCTCGCATGATATTTGCGAACTTGATATCGCGATGCATAAGGCCATGTCGGTGTATGCTATCAATTGTTGAAAAAAGCGCGTAAAATTCAGAAAAAATTTTTTCAACACCAAATTTGGGGGATTTTGCATCCATAAGAGTTCCAGGATAATAGGGCTGGAGGTATTCCATTTCAGAACATCGCTCTGGAGGTGTAGCAATACAGGAGAGTGCTCCTCTATGCTTTAGCGCATCCCAGAGCATCTTGTGGTGTGTAAAGCCGGTGAGGGCAGATGGATTCCAGCCTCTGGTTTTATCTAGGGGGCGCAAACGAACATGGTGAGATATTGCAAGGGTGTCAAGGGCTACCTCTAGGGCATATTTTGCCTTCTTAACGGCGCCAAAGCCAATGACACTGCTGGGTATATTAAAGCGAATAGAGGCACCTCGAGTATCAATCTTAACCCAAAATGTAATAGCACTCGTTTTTACACGATAATTTGCTGCTTGGGGGTTATTAAGGTGGTGCAGAATATTCGTTATGAGAAGCTCTCTGCTTTCTTCAGGTAATATATCTTTGAAAGCGCCTTTTACCTTATCGCAAGCCTCAGCATTCATGGTGTAAGTACAGGTGGCGCTGCTAGAACTAAAAGGTGATGTTTTTATTATTGTCATTTAAATATTATACAATAATTATAATTTAAATGCTATATTATTATATTATTATATAATAACGATTCGAGCTTGCTTTATAGGGGCCCGAAAAAGAATAAGCCTATCTGCCGCACCTCAGATAGAGGGGGCAGATAGGCTTGTTTACAGTGCCGTCGTCTTCAAATAAAAAAGCGATTTTCTGCTTTTACATTTTGCTTAGAACAACCGCCTTAAAGTTCTCCTTAACTTCATCAGTTGCAAAGATTGCATCGATAGCGTTGAGCGTAAATTGCATCTGTTCAGCCCCGCTATAGCCAAAGTTGTTGACAGCATGCTCCATTTCTTGTCTTGCCGTTGTTTCGCGGAAAAAAAGTGAATCATCGGGGTTAAGAGTTACTTTAACTCCCGCCTTCACTAAAGCATCGAGGGGATGGGTAACATAGCTTATTATATTTTGCGCGTGTGTACATATATTGCTCGTCGGACAGACTTCTAAAGTCACATTCCTTTTAATTAACAAATTTATCGCATCTTGTGACTGAATAGCAGCAATTCCATGGCCTACACGGCTTACGTTTAGTTTAGTGATTGCATCAATAACATTTTGTGCATCGGTTGTTTCTCCAGCATGCGCTGCAAGGCCAAGTCCGCCTGAAGCTGCAAGCTGATATGCAGGAATGTAGGGTGTAACATCAGGATAAGCTGTTTCATCGCCTGAAAGATGAATGCCTACAATGGTCATATCCCCAGCTGCACGCTGATCTAAGGCCCATTGCACATATTCTTCTGCTTTTTCAGGTGTGTCAAGGCCTCGAACAAAGGTTATAAGTATGCGTGAATAAAAATTGCCTGGCTCTTCAAATTCTTCCATAGCTTTTTGTACGTATGCAATCATCTCCTTCCAGTCAATGCCTGCACTTGTCGCGCAAAATGGGCAGACGATAAATTCTGTATAGAAGCCGTTCTCTGATTTAAATTTTTGTAAATAGGCTTTTGTAATGGTATAGTAGTCTTGCGGCTTTTTAATAACTGAGGTGACAGCGTAGTAAGCATCCAGAAAGTCACTTAAGTTTTTATAGTTGTAGCTTTGCTGAAATGCAAAGGTGCTATCTGGTAGCGGCAAATTATTACTTTTTGCAATTTCTTTAAGCGTTGCAGGATATGCTGTAGCTTCGAGATGCTCATGTAGAACAATCCCCGGAAGGGAATCTGCATGTGCATATGATGTAAGTATAAGTGAAGAGGCAAGAAGACATTTTATATAGTTCATCAGACATCCTTAGGTTTTTATAGATGCGCTTAATCCTAACAACATCCGTAAGAAAAAGTAAACAGACATCCAAAAACCAGAGGACGAGCCCTAATGAATGAGGAGGCTCTTTTAGAGGCCGAACATGCCGCTGCCGCCTTGGGTTTTGCCAAAGGAGAGCTCATTGCCTGTGTAGGAAGGGACTTCCCCTTTGGGGATGGCGGCTCGCCAAAGCTCGGCTTTTTGGGTGAATGGCGTGAGAAAGTCTGCAATTTTTTGGGCGCTTAGTTCATGGAGGAGCAGCGAGTCAAAAAGGACGAGGGAGTCCTTCTTTTTGCTGTAGGAAAAGATCCCAAGCCTTGGCATGGGCAGCCCATTTGCCTTAAGGGCTTCCTTGAAGAGGTTTTCGCGGTAGCGGCCGGGAGGGGGAGTGCCGAGGTCTGCTGCAAACATAAGCCTCTCTCCTGAGCTATCTGGTTCCATATGGATCATAAGGCCAGAAATTTGCTTAATTTGGCAGGCGCCGTGGCTGTCTGGAGATAGTTTAATGTTTAGTAATCTGCCAAGATCATCGAGCATGCTTGCAAATTGTTCTTTCATCCCTCACTCCTTATTCTTCAGGACTTTGTTCCTTCTCTCTTTCCTCTTCCTCTTTTTCGCGGTATTCGTCAAGTTCTTCTTCAAGTGCTTCCAATGCTTCAATGATAGCGTTATAGAGTTCATCCCTATGCTGGACGCTTCGGTAGAGCTGGTTTATGGCAACTTCGCGGATCGCATCCCTGAGCTGGCTAAAGACGATGATTTTTGCTAAGATCCACTTATCGATGCCAAGCTTTCCTGCCATCTGAAGTACTTTATCACCAGTTGGGTAGCGTTCTTGCAAAAGGAGTACAAACTGCTTAGCAAGCTGCTCGAAGGTGAGGTTTTTTGGCTGCTCCATCCCTTCTCGCTCAAAGAGAAAGCCGATAAGCTTGGTCCTTGCTTTAAAGAATTGATAGACGCCAAGGACTGCCTGTAGAGATCGTACTTCCTGAAGAAGTCTATGCAAGAGGCCAGGCTCTATAGATGGCCCCTGGCTTTTGAGGTCTGCACCAAGAGAGTGAAAGAGAAAGCCTAAAACTTTGCGAAGTTCTTTGTAGGGAAAGCGATCAGAAAACTCTAAGAAGAGCACAACAGGATCTCTCGGGTTTCCTGTAATATCGCGGTACATATCGCGAAGTCGGGTGGGGGCACCAAGGCCTGCCGATACATATTTTTCGACCTCTTCAGCAATATTTTGGCCAGCTTTAATTTCGCGGCCAAAGGTCTCTTCATGAAACTGCTTTGCCTCTTCTACAATTTGTTTAAGGTCTCCAAGTGTAGTTTCGAGCAAAAATTGGAGCGCCTCATCGGCAAGAGTTGGATCTGGATAAAACTGTTTGAGGATATCTAAAAGCTCTTCCTTAGTTTTACAGTTTTTGATCTTGTCAAGAAGAAGGAGGAGGATAGGTTTTTTAAATTCAGGATTTTGGCGCGTAAACTTATCGGCAGCCTCTTCGCTATCTTTAATGGAGACGACCTTTGCTTCTAGTTTTTCAAGCTCTGTCTTTTTAAGGCGGACTTTATTGTCTTCTAAGCTTTTATTTGTCTTTTCTAGGCCGCGCGTAAGAGGGTTTACACCCTCTTCAAAGACGTTTTTGAGCGTGTCTTCAGTTTCTACCTGCTGAGCAACTTCTGTTTGGGCGATTTCAAGCTCTGCCTTTGCAAGAATCTGCTCGACGTCAATGTCCTGGGAGGAAAAGCCCTGTTTAAGTAGGTCTGAAATGTCGCCAGGCATAGCCTATACTCCCATTTACGATATCTGGATACGTCCTAGAGGCTGAATTCGAATTTCAGGCACAATCTCTTGGTACGAGACGACAGAAATATCAGGAAATTCAAGCTCTATAAGCTTGCGGACGAATCTTCGCACGTCGATAGCAGTCAGTATTACTGGATGCTGGCCGCCAGGCGGCGGTGCTGTTACCGTTGTGCGCACGGCTTGCAAAATAAGCTGTACAGAGTCTGGGTCCAGCGCAAGGTAGGATCCGGCAGAGGTCTGTTTGATAGCTCCGCGGACAAGGTCTTCGATCTCTGGGTCTAGAACATAGACGGAAAGTACCGACTGGCCTTGCGAGTAGCGGTAGCTGATGTAGCGCTTAAGGGACGAGCGGACATATTCTGTAAGAAGAACTGGGTCTTTTTCAGTCTGCGCCCATTCACTTAAGGATTCAAGGACCGTACGAAGGTCTTTGATGGATATCTGTTCTTGAGTAAGGCGTTTAAAGATATCTGTAAGCTTCTGCAGTGGAATAAGCCTTGTTACCTCTCGGACAAGGTCTGGAAATGATTTTTCCATAAACTCAAGCATCGACTTCATTTCCTGAATGCCTAAGAACTCATTGGCATAGTGTCTAAAGAAGTATGAAAGGTGCAAAATCATCACTTCTAGCGAGTTCCAGGAGCGGATGCCTGCTTTATCAAGTACTTCCTTGTATTTGTATTCCACCCAAAGCGATGGAAGGCCAAGAGAGTTTTTATAGCTTACAAAGGGGAGGTTGTAGCGCTTTAAGTTCTCTTCGTTTTCGTTGGTAAGATAGAAGTTTTCTACCACTTTACCGCGAACGACAGGCACTTCGTTAAGGTGAATCAGGTACTCATCTGGGCCTACGTTTGGAGAGTCTGTACGAACGTGAACGCCTGGAAAGCGAACGCCAAGGTCAGCATAGAGCGCTTGTCTCATCTTAGGGATCATCTGATCAATAAAGCTTGAGCTTTTGCCGCTTTTTTGGATGTCGATAGTAAGGCCTTTTCCAACTTCTAGTACAACAGGAAGGGTAAGGGCGTAGGAGTCAATACCGCCGCCAGTGATCGCCTTATGGCCTCGAACTGGCGTTTCTACCGCAGCAGACTCAAGAGTTGCCGACGGCATCGCAGATCCAGGAGTAGAAACTGTCCCGGCGGGGCTTTGTCCTGTATCTTGCTGCTCCTGAGACCAAAGAGCATAGCCAAGAAGGCCAAGACCTGCAGCAAGCAGCGTAAATGGCGCAATAGGAAAGCCTGGGACGACGCCGAGCCCCATCACAATACCTGCCGAAATCATAATAGCTTTTGGCTGCTTAAAGAGCTGGCCAGAGATTTCAGCACCAAGGTTTGAGTCTTTTTTATCACTTGATACGCGAGTTGTGACGATACCGGCAGTAATCGAGATCAGAAGGGCCGGAATCTGCGAAACAAGGCCGTTTCCGATAGAGAGGATAGCAAACGTTCCTGCAGCTTCTCCCGCTGTCATTCCCATCTGCGTCATACCGATGATCAAACCACCGCAGACGTTGACGACTGTAATGATGATACCAGCGATAGCATCACCCTTAACGAACTTCATCGCACCATCCATCGCACCGTAGAGCTGGGATTCTTTCTGAAGGGCAAGTCTTCTCTCACGCGCCTGGTTATTATCGATGGTACCTGCTCTCATATCGGCATCAATACTCATCTGCTTACCTGGCATAGCATCCAAGGTAAAACGGGCCGCAACTTCGGCCACGCGCTCAGCACCTTTAACGATAACGATAAAGTTAACGAGGGTAATAATTAAGAAGATAACGCCGCCCACGACGAAGTTTCCGCCCACGACGAACTGGCCGAAGGAGTAAATAACCTTACCTGCATCGGCGTGCAGCAAAATCTGCCTTGTCGCCGCAATATCGAGTGATAGTCGATACAGGGTTGTAAAGAGAAGAAGAGATGGAAAGATCGAAAGGTGTACAGCGCTCGGAATGTAGAGCGCAATCATCAAGAGCGCAACAGAGGCTGTAAGGTTAAAGGCAATAAGGTAGTCGATCACATCTGGTGGAAGTGGGAGGATCAACATGGCCAAAATACATATAAGCACAAGGGCAAGCGCAAGGTCTGATGAGCGCTGCACTGTGTCTAGTGATCTATCGCCGCCGAGGCGCGCGGTGACACCATCGAGAATCTGCCTAATTTTAAGTAGTATAGTTCGCATCTTTCTTTATATCTTACATTTGCAAAGTTGGTGAACCGGTGACAGCATCATCCATTTCAAGAGATGCAATCCACCTAAGGATCTCAGCTACCGGTTCATAGGAGTCCTCGGGGATGTACTCATAGAGTTTGCTCTCTTCCCATAGCTTATGCGCTAAGGGAATATTGCGCACAATAGGAACTTTATTATCTTCTGCTATTTTGATGATTTTTTCAGCTAAATAGTCTCGTCCCATGGCTAAAATGTAGGGAGCAGCATCAAGTTCTTTGTCAAAACCTAGGGCAATTGCGATGTGAGTCGGGTTGGTAACGACGGCTTTTGCACGGGCAGCTCCTGCGCCGGGCCCTTCACCAAAGGCAATTTCGTGAGCGATTTGCTTACGTTTACCCTTGATTTCGGGGTTACCTTCTGTATCTTTATATTCCTGCTTAACTTCAAATTTTTCCATCATCATTTCCTTGCCGAAGGCATGTTTTTGGTAGGCAAGGTCAAAGATTGAGACTGCAGCAAAGAAGAGGCCCACCTTCATAACGACCTGTTCTAGGAAGTACACGAAGATCTGCACAGAGGCTACAAGGGGAAGTCCGGCCGTTTTTATAAGCACAGGAAGGCTTGAGTAGACCACTTGGTATACGATATAGGTAGCGATGAAAATCTTGAGGAGCGATTTTAAAAGCTCCACAAAGGTTTTCATCTTAAACTTAGACTTCAGGTTATCTACAGGGTTAAACTTCTTGATGTCAAATTTGAAGACTTCCGGGGCAAAGACCGGGCCTTGAATCAAAAAGGTGACAACAGTGCCCGCAAAAGCAACTGCTACCATTATCGGCATGCTGCAGGTAAAAATGACGTAAAATGCCTGCATAAACCAGGACGTGATGACATTTCCGAGGTCTGGATCAGATGTTGCTTTAAAGGTAGAAATAAGGACCGCAGACATCTCCTGGAAGAGATAACTTGAAAGAAAAAGGGTTGCCATTACGGAGACCACAAAGGTAAAGGCAGCAGGAAAGTCTTGCGACTTTGCAATTTGCCCCTTTTTCTTTGCGTCTCGTAGCTTTTTCGGTGTTGCCTTTTCGGTTTTTTCGGCCATAAGCCTGTCCCTCTTTACGGCATGAGGGCATAAACGTACCACCCCCACCTATTTTAAGTATATGCTTCTTGTTAGTGAGTGTCAAGTAAAATATATAATAGGCAGAGAGGGGTCCATTTCCGCTTCAGTTGGTTCTTGGATAGTAATGTCAAGAGAGGGGAAAAGAAAGGAAAAAAGACTTTTAAGAGCTATTTTATTTTCACTTTCTTCGGGAAGGGAGAGGAGGAACTTGCTGATTCCTTTTTTAGAGAGTTTTGTAAGAAGCGCAGCAGTAAGATCCCAAGAAGAACTACTTACTATATGGAGAGGTTCTTTATAACCTGCCTCAAGTGCGCATACAAGATCTGCTTCATACTCTACAGGATATAAGGGCATTAGGGTTTCCTGAGATGATACTTCAAAAAGGAGCTCGCTTCTGCCGTAAATAAGCTTTCCATCAGTGCCAAGGTAGCCAAAGCTTTTTATAAGATCCTCCCAAATAGCTGGAATATCTAGAGCAAAAACAGCATGATATAGAGTATCAGCAGGCACAAGGTCAATAGAGGTGAATGTTGAAAGCGTGATCTCAGCAAAGGGAAGTTCCTTAAAGAAATCTCGAACTTGAGTAATGGCGCTATTATTTTCGTTTATGGGGTCAACTGCAGTCCAGGAGATATTGCAATAGCCCTCCTTCACAAGGAGGCCTATTGCCTTCCAGTCCTGAAGGAGTTTTCCGCTTCCCATACTAATCACGCGGACTTGATCTCTCTTATTTGGGAGAGTTGTAGCTATATGGGAAACAAGCCTTCTTTCTGCGATATAGCGTATATCAGTGAAAAGACGGTTATTTGAATTATCGCGGCAGGTACACTCTGATAGTGCAAGAGGTGAAAAAGAAAGCCTAGGATTTTTAGGCTCAATACTTTGCTCGAAGTAATCAATGTCGTGCTCGACAATTTCTAAGTAGAGTTCCTTTAAAAGCTTAAGTTTTTTGCATATCTCAAATAGTTGTTTAAGGTCTTTTGGGTTTTTAGAGACAGCTGGCGGCTTCGAAAGATCGGTAAAATCAGCGCCTGATCTTACAAAAGGCTGATCTGGTATGTCGATTGGATGTCTTAATTTTATAAATGCCTGCTGAATCGTCCTATCCACTCCTGGTCGCAGATACGATATTTTTGTATCACCATTTTGCAGAAGAACCACCGGTCTTTCATGCAAAAAACCTTGAATTTCAGAAGAGACTGCATCTTGATCTACTGAAATAAAGGATCCATTTAATGCTGAATTTATAAATGATTTCAATGCAGGACTAAATGTTTTTGATTCTATAGAAGCCATGGTGTGGTAAATTTTAAAACAAAATTGAGTAAATATAAAGAAAAATAAAAGCGGCCTTTATGCCCTTTTCGTCACGCCGGTCCTTATAGTCCTTCCTTTTGGTTTGAGAATAACTCTCTTTTGCCCTATTATAATCCTCTTTTTTTAGAGAGTTTATCATGGCCGGTTTATCTTGCGGTATCGTCGGATTGCCTAATGTGGGCAAGTCCACCCTTTTTAATGCTGTTACTGCCAATCAGGCGCCTGCAGCAAACTATCCCTTTTGCACCATTGATCCCAATGTGGGCGAGGTAGAGGTTATTGATCCACGCCTAGAGGTGTTATCGAAAATTTCTAAAACCAATAGGCTTATCTACGCTACGTGCGGCTTTGTAGATATTGCAGGACTTGTGGAAGGCGCATCAAAGGGGGAAGGACTTGGAAATGCCTTTCTTTCGCACATCAGAGCAACAGATGCGATTGTGCATGTTGTTCGCTGCTTTGAGTCTTCAGATGTCATCCACGTAAAGGGAAGAGTCGATCCTATAGAGGATATTGAGATTATCAGCTTAGAGCTTATCTTAGCAGACCTTGCCTCATGCGAAAATAGCCTCCAAAAGCTTGAAAAACAGGTAAAGACCAAAAAAGAGCTGCAGCCTGCCTTCGATGTGCTCTCAAAGGTTAAAGCACATCTTGATCAAAGTAAGCCAGTACGCACCCTTGAGCTTACTGAAGAAGAAGCAATTGCCCTTGCACCCTATCCATTTTTATCGCAAAAGAAAGTGCTCTACGCAGCAAACGTTGGTGAAAATGACCTTCCAAGCATGGAAAACAAATATGTGCAAATGGTTCGCGAATATGCAGAGAAGGAAGGCAATAAAGTAATTCCTATCTGCGCGAGGCTTGAAGAAGAAATTGCTCAGCTACCGATCGAAGAAAGAAAAGAGTTTTTAGACTCTCTCGGACTTAAAGAATCGGGACTTCAGCGCCTCGTGCATGCATCTTTTGACATGCTCGGACTCATTACCTTTTTAACAACAGGTGAAATTGAAACTCGCGCCTGGACCATTAAAAAGGGTATGAATGCACAAGAAGCTGCCGGCAAGATCCACACAGATATTCAAAAGGGTTTTGCGAGAGCTGAAGTGATTAATTATACTGACTTTGTGCAGTATCATGGCCGCGTAGGAGCAAAAGAGGCTGGTAAAGCCCGCTACGAAGGTAAAGAATATATCGTAAAAGATGGCGACATCATACTCTTTTTGCATAATGGATAAAAAAAACCTCTTTATTAGCTGTATTCCTGGTCTTGAAGAAGCTCTCGGCAAAGAAGTCGAGGGACTTGGTTTTACCTACACGAAAGGTCGTGCAGGTGTATTTGTGCCATACACTGGCATGGAAGATGTCTACAGGCTAAACCTTAACCTTCGCATAGCATCGAGAGTATTGCTTCCGCTTGCCGAGTTTCGCTGCAGGGATAAAAATGACCTCTACAAAGGCGCTCTAGCCGTAAATTGGTATCCCTATTTTAAGAAGATGCCAACATTTGCTATTGATTCTTTTGTGATGCATAGAAATCTCACAAACAGCCTCTTTGCCGCACAAACGGTAAAAGATGCTATCTGCGATCAGCTCAAAGCAACAATGGGCTCTCGTCCAAGTGTTGATACGATGAGGCCAGATCTTGGCTTTCACCTCTATATTGTAGATGATAAGGCAACAATTAGTTTTGATACCTCAAATCCGCCGCTTCATCAGCGCGGATATCGTGTAGAAGGGGGAGAAGCGCCTCTTCGCGAAAATTTGGCTGCAGCTCTTCTTATCCTTGGCGGCTACTCAAAAGATGACTACCTCATTGATCCATGTGCAGGCTCCGGTACATTTTTAATTGAAGCTGCGATGATCGCTTCAAATACAGCTCCAGGCATATATCGACGCTCTTTTGGCTTTTTCCTTCATCCAGATTTTGATGAAAAGACATGGGAGCTGATCAAAGATGAAGCGAGAGCAAAAGTAACAAAACTTGAACTTGGCAGATTTTTAGGCATCGAAGAATCAGTAAAAACTTATCAAGTGTTAAAACGCGCAATTCATCAATCTAAATTTGATAGATGGATTCAAGTCCGAAATGGTGATTTTAGAGCAATTGATCTTCCTTTTGATCCAACATTTGTCATCGTAAACCCGCCCTACGGCAAGCGCCTCAGCGAAGAAGAGGCTCTCAGAGACCTCTATCAAGATCTTGGCGACTTCTTCAAACAAAAAACCAAAAAGCCGGCTAAAGCTGCGCTCTTTACAGGCTCCCAAGAGCTCGCCAAGTGGGTTGGCCTCAAAACCACAAGGCGCATTGTCCTCAATAATGGCGGCATCGAATGCCGTCTTCTGACGTACGATCTTTACTAAAATATTCCGAGACCGACACCGAGTCCGTGACCGAGCCCGGTGGCGTGACCAAGATATGGATATGCATCGGTCTCGGTCACGGACTCGGGACTCGGTCTCGATAGTATAGTGCATGGAAGTAAGAGGTTTTTTGGGGAGACTTTCTATGGAAAGAGGTGCCCGCGTAAGCGAGTGCTTACACGGGCTTTGGGATTATGCTACGGGAGCGTGGCAGAATTCCCATTTACCGGCTACCCAAGAGTCGGGCAGGCGGACGAGATTGTCATTACGGATCATTCCAACAGCTTGTGCTTTTGCAAATGGATCCCAGAAGAGGCCTACAGTTTCACCTGATACTGTTTTGCCAAATGGTGCGAGATGATCCTTAAGTGTATTGAGGATCTCAGCTTTGATCGCTTTTTTAACGCTTGAAAATGCAGCAGCATCTACAAGGTGAGATACGCGGTTTATTAGCTCATCACGGTATTTTACATGATCCCATTTAGCGCTCATAGTACCAACGTACTCATCAAAAGCTTCACGCGCTTCTTCAACGAGAACGCTTTCGCGTATCCAGCTGATAAGTTTTGCGCGCTCTTCTTCATCTTTTAGTGTATTGTAGGCTGCTTTTGCAGCATTGCTCCAGCTTGGAGTTGAAAATGCGGTATATTCTATTGCTGCATTTGGGGAAGAAAGGATAAGGCGCATACCCTCTTTTTCTTCCTTAACAGCCGCTTCCAGTGCTTGAGAGAGCTCTTTTGGGGTTGCAACGGTAAATGCTTTCTTCTTGGCATCTTCAAAAAGATGAAGCGCATCTTCTAGAGTTGCAGCTGGCGCTTGTTCCCAAGCTCCGAGTGCTTGAATAAATTGCTTCTTAGCAATGAATTCAACAATCTTGTCGCTTCCTTCAGGAAGTGCACTTTGAACTTGCGCTCTCAATTCTTCAGCATTTTTTGCTTTTGTAGCAGCTAAAGCTATCTCAAGCTTTGCTTTAAATGCAGTAAAGACCTTGTCATTTTCTGCAAATAGTGGCGCAAGCACTCGGCCTACAGCGCTATGAACGCGGGCAAAATGTCTATTTTCTGATCGAACTTGCACAAGATTTTCTGTCATTTCGTGCCAAGTATCAAAAAGTGGGTTGGTATATGCGCTTAGGAATGCATATGAAGCATCGCGAAGCCTATCTTCATTGTCGCCCGCTAAGAGCTTGATAACAGCTAGGGGAGTCACAGCAAATCGTGCTGCTGGCTTTTCTCCGCCAAGTGTTGTGAGCGCCTTTTTGAGCTCATCTTGCATCACTTTGCTAAGACCTAGTGCATGGCATGCTTTTGCCATACCGCGAACTTCCCATAGAAAGTTATTGTTGTAATACAAATTCTTGGTGATTTCGCCAGTAGTTGCTGCTTGGAATGTGTGAGTAAGAAGAGGATGTGTCAACACATCTGATCCGACTACAACTTTTTTCTGCAAACCTTCTACGCGGCGTGACCAGGTTCCCTCTTCGAGAATGTCTTTAAGCTGGGCTATAAAACGGCCAAGATCAACTTCTCTTAAAAGTGTTCCTGCTGTAGCTGGAAGTGACTTTGCGTTGTTTGGCATAAGGCAGGCAGAAAGTACTGCAACCTTTGCATTTGCATCCATTCCACGTAGGATAGATGACTTATCATCTTCTGAACCATCTTCTATTGCATCTAAAAGAGCTGGATTTTGAGCGAATGCTTCGAGCATTTTTGTCATAAATGGCTGTTTATTCCCCAGTGCTTTTTGTACGTCGGGAATAAGTGCGCTATTAAAGAATCCATCTGAAGTAATGAGTGCATAGGCTGCGCAGTTTGAAAGGAGATTTGCTTCTACAGTTTCTTTCTGCTGGCCAATCAACACATTCTGCACTTTAGTCACAGACTCTCGCGCTTCTTTAACAGCTTCAGCAAGTTCTTTTTGAAATTGTGTAGCAATTCCATTTTGCGGGGTTTCGCTTTCTAAAATAGCATTTAACTCCTCACACTCAGAATCTGCAAGAAAAAGGAGCTGGCTAAGTACAGTCTTTGCTGCAACTTGCTTCTCAGCATCTGTTGCATCTTCTACAGTCTTATCCCAAAATTTGGCAAGACGGTCTGCGAGCTGTTCATCTTCGATATTATCAAGAATTGCATTAAATGACTCTACTGCTTCATTCGTATACTGTTCGAAAGTAGGTAGAGCTGCAGGATTCAATTGTTCTTTTTTTGACTCAAAATGGCTGCGAATTGCTTGCTGCCAACCCTTTTGCGGTATAGGTGCCTTCGGTACCTGACACTCGTATAGCTGACCTGCAGCTACACGTAGCGTGTCTACTCTTGCTGTCATAGAGACTCCTTGTTTTTTCTGTTAATACTGGAAATTTTTCTTTCCGTGCTTCAGGGATAACAATAAAATTGATATTCGGCAACATAATTTTCCTCTTGCATTTAAAAATATTACTTTGGTATACTTGTAGTTTCACTACTATAGGAAGGATAAATGAGTCGAGCGATTGCACTGTTTTCTGTTGGAATGGCCATGTTTTCAATGTTTTTTGGCGCAGGTAATGTAGTATTTCCCCTTATTGTGGGTCAGGCTACAGCTGATAACTCTATTTTCGCTATGATGGGACTTGTGATTACGGCTGTTGGTATTCCTTTTACCGGCGTTTTTGCAATGGCCCTCTATGATGGAAACTATAAAGAATTCTTTTCTCGCCTAGGCAAATGGCCAGGCTTTCTTACTGCTATTATCATCATGGCGCTCATTGGGCCGCTTGGCTGTATGCCTCGTTGCATAGCCCTTTCATACTCGACTATGAAGATGTTTTTCCCTGAGATTGGGGTGGTCCTCTTTGGCCTAATCTGCTGCCTTTTGATCTATGCGACAAGTATCAAAAAAAATCGCGTAATTGACTTTGTAGGCTGGATACTGACTCCATTCTTTTTGTTTGCGATAGGCCTTATCGTTGTGATGGGCTTTATAAAACATCCAGGTGAAGTACAGTCATCTACCTACTTGCCTTTTGATTCCTTTGTCTACGGGCTAAAATTTGGCTACTTTACGATGGATCTGCTTGCATCCTTCTTCTTCTGCGGCGTTGTAATTGGAGCCCTCAGAAAGATCAGCCATGTTAACGGCGTACTTGACCGAAAGCTTGTAATAAAGAATGCTTTGATAGCAGCAGCTTTTGGAGCTTTCTTACTAGCAGTAGTGTATGTTGGCATGAGCTTAGTAGCTGCGCTTCATAGCACAAAGCTTATAGGCGTATCTGCAGAGATGCTTTTAGGAACTGTAGCTTTAGAAGTTCTCGGGCCATCTGCCGGTATCGTCACCTGTGTTGCGGTTGTTATGGCATGCTTAACGACAGCTATTGCCTTAGCTGCCGTATTCTCAGAGTTTTTCCAAAAAGAGGTAATGAAGGATAAAGTTTCTTACCGGACAGCTTTGATTTTTACTCTTGCTGTAACGCTATTGGTTTCAACTTTAGAGTTTCAGGGCATCTTTAAGCTGCTTGGACCAATTGTAGAGGTTCTCTACCCAGCGCTTTTAGTGCTGAGTTTGGTGAATATTGTCTATAAGCTCTTTGGCTTTAGTAAGGCGAAGGTGGCTTCTACTTAAAAGACAAAGGACATAAAGGACCAAAACGACCAAAAGGACTAAAAGGACGATAGCAGTTGTCCTTTTGGTCCTTTATGTCTTTTATGTCCTTTATGTCGTTTTTAGCGTTCTGAAGGCTCTGTAGGCATAGCCAGCTTTGCCTGATCCTGTACCATTCCATTCCAAATCATTAAGCTTTGAGATCCTGAGGTATGGTTTGTTTTCGCGGGCGCTTGCGTGAATGAATTCACCATTGCCAAGATACATGCCTACATGGCGGATTTTGTCCTCAGCAAGCCCCCAGAAGATGAGATCCCCTGGTTTTAGCGCGTCTCGTGCTGCCGCTTCAAAGCCTTCAAACTTTAGCTGATCTTTTGAGTCTCTCGGCAGATAGATGTGCATTTGCCTGTAAAGCATTTGAATAAATCCTGAGCAGTCATAGCCAAAGCTTGATCTTCCTCCCCAAGTATATGGAAGGCCTAAAAAGTCTTTGCTTCTTGCTACCATTTCTTGCACGGAAAGGGGATTTGATTGCTCTAGGCGTACATCGCCTTTTTGGATAAAGCCCAGTTTCCCATCAACTGTACGCACTTCTACCCAGCGATCATCCTTCGGATCAACAACCTCTAGGTTGCTTTCAAATGGGAGTGTTGCTATGGGGCCATACTCCGTATCCTTCACTCCATAGAGATGAGCTGCGAGGCGCATAACTTTTGCGACCTGCTCCTTGCTCGGCACAGCCTTCGTAACAGCCTTTTTGGATATCCAGCCCTCGTACCCATCTATTGTTGTTGCAATCTTAAACCAGTCATTTGTCTCTTCGAGAATGGCTACTTGTTCAGAATATATAGCTGTTGAGACAATTTTTGAATTTTCGATTGCGTTTTCTCGCATGGCCACCACAGGCTCATGTATCAAACCAAAAGCTACTAATAACACTGTCATATTTACCTCACATTTTGTTCATAGTAATCGATCATTTTGCCGCCTTTGTCCACAGCCCAAAATTTTCTTCCTGCTTTAGAAAGCTCGACAACGAGTGCTTGCTGTTTGCCTGCTTTATGCGCAAGATATGAGCGAGACTCTGGTTTTCGTGGCTGTACGCCCCAGCTGCCATCTCCAAGATAGACGACGCCTTTTGGATCTTTTTTGCCCTTAATTAGGGGGTGCGTGCGTTTGTAGGCATGGTCGTGGCTTTCAAAGCAGGCATCCACTTTGTATTTTTCAAAGAGGGGAACCCAGTGCTTTCTCACATTTTTGCAAGAAGAGGAGCTTTCACTGCGAGATGATGGGTATGCTCCCACGTGATAGACGCAAAAGCGATGGAGGTGGTTTTGATTTTTTTGGAGCACTTTCTTTAACCAGTCTGTTTGCTTGCCTGCGATTTTTTGGGTATGTCCGGTGTCTAAGAAGGTAAAATGGGCATAGGAGCCAAAGCTTAAGTCGTACGTTGCTTTTTCAAAGAAGGAGTAGTAAAATGGAGCCTCTTTCATGGAGCGGTCGAAGCTTCCTGTCACTTCGTGGTTGCCAATAGTGGTGAGTAAGGGGATGAGGCAGCCTTCTTTATCACGCATCAGCTTATGCCAGCTAAGAAAAAAGTTGTGCCACTTCTTCCAGTTTTCGCCTCCACTTTTTGATGCAGAATAGGCAATGTCTCCGCCGAGAATTACAAAGCGGGGATTTTCCTTTGCTGCTTGCTTGCACATTGCTTTAAAGCGATCGAGGTTGCTGTGGTAGGCATCGCCGCCGCTAATAAAGCGTATTGGAGAGGAGAGGTCCTTTGGCATGGTTTTAAAGGAATGGGTCTTTTCCTTGTTTCCAAGGTGAAAGGTGTAGGTGGTATTGGCGTCTAAGTCTTTGAGCTCTGCTTTATGTATGAGGTAGGAGCTTCCTGCAGGAAGAGCTTTATGAGAGCCTTTTGCATCGTGCCATGATTTAGCATCTTTTTTGCGGTAGGAGAGCGTGTCTTTAGTATCTGATTTTTTTGTTATCCACATCACAGTCATTGTTGATGTTGGATCGTGCTTCCACGTGAGGTAGATGATGGGATCTTCTGCCCTAAGCAGCGATGTTGTAGCAAGTAACAAGAAAAATAACGCGCGTATCATTATGTATATCCTATTTTTATAAAATTAGCTATTATTTCTGAGTAGGCTTTCATATTAGCTCTGATCTTTTGAGATGTCATAGTAGTACAGTGATCAGAGATGAGTTTTATAAGCTCGCAGGGGATGGTATTTTGTTTCGCAAAGGCTGCCACGCTGTATCCTTCCATATCTACAAGATCGTATCTATCTTTTAGCTGAGTAGTATACTGCGGCACGTCGCATGTTGCAAGATGAAGTCCTTCATTTTTAAGAACTAAAGAGGGGAGGTCAACACCTGGTCTTGAACAGATGGCGATCTGGTGGATGGATCCTGCAAGAAGCTCTTCTTTCAAAGCGCCTGCAAGACCAATATTTATTACAGAAGTGATAGTGCTGGAAAAATTTTTAAGGAATTCTTCAGTATTTTGCGGACCCATTCCTGTGATGGCAATGATGCCAATCGGACATTCATAGAGTGTGGGTCCTTTTTGTTTTGCATCAAAGAGCTGGAGAGTACATTCCGCTTCTTTATAGGTAGCAAAAGTGATCAGTTTCATAAAACTTGAGCGACTCTTTCGGCAATAATTTAAGTTCTACACCCAATTGAAAGAGCGTCTGAATGGCCTTCATGCCATTTTCTGTAATCTGTACAGTATCTGGAGTCACGTATGTTTCAATATGCTGCTGGATTGTTTGCTTATCTTTTTCTTGGCTATGGCGTCTAATATAGTCAAAAGAGCTATCAGGATTATCAAGGGCATACTGAATTGATTCGCGAAGGGCTCTTGCAGCTTCCCTGTAGGCCTCTTTTTTCGCGACAACCATGCCAAGCGGGCAGGCGTAGCCAAAGTTTTTTGTAAAGAGCTCTCCAAGGTCGCATATTGTGACAAAGCCTAGTCTTTCGACGCTAGATCTTGTCTCATGAATGATAAGGCCGCAGTCAGCTTCATTTGCTTCAAGCTTAGAAGGGATTTCGTCATATCGTGCAACGCCAATTTCCTTTGCATCTGGACAAAGTATGCGAAGAAGGAGGTATGCTGTAGTGTCTAGCCCTGGAACGAGTATGCGCATATTTGCAAGGTCTTTAATGTTAAAGGGCTCTTTTGCAATGATTTTTGGGCCTGTCGTGCTGATAGCTGCGCCAGATGGCAAAAGGTGATACTTATCTGTTACTTTACCGAAGGTAAAACAGGAGAGTTTTGTAACGGGATAAATTCCTTGATATGCCCAGGCATTAAGCTGCTGAACATCTGCCAAGATAGCAGTAGGTTTTATAGCAGTGGGGATTTTGCCATTAATCCAAGCGTCGAAAATATAGGTATCATTAGGACATGGTGAGTATGCTATATTCATAGTAGATTAAAAAAGTTGTAACACTCGCTCGGGTGTGGGTTGTATTTGGGGCGTAGCTACTTGGACGACATTTTTTTGCATTTTTCCTAAAAGATGAGCGATTTCTTCTATCGAAAGATCGTCAGTCATTGCTTTAAATACATCATAGAGCACCATAACGTCATTTAGCGCTCTATGTGCCTGGTTTGCTTGGATTCCGTAGGTCTGCCTGAGAAATTGCAGGCTATGCCTTGGGAGGTCTTTTCGATACCGTCTAGACCATTTAAGGGAGTCGATGTAGATCCAGTGAGAAGGGAGTTCAAGGTCATTTCTTTTGCACTCTGCGTGCAAGAAGGGAACATCAAAGCTTTCGCCATTATGGGCAATGAGCGCAACTTCTCCCTCGCAAAAGCTAATAAATTCTTCACCTACTTCACGAAAGCTTTTTGCATCTTGTACCATCTCATCAGTAATCTGGTGAACCCTTGTCGTCTCTGGTGGAATTGGGATGCATGGATTAATAAGCATTTCAAAAGACGAGTTTCGCACTGGATCGTAAGCTGCAAGCTCTACGATCCTATCGCCTTTAGGATTTGTTCCCGTAGTTTCTGTATCAAAAAAAATGGGACGTACAGCCATATTACTGGGCAGCTTTAAGCTCGTGGGCCTTTTTTAATATTTCTTCAAGGCTCATGGCGCCTGTTGCTAAGGCTTCAATTACAGTTGCAAAGGATTTACATACCATTTGCGAAGTGTTGATGAGTGCTTCGAGGAGCTCTGGCTGAAATTCTTTTTTAAGAGTCGGCATCATCAAGCGATAAAAGACAGTCATCGAGGCTTCGTCAAGGCAAAAACCTGGCATGTCAAGTTCCTTGTTGAGCATGTGGAGGAGCCTGCCGAGATCTACAGCATGCTCTTTTTGCACGTTAACAGGAATAAAGCTTAGGACTTGAATGAGCTCGCCATCGTGGAGCTCTCGTATGAAAAGAGGAAACTGCGCCTTCTCATGCTCGAAGATAAAATAGATTTGCTTCGTTTCTGGCTGCACCTTAGCATCAAAATTCAGCGTTTTGAGTGCTTGTAGGAGGTTATGTTCGTTAACTTTCATGATTTCCTCTAAAAATTAGTACTCAAATCCTGGCATCAAGACCTTTTCTTTGTGCCGGGTAATGTTAGGATTGTTTGTATCTGGCAATGTGCTTACTTCGCCATCTTCTGGCATTCTGTAGCAGCCCGTAGCGAAAAAAACAATTAAAATTGCAACGTATTTCATAGACTAAACAGTATCCTCTTTCTCATTAAAACTCAAGGGTCAAGTCACACGTGAGACACTGAGAATTCTGAGATCTTCGAGCATTTGAGAAATAATAAATTGCTCTCTTTTTCAGTTTTCTCTGTGATCTCTTTGTCTCTTTGGTAAATAATTTTATAAGATTATCCGCCGCAGGCAATTTTGCGATCGTAGGTAAGTTTTTGCAGGCCTGCAAGTATAAGTTTTACAACGCTTGTGGTGTCAGATTCTCCAGGAATAATCACATCAGCATAGTTCATGCATGGTTTGACAAAGAGTGTATGCATAGGCTTTACAGTTGTAAGGTACTGCGCGATTACACCATTTAAATCTCTTCCTCGTTCCAAAATGTCTCGCTCAATTCTACGTAAAATTCTGACATCGTCTTCTGTTTCGACATAGATCTTGAGATCAAAGAGGTTTCGGAGGCGCTCGTCTGAAAGAATCAATATGCCTTCCACAACAAGCACATCGCCGCACTCTACAATCTCATGTCCTTCTGTACGGCAATGGGTTTTAAAGCTATAATTTGGTTTTGCAATTGATTTGCCCTGTTTGAGTGTGAGAACATCAGTGTAGAGTCTGTCAAAATCTATCGAGTTTGGGTGGTCAAAGTTTGTCTTTTCACGTTCACTTATTGGCAGGTGTGAGAGGTCTTTATAATAACAGTCTTGCTCAATCACACATACTTTTATCCCAAGAGTCTCTTGTAATCTCTTTGCAAGCGTTGATTTGCCAGAACCTGTACCTCCGGCAATACCGATTATGAATGGAGGCTGTGCAAGAAGGCAGGTGGTAAATAGCTGAATTAAAAAAACAAAACGAAACATAGAATCTCCAGAGTAACAGCCGAAAACTCTACTCGAGCGAGCGAAATTAGATCAATCGGATTTGATTTCCCGTATGGTAAAACGAAAATATTTAACAGGATGTAAAGAGATCTCTTCTATCCTATCGGCTAAGTCGATCCTGTAATTCTGTTATTTTTTATTTATCTTCGGCTTTTCCAATTTCACCAAGAAGCTGGACACCGCTTGAGGTTTCAGAGAGGGCAATTTTTTTTCCATCGATGGAAAGCAGGTAGACGACAGCTTTTGGGGAGATAACACGCTTTTCAAGAAGCAGTATGCGAGCATCTTTGCCTGTATCTTTGATGCGGAATGTGCTAAATCTTTTTAGATACCAGGTGCCGACAAAGAGAACGAGCAGCACCATTATGAGAAGCATCAAGGTTTTATTCCAGAGTGCGCCATATTTGCCATCTTCTTCCTGCTCTCGAGCGGCATTTTGCTCTTCCCAGCGGGTAAAATTTTCTGGCATTTCCTCAGCATATGCAGGAGCTAAGGCTCCAAAGAGAAAAAGGAGAAGGTAGAGGACGTTTTTTTTCATAAATTCCTAATTTGCGTTACATCTAGTAGTCTATGAAGACAAAAGGTTAATTGCAATAGACGTTGCATCAGCAAAGTTCTTCTTTCCCGAAATTTCGGATAAGAGTGATGATAGAAGCCCCTGAAAATGGGGAAGTAGATTTGCAACGTTAAACAAAGGATGTCACATATGAGCTGTTGTATCGGTAGAAAAGGAGCTCCTGAATATCATAATCCAGAAGTCACATCTCAAGAAGTAAAGAGGCAGTTGTCTAGTATAGACTCTCAAAAATCTATGGTTGCTATTTTTAAAACAGTGCTCGAAAGTGAGCCTCATCGAACGACTCTTGTTGGCCACTTTGAACAAAGCTATTCTCCTGAGTTGCCATATTATATTCAAGATTTTATTAGATGGGAAAAAGAGCAGACGAAAGAGGGTGCTGAGGAGATATTCAAAAAGTATTTCGATTCCGATGCTTTATATCTGCTCGATGTAGAAAACGGCGATGGGAAAAGAATCAAATTTCTACTCAGTGATTTTAATTCAAATAGACAACTTTTGCAGGATATGTTTCATAAATACTGCATTAAGGCTATGGGAGAAATGAAAAACAACTACAACCCAAAACCTGCTTGAAGGAGAAAAGGCTCTTTCAGGCTCTTTCATAAATATCCTCCGTATGATACATCTTGTTCTATGAAGACAAAGGGCTTAATCGCAATTGACATCGACGGTACCCTCACAGCAGTGAGGCAGCATGTCGATCCGAATGTCATCTCATTTCTGAAAGAGCTGCATGCTGATCGCTGGAAGATTCTTTTTGTTACGGGAAGAACGCTTGAGTGGGCGCTTAAGCTTTTAGAGCAAATGCCCTTTGATTTTTTTCTTTCATCATTCAATGGGGCCTATACGCTAACCTATCCAGAAAAAGAGATTATCAAAAAATTCTATCTTCCTTTTGAGCTTGTCTTTCAGATTGTGCAGCTTATAAAAGATGAGGATGTAGGAGTTGCCTTTTACCCCTCTCCAGATCACAAAAACCGCTCCTTTTTGTATCGAAAATTAACTTCTCACGTATTAGAAAGGCATCTTATGGATCGTTCCAAGGCACTTTCTGACTCCTGGATAGAAATAGAAAATGTGATGGATCTGCCAACTGATAGATTTGCGGCAATGCGCCTATTTTGCCTCCCACATACTGCAAAAAAGCTCTCCTTTCTGATTGAAGATAAAACCAGCCTTAACGCACCGATGATGAAGGATTCCTACAACGAAGGCTTTTCTGTTGTTCAGATTACCCACAAAAATGCAAGTAAGGGATACGCCCTTCAAACGTGCCAGGAGCATCTTGGCAACATCCCAAAAGTGATTGCATGCGGAGATGACCATAACGATATTACAATGCTCAAGCATGCAGATATTGCTGTCGTTATGGCAGATGCGCCCCCAGAGGTGCTTGTTTTAGGGGATATCATAGCTCCATCAGCAAAAAATATTGGGATTATTCAGGGGCTTAAGCAGGCGATTGAAAGGACATAAAGGACATTGTCTTTATGTCCCGTATGTCGTTTGGGTCCTTTCTTTTTTCAAAAAAAGGCCTACCCTGATATACTTTCCTCCCTATGAAAGACGATAACCTACGCCTTCTTTACGAGCGGACGCTTGTTCAGGCAAAGAAAGAGCAAACTGAATCTGGTTTTATTGCGCAAGGGGAGGTCATACCGGTTTATGACAACTTTCTTTTTTGTCTTGCGCTTTTTCGGTCGAAGACACATGAGAATGTGCTTGAAGCAAAAAAGCTCCTTGATCACCTGCTCTACTTTCAACAAAACTTTACTGAAATTCCCTCGGTAGGCAATTATCCTGTTGTCTTAAGTGATTTTCCCTATTGCCACGACCATTTACAGGCCTATAGAATTTTGCGGGTTAAGCGCTGGATACTAAAGGAATTTCATCAAATTTTAGGGGAGTCTCTACGATCTCGTCTTGATGAGGCAAAAAATCGCACCGAGCGTTTTCTTGATAAGGTAAAAGAGGAAATAAAATTCCCTGTTTGGGCAAGAGATGATCGAAATTTAAATGATCTTTCCGATCTTCGCACCTGGGGAGATCCAGAAGCCCTTGCCGAGCTTATCTTAGCCTACCAGCTAGATCCCTCGAGTGAGTGGAAACCTTTTTGGAGCTACCTTTCTGCTGTCTGGCATGAAAAAATGGGGCAATACGTAGGTCCTGCCTATAAAATGCAGGCAAACACACCTAAATTTCTTGCAGCCATGAATCTTTTTTCTGGCAGAATTGATAGGATCGCGACTTACCCTCTTTATGCAGCACTTCTTACATCTGATCATGAGCTTGAAAAGATGGGCTTTCCACATAGTTTAGAGGGCAAAAACGATCGGGTTAGCTGGAATCTTCACCACTTTGACGATATGGCCTATTCCACAATCTTTGGCAAGCAGCGGCCAGAAGAAATGCCAGGCTTTTTCCCATACTATTTGGCAGTTGGCAGCCACTCGCTTGCTATCCAAGCTCCTTTTGGCTACAGCCCATCTGAGCTTGTATTTGAAATTTCTCCAGAAGTTTTCCTAGAAGAAAAGGAAAAAGCAAAAGCTCTTGTGATCTCCTTTACAGACCATCCCCAAAATAAGGTAAAGGTGAATCAAACGACAGCAACATGTTTTGAGCTTACCGATTCTCTTGAAATAATGCTTGGTGGTAAAACCTTTAGCCTAGACTTTGAGATAGTTTCAGGTGATGGCCAGTTTGTGGGCCATGTTATACGAGGCTCTCGATTTGGCGGCCGCTACACAGCGGGCGATATCCAAATCTTCCTAAGAGCTCTCCGCGGTACT
>CAYWZU010000007.1:0-79371 GCA_964462925.1 uncultured bacterium
AAATTTCTGTTGAGGAAGAATCTGCAACGCCGATATTTGCACGATTTATCGCAGAACCTTTCGAACGTGTATTTGGCCATAGCATTGGCAATGCGCTCCGCCGCATTCTGCTTTCATCTCTCGAAACGCCAGGTATTATCTCTGTGCGTATCGAAGGTATACCGCATGAGTTTATGGCTGTCGAAGGCATCGTCGAAGATATGACAAATGTCGTTCTCAACTTTAAGGGTGCAAAGCTACGCCTGCTTCCTTCTGAAGAGACTAATACAACTCGCGAAAGCCGTATTGTTTCTACAGAGCTTGACATTAGCCAAGATGATCTCGACAAGGCAAAAGGCTCAATCGAAGTTAAACTTAAAGACGTTATCAAGGATAGCATCTTTGAAGTAGTAAATCCTGAGCATAAGCTCTTTACTGTAACAAAACCGATGAAGCGTCAAGTAGATGTTCGTGTTGGCTTTGGCAGAGGATATGTGACTTCAGAGCGTCATGTGATCCCTCATAAGGTTGTTGACGAGATCGTACTAGATACAGCTTTCTCACCAGTTACACTAGTTAATTACTTTGTTGAGAACACACGCGTCGGTCAAGATACAGATTTTGATAGGCTTGTACTCGAGGTTACAACAGATGGACGCTTGACACCAGTTGAGGCGCTCTCTTTTGCAGCTCAGATTGCTATCAACAATTTTGACGTATTCAGCGAAATTAAAGCACATGACCTCGTCTTTGAATCGCCATTAAAAGACAGCCAGTCAGATGATGATGAGCTTCTTGATAAATTGGCACTTCGAATCGATGAGATTGAGCTTTCTGTTCGCTCAACAAACTGCCTAGCGTCAGCTAATATTGACACTATAGCAGAACTTGTCTGCATTCCAGAGAAGAAGATGCTCGAGTTTCGCAATTTTGGTAAAAAGTCGCTAAACGAGATCAAGGCAAAACTTCAAGAAATGAATCTTGGGCTTGGTATGGATCTTTCAAATCTTGGCATTACGTTTGAAAACGTAAAAGACAAAATGAAGGAACTCCTCGACCAGCGCAAGCAAAAGAAAGAAAAGAAGAAAAAATAGGGCTTATGAGACACGCAAAAAGTAGTGCTAAACTTAGCAAAACCAAAAGTCACCGTCGCTGCATGTTTGCGAACATGCTCAAGTCGCTTGTCGATTCAGAACAGATTGTGACTACCGTACCAAAGGCAAAAGAGCTGAGACGTTTTGCAGATCAGCTAATTACTCTTGCCAAGAAGAACACATTAGCAGCAAGACGCGAAGCGATCGGCTGGCTCATGATTCGCTACAACCAGCTTACCCCTAAAGAAGCTCGTGCAGCGAAAAATGGTAACAAAAATGCCTATAACGGCGACCGCATGGTAATCGAGAAGCTCTTTGGCGTTCTCGCTCCTCGCTTTGAAAAGCGCGCTGGCGGCTATACCCGTATTATGCGCCTTCCTGAGCATCGCGCAGGCGACAATGCTCAAGAGTGCATCTTGCAGTATCTGCAAGACTAAAAAGGACCAAAGGGACCAAAACGACGTAAAGGACCTAAAGGGCAATCACTACAGTCCTTTAGGTCCTTTATGTCATTTTGGTCCTTGTCCTTTTTTCTGTTCTCGTGTGACTATTATTCCAGCAAAATCTTCTCAAACTGAGCATTAATCTGAGCAATATCGTTTTGAATTTTGACAGCTCTTTTAAGAAGAATAGCGCATCTTCTCTTCAGTTCAGCATTATTTGTCATATCCCGAACAACTATTGCAAGGTCATTTAAATTATCGAGTATCTGCTGATCTAGTCTTTTTTCTCCCTCGTAGAAATGAAGTAGTTTATCAGCTATGGCATCAGCTGTTGTGATAAAAAGGGGTGTTCTCTTGTTTATGATAAACCCTTTAATTAGCAAGCCAATAAGCCTATTTCTATCTGGAAGCGCTACAAGTGAGAGGTTTAATAAAATAACAAGCGAATCTAGAGACATTCTATTCACATTCCCTTGGTAGGGCATGTGAAAAAGTAAAAGAGTACTTTCTAACTGCTTAGTAAATAAGGCACTATTTTCTCCTAAATGCAGCTTCCAGCGAATGCCATTACTTAACATGTCAAGTAGTGTTCTGAGGTAGCGAAGCTGGGCATCAGCAGACGTTACCTTATAATTATCGAAGAGAAGAGCAAGGTAGTTGCTAAAATGGATCATATTGCCCTTTTTCCAGAGCTGGGCATTTGGGGCCATTAGTTCACCAAGGCTTTCAGCAAGTTTGTCGTTAAGAATCATCTCAGGATGTTTTCTCCAAAGAGAAAACAGTGCACCGAGCAGCTCGATATAGTCACCAGTGCCGTCAGCGTCTTGCCATAAAATTACCTCTCTCTGCTGTGCAAGAACAAGCTCCTCAACATTTTCATGTGGGGCTAAGAGTGCTTTAATAATTGGCCCGCTCGAGCGTATTGGCATGACAGGTGCCTGCTCTGGTACGCACGTTGCTGCTACGCTCTGCAGAAGATATACACCTTCAGGGTACATATCAACTCTTTCAAGTAAAGCTAAAGGAACTTCTGCATAAGGAGATGCAGCTACAAGATTTCTGAGATTTTGCAAGGCAAAGTCAATAAGTGCCTCTGGCTTTTTTGACTTTTCTGCTAAGGTGAGGCTTTCATCTATCCAGCTGAGCACTTCATCATTATAGGGCCACTTTTTGACATTGCCCTCCTCTAATGGGCAAAAGGAGCAGACAAAGCTTTCGCCTCCGGCGCGGCTTCGCCCAGTATAGGTTGGTGATAAGAAGGATGTGCAAAAATCTTTGTTGAATGCCTTGCTAACGAACTTTTGAAAACACTGGGCAGTAACATCAGTCCACCCGCAGAGCTCAATTTGGCGCAGCATAAGCGCTCTGCCGAGTTTTTTATCTGGAATGCGATCAACATCGATGAGAAGCGCTCGCGTTACATGAGTTGGATCTAGTGCTGCTGCAGAAAGTTCTAAAAAGCGTATATAGCCATTATTCATCGCATCGCTATATTTTGAAAATTTCATATTGAAAATTTCAAAAAGGATTTCTATATCACCGATGACAAGCACATGCATTAAGGCTTCTGCGACCACTATGGAGCGCTCTGTAGTTTTCTTTGTGCCAATCTCTTTTTCTATAAGTCTTTTAAGTTTGGGCCATGAACCTTTTAAGATTTTTTGAATCTTAGGGCTATCTTTTTGTATTTCGCAGCGTAAGAGTGCAATCCCTAAATCTACTTTTGCAGCCCCCTCATCGAAAAGCTCATGATATCTATAGGCAAGGTCAAACTTTTGAGCTTCGCAAAGCATGGTGACTAAAGATGCGACGTGCCTCTCTTTTTTTTGCGGAGGAAGTTTCGTCAGGAACTCTTCAAAAAAGGTAAAATCTGAAAAAATAAAGAGGAGTTTTGGCTCTGATAGCCAAGCTCGGTTTTCAAATATAATATTCCAAAGCTTGAACGCTTTATCCCGGGGAATTTGAGCTTTTTCGGCATATATTCGTTTTATAGTAGAGACAGGTGCATCAAGCTCTGAACGACGGAGCTCCTTAGCTGCTTCTTCCCAAAAGGGGATCTCTTTTACTTTTTTCACAACCTGCTGAGGGGGATTTTTTTTCTTCGGTTGTCTAAAAAAGCAGGCAAAATCCTTTCGCTCACTTTCTTCGATCTCGCTTTTAAACACTTCCTTATCGGCTGTACCCATACGCTGCTCTTGAGCGGCGATGTAGGCTGGATCTTGTTTTTCTGGATAGCAAGCTATAATTGCACGATAAGCTCTTAAATGGTTTAGAGGGTCAAATCGAGCTGGCACAGCTTTTTCATACCAATCAACAAGATCTCTCTCGATAGGCTGCTTTTGCATGCAGGTGACGAGGAAGGCCTTATCATTGTCTTCAAGCTGCATGCCAAGTGTCCTCACACATTCCACAGCTAGGTTCGGGGGCATTTCTGGTAGATACTGATGGCGAGTCTCTATAAGCTGCCTTCTCATGGCTTTTGTAAGCTTATCTCGTCTAATAAGCGCAAGGACTCTCTCTGGGAATTGAGCCGCACACAATGCTCTAAAGCGCCCAGTTTTACTTGTAAAGAGTGCTTCCCAGACTCCTTCCATATGAAGCCACTTCTTAACACGCTTTTCAGTGAGGTCGCTGCTATCTTCAATCTGCAAAACAAGGCTGACAGCAATATCTGGAAGATGACTAAGCCAATGTATTTTTAAGTGAATATCATCGCTTGCAAGGAGGGCAGCGCCGCCTTTTGCTTTATCGGTATGAAGCAGCTCTTCAAGCGAGGGGTTGTAAGGTGGATCCGCTATGTCGTTGCAAATGCTTTGATCGGGAACAAAAATCAGTTCTTCATCGCTTCCAATTTCTACTTGGCCAAGCCCAAGCGGTCCACTAATCGGTTGAACCTGCATAAATTCTCATTTTTTTGGCAGGGGAGTCTACAAGATCTTGCTTTTTTTTGCCCATTTCACGTTTATTTAAATAGATTACGTAAGGAACAAATATGGCACTAAAAATCGCAATTAATGGCTTTGGAAGGATCGGACGACTTGTTTTACGCTGCCTCTTGAAGGAACAAGATATTGAAGTTGTTGCAGTCAATGACCTTGTTCCTGCCGATAACCTTGCCTATCTCTTTAAGCATGATACTGTGCATGGACGCTTTAAGGGCGAGGTTTCATCTCAAGACGATACACTTATCGTAAATGGTAAGCGAATCATGGTATGCAGCAAAAAAGATCCTCAAGATCTTCCTTGGAAAGAACTTGGTGTTGATTACGTGGTTGAATCAACAGGTCTTTTTACAACAGAAGAAGGTGCAAAAAAACATCTTGAAGCAGGAGCAAAACGGGTAATTATCACAGCTCCAGCCAAGGGCGATATCAAGACAGTTGTAATGGGCGTCAACGAAAAAGCCTACGATCAAAATAAAGACTTTATAATTTCCAATGCTTCCTGCACAACAAACTGCTTGGCTCCAATTTGTAAAGTTTTACTTGATAACTTTGGCATTGAAGAAGGGCTTATGACGACCGTACACGCACTTACTGCGACGCAGCCAACTGTCGACGGTCCATCAAAGAAAGATTTTAGAGGCGGCCGGGGAGCCTCGGGTAATATAATCCCTGCATCTACAGGTGCTGCCAAGGCTGTCACGCTTTGCCTGCCTGAGCTTAAAGGAAAGCTTACTGGTATGGCTTTTCGGATACCTGTTCAGGATGTCTCCTGCGTAGATCTTACAGTTCGTCTTTCAAAAGAGACAAGCTATGAAGAGATTTATGAGGCAATGAAGCGGGCAAGTGTTGGTCCGATGAAGGGAATTTTAGCAGTTACTGATGAAGAGGTAGTATCTTCTGATTTTATCGGCGATACCCATTCAGCAATTTTTGATAAGGGAGCAGGTATTGCTCTAAATAAAACATTTTACAAACTAATCGCTTGGTACGATAACGAAATGGGGTATGCCGCAAGAGTTGGCGACCTCATCATCTATATGGCTAAAAATGACAAATTGCTTCATAATAGTGGCAAGCTTTAATAGATTTTACGTAAAGAAATTACTTTATGTGCCAACGATTAACTGATAAAGGATTATACGCGTGGACTTTACACGAGAACCAATTATTGAGACGGTCATTACGCCTCGCGAAGGCTATAGACTTGTCGTCAGAAGCAGCAAAGGAGCAGGCTCCGAAGAACACTTTGTAGATGCACTTGAGGTTGTCTCTTTTGGATCAGGAGTCTTTTTCCGCTCCTTAGAAAGGCCAAAGCCATTTATAGTGCCTGTAGCTGACTATGAAGTACTAGAAGTGCGAGAGCCTCGCATGGTGCTTAAGACTCCATCTGAGCAGTCTACAAAAGCTCAAACCTCTCGCCAAAAACGAGAGCACGAACCAAAAAGAGAGCAAGCGCAACCGCAACAAGATCAGCAGCAGCAACAAGTTCCTCAGCAAGAAGCTCAGCAAGGTCAAGAAGTGCGCCAAGATCGCAATGAAAGAAGACGTGATCGCAGACGCGGCATGAGACGTCGCCGCGGCGGCTCAGGTGATCAAAAGCAAGAAATGGGCGAACAAGCGCCTGTTGAAGCATTGGTCGAAGGAGCTGAAGTGACGACAGCAGAAGGTGTCCAAATACCATCTTCAACGCCGATGCTTTCATCTATACTGCCACCTCCTACAAAGCTTATCCGCGATGATTTAAAGCGCCTTCGCGAAGATTATAAAGGCGCCTTTTATATCAACGACGAAAAAGAAGATGATGACGATGCAAATCTTCTGGGGACTCCCTCGGAAGAGGAGTTATCCTTTCGTGAGACGCCTTATGCAATTTCTGAAGAAGACATTCGAATGAATGAAGGGGGAGATGCGGAGGTACCCCAAGATAATCCCTTTCGTCCCGAAAATCTTCAAGAAGAAGCTACAACAGGCCATCAACCAGATAGTCCATAAGTTTTGGAAATGATGCTCGCGCGTTATTTTGCTATAACGCGCGCTTTTTGGGATCAAGCGCCCGCTCTCTACTATTGCCTTTTTATCCTCTTCGGTGCGCTCTACGCATTTACGGGAAGCATTCTATTTCTTATTCCAGCTCTTCCACTTTTCATTCATAACTCTTTTCGCATGCCCTTAGCAGCTCTTGCTGGGATCTTGTTTTGGTTTTACGCAGCAAATTATGCCATCTATCCGCCGGCGTGGGTAGATAGTATGCATGGCAAGGCTACATTTACTGTCGAGGATTGGTCTCATGAGTTGCGCTACAATAGGCCCTACTGCAAGATGAAGCTTTTATTGCAGAGCTTTGAGGGTGATAATGAATCATTTTATGCCCAAAATATACCATGCAGGCTTTCCTGGAGCCAGATAGCGACTCGCCCAAAATCTGGGATTATCTATGAGGCAGGTGGTGTCCTTTCTGTTCATAACGGGATCTATTCTTTTAAGGCAGAGGATCATCTAAAGCCAAAGGGGAGCACCTTTTCGTTGGTCGATTTAAGGCATACTCTAAAAGCGAAAGTTAAGCTTTTTTTGGCAAAATACCTAAAATCTGGCGAGACAAGATCCTTCCTTGAGGGGGTACTGATAGGGGAGTTTCATGATGCCCATCTTAAAGATGGTTTAAAACGCTTTGGACTTCAGCATATCACTGTCGTATCAGGTTTTCACTTTAGTTTAATCGCAGTTATCCTTGCTGCATTTTTTCGTATGATCCTCCCGTGGAAGTGGATGCAAGCCGCTCTCATAATAGCGACGAGCTCCTATCTTCTTTTTATTGGGCCATCGCCATCGGTTTTAAGGGCCTGGGCAGCCTGTACGATTCTTTTTTTATCAAAGCTCTTGGAGCGTGATGCTAATGGCCTAAATTCTCTGGGAGCTGGCCTTATACTTGTACTCTCATATGATCCTGCAGCTTGCTTAGACCTCGGCTTTCAGCTAAGCTTTCTTGCCACATTTGCGATACTGCTCTTTTATCCGCTCTTTGATAGATACCTTCGCGCACTATTTCCAACGAGATCTGCTACAGAAATACTTTCCATGCCTTTTTCTGAGCAGCTTCTCTTTGTTCTTCTTCGCTTTTTTACAGCATCATTTGGCTTGGTGCTTAGTGTAAGCACTCTTATGCTGCCGATGTCTCTCTATGCATTTGGGGAGTTTCCGCTTCTTGGTATTGTCTATAATGCCTTTTTTCCCTTCTTGGTTTCTATTGGTATATTTGTGGTTGCCCTAGCCTTTCTCTTTATGTGGGTAGAGCCTATTGCCTCTCTCTTTTTTCAGATAGCAGCCGCCCTCTTGGATACGGCTTTAACCTTCATTTCCTATGCTCCATCTTGGCTCGATATCACCTTGAGGGCCTCCTGGATTTCAGCTTTTTTTCTTATTACCTATCTCTCAGCGGTTTCTCTTCTAGGAATACTCCTCAAAAAGAAATCCCTTCCATAATTAAAATATATATTATATAATCGACATAAGAGGTGTACTATGTCAAGTATCTCACCAAGTATGTCGAGAGGAGATCTTCCCCAGTTTGGAGGCCACCGTGCCGGGGCACAAAAAAGTGCCTTTCAAAAAGAAAATGAGGCAGTTCTGCAAGCGCTTGCTAAAAGTTCACTAGAAGAAGCTGAAGTGAGCGGAGGAAAGGGGGGATTTTGCAAGGCGACTGTTGTTATAGATGGCAGAGCGCGCGAGCTTTTTCTAAAGAAAATCGATGAATATGAATTTAGCAACTACGCCTTTGTCCAAAAGGAGTGTGCAGGCAAAGAAGATGAGTCTATTCTTAAATACATGCCAAGGGTCTATGGAAGATTTCAAAACTATATCGTAATGGAGAATCTAAGATCATCAGATGGCAAAGAATGGACGCAACTTGCCGACCTTAAAATAAGTGCAGGCGGCCAAAGCGATCAAGAAGAGTTAGCCGCTACAAATCGACCTAAGGGATACTTTGAAATGGCTGTTATGCTTGCACAAGACAAAGCAGCTCCAAACTTTTTATTCTTAGAGAAATCAAAGGTAATGCGTTCAGTTAATGCCCTTATGGGAAGTGAAGAGATTTTTGCTACCGCACTCAGAAAGGCAACACTACCATTGTCTGTTTTAATGAAAATGCGAAATGAGCTTACAGAACTTCTTCAGCTCCTTACAAATTCTCCAATGGCCTTTATAGGCTGCAGCATCTTTATCTTTGTATCGGAAGACAGAAAAGATGTAAAAATTCGCCTCGCAGATCCTGCGCACGGTATAGCAAAGCCTGGAACAGAATCTAAGGACAAAAATGTCTTTTATGCCTTCCAAGAGAGCAAATTTGAGGACCGCCTCAAGGCAAATAAACAGGCAGTTGGCGAGATGATAGCACGAGTTAGTGCTATGATACCGCAAGTTCCTGCCAAAAAGGCCATGCAGGAAAATGTAAGGCCTAGAGCACAAACCGAACTAAAGATAGGCGTGCGCCGTCAAGATAGGAATGCCACAGACGATAAAGTGCACCACTTCTCTGAAATCGAACTTCAAGAAATCAAACACGAGCTCGGAAAAGAGCTAGGTGAGTATTAGTTATAAGATTTTGTTTATTCTTTATTCAAATTTGGATTCCGCTCTTCAAGTATCTTTCGAAACGCGTCCAGAGTAGTAAGGTTTTCTAAGAGGCTGTCGTCATGTTCGCTCTCTAATTCTTTCAACGCTTTTTCAAGGCCTGGTTCATCAATGCTATCTCGCGGCTCATCTATCAATGCTGATGGTCTGCCAAGATATTTATTTTCCTGTATCTCCTGGTCAATATTTGGAAGATGTTCTTTTATGAGCAAAAGTCCTTTTAGCTGTGTTTGAAGAGCTGTTTTTTGTTGGCCTTTTGGGGTGTTTTTAATTTGATTTTTCTTTTCTGATATAAGCTCACTCAATGTAGCATCTCTATTTGGCCCTTTTCTAATGGCACTAAATGTCTCAAAAAGCTCTGCATCTTGAGCTTTGAGTCTTTTTATTTCTCTAGCCTCGTTGCCCATGCCGAGCCTATTTGTTATATCGCTTAATCCTGTCGCAGCTTCACTTGCACGAGTCAGCTCTTTAAGCCTCTTTTCAATTTCTCCCATCTTAGTGGACAAGGCCTTGCTTGCCTTATCTCGAATAGAGTCTGGTAATGGCAAATTCCAGCGGACTCCTTCTCCTTGTACATTCATAGTACCTCCTAGGCATAATGCCATTATATCATACAAGGAATTAATTTAAAAAAAGGGGGGGGAGCAAGTGGCTAGCAGGCTAGTTCCAGCATGATCCCCTAAGTTATTTTGTCCTTAGAATAGTGAGCTTTTATGGCTATATAAATCCAAAAAGCTTTAAAAAGATAATCCCTACAATTGGAACACCAATAATCCACAAAAGAAGAGCTCGGCCCATAGGAACCTCCTTTATAGTGTTCATAGGTACTCCCTATACTTAGCTTAGCACTAAACTACTTATTTTAAAATGGCTATTTGAGCAGTTCGATTAGTTGCTTGCAGAATCCGATTCTCTACTTTCTAGAGAGGAAATTTCTGGCGGTAAAGGTTTCGGAGGTGTCTCTTCCCTTGTGTCCTCAAGTCCCTTATAGATGAGTAGAGCTCCTAAGCAAACGCAGGCTATACTTACTGCAGAAATAACAAGAGATGGGAGAGCTGAAATCTTTTTGACAAGGAGGGCTATATACTGGGGGTAGATCACTGCTAAAAAGCCAAAAGCAAAGCATGCCCATCCAAGCAAGGTAATAGAAATGGCCCAGTCTTTTTCCCAAACGCTATGGAAGATTGCGCATATCACTCCAAAAACAAGCGCTATAATCCCGCCTAAAACAACTGCTACATACTGGCTATCAATGTCTCTGACAAACGTTTTTAGCTTGCTTCTATTGCATAAGATGCCAAGAAAAAATGTGAGTAAGATAACTCCCCATATACGCGCTAAAAGATGTGTAACGTCAGGAAATCCAAGAAGGTGTAAAAGTAGGTTAAGGGCATTCATAGGTGAAATCTGCAAGATAAATTTGAGAAGATTTGCCATCTCGTTTGGATGTCCACATCAGTTTTTTTCCGTCATTTGAAAAAACAGGCAGACCATCAAATGAAGGACTTTCTGTAATGCGGATAAGCTTTTTTGTTTCTATATCGACGAGATAAATTTCATACTGGTGATGGCCATGAAGCGATGTGGTAAAAGCGATCTGTTTGCCACTTGGATGCCAGAATGGCGCCCAGTTTACTGCTCCATTATCTGTAAGCTGCTTTTCACCTGTGCCATCTGCATTGATGGTATAGATCTGAAGCATATGCTTCTCATTTCTGTCTGAGCGAAACACGATTTGAGTGTCATCAGGGGAGAAGAACGGGCCTCCATTATAGCTATAGTCAGTTGTCGTTACAGCAAAAACATTTTGTCCATCTGCATCCATAGTGTAGATGTTCATTGTTCCAGATTCATTGCTTGCAAAAACAATTTTTTTGCCGTCATGGGAAAAGGCACCTTCAGCGTGATAGGCAGAGCCAGTTGTTAGCGCTCTTAGCTCGGTTCCATCGAGATTTGCTTCGTAGATATTCATGTAAGGAGTAAAGGCCCACATGTAGCTCCCGCTGTTTCTTTGATAGCCGGGAACTTCTAGACACTCGCAGCTTGGGTCTTCGTGGCTTGATGCGAAAATGATCTTTTTGCCATCCGGCCTGAAAAAGCCGCAGGTACATGCTCCAAGCCCAGTACTTACCATTCTAGGTACTTTTTCTTCTAGATCCATTATGTACATCTGGTAGTGCTCTTTGCCCTCTGGAACGGCTTGAAAGATAATGGTTTTGTTATCAGGGGAGAAATAGGCCTCTCCTGCCTTTTCAAAGCTCATAGAAGAAGTCGTAAGCTGAGTAATGTTTGTCAGAAAGTCTGCTTCAGCTCCCTTTAGGAGGGTAGTAACAAGTAAGAAAAGAAAAAGTTGTTTCATGATTATTCAGAGAATTTAATCTCATCTACCCAAAATTTATGTTTGCTTGTGGCAAGCTCTTTATCGCCAGAAAAAAGAGCGACATTATAGCTTAACAGTCCTCCGCGGACAGTGTAGTCTTCGCCAACAATTGGAAGGACATATTCACCTTTTGGTTTATCCACTTTCACAACTTTTTTTATAAGACCGTCTTTTTTAAGATGAACCTGTAGATGAAGTGTTAAAGGGCTTTCGCCTTGCAATTCTTGATCCGATACGTTCCAGTGAATATAAAGTCTTTGGCCAAAAATAGGACTTTGTTTGTTAGGATCTGGTGTGCCGACATGGTAGCTTGCAAGGTCTTTTCGCGTAAAATAACCGGTTTCTACAGAAAGTGTAGATCTCGTGCATGATGATGTTAGCAAAACGAGGAAAAGAGCTATACTGCGCAAGATAATACCTTTGATTTAAGAGTGAGGGCTGCTTCTCGGATGAGGGTTTCTGTTGTTTCCCAGTTTAAGCAGGGATCCGTTATCGATTGGCCAAGGCTTTTTATGATAGGCTCAGATTGTGCGCCGCCTTTTAAAAAGCTTTCTACCATTATTCCTCTAACGGGGCTTTTATGAGTAAGAATCTGTTCTAAAACTGATGTAAAGACCTGTTCTTGCCTCTGGTAATTTTTTTCTGCATTGTCGTGCGAGCAGTCAACAATCACTGCGTCATGAAGCCCGGCTTCTTGAAGCTTGCTTGCTGCATACTGAATAGAGCTTCGATAAAAATTTGGACCTTGGTCAGAGCCTCTTAATACTAGGTGTGGAAGGGGATTTCCTGGGCTTTTAACATGCTCAAGACATCCATCGTCATTTATTCCTAAAAAGTGATGAGGCTCCTTTGCTGTAAGGCAGGCATTAATGGGGATATCAATATTGCCGTCTGAGCGGTTTTTAACACCTACCGGCATGGCAAGATTTGACGCTATTTGGCGATGTATGGGGGACTGGCAGGTCCTAGCTCCAATGGAACCCCAGCTGATGCAGTCTGCAATATAATTTGAACTGTATGGTTCTAAAAACTCAGTAGCTGCCGGCATGCCAAGCTCTGAAAGGGCTACTAAAAACTCTCTTGCAAGCTCTACACCTTTTTCCATGTTGTGGGAACCATCTAAAAAAGGATCATACATAAGACCCTTCCATCCAAGAGCTGTCCTTGCCTTTTCAAAATAGGTCCGCATTGCAATAAAGCAGCAATCTTCAACCTCACTAGCGAGCCTTCTTAGCCGGATAGCATAATCATAGGCTGCCCGTGTATCGTGAATGGAGCAGGGGCCTACTATTAGAAGCAGCCGAGGGTCTCGTCCCAGCAATATATCTTCGATAGTTTTGCGATGAGCGAGTATTCTCTGGGCTGTTTTTAGTGGTAATTTATTTTTAAGCGCTCTCGGTGTAATCATATTGCGTATATATACTCGAAAAGAGGGTTATTTATCATTTACAAAAAATTATTAATAGTGTATAATTGTTTTTTAACAAGAGCCTCTTGCGGAACTCGGGCGATGGGAAAAAATGATGTTTTTAAACCAATTTACCCGCCGCAAGCGGCCGAAGCCAGCCCCTGAGCACCATACTTAAGTCAAGTAGGGCGAGGGGGCTGGTGGGGAAAGTGGTTTAAAAGGGCATTTTTGCCAGCCGCACGAGTTGTGCAAGAGGCTCTAAAATAACTTTTCATCAAATCGGAATCAAGGTATCCTTTACCGGTTTGCTGGAGACAACCTATATGGGGTATGAGATGAGCGAATTACTACACATGCTGGAAGGCATTAAAACTGCTTTGTGGGGGCCGCCTCTACTTGCACTTTTAATTGGCGTGGGCATTTACCTAACATTTGCCCTTCGCGGCGTGCAATTCCGCTATCTTTTTAAAGCTTTTCGTTTAATTGGCGCCCAAGATAAATCGGGCGGCAAGGGAGATATTAGCCCATTTCAATCACTTATGACCTCTATGGCATCAGCTGTCGGTACTGGAAGCATCGTGGGTGTCGCAACTGCAATTACGGCAGGTGGTCTTGGCGCTGTTTTCTGGATGTGGGTAACAGCTTTTATCTCCATGGCAATAAAATATGCCGAAAGTCTTTTAGCGGTAAAATATAGAATTGTCGACAAAAAGGGCGAGATGTCCGGCGGTCCAATGTACTATATCGAAAGGGGACTTGGCTGGAAGTGGATGGCAGTCCTTTTTGCTGCTTTTGCTTCAATCGCTGCTATTGGAACAGGAAACCTTGTTCAAGTAAACTCTATTGCGGATGCCGTAAGTAACATCTATGAAGTAAGTCCCTGGATTACAGGTATTGCACTTACCTTTATAACTGGCTTTGTCCTTTTTGGCGGAATCAAAAGTATTGGTAAGCTCTCGGCTTGGATTGTGCCTTTTAAAGCACTTGCGTATGCATCAGCTGGTATTCTTGTTCTCATTCTTTATCATACAGAACTCCCTACAGCATTTTCTCAGATCTTTAAGGCAGCATTTACGGGACAAGCTGCTTTTGGCGGCTTTTTAGGATCTACTATGGTAATGGCTCTACAGATGGGCGTTGCCCGCACGGTATTTTGCTCTGAAGCTGGCCTTGGCATCGCATCGATCGCCTCTGCTGCTGCAAAAACTAGCTCATCTGGCCGTCAGGCTCTTATGTCAATGACTGGAACGCTTGTTTCGACCGCTATCATCTGTACCATCACTGCACTTGTTATTGCTGTAACTGGTGTTCTTGGTTCTCAAGATGCAGATGGCACAGTTCTTAATGGAGCATCTTTAGTAATTTCTGCTTTTTCGAAGGCTATTGCTGGTGGTAAGTATGTCGTTATTGTCGGTCTTATCCTTTTTGCCTATACGACCGTTATCTCCTGGGCATACTACGGCGAAAAATGCTTTGAATACTTATTTGGCGAGAGATCAGTGACTTTTTACCGAGTAATGTATGTGGGTCTTATAGTTCCAGGCTCCCTCTTTGCTCTGGATATCGTCTGGTGCTTTGCTGATATCATGAATGCTCTTATGGTGATTCCTAATATGATCGCCCTTGCTGCCCTCGCTGGCGTTATCCGCAAGGAGACTAAAGATTTTATTGACTCGGAAAAGAGAGAAGCTGCTGCACAAGTTGCTTCAGCATAAACATAAATTATAATGGATACGTAGATGTACGAAAATGTGATTGCTCTATTGGATCGAATTTGGGCTATGGTATGGGGAGTGCCTCTCCTTGCCCTTATATGCGGAGTTGGTTTTTACCTTACTTTTGCGCTGAGGGGCCTGCAGTTTCGATACCTTTGGTATGCCCTAAAGCTTGCCTTTGGCAAAAGCAATGATAAAGATGCACAAGGCGACATCAGCCATTTTCAATCACTTATGACAGCCCTTGCTGCAACTATCGGCATCGGAAACATCGCAGGAGTAGCGACAGGTATTGCAATAGGCGGCCTTGGGGCGCTTTTCTGGATGTGGGTGACAGCTCTTATCGGTATGGCGACAAAGTATGCGGAAGCTATCCTTGCTGTAAAATACCGCGTGCAAGATGCTCGCCAGGAGATGGCAGGCGGTCCTATGTACTTTATTGAGCGAGGCCTTGGCTGGAAATGGCTTGCCGGCGCTTTTGCCTTTTTTGGTATTTTTGCAGCCTTTGGCGGTGGAAATATGATCCAGGCCCACTCTGTCGCTGATGTTATGCATAGCGTTTTTCAGGTAGATCCTTTCTATAGCGCAATTGCCATGGCAATTCTTGCTGCACTTACAATCCTCGGCGGCATTAAAAGCATAGGTAAAGTGGCATCGCTGCTCGTTCCTTTTATGGCGCTTCTTTATATTGGCGGAGCTCTTTACGTGCTTACTCAGCGCTATGAGTTTATTCCAGATGCCTTTATGTCAATTATCTCATCGGCGTTTTCAGGTCAGGCTGCTTTTGGCGGTTTTGCAGGCTCTACGCTTTCTATGGCAATCTCTGTAGGCGTAAGCCGCGGTCTTATGACAAGTGAAGCAGGCCTAGGAACTGCCTCCATTGCTGCAGCAGCTGCAAGGACAGATACTCCTGGCAGACAGGCGCTTGTCTCCATGACTGGCTGCTTTTTAGCTACCATCATCATGTGCACAGTAACTGGCCTTGTCCTTGGTGTAACAGATGCTTTTGGAAGCGTCGGCGCTGACGGAAAGCTTCTAAACGGTGCAAGCATGACAGTAGCTGCCTTTACTTCTGTCGTCTCATGGGGCGGTTATGTGGTAAGTATTGGTCTTGTGCTTTTTGCCTTTACCACGCTTATCGGCTGGGCCTATTACGGCGAAAAATGTGCAGAATACCTCATGGGTACAAAGAGCGTTCCCTATTTTCGTATCCTCTTCATCATGATCTGCTTTGTGGGAGCACTTCTGGAGCTTGAGGTAGTCTGGAAAATATCAGATATTTTCAATGGCCTTATGGCCTTTCCAAATCTGATTGGCCTTTGTGCTCTCTCAGGCGTAGTAGTATCTGAAACCCGCAGTTTCTTGGACCAACTCCAAGAGGAAAAGCGCGAGGCTCGTTTTGCGCGCTTGCAAGAAGAGACATAATATAAATATTAAATTTGACTACTAAATCCTCATAGAATTATACGTAGAGTATATGAACGCTGAGGATTTTGTATCAAAACTTGAAGAAAAGTTAGGATTGCGCCCTCTTGCTTTTAGCTCCGAGGGGGTAATTTCTTTTACTTTTAATGAAAAGTTTACCGCTCACATTGAAAAATCTTCTGATGGTAAACTCCTAATGGTCTATGCAGAAATAGGGGAGTTGCCAAAAGAAGATCGAGAAGCTTGCCTTCTTGCACTTCTTGAAGCCAATCTCTTTGGGCAAAAGACGCAAGGGAGCTCATTTGGCATAGATAGCGACACCTCTATCATCTACCTCTTTAGAGCTTTTGAGTTTGAAGAGCATTCATTTGATGCATTTTATCAGGGATTAACAGGCCTTTTGCAGACACAGGTGGAATGGACAAAAAACCTTGAGGCTAAGGCATATTTGCCGCCGCCCAAAAACAAATCACCCTCAATTTACCTATAAATCACTCATCATAGCGTTCAATTTCAAGAAAGGACATCTGAGCGCCAAGATTTTCTTCTTTAGAGAGAAATTCCCTGCAGGCTTTGCCATGTACATCTACAGTAGGTCTGTAGTGGCCGCTTCTTAGGCTGATTCTCGTTATTTTCCCTTTTCGTAGCTTAAATTCGCCAGCGCAGGCCACGGGAAGTCCTTGGGTCAGCGATGTGTGGTGAATAATGCCCTTTATCTTTTTAGCTGCATAGAGATGCTTTTTCTTTGCATCAAGGACAAACATATACCAGTCATCGTCTTTTGGTGTTTTATTGCCGATTTTGACTTTTCCTTTGTCAAAGGATACTCTGTAATCCTCGAGTTCTTCAGGAGTAAAATAGCGAATAGTGTGTGTTTTTAAAAATTCTTTATCTTCTGGCGGAATATCTTCATTGATAAAGGCATTTAATGACTTATTAGAACTCCTTTCTTCCCAAAGATCGCGCACCTTTTTTGCAACTTCTGAGTAGGCATATGGGTGTACGATTCCACGGTCTGTCTTGAGGCCGCCAGTTTCTAGGCTATAACTTCTACTTGAAAAACAAAGACTAGACTTTTCGCGAAGCGCTTCTCGAAAAAATTCAATATCATTATTGTTTGCCCAGGGACGTATTGTCAGCTCATTTAAAGCAACTCCTGCAAACTGCCAGGCTTTATTTTTTACTTGATATGGGGAATAAAGAAGGGATTCAATGATCGATACTAGGGTAGTATCGTCAACCTTTTTGAGGAGCCTATTCCAGAGTTTTGCTCTGTCTTTTGCTTTTGCTCCGTAAATCTTGTTCGGTAGTCGAGCGTTCGGTGTTATCTTCATAGTTCCTGCTCATAACGAGGAGGAACTATAAAGATCAACAAAAAATTTACATCCAGTGCGCAGCTTTTACTTCTTTTGTAGCATACGCGACGATGCCGCCTTTGATAAGGCCTGGAATAATAAAGGGTACAAAGCCAAGGTAAAAGGCTTTAGATACACCAACAAAGCATGCAAGCCAGCTAATGCCGCAGGCATAAAGAGCTATGCTTCCAAGAAGGCATGCTATAGCCTGAGTAAGAAAGCTTTCTCTACCAATTCTTTCTCTAAAGTAGGTCATAACAGCTACGCAAGCCAAAAAGCCAAAAAGATACCCTGCTTTTGGAAGCAAAAAGTGAGCAAAACCTGCGCCGAAGTTAGAAAATACAGGAGCGCCCATTGCACCCATTGCAAGATAGGTAAGAACTGTTTTAATAGCTGTCTTATGGGAGTAAAAAAGACCTATAAGCAGCACAGCTACAGTCTGCATAGTGATAGGTACTGGCTGAATATTGATAGTAAGTTGTGAGCAGCAGGCAAGTAATCCTGTACCAAGAGCAATCTGAGCAACTTCATTTTTTAAAATCGCACTATTTTGTGCCTTGGCATACAAAGTAGAAGCCATAAACATCCTCCATTAGGGGGTTTTCGTGTACCAATAATCTCGCCATAGCCCATTTATGTCAAGGTCGCAAAATTTTACCACAGAGGCATAGAGACTGAAAGAAGAGAAGACAGAGAAAAACAAAAAAATTATATTCTCTCTTTTTTCTCTTCTCTTTGCCTCTCTCGTCTCTGTGGTAAAAAATTTACAAGAGCCTTTGGAGCTCAAGCTTGATAGCCTCAAGCTGCCTTTCGGACTGCTGCTTCGTGTCGAGTAATTTCTTTACTACATCTTGGGGCGCTTTCTCTAAGAAGCTAGGATTTGAAAGCTTTTGTTCAAGACCTTCGAGCGATTTTATAAGCTTTTCTTCTTCCTTAGCAAGCCTTGATCGCTCCTGCTGTTTCATCTCAGCTGGCACGAGGACAAGCATTTGAAGGCTATTGATGATAGCTTTTGAGCCGTTTTCTTTTGGGAATTCTTCAGAGAAAACAAGTGATTTATTTTTCACAAGAGAGTTCAAAAGATAGGTATGTTTTTTTGCTAGGACATATTCAGGATCATTCGCTTTTCCAATAACAAAGACATCGCAGGCAAGACCTGGAGGGATTCGCATCTCACCCCGGATATTACGAATAGAGTAGATAAGCTTTGAAAGAAGTTCAAATTCTTCAATTGATTGCTTTGAGGTAAAGGTGTCGATCGCTTCTGGGTAGCGGCTTACGATACAGCCTTTTGCTTGAAGGGCCTCTAATGCTTCATTTGTATATGGATCTAGAGCACTTCCGGTTGCTTCGAAGCGCTCTTTCAGAGCTTGAAAAAGTTCTTCAGTAATAAATGGGGCCATAGGATGTAGAAGCCGTACTGCTTGCAGAAGTACGATCACAAGCATCTTTTGCTTATTTTTACGAAGAGCCTCATCTCCTACCTTGCCAAAGAGTGTAGGCTTGATAATTTCTAGGTAGTAGGCGCAAAATTCATTCCAGAAAAAGTCATATGCCGTTGTTGTCGCGCGATCAAATCCATAGTGCGCAAGAGATTTATGGACCTCTTTTGTTACATCATGTAGACGACTTAGGATCCAGCGGTCTTCTAAAGTAAGAAGTTTTTCGTCGAGACCCTTTGCAAACTCATCTGCTGTCAGATCTTCGACATTCATGAGAACGAAGCGGGCACCATTCCAGATTTTATTAGCAAAGTTTTTAAACTCTTCAAAGCGGCGTCTATCAAGGTCGATTTGCGGCATGCTAGTGGCGCTAGATGCTAAGGCCATACGGCAAGCATCTGTGCCATATTCATCAATAATTTCAAGAGGGTCTATGACGTTGCCTTTAGATTTTGACATCTTTTCCCACTTGGAGTGGACATCCTTCGGTATTTCTTTGCCGAGGTCAAACTCTTTACGCTCTTCTTCAGATACATAAAGGACGCCTCCTCCTGGCTGCTGCCTCCAGTAGGATTTACCGTAAATAAGTCCATGGAGATAGGTTTCTGGGAAGGGAACTTCCTTCATAGCTACTTCGCCCATCATCAGCATGCGAGCCACCCAGAAAAAGAGGATGTCATGTCCTGTAATAAGGGTAGAGTTTGGATAGTAGCGCTCAAGCTCTACAGTTTTATCTGGCCATCCAAGTGTGGCACATGGCCAAAGCGATGAGGAGAACCACGTGTCGAGAACATCTGTATCTTGTTTCCAGAGCTCTGGATTTTTCTTTACCTCTTCAGGCTCGCCATCGCCGTCAAAGCAGATCATCTGACTCGGATCATCTCTATGATACCAGATAGGAATGCGGTGACCCCACCAGAGCTGGCGGCTTATGCACCAGTCGTGGAGTGTATCGATCCAGTGAAAGTAGGTAGCTTGCCACTGCTGTGGAAGGATCTTTACGATGTCTTTTTGTACGATCTCTTTAAGATGCTTTTTGTAGTTCGTAAGCTTTACAAACCACTGCTTGGAGAGATGAGGTTCGATAATGGCTTTAGAGCGATAGGATACACCTATGCGGTTCATGTGTGCTACGGCCTTTACAAAGAAGCCTTTATCTTTCATGGCCTGAATGCAAGCATCGCGTGCCTCTTGCATCGTAAGGCCTTGAAATTTTTGGCCATTTTCATTGATTTTGCCATCGCCTGTCATGATGTTGATCATTTCCAGGTTATGGCGATCTGCCATAAGATAGTCGTTATGATCATGAGCGGGTGTGATTTTAACCGCACCAGTACCAAAGAGGGGATCGATATGCTCATCGGCAATAATTACAAGATGCTTTCCTGTTAGTGGCTGAAGAGCCATTTTTCCAATAAAGCTTCTGTATCTCTCATCTTTTGGATGGACCGCAACGGCAGTATCGCCGAGCATAGTTTCGGGACGAGTGGTTGCGATTTCGATAGTCCCCGTGCCATCTACAAGGGGGTAGCGAAAGTGCCACAAAAAGCCAGACTTTTCTTCATATTCTACTTCATCATCAGCAAGGGCAGTCTGCGTTACAGGATCCCAGTTTACGAGGTAATCGCCGCGGTAGATAAGACCTTCGGAGTACAATTTTTTAAACATGGTGCGGACAGCGCGGGAGTAGCCAGGATCCATGGTAAAGCGCGTTCTAGACCAGTCGCAGGAGGAGCCAAGTGCTTTAAGCTGATCGATAATTACCGTTTCGCTCTTTTCCTTCCACTGCCAGACGATTTTTAAAAATTCTTCTCGAGAGTAGTCGCTTTTTCTTTTGCCTTCCGTTTTCAGCAAGTTTCTTTCTACAACTGTTTGCGTAGAGATGCCTGCATGGTCAGTTCCAGGCATCCAGAGAGTGTCAAAGCCAGACATTCTTTTATAGCGAATGAGGATATCTTGAAGCGTGTTGACAAGCGCATGGCCCATGTGCAAAACACCCGTGACATTGGGTGGGGGAATCATGATGCAGTAGGCAGGCTTTGTTGAAGTAGGATCAGCTTTAAAAAGTTGATTTTCCTCCCAAAACGTATACCATTTTTTTTCAACATCTTTTGCTACGTAGGCTTTTGCAAGTTCTGGCATAAAAATCTCTGTTTTATGCCAAAAATAGTACTACAAGGCTTACTTTCTAGCTAGCCCGAGTTTACAAGGGATTTTGCAAGCTGGAGAAGTTCAGCTTTATGATCGTCGACAAATGCAGGCGAAAAGGCGATAGGATCATTGCCCTCTCTCGAAGCAGCCTTCTTTGCCCCACCACCTTCACTTCCTGCAAGATTTACGAGATTTTGTATGACCTTTGATAGGTTTTTAAGCGCTTCCTTTTCTTGAGGTTCGTTAACTGATGTCATCGCATTAAAAATAGCTGGGCTTATTAAGCGGAGGAAAAGTGCATTTGCCACCATCACTTGCGGAGCTGTTGTTAGGTTTAGCTTGCCACTATTCATCTCTTTGGAGGGACTCTTACTATAGAAAGCTGATAACCCTTCGTGCATTTCTCTATGTAGGTCAGCAATTTGAGGATCTTGATGCTTGCGCACAAAGTCCACCATTTGATTCCAGGAATTTTTACAATACTCTTGCAGTGCTGGCTGATCTTTTACCCCTTTAGCACCTTCAAGTGTTGCCCTAAACTGGTCAGATTCATTTAATAATTTTCCGAGCCTATTTTCATAGAAACGAGTAAGAAGTTTTTCAACAGTGTTTCCGCGAAGTATTGAATCTGGACTTGTTTGGTTTTTTAGCTTTTCTTTGATGAGCAGCGCCACGTTTTTACCGGCGTCATCCCCGCCAAGTGCGAGATATAGATCAAAAACGGCATTTTTTATTTCTTGAGGTATTTTCTGAAAGCCTGGATTTTCCAGCAGCCTCATCATATGCGTGTTGATATCTCCGCCTGTTTTACCAAAATAAGCATGAAGGGCGGCTTCTTTTACTTGGGGTGTTTGTTTGGCAAATCCTTTATCGCTATCTCCCAAAAAGGCCACCATATGAGCTACACCTTCTTCGGCTTTTTGACTCTCATTGAGTTCTGGGGAGTGTGGGCTCTCTAAGTCTATTAAAGGTTCAAACCTTGGCTCACTTTTGGATTTTTCTAAAGGAGCTTGAGATTTATTCCCTATGATTCTTTGAGTAATTGAAGAAAGAGCATCCTTTACGAGCTGTCTAAAGGATCTATTTGCTCCGATAGGGAGTTTTGCTATAACTGGCTGCTTCTCGAGAGTTTTGCTTGCAACCTCTGAGGACTTCGTATCACCTCTAAAAAGGCGTGCAAGACGAGCGCCAAAAGAGAGTTTTTTTGTGCTTTCTGCTCCTTGGGAGTTCATGTCTTGAGGAAGCTGACCGCCACCGCCTGCACCCACATGCATATTACTCATAGATACCCCTTTATAACTTTAGGGTACCATGAGTAAATAATTATTTTAAAACAACTTTTGCAAAAGGTAGAATTTAAGGGTTACTGAGCGCGCTTTTTTGCCATCATAACTGCATCACTTGCAGAGACTTTGCAGCTTCCTTTGCCTTTGCAGCTATTCTGACCCTTGCAGCTATTGCTCTCACTTTTGCAGCCTCCTTGGCCCTTGCAGCTATTTTTGCCTTTGCAGCCATGGCTTGCGATCTGCATGGCCATGCGGCGCTCTGGATTACTCATCAAAATATATGTTTCCACAGCATCTCCAGAAAGCTTGCCTTGAAATTCAAGGTCGCTTCTTGACATGTCCATATCCTGCATCTGGACATCTTCTGCTTTGGCTCCTGCAAAAAGAGCTGGATTTTGGCTAAGCATTGCAGCCGTATAGACACCAAGTGCTACACACCTTCGTACATTTTCTTTCATAAGGCACCTCTCAAAAATATTTTCCTTATCACTGAAAACATTTTTACGCAAGCGCTTCGCAATGCTTTTTAAAAGACCAAAAGGACATAAGGGACCAAAACGACCTAAAGGACAGTTTCGTCCCTTATGTCCCTTTGGTCCTTTAGGTCTTTTTTCTAGGTTTGTCGAGAAGGGTCAATAAGGGAGTCAAGGTTTTGAGAAAAAAGGTTGAGTTCTAAGGCGGCTTCTTTTAGGGTTTTGTCTTCGAGGTGGGCTTTTCGCACGATTTTTGCTGCGTTATCATAGCCGATGATTGGGTTGAGGGCGGTTGCATGCATAAGGGACTGGCTTACATGGTGGGCGATTCTTTTGTGGTTTGGTTTTAGCCCTACGATACAATTTGTGGTAAAGCTTTCTGCAGCATCTGTGAGGAGATGAATTGAGCGAAGAAGATCATAGGCCATGAGGGGACGCATCACGTTAAGTTCAAAGTTGCCCTGACTTGCTGCAATACTAATAGATGTATCAAAGCCTATAATCTGGGTAGCTACCATCATCAAAGCTTCGCACTGCGTGGGATTGACTTTTCCGGGCATTATCGATGAGCCTGGTTCATTTTCTGGCAAAAGAAGCTCACCAAAGCCGCATCTCGGGCCAGACGCCATCCACCTAATGTCATTTGCTATCTTATAGAGGGTGCAGCCAATTCTCTTAATTGCTGCATGTGTTGTAAGGATTGCATCGCTTGTAGCAAGTGCTGCAAAGTGATTTTTTGTCTTGGAGAATTTATGCTTTGTGATTGCTGTAAGGGTTTTACAAATCGCATCGCCGAAATTTTTAGGGGCATTTATTCCAGTACCTACGGCCGTTCCTCCAAGTGCAAGAGTTGAAAGCTCCTTGAGGCTAAACTCAAGTGCTGCAATGCCGCTTGTAAGCTGATGCGCGTAGCCTGAAAATTCCTGGCCAAGAGTAAGAGTTGTTGCATCCATAAGATGCGTACGGCCTACTTTTACAATTTTTGCAAAAGCCTTTGCCTTTGATAAAAGCGCTTTTTCAAGTGCCTTGAGTACGATCGAAAGCTTTTCAATATCAAAACATGCTGCAATATGTATCGCGCTTGGGAATACATCATTTGAAGATTGCGACATATTGACATGATCATTTGGATGAATAGGCTCTTTGCCATGCTTTTTTTTAGTGAGAAGTTCGTTAGCTCTCGTTGCGAGGACCTCATTGACATTCATATTTGTCTGCGTGCCAGATCCTGTCTGCCAGATAACTAAGGGAAACTGATCCAAAAAATTGCCAGAAAGAACCTCGTCAGCTGCTTGAACAATCGCTTTCATCTTTTTTTTATCTAAAAGGCCGAGTTCTGCATTTGTCTTTGCAGCAGCTTTTTTGATTAAAACAAGTGCTCGGATAAGCTCTACAGGCATTTTTTCGATGCCAATCTTAAAATTTGCTATTGAGCGTGCTGTGTGCGCTCCCCAATAAGCTTCATGAGGAACTTCAACATCGCCGAGCGAGTCTTTTTCAATACGTGACTTTGCCATAATCCAAATCTTTTTCTTATTCATGGTCTTAATCTTATTCTTATTTTTATTCAATAGATTAGACCGAAAGAAGGGCTCTTTAGACACCCTCTTCAGGATTTAGGTAGATAGGTACTGTAATGAAGGGATATTCAAGTTCAAAAATGCGTCTTTGAATTGTAAAGAGCGTTTGGTTGTGCATCCAGTGCGAAAAGATCGTCTCGTTTGCAAGGACAATCTGGCCTCCAATGAAGATGCTAGATGGATGCCTCTCATGGACTTCTTGGGCATTCTTGGCTGCTTCATCGCCGAAATCCAGGCCTACAGATACTAAGCTTTCAGCACTGTATCCAAGCTTTTGCATCATTTTCACAAGCTTTAGCCCTTCAAGTTTAGTATGCTCTTCAAGATGCTGAATTTCACTGCCTCCCTTGAAGGTGCCGGCATCGATAATTCCAATATGGACAAAGACAAAGTGTTCGATGCTTTTGCCAAAGAGTTTTATTGTTTGCGCGACTGCCTGCAGGCTTGAAGAGCTTGTTCCACTTATAAAGAGTACAGCAGTACGAGAAGATGGGCCCATTTCTCCATGAGTAATAGCCGATTTCGGAGGTATTTCGAGATGGTGTTCGTTAAGCTGTCTCGCAAAGTTTGTGTAATAGGATTTCACCTTTTTGCAGACAAGGACAAGAATTGTGATAACAGAGAGCGTAAGCCATGCGCCATCTTCAAATTTGATAATTGTAAGCGATATAAGGATTGAGAAGGTGAGCGCGCATCCTATACCATTGATGATAAGCCCCTTTAACCACTTTCTATTATACTGGCGCTCAATTGCCCAGTGGCGCACCATGCCAAGCTGGGAGAGCGTAAAGGTAATAAACACAGCCAAGCTATAGAGCACTACAAGGTAGGCTACGTTGCCCAGGGAGTAAACCATCAATGCAATAGCTGCAATTGAGACAATAAGTATGCCATGCCTCATCACAAAGCGGTCGCTAAGGTTTGTAAACCTATTGGGCAGCCAGCGGTCGGCAGCCATATTTGCAAGTACTCGAGGAGCTGACAAAAAGCCAGATTGTGCAGCAACAAGTAGCAGCGCAGCCTCAGAAAAGAGGGTAAGTCCGCTAAAAATAGGGCCAAGTATAGGTCCCATTTCAGTACCTATTGCATGCATGAGAACGCCGTTTAATGTCATCCCAGGCTGTCTATTAACTCCATAAAGGAGATAGGCAATAATCAGTCCAGAGACAGTGAGGGCAAGCGCCACAGCCATATAGAGCATTGTTATTTTGGCATTTTGGGTCCGAGGAGGCCGGAAAATATTCATGCCATTACTTACAGCTTCGATACCTGTATAGGTACCAGCACCAACGCTATAAGATTTAAGAAGCAAAAGCAAAAGTCCGCCAGTACCAAGAGTTGTAATCCCTTGTTGCACATCAAACACTACACCGTGTGCGATAAAAGGAAAGCCCTGCATGCGGCTTATGCATGCCCAGCTGATGGCAATAACGTGTGTAATAATAAAGAGAATAAATACAGGAACCCAAGGAAAGACAGACTCCTTTACACCTCTCAGGTTTAGTGCCAGCATCAAAAAAAGAATCAAAACCTTTGAGGTCATGCTCCAGACCTGATGTTCGTGAGGAAGCATGCTAAAAAAGGCATCAACTCCAGATGCAATAGATATAGTAATTGTCAGCACATAGTCGACAAGCAGCGCACAGCCCGAAATAAGCCCAAAAGTTGGGGAAAGAAGCTTTGTTCCCACTACGTAGCCGCCCCCGCCATATGGAAATAGGTCGATAATCTGGCTATAGCTTGTGCTGATAATCCAGATAGTAAGTATCGCAAGGAGGCCAACAAAGACAATTAAATGCTGAAAAGGTCCCAAAGCAAGAAAGGCTTCTTCAGGACCATAGCAAGAGGAGGATAATGGGTCAGAGCCAAGTCCAACAAAGGCAAAAAATGGCAGAAGCGATATTTTGTGAAACATCGATCTGTCAAATCGAAATGAGCCGCTAGACTTTGTGACGTCTGCCATTAGTGTCCCTTATATAATAAGAAGGGCAAAGACGAAGGCAAAGAGGGCAAAGCTCTCTAAAATACCAATCGAAACAAAGCACTTTCCATATACTGACGGCTGCTTAAGTGTTGCCTGGATACTTGCTGCAATAACTCGGCCCATAAAGACTGCAGATGCCATAAGAGCAAGGCCAACACCAGTTCCGACAGCCATAGCAGCTATTGGGGAGAGCTCTCCTGTTTGGATTTTGCGAAACATAAGCAGCATCAAAATGAAGCCGTAGATCGCCTGAGTAGAGGGAACAGAAGCCATAGCAATAAATTTACCATGACCTTCTTCTGTTCGAGCCATTGCAGCACTCGATGCCATGCCGGCAATGTAGCAGCCAATGGAGCTTCCGATACAGCCCATACTTAAGACGATGATTGGACCTATCTGCTGAAGGTCAAATACGAGATTTTCCATAGTTCAATAACTCCTATTCTAAATGAATTAGCTGTAGCGGGTAGAAGTCTTTTCCACCACCAAAAAATGAATAACGGTACCATTCAAGGAAATTTAAACGAAGCCCATGTATGGTTCCACCAAGAATTGCAATTGTCATATTGAGTATATGTCCAAATATAAGAACGAGAACTGCAAGCAAAATTGGCATTCTTCCAGCAAGCATATTTACAGTTTCGCTGACAATAAATCCAGCATAGCCGAGTGCATAGATACGAAGGTAGGAGAGAATATCTGCAAAGAGCTGAATCGCATGTGTCCACTCAAAAAGGCCAGCTACGCCATGTAAAATCACACCGGCAATTGCTGCAAAGACTATGCCAAAGAGAAGAAGCTGTAATCCAAATTGCGCAGCAGGCTCAACCTTGAGGCCAAACACAAAATGAACGATAGAGGATGCATGCAAATAGTAGGGAATGTAGAGATAGGCTCCTATAACAAAAGCTATCCAGCCGAGGCCCACGGGATTTCTGCCAAGGTAGCGTATTAGTCCAAGGCAGATATGTACGGTTCCAATAAAGAGAGAAAGCTCTAGCAAGATATTGTCTGCAAATTTACTGCCAATTTCATGAACGTGCAGAAAATCTTCCGGAGTTTTAGCATTTTGGAGCTGAGGGTATTTCTTTGTGTATTCTTGGTAAAGCTCATCTTTTTCGGCCATAGTGTAGGCAGCCTTTTTCTTTACGAGCCAGGTCATGAGAGAATGCTTTTTCAAAAAGCTATTAGGTGATAACTCAATACCAAAAATGGAGTGGGTGAGTCCTCCCCAAATGATACAGGCAACAGAAAGAATCGCGATAAGGCTAATAAAGCGTTTAGTAGTTGGGGCGCTTTTCTTTAAGCTAAAGCGCAAAAAGATTGCAGCAAGTAAAAAGATGATTCCATATCCAGCATCGTAGACAATCATCGAAAAAAAGAGCGCAAAGGCAAAAAGGACCCAAAGCGATGGATCTTTATCGCGGATGGATGGAGTATCGAAGATACGGATTAAATCCTCTCCAACTTTTGCGGTTCCTTTATTTTGGAGATAGGTGGGTGGAATCTCTTTTGGATCTATGGATACCTGTTCGGTGTAGACATCATGCTTTTCACAAAGCTCATGAAGCTTTGCGAGTTTTGTTTTTGGTACCCAGCCGCTTGTAACAAAAAGCTGGTTATCTAGTTCAAATTCTGTCGTTTCCTTTGCAAATTCAAGATGGGCTTCATTCAATCTTGCAACAAGTGCTTTGTGAAGCAGCACATTGTATATGGTGAGACTTTTAAGCTTCTGCTCAATCTGTTCTCGTTCTTTAGTAAGTGCTCGTTGCTCTTTATTTAGCTCTGAGAGCGACTTTGTAAAGTAAAATTCAGAAAGATCAGCAAAGACTATGGGCTCATTTTGTATGGCAACAAAGTAGTCTACGCCCTCCTGGGATTTGATGAGGATAAGTGCAGGCTCAAGTTCGCCAAGCTTTTTGGCAGATTTTGCGGCAAAAAAGCGAACCTTTCTTTTGATTTCCTGTTCAAGCTGGTTCAGTTTGTCAAACGAGAATTCGCCAAAGGGCATGATACGATCTAGCTCTTGCTCCACATCGCTTAGATTTGCTTCAACCTTATCTAATTTTTCCTTTAGCTCTAAAATTTGACCGGTAATCGCGGGTGCATCATCGATGCTTTTTATATGATCTGCCGGCAGCTGAACAAAGCCTCGCAAGATTTTTATTGCAAACCCTAAGTCTTCAATATCTTGCGGGAGCTGATGCTTCTTTTTACCCTTAGGGTCTATAAATTCAATGATTGCAGCATGCTGCGCAGCTTTAAAAAAGGCTTCCCTTTCCTTAGTTTGGCCTAAGAAGAGAAATTTATGCACATCATAGCGCATGCTCTTCCTCCTCTTTTCTTTCGAGTATTTTTTGTTTTGCAACTTTTGCTTGAGATACGGCAGCAAGCTGCTGATCGCCAAGGAAAACCTTAATCTTTTTGATATTGTTTTGGCAGCGAGGAATAAGTATTTTCTCAAAGAGGTTAACGCGTATCGTCACTTCTCTAAGCTCTTTTTCAAGAAGATGCAGCTTTTCTTCCACAATGCTAAGCTTTGCTTTAGCTTCACTTACAGATCTCATTGCAAAAATCGCCCCTTCAAGCCAGCTTGGTGTTTCAAAGAGGTTGTAAGTAAGAGGTCCAAATGTGACAGCTTCAAAAAAAGGCACTTCAGCTCCTGCAATATTTTCATATCGCTTATCAAGTTTTTGGATTTTGGCAAAATCGTTAATATCAATAGGGAGATTTTGGGTAAAAAGGGATGCAAACTCTTCAACTTTTTGCCGCTCACTATCCACTTTTTTTCGCAAGATGGAAAATTCAGCGCGAGCTTCAGAAACTTCGGACTGAAGCAGCGCTTTTTTAAGCTGCAAGGTTGGAAGGTACTTGAATAGCTGTGCGAGCTTGTTTTGCTGAGAACGAAGCTCGTTTTTTGTCATCTTAAGTTCTGCCATAGGCTCTCGAGTTTGGACATTTGGCTGCAGGCCTTTTGAGTGCGGCGATTATTCGCCGCTTTCTTTGAGACGTACTGCACCGTAAAATACCTATTTCAAGACTTTCAGTCATCTTTGTATAATTCTTTGATCCAATTAAAAGCGGCGAATAATCGCCGCACTCCCAAAGAGCTTCGCTCACGGGAAAACCTTTCTTTAGCTTTAAATGTCCAAATTCGAGTGCCATAGGCTACGAAGCTACTCGTTTGTTCCAGTATTTATCGACAAGGCTTTGTTTAATGCCCACTTGGTCTGGTTTAAAGCATTCGGCGAGTATCGTCCAGCCCATATCAAGTGCCTGCTCTAAGCTCATGTTCACTTCCAGATTCATCATCTTCTTCTCAAAGAGCGAAGAGTAGTGAAGAAGCTGCTCATCCCACTTCGAAAGGCGAAAGCCCATTGAGCGTCTTTCTCTTGCTTTTTTCGATTCTGCATAGAGGCGAATCATGGCATTTGCAAGATCTCCATGATCTTCTCGAGTCACCTTGCCGATGACGAGCTGCTTTAATCGGGAGAGCGAACCAAAAGGATCAATCCTTCCGCCATGCAGATAAAATTGCCCCTCTGTGATGTAGCCTGTGTTATCTGGAATTGGGTGGGTAACATCATCACCTGGCATTGTCGTTACGCTAACGATTGTTATTGAGCCGCTAGATTCCATGGAAACGGCCTTTTCATAGCGGCTAGCAAGGTCTGAATAAAGAGAGCCAGGGTAGCCTCTATTGGATGGCACCTGGTCCATAGTAATTGCAATTTCTTTGATGGAATCCGCAAAGGCTGTCATGTCGGTGAGGAGCACGAGGACGTTTAGATCCTCAAGTGCAAATCGCTCTGCACAGGCAAGTGCCATATCAGGTACAAGCACGCATTCAACAGCAGGGTTTGTTGCACGGTGAATGAACATGAGCGTTTTGTTCATAGAGCCTGCTCGCTCTGCATTATCGATAAATCCTTGGTATTCTGCAAAGGTAAGGCCCATGCCGCCAATGATTACGACATCAGCATCAGTTTGGTTTGCAATTCGCATCAAAAGCTGGTTGTAGGGCTCTCCAGCAACAGAAAAGATAGGGATTTTTTGCGACATCACGAGGCAGTTGAACATGTCGATCATAGGAATGTTTGTTCGGACCATGTTTCGCGGAATGATGCGCTTTACTGGATTAAATGATGGTCCCCCAATTGCGATAGGATCGCCAACGATGTCTGGGCCATTATCTATTGGTACTCCAGAGCCATTAAAGCGTCTTCCAAGTAGCGATTTTGCAAACGTCACCTGCATCTGGTGGCGTAAAAAGGTAACCTTATCACCAGTTGAGATGCCGCGAGTGCTTTGAAACACCTGAAGGGTGACCTTTTTTCCATCGATTCTGAGCACGGATGCATAGGCAGATCTGCCATCTTTCATGTCAATCTTTGCAAGCTCACCAAGGCCTACGTTATCTGCGATAACCGTAATGAGGTTGCCGCGCATGTCGGTGATTTTTTCGTAAATCGTTCTCATGAAAGTCTCTCGAGGTGAGGGTTAAGCATGTCGTCAATTTCATCACGAATCTCAAGATAGCGAGGAGATTCAAAAGCGGTAAAGTTCATGTTTTTGATCTTATTTTGCAGGATCAAAAAGTAAGATCTTGCTTCATCATGGCTTTTAAACTGAAAATCAATGTCAAATATCGTACGTATAATCTTGAGCAGGGCAATCTGCCTTGTAAGTGGACAGTAGGCATCTTCTTTATCAAAGGCATTTTGCTGCAGGTAGCTGAAGTCATAAAGCTCGGCCTTTAAGAAAGTGATCATATCTTTCATCGAGGTTCCTTCCTCGCCTACCACTTCCATGCGTTTTCTAATTTCATCGCCGTCATTAAGGTAAGAAGAGGCAAGCTTTACTGTAGATGCCCAGTCAGGCATGTCTTTTGCAAGAATTTTGCCTACTGGTTCCAAATACTTAGACCAGGAAATAAGGGGGTCGACAGCTGGATAGCGGCGAGAATCTGAGCGCTCGCGTGATAAGCCTACAAATGATCCTACGACGGCAAGTGTTGCCTGGGTGACTGGCTCTTCAAAGTTTCCGCCGGCAGGTGAAACAGCGCCGCAAATAGTAAGTGAGCCAATATTTCCTGATTTTAATGATAGGACACCAGCTCGTTCATAAAAGGAAGCGATTCGAGATGCGAGATAGGCGGGAAATGCCTCTTCGCCTGGGATCTCTTCCAAACGGCCAGACATCTCGCGCATAGCTTGCGCCCAGCGGGAGGTTGAGTCTGCAAGCAGTAGGACGTCAAGTCCCATCTGGCGATAGTATTCAGCAATAGTTGCTCCCATATAAACAGAGGATTCTCTAGCGGCAACTGGCATTGAGGAGGTATTGCAGATGATTACAGTGCGCTTCATAAGCGTCTCGCCTGTATGTGGATCGATAAGGTGCGGGAATTCTCTAAGCACCTCTACTACCTCTCCAGCACGCTCGCCGCAAGCAACAACCACGACAATGTCAACGGATGAATATTTAGAAAGGTGGTGCTGCAGCACTGTTTTTCCTGCTCCAAAGGGGCCTGGAGTACAAAAAGTTCCCCCTTTCATTTGAGAAAGCTGTGTATCTATAATGCGAAGACCTGTGTCCATCATCTTAGTTGGCTTTATGCGCTCACCTTCAATGAGAGGAATCTTAATTGGCCATTTCTGCAGCATGCTGAAGGAATGCTCAATGCCTTGTTCGTCCTTTGCTTTGGCTATTACTTCTTCTACTGTGTAGGAGCCGGCCTTTGCAACCCAGGTAATTTCATAGGTGCCAAATTTTGAAAATGGAACCATCACCTTATGGTGAAAGCGGTTTTCAAGTGTGGTACCAAGGGTGTCGCCTCGCTGCACCATATCGCCGACTTTAGCCGCTGGGGTATAATCCCACCTTCTCTTTTTATCAAGCGGCTGCATGTAGACGCCTCTTGGCAAAAAGTAGCCAGCAAAGTCTGCAACTTCCTCAAGCGGGTTCTGCAGGCCATCAAAAATGCGGCTAAGAAGACCAGGCCCTAGTTCTGCTTCGAGAAGCTCACCAGTGAACTGCACAGGGGTATCAAGCTTTACACTTCTTGTATCTTCAAAGACCTGCACTTTGGCAATGTCTCCTGCAATTTCAATAACTTCTGCTTTAAGTTTGCTTCCCTCAAGCTCAACCATTGCCACTTCGCCTTGGCGAATATTGCCTTCATATCGCACCTGAAGTAGGTTTCCGAAGGCGGATAAGGTCTTTCCTGTTGCGTGTTGTGTCATACTACTTCCATCATTTGGTCTACAATTTCAAGTCCCTTCAATTTGTCAAGCTGAAGCCATTCTTCACATATTTTAAGCTGGGCGACATACCCAAGTATTCGATCGATCGAAAAAAAATCCCAATCAATTAGCTCTTCGATGTAGGCAAATCGCCATTCGGAAAGCGTTTGGTAAAGGTCAAGCGGTTCGTTCTTTTTTGCCTCATAAAGGGCTTTTAAGTCTTGATAGGGGAAAGGCAGCTCAAAATGCTTTTCCTTGCTTCTTTCGATGAGATCTATGACGAAAGGATCCTCATTATCTTCATCCTTAAGCTCATTTTCCAAACTTCTCGAAAGATCGTGAGCTCTGAGAGCTACTAAAACAAGTTTAAGATGCCATTCAAAGGTGATATAGCGCGAAACAAATGAAGATTTGCTTTTGCTCTCTTCAGCAAAATAGCGGTGGAGAAGCTTTGCAAAGTTATCAAGAAGCTCCTGTTTATCAGATCCCTCTTCAAGATAGTCCAGGACGTATTGAGGAAGTCCCTCTTTAAATACGACCCCATCTTCAAGATCATTTTGATCTAGGGTGCCTCCTGGAATAATTGGCTGCTTTTTAAGTACTGCCCTAATGTTTTCAATGTCAATATAGCGATTAAGGGCTGATACAAGTTCACAGTCCTTTGGTGTCAAATTTTGCTGCAAAAGAAATTCCAATTCTTTTGAAGTTACTTCGACATGAGCGCCCACTTTGAGCGGAGGAAGCAGTGTGGCAAGAAAGTAGTAGTTTGCCATCGTATCTCCTAGTCAGACCCAAAAAAGATCTTACGAAAATCTTTGTGGATGTAGGAAGCCACGATATCTTGCAATGCTTTAGAGGATATGTCTAAAACCATATTTTTACCAGAAACCTTTACCTGGACACCGCCTGGAAGGCCTGATAGTTCAACTGTTTTATTTTTTAGTTGACTGAGAACGTCTTTGCTGAGGGCTGCGTTGATAGAGTCTGTAGTAAAACTTTCTGGAACAACTACGCCAATTTCAGTTTTGATCCCATCCTTCTGCAAGGCTTTAACAAGGGCCTCAACGAGCGATCCATAGGATTTCGAATCTCCAAGCTGCTCTTTGACCCAGCTTTCTAAAGCAGGATTAAAAAGTGATCGCTCAATTTTTTGTTTGAGGAGTTCTATAGCTTGCTTTGAAGCCTGTTCGAGGGATGATTCAAATATTTGCTTCTCTTCATCAAGTGACTTTTTTGTCTCCTTGTGAATGCGCTCACGTTCTTGGTGTGCCTGCTGGAGTATGCGGTCGGCCTCTTTACGTGCATTTTCGATGATCTCTTGCGCCTGTTCTTTAGCAGGATCAAGCGTCTCGGTGCGTATTTTATCACAAATTATTTGTATGCGTGTATCTGCTTGCTCTAAATCAGCCATAGTGCACCTATTTTTGCTAAGGTAGTATATCGCCTAGTTCTGGTATTTCTGCAAGGTTTTCGTTGCAATCAACGCGATTTGATTTTACCATGGTTGCCGATAGTATCTGCACCTAAGGATTTCTCATGGCAGTAAAAAATAAACTTGCAGCGCAAAATCCGCTTATTCTTCGATGCCACCGCTTGATGGAAGCATTTGCAAAATCTGATGATGAGCGAGATTTTTATCTTGATAGACAAGAGGGCTTTTTAGTCTATGTCGATCTTGATAAGTCCCAAGAAGAACTTGATGAACTCACATCAGAGCTTGTTAAAAACAAAGATCGCTACTGCATGATTCCAAAGCTTACCTTTTACGAGGTAAAGAAGGTGATGGAAGGCTTTGTCAATGAAAAAGTCTATGATATAGATACCAAGGAAAAGCTTTTAGACATCATCCAATCCAAAGAAGCGCGCGATAACTTTTTAGAATTTATTTACGACCACCATTCTGAACTTGAAAAATGGCAGCAGTACTACCAAGAGCGCTTTCGCGTTCGCATCATTGAATGGCTCCGAAACAATCAATTTGATTTTGTCTTCGAAGAAGACCTCGAAATTACAAAATCGATGTGCGAAAAGCTCAAGCTCAATCTTTTTGTACCAAAAGTACAAAAAGATCTTGCGACGCAGCGCAAAAATCTGATGGCAAAGGCAAAAACCTACTATTCTAACGAAGCTTTAAATCCGCGCCCAAAGCGAGGCCGTCCACCAAAGCAGGTTGCAAAGGTAGAAACCGAGCCGCAATTTTCACAAGATATTTACACCCAGGTGCCAAAGAACGTTAAGCCCTTTATTTTTGCACCAGAGTATCATGGTTCAAGTGCAGTCTTTACCTTCTCTGGCAAATTTACTTCAGAAGAAGAGCTCCTTGCCCACCGCAGGCAGCAGCTTACAGGCTCGCATAATCTTGAAATGCAAAACCTCAATCAAAAACTTGCTGCAATTCGCACGCTTTCTAGCAGCTGGACACTTGATAAGAAGCCTGAAAAGCCCTTACCAATTCCAGTGATAGAAGTGGATGCAGTTGAAGAGGTAGAAGAGGATGAAGAGAGCTACGAAAAGCCAAAAGCAAAAAAGGCAGCTCCACCCAAAAAGAACGGCGCACCAAAGAAGCTCGCTGCAGCTCCTGCACCAGCACAAAAACAGCGTCTAAGACCGCTCCCTAAACCGGCCAAAAAAGCCCCAGCTGAAAAAGCGAAAGCCCCAGCCAAGCCAAAAGCTACCCAGCTTAGAAAACTTAGGCCAACTAAAAAGAGGTAAACGAGATGTCCTACCAGCCAAAGATTTTAGCCTTTGCAGGAAGTTTAAGAAAAGATTCTTGGAACAAAAAAGTGGTTAAGGCTGCCATGAAAGGCGCAGAAGCTGCAGGTGCAAAAGTTACCTACATCGATCTCGCAGACTATCCGCTCCCTATCTACGATCAAGATATTGAAGAAAGTTCTGGTCTTCCAGAAAATGCTATCAAACTAAAAGAGCTGATGTTTAGCCACGATGGATTTCTCATTAGCTGCCCAGAGTATAATAGCTCAATGCCAGCAGTCTTCAAAAATGTAATCGACTGGACCTCTAGAAAAGCAAAGCCCGATGAAGTCTACCTCTCTTGCTTTATCGATAAAGCAGTAGCCCTTCTCAGCGCAAGCCCAGGAGGCCTTGGCGGCATGCGCGGCCTTGTCCACGTGAGAGCCATGTTTAGCAATATCTATAGCATTGTTCTTCCAAACCAAAAATCAATCCCTTCAGTTCATGAAGCATTTGATGAGACTGGCAAGCTGAAAGACCCTAAAATGCAAAGCGATATCGAAAAAATCGGCCGAGACCTTGCAGAGTTTCTCAAAAAATACAGAAGCTAAAAGATGACTTGCGTTACAGGGCTTAAGCTCTACTCCTATTATTTTCCCATGACATATATAAGAGATGTTGCGTGTCATACTTTTTTGGATTTACGTAATGAGCCGCCTGGCTCACAATTTATTGCCTGGAGAGATCACGCCTGTACAATAGCCACGCGATATGCAAAAAAAAGCTTCACAGAGTTTCAGGAAGCCTTTTGCAAAGAAGCAACTCCTGGGGTACAAGCTACAGCACAACTCATCAATGACTCGATGAAAGGCTTTTATTTTAAAACAGGCATCGCATCAGCTCTTGTAGCCGGTGCCTTAGCTCTTGGCGCAAAAATGGCGCATCAAAATGGCTATCCAACCCTTGCCAAAGTGCTTGCCGCAGGCAGTGCCTTGACTGGCATTTATTCTTTTGGGTCGTTTAGATCTTTATATACTTTATAAAAAGAGCAGGATCGGTTGCGCTGACAAGTTAAAAACACAGGTTAGCATGTTTTTTTGTTGCTTGATTCATAAATGTATTTAACTATAACGCATTTTTTCAGACTGCAAATAGCCACTCTACAATTAACCCAGGGCGTTACCCTTAGTTTTACCCAAATATTTCAAAAAATATTAACGCAAAGACTCAAAGACGCAAAGATGCTTCGCCAAGTATTGTGTTTATTATGAAGCCGCTTATTAGCTCATTATTCTGAGGAATAATGAGCACGGCTCATTGACCCCGAGAAACTCGGGGTCAAAACTGCCAATGCTTTTTTTGCCGCGCTTCGCGGCAGATGCCTGTGGGCATTATTCCTCAGAATAATGCCTTGAATTACATCAAGAGCATTCTTGTATGGCGAAGCATCTTTGCGTCTTTGAGTCTTTGTGTTAATATTTTTTGAAAAATTTCGGTAATGATAAGGGCGTTGCCCTGGGCTATTATAACCCAGGGCTTTGGTCTGAAAACAGCGTGTTTCTTCTAGGTTTTTGCTGGCAATAATGCCTGTTCAAGAACTTCTTGAAGAGGCTTTTTGTCTTTTAGATGGCCTTCAGCATCAAATGCGCTTGAGGCATTTGGGAGGCTAAAGAGATGAGGCTGCTCATCTTTGCTAATGGCTTCGATAATTGCTTTTAGGTTTGCAAGGGCGCGCTTACCGCCTCCTCCACCTGGTGATGTGCTCAAAAGAACAAAGGTTTTTCCTGCATAGGCTTCTCTAGACGAGCCGCCTTTATCTTGTCTTGAGGTCCAGTCAAGGGCATTTTTAAGCACTGCAGAGATTGATCCATTATATTCTGGAGTAGAAATCACGATAATCTCTGCTTGTATCATTTGTGCTTTTAGCTTTTTTGCAAGCTCTGGCATACCCGATTCTGTTTCTAAATCTCCATCATAAAAGGGGATGGGGTAGTCTCGTAAATCCAAAACTTGAGTTTTTACACCAAGGGTATCTAAAATACGCGCAGACTCATTAATGAGTTTTTTATTATAGGATTCTGTCCGCGTACTTCCAGCAAAGAGAAGGGCTTTTATTTCTTTTGCAGCAAGCGGCATGCAAAGAAGAGAAAAAATGAAAACGAATGTATACATAGGGTCACCTCGCATCAATTTTACCCGAAGGTCAGCTAAAATGCTTGAGGAATTTTTCAAAAATATGTATGCAGGTAAAAAACAGGAGGGTCGCTATGCATATTATCGGTGTTATTCTTATTGGTTTTATCGTTGGCCTTATTGCAAGAGCATTAATGCCTGGAAAAGATATTACAGGATTTATCCTTACATCCTTGCTCGGTATCGGCGGTGCTGTTGTCGGACAATATACCGGCCAAGCACTTGGTTTTTATAAGCCAGATGAGCCAGCGGGTTTTGTAATGTCTGTAATTGGCGCACTACTTATACTTTTGATCTTCCATATATTTAGAAGAAATCAAGCAGAGTAAGCTACCAGCCATTCGGCAGGTTAGGATCGCCTCCGCCAAGATGAACTCTTGGAAAGGGCTGAAAGCAGGGGGCGATTAAATCTTGGGTGTAGATGGTTCGCTCAAGGGTTGCATATACCTTCCCACCATCATTTGGACGTATAAGGCCGTATATTGGGGTAAAGACAAGCCCTATAAAGATTAGGGGCGTGAGCGCTATGCGTGCTATATCGTAGGCAAGCTCCATAAACCTCGGATCCTGGGCTCTATAGTAGAGATGTCCAAATGTGAGTACCTTATACGATCTATTAAGCCCATTTGCTACAAGGCCAATCGCATGTACAAGAGGTCCAAAAAAGGCTATGGCAAGAAACTTTAGCCTCTTCGTCTCACTATCATCATTCCAGTACACATCGGCTGTCGTTTGATCGACAATGTAGAGAGAATTTCTTTCCCGCCAGCTATTTACCGGCCAAAAGTGGTCAATCGTGACAGGATGTGTCTTCTTATTTCCATCATAGTCACTAAACAAAAGCTCCCCGTAGCGTCCAATTATTGCCCCTGCAGCATGAGAGAGAAAATCAAGCATATATTCCACCTAGTCATAAAAATGGTATCAGCAAAGTCATTTGTCGTGTAGAAATAGTAGCTAAGTTTCCGTGCATTTGATAAAACGGATGTCCCGGAATATGCGTTTATCTTAGAAAAGAAGCAAAGGCAAAATTGACTCTTTGAGGTTTGGAAAGGATTTCAGGGTATTTTGCACATGCGCGACATCAACGGATATGCAGCCTGTAAGGTTGATACTTTGCAGGGTTTTGCTTATTTTGTTTAGCGTGCTTCCAGTAATGCTTGTATTTGTCGCAAGAACTAAGGTTTCAAGCTTTTTATGATTTGAAAGGGCAGCTACCCCTTCATCTGTAATTCTGCAATTTGCTGCAAGGAAGGTAGTAAGATTTTCTGGAAGTAAGTGAAAGGTGGAACCAGTCAAACCTTTATTTCCGCTCAGGTTAATCATTTTAAGGGTAAAAAGTGGCCGTAAGTTTTTTATTTGATTATCTTCTATACTAATAGATGCGCCTTCTGTAGTTGAAAGATCAAGAATAGTAAGTGCTTTAAAGTAGCGAAGTTCTGAAAGCTGGCCATCTGTAAGTTTTTTATTAGATAAGTTAATACTTGAAGTGTTTGGGAAGACTTCAGCAAGCTCGTGTAGATGATCCTCTGCTTTTTCTATATCTTTAAGGTCGAGGACTGTTACTGCTTTTCGAGTTTTTTCATCGAGTTCCCCGTGGATCGTTCTAATATTTCTGCCATTCATGAGCACCTGCTGTAGAGCAATAATTGCCTGCTCATTCACTTTATTTGCAGAAGGGGAGTCCTCTTTTTGGAGTGGCTTTACTGTACGGTTTCGAAAAAAGCTTACAAGCGTAATAATAAGCGAAAAGGTTGCAGCACATAAGATGAGGGATGCGACAGTAGCAATAACCTTATCTTTTGCGGAAAGTTCATTTGAAAGTGGGTCTGAGATGTATTTGGAGAAGAAACTATTGAGAGTAAGTGTTGAAACCATGTGTACTCCTTTTTGCAAGCTTTTGACTTTTATAATCGGTTAAAGCCTTTAGAGCAACTTTTCTTAAAGGCCAAGGTGTAAAAATAATCTTGAGTATTAAGAAGCTTATGTCCTCGAGACCGAGACCGTGTCCGTGACCGAGACCGACCGGATCTCTTATAGTGAGCTATGTATATAAAGAGTAGTACTGAATTAGAAAGCGCGGCTCTTAAAAGAGCCGCGCCATGAAGAATCTGGCTTACTTTGCGAGATGTGATGCCAAGATGGCAAGTAAAAGTAAGGCCACAATGTTTGCGATCTTGATCATTGGGTTGATAGCAGGACCTGCAGTGTCTTTGTAGGGGTCGCCTACAGTGTCACCGGTAACGGCAGCTTTATGGGCATCAGAGCCTTTTCCGCCGTGGTCGCCCTCTTCAATGAGCTTTTTCGCATTATCCCAAGCACCGCCGCCTGATGTCATCGATAGGCCTACAAAAAGACCAGTTACAACAACGCCAAGGAGCATTGCACCAAGTGCTGTGAAGGCTTCTGTCATTCCTACTGTCCAGTAGATGACAAAGAAGAGTGCGATTGGAAGAAGCACAGGAAGAAGCGATGGAACAATCATCTCTTTGATTGCAGCTTTTGTAAGAAGGTCAACAGCGCGGCCGTAATCTGGCTTAGCTGTACCCTGCATAATGCCGGCAATTTCTTTAAACTGTCTGCGAACTTCCACAACAACAGCACCTGCCGCTCTGCCAACAGCCATCATGCTGAAAGCGCCAAAGAGATAAGGCATAAGGCCGCCGATGAAAAGGCCGACTACAACGTAGGCATCTTGCAGATAAAACTGTGCCTGATGCGATGGGAAGTAGTATTCAAGGTCTTCGAGGAAGGCAGAAAAGAGCACAAGTGCTGCAAAGCCTGCAGATCCTATTGCATAGCCTTTTGTTACAGCCTTTGTGGTGTTGCCAACTGCATCGAGGGCATCTGTCGTTTTGCGAACTTCTGGAGGGAGGTTTGACATCTCAGCAATGCCGCCAGCATTATCAGTAACTGGGCCATAAGCATCTAGTGCTACAACCATACCGGCAAGCGCAAGCATGCTTGTCGCTGCAATTGCAAGACCGTAGAGGTTTGCATTGATATACGCTACGAGGATGCCGCAGCAGATTACGATCACTGGAAGAGCTGTTGCTTCCATAGATACTGCAAGGCCTTGGATAATGTTTGTGCCATGGCCTGTAGTTGATGCTTTTGCAATGCTTTTTACTGGACGATACTTTGTGAGTGTATAGTACTCTGTAATCCACATAAGAAGCGCAGTTACACCAAGACCTGTAAGGATGCAGTAAAAGAGGTTAAGGCCTGTAAAGTTTTGACCGTTTGCGGTAAATACGCTGTCAAAACCAATCATATTCTTGGTAAGGAACCAAAGGCCTACAGCAGAGATAACGGCAGTGCTAAAAAAGCCCTTATAGAGTGCTGCCATGATGTTATTTGACTTGCCAAGGCGGACAAAGTAGGTACCTACTATTGTTGCGAGGATGCAAAATGCACCAATTGCAAGCGGATAGAGCATCATTGTTTCAAGTGTTTGCGCTGTAAAGAAAACACCTGCGAGAAGCATTGTACCAACAATTGTTACAATGTATGTTTCATAAAGGTCCGCAGCCATACCTGCGCAGTCGCCGACGTTATCGCCAACGTTATCGGCAATAACTGCTGGATTTCTTGGATCATCTTCTGGGATGCCAGCTTCTACCTTACCAACAAGGTCAGCACCAACGTCTGCACCTTTAGTAAAGATACCGCCGCCAAGACGGGCAAAAATGGAGATGAGCGATCCACCAAAGCCAAGGCCAACTAGCGCCTCTAGCTGTGTTCTGATAGCTACGCCTTCTGATTTCAGAAAGTAGGTATAGCCGGTGATTCCGAGAAGGCCAAAGCCAACAACGAGAAGACCTGTAATTGCACCAGCTGAAAAAGAAACATCAAGTGCCTTTGCAAGGCCTTGTCTTGCGGCTTCTGTTGTGCGGGAGTTTGCACGAACTGATATGTTCATTCCCACGTAGCCAGCAAGACCTGAGAGGACTGCGCCTATCAAAAAGCCGATAGCTACATAGTGGCCAAGGAGCCAGAAAAGTAAAGCAAAAATTACAACACCAACTGCTGCAATCGTCTGGTACTGTCTATTGAGGTAAGCGCGTGCTCCCTCTTGAATTGCACCTGCAATTTCCTGCATTCTCTCATTTCCTCGGCTGAGGGCGAGAATTTGGCGGATTTTATAAAGCCCGAAAAGAAGGGCAATTACTCCGCAGGCAAGTACTAAGCCATACGCATATGTATCCATTTCTATCTATCTCCTTTAGTCTAAAAAAAGGAATAAGCTACCCGAGAAATGGCTAAAGATCAAGGATAAATTAATAACTTGATATTAACCCGTTTTCCTGCTATAATTTATGGCCTATGTGCGTTTCACCTATACATGAACTGCCTGGGCAACCTAATGCCTCAGAGCCTCACTTGCCAGCCCAAGGGAACTTGAATGGACGCAAGGTTACAAGGTACTATCCAGAAATTGGAGAGTCTCTTCCTAAAACCAAAGAAAAATGGATCAGCACGCTTAAAAAGATTGCTATTGCAGTCTTTATTATTATGGCAAGTGCCGCTATTGGATTTTTAGCAGGCGGCCCCATAGGTGCAGCAATTGGAGCAGGAGTCGGTGCTGGTATTGTGCTGTCACTTGCGCTCGTTAAAATTATACATGATCTTGTAAGTACAAAAAGACTTCTCTATCAACTCCCTCAAGAAGGAAATCACAAAGCTCTTCTTCCGCAAAATATTGCAAAACTAGGGAAGTATACTGATGTAAATCTTCGCCTTACAGAAAATGCAGACGAAAGCCGCGACTGGAAGCTCAAAATGATTGATGCTGCAGAGGAGAGTATAGAGTTTTCTTGCAATTTTGCTGGCGGCGAGCTCTTTCGTGATGCACTATCACGCATCGAAACAAAACTGAAAAATAAGGCGGATTTTAGAGCGCACCTCATCTTAAGTCATGATGATATTTTAGAGTCTCAAGATAAAGAAATACTAAAGCGACTCTCAGAAACATATCCAGGTAAATTTGAGTATCTTATATCCGATCGTCATAGAAAACTTGGACTTAGCATTCATACTGAAGAAAATCATATAAAAATGCTTGTCATTGATGGCAAATACTTCGTCTCAGGAGGGACGGGAATGGCTCCCCAGTTCTGTAGAGACAACCATGTTCCAGCTCCCGGCGAAAAAACGAGCGGCCTCATTCCACCAGCTGCAAAGGATACAGATCTTGTAGGAGAAAGTACAAAGCTTGCGGAGCTTATGAGAGATCAGTTTTTTAATCTCTATAGGATGTGGGAAATCCGCACGAATGGTAAAGAGGTTCCAAGTCGCTATTTTCAGCTTACAAAAGCCAAGGGAATTTGTGAAGATTTTCATAAAAATGATGGGCTTTTTCCAAATGTGCGTGTGAAGTATATGGTAAGCGGCCCAGAACATGGCACGCAAAATCCTATTGTCAGAGAATATGTAAAACGAATTGAGCGTTCAACTGAGAAAATCCGCCTTGCGCATTGGAAGTTTAACCCAACATCACCCATTAAGGATGCATTGCAAAAAGCAAAAGCAGCACATCCAGATATGAAAATTACAGCTCAACTTAATGGGATGTCGGACTCATTTTCCCTAGGACGCTACTACTTGACCCATTCAAATCGTGCATTTTACTACCTTGTCGATAAGGTATATGAATACACAGGCGCTCACCAGCTTTATCACAAAAAAGTCGCACTATTCGATAAAAGTCACCTCATGATAGGTAGCTTTAATTTTAATAAAAAAAGTGCAAAGTATGATCATGAGGCTATGTTTGTAGTAAAAAGCAAAGACCTTATAGCAGCTTGTCAAAAAAGTCTAAAAGAGGATAAAGCTCGTTCAGTAAAGGTGAATTCCTCCCATTCAATCTGCTCCAACATTTTTGCGAAAATATACTCAAATCTCTTGGCAAGAGTTACCCAAAATGAGGTGTAGATATGAACGTTGATACAAATCACACAGGCCTTCTCTTCTGGGCAAGATCAGGCGGCGGTCATAGAACTGCCATGCGTGCTGTCGAGCAGCAAAAGAGGCTAGAGTATAATGGCAACCTCACAGCTCATGAAGTAGATGTCACAGGTCCAAAAATTCTTGGATTTTTAGGAGACTTGGCAGTAAATGCATGGGATAGTGCGCAGACAAGCGGCAACATAAGCTATCTTGAAAGACATGCTTGGTGGGGATGGCTTGCTGAAATTTTAATGTATCCCATCGTCTATTTTCGGACGAAGTGGCTCCTTCAGAGCTTAGCTGTAGAGCCAGAATTTGTCGTAAGTACCCAGGCTTTTTGCATCAATGCGATTGTTTCTGCCATGCGCACCGTGAATCATGAAAGGGGCTGGAACATGCATATGGATGTCTATCTGACAGATATGCCGTCCAAAAAGGCTTCGCACTTTTTCCCATCTGTGAAAAAGCTCTCAAATGATGAATCGCTTTGCAGGCTGGTAACACTTCATGCTGCAAAACCAATTACAAAGGCTAATGAGACTGAAGAGGAGTTTTGGAAGAAGTATATTGGCAAGGTCAAGGTAATCACCTCTGATCAGTTCCCTATTAGACAAGCTTTTTTGAAAGTAGAAGATCTTAAAAATAAGCTCTCTCAGCCTGCGCTCGACATTCCTTTTGTGCTTAATAGAGAAAACGAGGGGCCTATTAATGCCCATATTAAGCAAGAAGATAAGCTTGCCTTTTTGATGCTCGGAAGTGTCCCTACAACAGAATCTGTCCATGAATGGCTCAAAATATTTGTGAAGGAAAGTAAAGAAGGCAGACACCTTAATCGAACAAATCACTTTTTTATCTACTGCGGAAAGCCGGAAAGCAATCTCTGGAAGAGCATCAAGGCTGAAATTGAAACGCTCAAAGCCCAAGGGAAAATCCCTGATAACTGTAATATTGTTCCCTTTACAGATCAGCAAGATCCAGTAATTGCGCTCCTTATGGCAAGATGCGATCTTTCCATTACAAGATCTGGCGGCATCACTTCTATGGAACTCTACCATCTTGCGATGAGCGATATTCCTAAGCGCCCAAATAAAAAGACGCTGATTCATTCTGAAGGCCTTTTCTTTCCAAAGAAAGCTGTGCCCGATGCAAAAGAGTTTGTAGATTCAATTCTTACTGAAGTTGCGACACATATGGCAAATAGACGCCTTCTTTCAAGCCCTGAGTGGCAAGAGGTAAGAAAGAAAATGATCGATTATCTCATCACTCTTGGCTATAGCAAAGAGCAGAGCAAAGAGCTTACAGAAAAGGTGCTTGAATACTACGCCTATAGTAATGAAAATGCTGCCATAAAGTCTTTAGAGGCTACGTTTAAAGAGTTTCAACAAGAAGCAGAGAAGTTCTCTCAAGAAAGAGCTCCATCTCGCGCTAAAATTGACGCCCAAATGCGAAAGATGATGCAAAAGGGAGCCTACCAGGCACTCGATATGTCAGCGCTTAGAAATCTTGCCATCCAGCGAGTTCTCATCAAAGAGGGTATAGCCCTCTGGGAAGGCGGCAATGCCAAATACCTCGCCAAAACAATCGGCGCAGAAGTTACCAACCCCCATTTTGCCAAAGATTCCCTAAAATCCTTCTTTGCCTAAATAAAAATTTTACCGCAGAGGGATTAGTGAAAATCCTGGTAACCCACTTTTTTTGCTAAAATTAGCAAAAACAAGGCCTTCCTTTTATGAAAATTCACAAAAAGAAGGGGTTCTTTTTGCAAAAAATGGTTGTTTTTGCTTTAATCATGAATAACTCGAGATTAAAATAAGAGGGGCAGCATGCAAAGAACAGCTTTAGGTTTTTTACAGAAATGGCTTAAATCCGATAGTCGTAAACCCCTTGTAATACGAGGTGCGAGGCAAGTGGGTAAGACATGGATTGTGCGTCACTTTGCCCAAATGCAAGGCAAAAAACTGATAGAGATAAACCTTGAAAAACAGCCGAAGCTTGCATCTTCTTTTTCATCAAATGATCCTGCACTAATTCTGCAACGTTTGCGGGCAGATCTTGAAACCGCAATTGAACCTAAAAATTGTATACTTTTTCTTGATGAAATCCAAGCTGCGCCTGAACTCTTTCCAAAACTTCGGTGGTTTGCAGAAGACATGCCGGAGCTTCCTGTGCTTGCAGCGGGGTCTCTTTTAGAATTTATGTTAGGTACGCAATCATTTAGCATGCCTGTAGGCCGCATAAGTTATATGTATTTAGAGCCTTTTTCGTTCGAAGAGTATCTGCTCGCACAAAAGCGCGATGAACTTGTAGCGCAAATAAAAGAATTTTCCTGGAGCAGTGGGATTTCGGATTTTAGTCATGAAAAGCTTCTTTCACTGTTTAAGGAATTTGTTATTGTAGGAGGAATGCCTGCCGCAGTGCAGACATGGAATACCACACGCTCCTTTTCAGACGTAAGTCAAGTTCACAATGACATCTTACACACCTATCGAGATGACTTCGGCAAATATAGCGGGCGGATACCTCCTCAACGACTCCAAGAAGTGCTAACAATGGTACCGCGCTGTTTAGGTGAAAAATTTGTCTATAGCACGGTAAATCCAAATGAGCGAATACCCGTCATTAAAGAAGCCTTGGATTTACTAAGCCAGGCGAAGGTGTGCCACAAAATATCAGCAACTTCCGCAAATGGTGTTCCTCTTGGTGCAGAACTTCTAAAATCTTACCTTAAGGTTATTCTACTTGATGTTGGACTTAGTTCATCTGATCTTGGTCTTTCTCTTACAGAACTACTCTCTGTTGATGAACTTGATTTAATCAATAAAGGGGCTATTGCAGAGCAGGTTGTCGGCCAGCTACTCCGAACGATAAATCCTATGTATCAGGAATCGACTCTTTATTATTGGCTCAACACCGAAAAGACGTCGAGTGCAGAGGTCGATTATGTTATTCAGCATGGCAGTAAAGTTGTTCCCATTGAAGTAAAGGCAGGAGCATCGGGTAAATTAAAATCACTTCATCAGTTTATGAAGCTAAAAGGCCTCTCCATTGCAGTGCGAATAAATTCAACTCTTCCAGGGCTATCAGAAGTGAATCTCAAAGATACTCAAGGCGACCCAGTTAAGTACCAACTTCGATCTCTCCCTTTTTATCTCATCGGGGAACTACACCGTCTTTTAGAGGACTAAGCTAAGCCTTAGTGAAAGGGGCTGTGTCCTGCGGACACACAGCAAAGAAATGAGAGCTAATACAAATTTATTTTTTTTGTTTTCTCTCTCTTCTTCTTTGTGCCTCAGTGGTAAATTGCAGCTTAGTTTGCAATTTTGTGGGATTTTTCGTACTGTAAATGAAAACGAGGGACCCATGAACATTGCCTTTTGCCTCTTTCTTTTGGCTCTACCTGATCAGCCTACAACTATTATGCAGCATAGACCTGAAAGGCCAAGAAATACGACTGACCGAGAGATCCAGCAAGATATGGGGAGCACTGATAAGGATATTGCTAGGCTTCTACAAGATAGAGAAGCACTTACTCAAAAACTTCAAGATGTGAAGCTTCATACAAAATCCTTATTAGATGAGTATCATGCCTCTATACAAGATGAGCAAGAACTCTCTTCACAGCTTCGCTCTATTGATGATAGAATATCTCAGCTTGCAAGTAAAAAAGCAGACCTCGCAAACCAACTTAAAAAATAGAACTGATTATGGACTTTAACGAAAAACTACGCACATACGCAAATCTTCTTATTTCACATGGCCTAAATGTTCAGCCAGGACAAGTGGTAAATATCACTGGAGAGATTGTCCAGAGAGAGTTTATCCAGCTCCTTGTGCAGGAAGCCTATAAAAAGGGTGCAAAACTTGTAAATGTAGACTTTATTGATCCAGAAATTGTGAAGACGCGCATATTGGATTCACAGTCAGATGACTATTTGAGCTATTTTCCTCGCTTTCTTCAGACAAAGTTTAATGACTTTGTTGAAGATGGCTCATGTGTGCTTAGGCTTGTTGGATCTGAAGATCCAGACTCCCAAGCAGAGCTTCCAGTAGCCAAGATTAACGCGGTCCAAATGGCGATGAGGCAAGCGCTTAAAAACTACTACGTTGAAGGCGTCAGTAAAAAGAAGGTTCAGTGGACAGTAGCTGCTGCTGCGACAAAGGGCTGGGCAAAAAAGGTCTTCCCTGAGATGGACGAAGAGGCTGCCTACATGGCTCTTTGGGAGTCTATCTTCCAAATATGCAGAGCGGGCAAAAAAGATTGCCTTGAAGCGTGGGAAAAGCATCAAGATATCCTTCATGCTAGGGCAAAAAAGTTAAACGACGCGCGCATAAAGACGCTCCATTTTACAGGTCCTGGAACCGATTTGAAGGTGTTTCTTTCAGAAAAAGCGCGTTTTCGCTCAGGTAATGCCAAAAGTACAAGAGGCGTTTTATTTGAAGCAAATATACCAACTGAGGAGTGCTTTACCACTCCAGATTATCGCTACACAGAGGGCAAGGTTCGAGTAACGCGGCCAGTTCCTGTAAATGGACGCCTCGTAAAAGGGCTCGAAATCGAATTTAAAAATGGCGAAATTACTCACTTTACAGCTACTGAAGGAAAGGAGCATTTTGCTGCCTATATCGCAAATGATCCAGGGGCAAAACGGCTTGGCGAAGTGGCGCTTGTTGGAATCGACTCACCAATCTATCAGAGCGGCCGTCTCTTTGAGGAGATCCTCTTTGATGAAAATGCAGCCTGCCACATAGCTGTAGGCTTTGCCTATACGCACTGTCTTGAAGGGGGAGGCGAGATGTCTAAAGAGGAACTTGCAGCAGTTGGCTGCAATGATAGCCATGTGCATACAGATTTTATGATCTCTAATGAAGATGTAGACTGCGTAGCTGAGACATATGATGGAAAGGTGCTCAAAGTTATTGAGAAGGGAGCTTTTGTTTTCTAGATGCAGTGCTGGAATTGCGGAAAAACATTAGATGCTCTAGAGCAAAAGCCATCCTTTAGAACCTATTGTGAGGGGTGCCAAGCTGATCTTCACTCGTGCAAAAACTGTAAGTACTATAAAATAGGCCTTCCAAATGACTGCATGGTGCCGGGTACTGATTTTATTGCTGACAGAGCAAAAGCAAATTTTTGTGAAGAGTTTTCGATAAAAGGCGAGTTTCTGGGAAAAAAAGATAATGAAGCAAAAAAGCGATTTGACGACCTCTTCAAATAAACAAAAGCAAGCTTCTGATCTTGTCCCTCGCTTTTGGTTTTGCGTGCTTTTTACCTTCCCTTTCTTTGTTCGCCATCTTGAACCATCCTACCAGTGGCTTCTTGCGACGATTGTGCTCTTTATGGGCAATTGGAGCTTCTTCTATAGTGCATACACAAAAAAATTCTCTATCTACACACTACATAGCGTAGCTATTTTGACACTCTATCTCTATAGCCTTGTAGGTAAGGTTCCACTCTATGGCACTATGTGCGCTGTCACAGTCATTTTTTTGCTCATTCGCATTGTCGAGCAGGTTATTGACAAGCAAAAAGACGTAGCGTTAGAGAAAAAAACAAAGATGGCTCCAAAAACAGCCTTTAAGCTGTTGATAGATGGACGTACTGAAGAGATTCCTGTAGAGCTTTTAAAAGAGGGTGATACTATTCGCGTGCAGCAAAACGAGCTAGTGCCTTCTGATGGCATACTCTTTTCTGGCGAATGCGAGGTTGATGAATCACCTCTTACAGGCAGTAAGAAACCGGTCCAAAAGGTTGTTGGAAGTTCGCTGTTATCTGGCTCTCTTATCCTTAAGGGAAGTGCTTTTTTGCGAGTAGCACGTCCAGGAAAAATGAGCTTTTTTCAGCAAGTTATTGATATTGTAGCTGCCCATTTTGCCAAGAAATTGCCGCTTGAAAAAAAGGTAGAGGAGTTTTCCGTGCAGATGGGGATGGCTGTCTTAGCACTTGCAGCAGTCGTTTTTGTCTTTGGCTCTCTTTTTTCTGAGCCATCTACTGGCATTTTGATGGCAGTTTCTCTTATAGTTGGACTTTCCCCCTCTGCACTTCTTTTTTCTTCGTCGCTTCTATCAAAGCTTGCTGTGGCAGAAGCTGCAAATAGCGGAATTGTCATTCGAAACCCAGAAGCTTTTGATGCAGCGGCCTCCTGCAATATGCTTGTAGTTAATAAAAATGGCACCCTTACATCGGCAAAGCCTGCCATAGTTTCTATCGATCCTGTTGAAGATGTGAAGATGCATGAACTTCTCATCACAGCGGCAAGCCTTGAGGTGCAATCGATGCATTCCTACGCACGCTGCATTGTCGACAAAGCAAAAGAGGAGATGCTTACATTAGAAGAAGTGCAAAATATAGAAGAGGTTCCGGGGCTTGGTATTCGAGGCTTTTTTAATGGAGAGACGCTGCTTATAGGTGATGAAAAACTTATGGAGAATATAGACCTTGGTTATCAAAAGGTGAGAGCCGAAGATATGCGAAACCAAGGATATATTGTGCTCTTTTGCGCGAAAGGGGGAAGGCTATTAGGAACTCTAGTGCTTTCAGATCCGGTTAGAGGGGATGTTGTAAATACGCTAAAGGTTTTTAAAGAAGATGGATTTCAGCTCTTTTGCCTTTCAGGAGATAGCAGAGTGACTGTCGTTCAGCTTGTGAATGCTTTAGGATTTGATCGCTTTCAAGCTGAATCAAATCCCTCACAAAAAGTGGAGACGATAAAAAAACTGCAGAGGGAAGGAAAAAAAGTACTCATGGTTGGAAACAATATTGAAGCTGCAAAAGTCGCAGATGCAGGCTGCTACCTTGGCACAAGGGTAGATATTGATGCGCCAATTCTTCTTCTTAGCGGCTCACTGTCATCTGCCCAAAATCTTGTTGCCATTAGTCAAGCAGCTAAGAAAATTTGGACGCAAAATAGCATAGCTCTCTATCTCTTTATGGCACTTATGCTGCTTTTATCCCTTCTCGGATCTATCGGTCCTACGCATGCTGCTTTTTACTTGCTGCTTGCAACTACTGTTGTGGGAATAAATAGCCTTCGTGTAGTACGCTAGCTTTATTTACTGAAGGATCTCATATGAAAAAGCTTATTTTATTCTTAGTCGCCTGTAGCTCGATGCTAGCTGCTTCAGATTTTTATATTCCCGCTGAAAAAGTGCAAGAAATGCTCGTCGAAGGCATTACAATTGATGAGCTGATGAAGAGCCTTGTTACAAAAGCAAAGGGCTACGCAAGACCAGACATCTCAAACTATCATGTAGGTGTTGTAGGTCTTGGAGCAAGCGGCAGCCTCTATCTTGGTGTAAACCTTGAACTTCAAGATCTTCCGTCTTGCATACATGGCGAGCAGTTTATGCTTGTAAATGCAAGAAACCACGGAGAAGAGCAAATTACAGCAATTGCCCTCAGTGCCGCTCCATGCGGTTTTTGCAGGCAGTTTATTAATGAGATTGGAGCTGCATCTTCTGACATTGCCATCTATACTCCGGCAAATAGTCCTGCCCGTTTTGCCGATCTTCTCCCAAATGCATTTGGTCCGCAAGATCTTGGCTTAACAGGCGGTATGCTCTCAGATGCTCCAATCCCAACATCTGATGATCCAATTCAGCGTACTGTAGAAGCTGCAGCTGGATCTTATGCCCCATATTCAAATTGCCCATCAGGTGTAACAATTGTTACGCATGATGGCAAACTCTATAGCGGCTCCTACATAGAAAATGCTGCCTATAATCCAGCTGTTGCTCCAATGCTTTCAGCACTTGTTGCTCTCGTTGCAGATGGCGTTGCCTACGATGCAATTTCCAAAGTTTATCTTGCCGAAATGCCAGATGCCAAGGTGCGCCAGCTTCTTGGAACCATCAATATTATGACAAAGGTATGTCCTGCTGCCGAAATCACCTACATTCAACTGCAATGACTACAAGATGCTTTTGGGTAGAAAATGGCGATGAGCTCGAGATTCGCTATCATGATGAAGAGTGGGGAGTGCCGCAGCATGATGATAGGGTCCATTTCGAGTTTTTGCTACTAGAGGGTGCGCAGGCAGGCCTTAGCTGGCGCACTATACTGCGCCGCAGGGAAGGGTATAGGAAGGCATTTTTAGGCTTTGATCCAAATGCTGTTGCTAGCTTCACTCCGCAAAAGATCGAAGAGCTGATGCAAGATCCCGGAATCATCCGCAATAGGCTAAAACTTGAGTCGGCAGTAGAAAATGCAAAACAATTTCTGAAGATTCAAGAGCAGTTTGGAAGCTTTGACAACTACCTCTGTCAATTTGTCGATGGCAAGCCAATAAAAAACTCCTGGAAGCTTCATCAAGAGATTCCTTGCGAGACAAAAGAATCGCAAAAGCTAAGCAAAGATCTGAAGCAGCGCGGCTTCAATTTTGTCGGTCCCACAATCATGTACGCCTACATGCAGGCAGTTGGTCTTGTAAATGACCATCTCATCAGTTGCTTTCGTCACGATTTACCAATTTGCATGCCTAACCACGAGATCACTTAGATCATTTTTCGCTACATTTGCACCCACGACGTCTGATTTACTCAATGTGAATAACAATGAAAACTAGTAGAATACGCTGCGCTACAGCATTGCTTGCGTATGATAAAAAGATAAAATTAAAAGGGAAAAATGGTTAATGTTTCTTTTACCGATTCTATTTACTCATATTTATCGAATGGGGTTTCGGAATTTTATAATTCCGTAGATGGTAGTAAGGTTGTCAATTACGTTGCCAGTTGTTTAGCTATAAAAGCAATTTTCGATCATTCTGTTTTTGCAGACACCATAGAAATACAAAACGGTCGCATCCTTTTAGGCAAACAACTTTATATTTTCTCTGGTGCTTTAATTGGTCGTGAAGCCGCTTCCTGTGATTCAGTAGCCCAGAAGATTTTGTTTTATTCGCTTGGTGGTTTATGTATGGTACTTCCGCTGATTAAAAATTGACGACAGCCAGCATTTAGAAAAACGGGGTCTCGCGTTTGCTGCGACATATTGTTTTTCGCATAAAGTAGCTTATATCGTGGTTGATTAGATAAGCCGCTCCTTTTCAGGAGCGGCTTTTTTTATTGTGCTGACCGGATATTGCGATCGATTTGCTGGACTGCATCCACAGCATGCTGCCAGGCTGTATAAATCTGCTTCATACTGCCTGAACGAAGGTCGCCGATGACATAGAGGTTTTCTACAGACGTTTCGCCATTTGCATCGGCAGTAACAAGCCCTTGTTCATCAAGTTCGGCTCCAAGATCTTTTGCAAACTGGTTGTTTGGACGAATGCCTAACGATACAAAACCAATCTCTGCTTGGATAAATGTCTCATTTTCTAGCATAAAGCCTAAAAGAATTCGCTCTTTTGCATTACCTTCAATACCTACGATTGGCCCCTCATAGACAAGTATGCGGGCGTCAGTAAGTTTTGCTCTTGTTTCATCCGTAACTTCTAGTGGATGTCCATTGGTAAGAAGGGATAGTGTTGGAGGATTGTAGCGGCTATGCAAAATCAGGGCACTTTTTGCGGCATTTTCTGAAAAGCCGATAACGGCCGTATTTTTGCCATAGGAGTGGTGGCCATCGCAGAGTATGCAGTAGGCTACAAGCTGTTTATTGGCAAAGGGGAGTATTGTATCTATTGTACCATTGATAAGGGGCTGCTCATCCATAATGCCGGTTGCAAGGATAACATGCTTTGCCTTGTAGCTAATTCCCCCGGCATCTTGAATAGAGAAGATATCACCTTGTTTTTCAATAGATGCTACAGTTTCTGCTACTACATGCAGCTTATCTGCAAAAGGTCCTTGGCTTATCTCTAAAAGTGTTTCATCTCGAAGCTGATTGATTGTTCTCGTATAAGGTGCAAGGCTTGGAATATTTTCTACTTTTCGCACCCAGTAGCCGCGCCCCTTTTTCATGGTTTTTTTAACACCTGTAAAGAGGAGGGTATCTCTGTTGTTCAAAGTAGCACGTTTTGCAGCCATGGTTCCTGCTGCTCCCGATCCTATAATTGCAATAGGATAGACAGTTTCCGTGTGTGCTTGTTTAATAACAAATAAAAAAGACAATAAAGTCAGTATAAAGAATGTTTTGTTTTTCATATCATTAAATTATCCTTAAATAGCTAGATTTTTTCTAGAGAAAAAAAGATCTTGGCAGGTATACTCGATGTTTGTAATTTTTTGGCGAAAGATTTCTACTCAGAGTGCATTCAGCTCAAATTTAATTTCTCAGGATAGGCTTAAACACGCCATTCTGAGAAATTAAATTTGAGATGGAGGCCCTATGTGGAGAAAGATTCGTCGAAAAATTACAAAATCGAGTAAACTGACACTTCTATGGAAAATGATCAAATAGCAAATGCATGTAGGCAAAGGCGCACCTTTGCCATCATCAGCCACCCCGATGCTGGTAAAACAACCCTCACAGAAAAACTTCTTCTCTACTCCGGGATGATACATACTGCAGGTATGGTGCGAGCGAGGAAGGGCCGAAAATCTGCAGCTTCCGACTGGATGGCAATGGAGCAAGAAAGGGGCATTTCCATCACTGCCTCTGCTATGCAGTTTACCTATAAAGATACTGTCATCAATGTTCTAGATACTCCTGGCCACGAAGACTTTTCTGAAGATACCTATAGAACCCTTACAGCTGCAGACTGCGCCATCATGGTGATAGATGCTGCAAAAGGCGTCGAAAAGCAGACAAGAAAGCTCTTTGAAGTCTGCCGCCTTCGCAAAATCCCTGTCCTTACCTTCATAAACAAGATGGATATGCCTGGACGCGATCCACTTGATCTTATGGATGAGGTAGAAACTGTACTTGGCATCCATTCCTTTGCCATGAACTGGCCAATCGGACGTGCAAAAGAGTTTCGCGGCGTATACGATCGCATTAATAAGGAATGCTTGTACTTTCATAAAGCATCTACTGGCGGCGCGCAACGAGCAGAAATTACAAAAGGGCCCCTTCCTGAAGATGATGCTGCTCTTAAAGAAGAGCTAGATCTTCTCGAGCTTGCTGGAAATGCTTTTTCACTTGAAGATTTTCTTCAAGGCAAGGTAACTCCCGTCTTTTTTGCATCTGCACTTACAAACTTTGGTATTGAGCCATTTTTTGATGCATTTATACATCTAGCGCCTCAGCCGCAGCCTCGAATTGTAGATGCTGCAGACGGCAGTGAAATGTCTATAGATCCAGTTGCCACACCCTTTAGCGGCTATATCTTTAAGCTGCAGGCAAACATGGATAGAAGACATCGCGACAGTATGGCCTTCCTGCGCATATGTTCTGGCAGATTCGAGAGAGATCTTGTTGTTAAGCACCATAGACTAGGTAGAGAAATTAGGCTTTCCCGTCCTCACGGCATGGTTGCAGGTGAAAGAACAACTCTCGACTACGCATATCCAGGTGATGTCATAGGCGTTATCAACCCAGGTCTTTTTGCAATCGGCGATACGCTTTCGCTTACAGGAGGTTTTACCTTCAAACCTCTTCCGCAGTTTCAGCCAGAAATTTTTGCAGAAGTAACACCAACTGATGTAGGCAAAAGAAAAAGCTTTGATAAAGGCGTCGTCCAGCTTACAAGCGAAGGTGCCATCCAGCTTCTTCGCCCATACGAAGATATAGGCTACTCCATCTTTGGCGCTGTCGGCCAGCTTCAGTTTGAAGTGATGCAGTATCGCCTTCGCGATGAGTACGGAGTAGAAACAAGACTTACGCCGCTTCCCTATGCTACAAGCGCCTGGGTGATTGGCGATCTTGCCACCTTCAAAAAGCCGACAAACTCTATGCTCGTGCAAGATAAAAATAATCGCCCCGTCATCCTTTTCTCAAGCCAATGGGAAAAACAGTACGCCGCAAAACAAAACCCAGAGCACGAACTCCTCGACATTTTGTAGTACTCGTGTGTGAATTTTTTTTCACCGCAGAGGTAGCAGCCGAGAACGCAGAGAAAACAAGAAATTTTTATTCTCTCTTTTTCTCTTCTCTGTGCCTCTGTGTCTCTGTGGTAAAAAATTTAAAATCCACACCTTGACAATTCAAGCTTTTTCTCGTAAAAAGGCCAAAAAGCAACATGCGGTCAAAAATGATTAAATCATACATACAGCTTGCAAAGCCTGGCATTATTTTTGGAAATGCTGTCACCTGTATGGCAGGCTTTTTTTTGGCCTCAAAAGGAGATGTTTCCTTAGCGCTTCTTTTTTGGACTCTTGTTGGATTATCCTGTATTGTTGGCTCAGGATGTGTCTGGAATAACTATATTGATCGTGCTATAGATCAAAAGATGGTGAGAACTCGCCACCGTGCCCTTGCGGCTGGCACAATCTCTTTGCAAAAGGCCCTTCGCTACGGGTTTGTACTTGGTGTTCTTGGAGTGCTCATTTTATTTCTTGTAGCTAATGTCCTCGCACTTGCTCTTGCTGCTGCTGGTTTCTTTATATATGTCGTCCTTTATAGCTTCACAAAGTATCACACAAGCTTGTGTACAGAGATTGGAAGCATAGCTGGCGCGATTCCTCCACTTGTTGGCTACACGGCAGTTTCCCAGTCACTAGATCTTGGAGCATGGCTTCTCTTTTTAGTCGTCGTTTTATGGCAGATGCCGCACTTTTATGCGATTGCCATGTACAGAATTGATGAATATAGGCTAGCAGAAATTCCCGTACTTCCAATTGTGAAGGGGGTTGATGCTGCAAAAACACGCATGCTTGTCTATGTCATCGCATTTTGTGTGACAGTGCCTTGCCTTACATTCTTAGGCTATGCATCGCATGCATTTCTTGCTGTGATGTCTATACTTTCTACAAGCTGGTTGATTCTTGCTATACGAGGCTTTACAGCAGAAAATAATAGGCTATGGGCTAGGCAGATGTTTATTTACTCCCTTGTGATTATTATGGCCTTTTCCTTCATGATCATTGTTTATTGACTAAAAATTCGTTTGAATGGTATGCTCCTTTGCGTATGAACAATAAAGCTATAAATACATCTTCTGCAAGTTCCAAGAGCCCCAGATTTAGCCGGTTCATGCTCTCGTTTTTCCATCGACATTATTCTCACGGATTGTATTTTCGCCGCTGGCGATAACTAACAATCCAAAGTTTCTTAGATACAGTCTTTTTCCCAAAACTTTCGTGCAACATAAGGAGAATGCACATGAAAACAACCAGTGTTTGTATACCCAAAATAATTTGTAGATTGTCATCTACTCGCCTAGCTTTTGCCCTCCCTTCCTTCTTTTGGCATCATAGCCATTTTCATTACTTTTATTAATTACAGTTTTTTTGAGTCTTAACAATACGCAAGCGTATCGCTTGTATTGTTAACTAAAATATTTATTATTTAATCATTTTTTTGGAGTAGTAGCATGTCTACGCTTATTACATCCCTCCTGCCCGCACGTGATCTGCCAGAGAGGATAGCAGTGAATAGAAGTACTGTATGTACTGGTGCCTATACAAAGGCAGATTTAAACGCAGCCGCCGACCTTTGTACAAGAATCGGCAAAATATTTTTAACCGTTGCAGAAGAGACAGCGTTTTGCATCCTTGAAGCAAAATACAAAGGTTTTGACCCTATTGTCAAAAACTTTGGATGCCAAATCAATGCCTTAGAAGTGACTACTCTTTTGCAAGAAAAGCGTGCAGCTCTCTGTGAAGAGGCGAGGCAAATATGCACCTTTGTTCAGGAGAGAAAAAGGCTTTTAAAAGCAGCAAAAATTGAAGATGCAAGATGTTTAGAAACATACCTTGTTGAAAAGCTAAAGATTGACATGCCTGTAAGCAGTGAGATGTCTCGGCTTTTACGTGCTCGCATACTTTGCGTTGTAAATCGTGATATTGACAAAGAGGGGGTGGCGTATCCCATAACTGATATAACCCTTCTTTGCCAAAAACTTGGCACAAAGAAAGCGCCCCAACCTGCCATCAAAGGGGCGCTGCAGTGTGTTGTGGATGGTCTTCAAACAGAAGAGTCAGTTCGTGCGGCAGATTTTATATGCGCGCGATCGCGTGTTTTGCCCGAAGATGAACGAAAAGACATGCTCGTGAGGTCTCTTTGTCTTCGTAGAGAATCTGCTGTGAAAGAATCAAGGCTCTTGCAGTCGCCAATTGTTTCGGTGCCGCTTTTGCACAACACTGAAACGGTTTTTAGAACCTATAGGGGTATAGTTTGTGTAAAAAACAAGCTTCTCTTCTGTGATCAGCCTATACAAGGAGCTCTTGCCAAAAAGGTCTTTCTTTCAATGCCTGAAGAGAAGCTCATTGACGTTGCCAATGTGCAAGAAGAGGAGCCTCTTCTTGTGGTTGAAGGCTACATCGATAATAGAGCAGATCTTCGATCCTGCATCATGCAAGTTGGCTTTATGAATATGATACGCGCAAACTGTGCAAGATGCCCTCAGTATGCATCAGGTGCAAGTAAAGAGCCGCTTGTTGCACGAGATGCAGAAGAGGATGTCCAGCGCTATAAGAGTGATCTCTATAATGATGCCTACAATGTCTGCAAAATAGATCACATCTTTGCTTCCAGCATAAAGGAGGAGCTCTGATGACAAAGCAGCCTAAGGCACTTTATTTATTAAATTTTGTTTCCATGTGGGAATGCTTTAGCTACTATGGCATGCGGGCGCTTCTTGTGCTCTACATGGTGCACTTTTTTGGCTATAGCGATGAAAGGGCATTTCTTATTTATGCTGCATACACAACTTTGCTAGAACTTGGCGGCGTTGTTGGCGGTATGGTTGCAGATAAGCTGCTGGGACTCAAGAGAGCAATCTTTATTGGAGGCTCGATCATTACCATGGGCCACATCATAATGGCTCTTGGGGATAGTGAATCCTTTTGCTTTCTAGGGCTTGCTGTAATTGTGCTAGGAACTAGCCTTTTTCGTCCAAACTGCGCTGCCCTTGTAGGGCAGTGCTATGAGCCAGGTGATCCACGTATCGATTCAGGGTATACGATTTTTTATACAGGAATCAATATAGGCGGCTTTTTAGCCGCCTTGTGCTGCGGTGCAGTTGGAGAAGTCTATGGATGGAACTATGGCTTTGGACTTGCAGCGTTTGGAATGTGTGCAGGTCTTTTGATGCTCTATCTCGGAAGATCGCTCATTGTGGAAAGAGGGGTTTTGGAGGGTAGTTCAAACCCAATCGCCTACAAAAAGCTTGCTCTTTTGATAGGGCTTCTTGCCCTGTTTTATGGCTGTGAAGAGCAGCTCGGATCGACATTAGTGCTCTTTAGTGAGCGTCATGTTGTAAGAGAGACACTTTTTGGAATAGTTCCTGCAGCATCTCTTGTGATGTTTAATCCACTCACCATAGTGCTTGCAGGTCCATTTATTCAGAAAATTGTGTTGCCAAGAAGAATGAAGCTTATGATTGGCTTTTTGCTTTTATCAGTTGCATTCACCTTGCTCTATTTGAGCTGTAGCGAGCTCGTGCCTTTAGTATGTGTGATTGGCGCAATTGTACTGATATCAGTAGGGGAGCTCTTTATTGGCCCTACAATATTAGTAGCGGCATCAGATCTTGCTTCAGCTGGCAAACAAGGTGCAACGATGGGGGCAGTATCTCTTGGATTTTCTTTAGCAAATTTTCTGAGCGGACTCCTTAGTCAGATGATGGCGGTACAAATTCCGTCGGAGTCGGTAGCAATTTATATGCGCGGCTTTTTGGTTATTTCCTTAGGTGCGCTTTTGGTTTCAATTTTACTTTTACGTGGAGGTGCAAGTGATACGAGTAGAGTTTACAAATAATGCGAGAGCAAATCTTGATGATCTTATGAATCGATATCTATCCAAATGGACATTTGATAAATATCGCAGTAAAAAGCAGGGCCAGGTTGAAGAAGTTATCCAGATTCATGAAGATCAGCAAGATGACTTTACACGTCTTAAGGCGCTCGTCGATGGCATCTATTTTGCAAAAGAGCTTACTAGCGAGCCAGCAAATCGCCTCTTTCCAAAACTCTATGCTGAGAGGCTCTTAGAGCTTCAAGAATATGGTGTTGAGGTAGAATTTCTTGATGCATCAAGCATGCCATGCCTGCAAGCTGTAGGACAGGGAAGCGGGCGAGCGCCATATGCTGTCGCCATGACATGGAGAGGAGAAAATGCAAAAAGTTCTCCAATTCTTGTGGCAGGAAAAGGTGTCACATTTGATTCTGGAGGACTTTGCATCAAAAAGCCAGATATCCAGAGGCAGATGATGTACGACAAAGCTGCAGCCGGCGCAGTCTCTGGCCTTATGAAGGCTTTGAGCCTTACTAAAAGCCCAGCATACGTTGTCGGCATAGTTGGTCTTGTTGAAAATATGCCCGATGGCAAGGCAATGCGTCCTGGCGATGTTATTGACTCACTGTCTGGTCAAACCATTGAAGTTGTCGACACTGATGCAGAAGGAAGGCTTGTACTTGCTGACCTTCTTTACTATGGTATTACAAGATATAACCCTGAGCTTGCTATAGACCTTGGCACGCTGACTCCAGAGGTTTTTGCAACGCTTGGAAGAGGTTATGCCGGCCTCTTTACTGATGATGATAGTCTTGCAGATTCTCTTATAAGAGCGGGAAAAAATACAAAAGAGCTTCTCTGGAGGCTGCCTATGGGGGAGTCATTTGCTAAGCAAATAGAGTCCTCTATCGCCGACATGAAAAATCTAGGCGATGAGTTTTGCGGCGAAAGCGGGGCATGTGCTGAGTTCTTACGACGCTTCGTACCAAAGAAGCTTCCATGGGCCCACATTGACATTGCAGGTGTGAGCTGGACAAATGAAATGGTAGTTACCGGCTACGGCGTTCGTCTTTTAGAGGAGTTTATACGTGCCTATGTTTGACCTTTTACAAAAACTTATTCTTGCCCGCGCACCATGCGGGCAAGAAGATGAGCTTAGAGATCTTTTGCTTAAAGAGCTTAAGCCCTTAGTAGATGAGCTTTGGGTAGATCCTGCAGGCAATCTTGTTGCAAAAATAACTGGACTTGATCCAAATATTTCGCCAATACGTCTTATGGCGCACATGGATGAGCTTTCGCTAATTGTAAAGCGAGTAAATGAGGATGAGACGTTCCGCGTGGAGCCGCTTGGAGGAATTTTGCCTCAAAGTTTTGGTCAAGGTCCTGTTGAGATACTTTGTGATGATGATGTAGTTACGGGCGTCCTCTCATTTGGCTCTCTGCATACAAGTAAAGAGACAGCATCAACAAATAAAATGCTTTTAAAAGAAGATAAGGGGCAGGAGCTTGCCCTTTTATGGGAAGATGTTTCTGTACTTACTAGGAGAAAGGGGGGCATTTATCCAGGATCGCGAGTTGTTATTGCCTTAAGCCGCAGGAATCTCGTGAAGTTTGACGATGCAATTGGCGGCTATTTTTTAGATAATAGGGGAGCGATTGTAGCCTGCATCCTTGCACTCCAAAAGCTGCAAGGAAGACCCCTGCAAGATGTCTACTTTGTAGCTACAGTTCAGGAAGAGCTTGGTGGTATTGGTGCAGCCTATGCTGCTCGCACCCTCCCAGGTGATATCACACTCGCGGTAGATGTAGGCCCTGTCGCTAGAGAGTATCAAACCGTGTTTTCTAAAGCCCCTATTATAGTCTATCAAGATAGCTTTGGCCTCTATGACAGGAGCGTTATCCAGGATCTACTCTCTTGTAACATTAGTTGCCAGAGAGCAGTTTTTGCAAATTATGGCTCTGACGCATCTATTGCGAAACGCTACGGCCAAACCGCTAAGGCAGCGTTGCTTACATTTCCGGTTGCCAATACCCACGGGTATGAAGTGATGCATAAAGATGCGCTCGATGAGCTCTCTTCGTTGATTGCTGCCTACTTGCAAAAAAGGAAATCATCAAGTATATTTCAAAATAAATATACTATAATGGAGCAGCTATGAATTTCAGGCCTTTTTTCTTTGCACTACTTCTGACATTTTCTCTTTCAGCTGATGAATTTACCTCTAGAACTTGCTCCATTGGTGCTGCATATGCACATACAGCACTTCCGGGAACGTCATTATTTGAACCAAGCTTTGCTCTAAATCCCAAAAATCCTCAAGAAATAGCACTATGCTGGCAAAAGAATGTTCTCGATAACAATGCGCTGCTTTCCTACGCACTTACCTACACAACAGATGGCGGAAAAAGCTGGCAAGAGTTGGACTCTCCTTGCGGCAAGCAAGGTGTATCAGATCTTTGGCTTCGTTTTTCTAGTGATGGTAAGCTTACGCTTTTTGGGGCATCTCAAAATGAGCGAGTAACACTTGGCTCATCCTCAGATTCGGGACGCAGCTGGAAAGTATATAAGAAACTTAAAAAGCCAGAAGTTCAGTCTGTGAAAGAATCGGTCCTCGTTTTACCAAAGGGGATACCGGATAACGATAGCTGGGATGAGAAAGAAAAACGCTTTAGCGGCAATGAAGTCGCCATTCGTTTAGAAAATGGCAAACTTTTGGTAAATGACCAGCAAGTTGCTGAGGCAAACACGTTTGAATACAATATCAACAGAGTAAACGGCTTTTTATATATCGTCTACACAACAGATGCTGATAGCAATATTTACCTCATCAGCTCGCGCGATGGGGGTGCTACTTGGCTTGCTCCGCTTCCGGTAAACCGAACGGCCCATGCCAAAGCCTTTGCTCCATTTGTAGCGATCACAGCGGATGGATCAGTTGGTATCCTCTACTTTGATCTCAGAAATACCCTTGCAGACTGCTGGCTTGCCATTTACAAAGAAGTTCCTGGCGGCCTAAACTACATCGAAGAGCATCGTTTGACAGAGGATTCATCTGCAATCCCAATCACATGCCCTGGCGGCATGTATGTTCGGGATTATCCATATCTCGGCTCCTACAAAGATGGCTTTTTTGCACTATTTACCATGCCAAATAGTCCAGTCTTTTTAAGCATCATAAAACCAGCAAGGATTTAACGGTCTTTAGTCTTGTATATCTCTTAAATAAACTGATATTTACGTTTATTTAAAAAATATCTTGTCAAATTAATCCAAAAGTAGTTTAATAAAGATAAGGAAGAGTGAGTCAGAAAGACCAAGATCTTCCAAGAGTTTCCCGGGTTCGAGTAGCAATACTTTAGGACCTGGGATTCGAATCAAAAAATTTCCTCGGGTGAGGGTCGCAAGACTCAAAATACCGAGGATCTCTATTTCCTCGGGTGAGAATCGCAAGATTCAACAGACCGAGGAATCTCTATTTCCTCGGTTTCGTATCGAAAGATCACAAAACCGAGGATTTTTTTTTACGGGCTGCTTACATCTCCATGCCATCCATGACGCGCATGTTAAGATCATACATAATCCAGAGCGAGCCAAGGACAATGATGAGTACGCAGGCAAGCATAAAGAAGAAGGAGATCGTTTCCCAGCGAGGCTTTTCCTCTTTGCCAAGGTGCATGAAGAAGCGTAGCTGTATGGTTGCTTGAATGACAGCAAGACCAATGATGGCCCAAATAAGGTGCTTTTTGGGCAGCATATCCTTCCAGACGAGGTAAAATGAGGCTAAGGTCAGCAGTAGCGATGAGAGAAGGCCTATGAGGTAGCCTTTTAGCGTGCCATGGTATTCTAATTTTGTTTCTTCAAATGATTGCTCGTGCATTAGAGTACTCCCATGAGGTAGACAAATGTGAAGATAAAGATCCAGATAAGGTCCAAAAAGTGCCAAAACATGCTAAAGATCACGAGGCGGCGGAAGGTATCTGAATTGATGCCCTGCACTGCTACCTGGCCAATCATTACTAAAATCCAGAGAAGGCCAAAGGATACGTGCGTTCCATGTGTGCCGACGAGGGCAAAAAAGGATGAAAGAAAGGCGCTTTTACTCCAGGAATTTCCTTCCTGTACAAGACTGTAGAACTCATGCAGTTCGATTGCAACGAAGGATGCCCCAAGAACAAGTGTGACGAAAAGCCAAAAGAGCACCTGGTTTCTTTTATTCTTTAATGAGGATAAGACGCTAAGTCCGCATGCAAAAGAGCTAAAGAGAAGGAGCAGTGTCTCTTGAAAGGCAGTGCCAAGATCATAGAGTTCTTTAGCTCCAGGTCCGCCAAAGGTGCTTTTATACAGCACTCCGTAGGTGCAAAAGAGCGTGCCAAAGAGCAGGCAGTCTGTCATCAGATAGAGCCAAAAGCCAAAGACATTCTTTGCAAAGACGTCTTGATGAGGATCTGGACTCCGTGTGTCTGGGCAGGGAGGAGTCTTATGATGGATGGCTAAATCGTGCGACATATGGCCCTGTTCTCCTTTGTTGGTCTTCGTTTTCTATGACAGCGGCTGGTATTACATCAAATTCCTCTTTTTGCGATAGGCGAGTAATTACACAGGCAAGGATTGCTACAAAGCTTACCAGAGCAAGCCAAAAGATATGCCACGTAATCGCAAACCCAAAGACTATCGAAAGTATGCCAATATAAAAGGCAATCGGCGTGTTCTTTGGCATGTGGATGTCTTCATACTGCTTGTTTTGCTCAGGCGCTTCGCCTCGCTTAATTGCCCATAAGGGATCAATTTGGCCAACAATTGGTGTGATGGCAAAGTTATAGAGAGGTGGAGGTGAAGGCGTTGACCATTCAAGCGTTCTACCATTCCAAGGATCGCCGCCAGTTGTGTCTGCAAATTTCTTTCTATCTCGAATGCTTGAATAGAGGCCATATACCTGAATGACCGCACCGCAGACAATAATGAGTGCGCCAATTGCTACGATGACAAAGAGGCCATGCCATCCTGTTTCAGCCTCATAGTGCGAAAGCCTTCTTGTAGCGCCCATGAAACCGAGCATATAGAGCGGCATAAAGGCAAGCAGGAAGCCGCCAAGCCAGCACCAGAATGCGTATTTGTTAAGTTTTTCATCCAGGAAAAAGCCAGTAAATTTTGGAAACCAGTAGGTGAATGCAGCAAAAAAGCCAAAGAGGAAGCCTCCAATAACCATGCCATGAAAATGGGCAATAAGAAAGAGGCTATTATGTACCTGGTAATCTACTGGGGGTGCTGAAAGCAAGATTCCAGTCATGCCAGCGATGCTAAAATTTAGGAGAAAGGCAAAAAACCAAAGCATCGGTGATGTAAAGTGCACTCGTCCCTTAAATTTAGTAAAGAGCCAGTTAAAGATTTTTACACCAGTAGGAATAGCGATAACCATCGTCATTATGGCAAAGAAGGTATTTACAAGCGGGCTTGCTCCCATGGTAAAAAAGTGGTGAAGCCAGACGATAAAGGAATAAAAGGTGATGAGAAGAAGCGCCCAGACCATCGAGGCGTATCCAAAGAGTCTTTTCTCTGAAAATGTCGGCACAACTTCTGATAGTACTCCAAATATTGGCATCATAAGAATATACACTTCCGGGTGACCCCAAGCCCAGATGAGGTTGACATACATCATAGGGTTTCCGCCAGCGCCAGCTGTAAAGAAGTGCATATCGAGGTAGCGATCCAGAGTGAGCAGCACAAGTGTTGCGGTTAATACCGGGAAGGCAAAGATGATGAGGATTACAGAGCATAGGCAGCTCCAGACAAATATCGGCATCTTCATAAGCGACATTCCAGGGCAGCGCATCTTCAGTATTGTTACTAAAAAGTTGATCCCAGACATAGTAGAGCCTATGCCCGCAATTTGCACCATCCAGATCCAGTAATCAGTACCCTCACTTGGGCTATATTCAAGCCCAGAAAGGGGAGGGTATGCAAGCCACCCAGATATTGAAAAGCTGCCGATGCCAAGCGAAAGAAGCGAAAGCATGCCGCCAGCAAAAAATAGCCAAAAACCAAGTGCATTAAGAAAAGGATAGGCAACATCTCTTGCGCCTATTTGTAGAGGCACAATAAGGTTCATAAGGCCAAAAATTGCACCCATAGCGACAAAGAAAATCATCGTCGTTCCATGAGCCGAAAAAATTTCCTGAAAATGCTCTGCAGTAAGAAAGCCGTAAGAGTCACCAACAGATAGCGCTTGATGAGCACGCATCAACAGGGCATCTGAAAAGCCTTTAGTAAACATCACAATAACTGTACCAATGTACATGATGCCTATTCGTTTTGGATCTACAGTAGTAATCCATTCGTTCCAGAGCCATTTCCAGCGCTTAAGATAGGTAATGAGAACGATAAGTGCAATCGCGCCAACTATTCCGGAGAATACAGCACCATTTTGTAGCGGATCGTGCAGAAATGCATTAGCGGTTAATTTTCCAAACATAGGTCGCTAGCTCTCTTGTGGGTACATATACTTGTTAAAAACATAGTCAAATAGCTGCTCGTCTTCTAGTCGAAATTGCATAGGTTTTTCTTCAACTCCGGGTTTTGCAAGCGCTTCATAGCTTTTGCGAGATAAGCCATCTTTAGCCTTCTTGGCTGAGGCGATCCATGTGTCGTACTCTTCGCTTGTTGATGCACGTGTAATAAAATGCATCTCAGAGAAGCCTATGCCGCTTATGTTTGCTGAGCAGCCTCTAAAATCTCCTGCCTTATCAGCAATTAGGTTAAGTTCAGTCTTCATCTTAGGCATAGCATAAATCTGTCCGCCAAGGCTTGGAATCCAAAAGGAATTCATAGGTGCATCTGCAGTAATTTCAAAATGTATGGGAGTATCTTTTGGAATTTGCAAAAAGTTTACCGATGCCACTTTTTCTTCAGGGTAGATAAAGAGCCACTTCCACTGCAGTGCAACAACCTGAATGGTCTTTGCCTTTTTGTCTGAAGGCAAGCTTTTAAAAGGATCGAGTTTGTAGGTGTAAAATGTGGTGATCACTGCGATAAAAATTGTAAGGACGAGCGGAAGTCCCCACCAGATAACCTCAGCAAGTGTGCTGTCGACTAGGTCTGGATCATACTCATGATTTGGGTTATAGGCACGATACTTCCAGGAAAAAATAAAGGTTAAAATATAGACAGGAATGATAACAAGTAGCATTACCGCCTGAATAATCAGCAAAAGATCAAGCTCTTGTCCACCAATTGTTCCAACGGGAAAAAGCACCGAAATATAGTCTTGAAAGTGATAAATGCTCAAGGGCTGCATGAGCAAGATAAAAAAGAGGATTACTCCTGTAAAAAAGAGCATCGGCCCGACAAATTTCTTCTGATCTTTCATAATTTCCAAATATATGATCTAGGTCGGAACATACCTTTTTTTTTCTAATTGTCAAGGGTGAAATCACTTTTTTAATCAGTAATTTTTACTCTCAACTGCGGGCCTTGACCTAGATAGGGTGGGCTACATGGTGAAAGCTAGAGAATACTTATAAGAAGGGCTCTATTTTAGAATAATTTTTATGGTCAGCAAGCGCTTCTAGAAATAATCCATAACCAGTTTTCCAGTCCAGACTTATAGTGTGCGTTTTCAGTTCTTTAGTACAGAGTTTTGCTAGCAATTTACATCATGCGCATATCAAGATCTGCAATGATCCAGATAGAGAATGCAATGATAAGAGCAATAATTGAAATAGTTGAAATAAAGACGCTTAGATTCCAAAGGGGTCCCTTTTCCCTCCAGAGATCTAAGAAAAAGAAAATTTGGACAGTTGCCTGAATAAGGGCAAGGCCTATGATGACTTTGATAGCTACTTCATTTGTAAGCGAGAACCATTCCGGGTGTATGATAAGGAAATAGGCTGCAAGGGTCAAAATGAGTGAAAGGACAAAGCCTATTACGCGAAGAGATACTGCGTTTTCATGCATAGAGATGCCCCATACCGTATACTACTGTAAAAATGAAGATCCAGACAAAGTCTAAGAAGTGCCAAAAGAGGGTCATACGAAAGATTCGAGATACTCTCACGTGAGAAAATGGCCCTTGAGCTATCTGAATCATGCAGACAACCATCCAAAGAAGTCCAAAGAAAATATGCGTTCCATGCGTGCCTACAAGCGTAAAAAAGGAGGAGAGGAATGCGCTTTTAGAAGGGCTTTGGCCTTCCTGTACGAGCTGAGAAAATTCCGTAAGTTCAATGCCTAAGAAGATGGCTCCTAGGAGGAAGGTTGCCACAAGCCACAAAATGGCCGGCCTTTTTTGTTCTTTATGTACATAAACCATGGCGAGAGCACAGGTAAGGCTGCTTGTCAAAAGCGCTAAAGTCTCGATAAGGACTGAAGGCATATGAAAAAGGGCATGTCCCGCAGGGCCTCCAAAGGTGCTATTTCTAAAAACGACAAAGCATGCAAAGAGAACGCCAAAGATAATGAGATCTGTCATTAGGTAGATCCAAAAGCCGAAGACTCTTGCATCGCTCTCAAGAGGTGGATGTTCATGGGTGTGCATGAGAAGACTCCTTCAGTTCATGCTCGCGGATTTTTTCAGCAGGCACGATATATTCCAGATGATCATCAAAGGAAAGAGCTATAAGGCACCAAATTGCTCCAATAAGTCCTAAAGCAGCAAGCCACCAGACATGCCAAACAATGGCAAATCCAAATACAAAGCAAAAGGCTGATATATAGATTCCCATAGCGGTGTTTTTAAACATTTCTATATCTTCATATTTTCCGATATCTTTTCTGCCTTGCTGTTTCATATCCCAGAACGGCTCTCGAGATGTAATTTCTGGAACTACAGTAAAGTTGTAGTGAGGCGGAGGTGAGGGTGTAGACCATTCCAGTGTTCTGCCATTCCAGGGATCGCCCGTGAGGTCTCGATTAAGATGGCGCTCTTTAATACTCACGATAAATTGATAGACCTGTGTGGCAACACCTGAGAGGATGATCAAAAATCCAATAAATGAGGTAATGTAAAGAGGCTGCCATCCATGAGAAGAGGCATAGTGATCAAGCCTGCGAGGCGCCCCCATAAAGCCAAGGAGATACATAGGCATGAATGCCACAAAGAAGCCTGCAAACCAAAACCAGAATGCCCGTTTTCCAAGCCTTTCATTTAATTTGAATCCCATAATCTTTGGAAACCAGTACTGAAGACCTGCAAAGGTGCCAAAGATTGCAATTCCGATGATCATAGAGTGAAAGTGAGCGACTAAAAAGAGGCTGTTATGCACCTGAAAATCTGCTGGCGGTGATGCCATAAAGACCCCGGACATCCCGCCAATCATAAAGATAATCACAAATCCCATAAACCAGTACATAGGGGAGTCAAAAATGATATTGCCCTTATACATGGTAAGGATCCAGTTAAAGACTAAAACTCCTGCAGGTATTGCGATGAGCATGGTCATCACGGCGAAGAAGGAATTCACGTCGGGACTTGCTCCCATGACAAAGAAGTGGTGCAGCCATACAAGGTATGAGAGGAAGGTAATGAGAAGTATGGCAACAACCTGCGAGGTGTAGCCAGCAAGTCTTTTCTGAGAAAATGTGGAGACAATTTCTGAATACATACCAAATGCAGGGAGAATCAAAATATAGACTTCAGGGTGGCCCCACATCCAGATAAGATTCCAGTACATCATCTGGTTTCCACCGTGGCCTGTAGTAAAGAAATGCATGTCGAAGGTTCTATCCAGCCAGAGAAGAAGCGTTGTTGCAGTAAGTACGGGAAAAGCTGAGATAACAAGCAGCATTCCTCCCATGGATGCCCAAACAAACATTGGCATTTTCATGAGCGTCATGCCAGGTGCCCGCTTTTTGATGATTGTTGCGATAAAGTTTATGCCGGCAAAGAGACTGCCAAGTCCTGAGAGCTGAAGGCTCCAGATGAGGTAGTCAACCCCAACTCCAGGGTTAAATTCGAGCTCAGAATAGGGGGCAACAGCGAGCCAGCCAGTATTTGCAAAATCTCCGCCAATTACAAAAAACCAGTTTATGAGAATACCGCCAGATACGGTAAGCCAAAAGCCAAGCGAGTTCAGAAAGGGAAATGCAAGGTCTCTTGCACCTATTTGAAGGGGGATTATCCAGTTCATAAAACCAAAGAAGATACCCATCGTCACAAAAAAGACCATAATGTCTCCATGTGCCGTGAAGATCTGCTGAAAGTGATCTGCAGTAAGATAGCCTTGCGTATCACAGGCAATAGATTGCTGCAGCCAAACCATGCCTACATCTATCATTCCCCGAAAAAACATAAAGCCTGCAAAAATCATGTACATAGTACCGATTTTTTTGGGGTCTGTTGTCGTGAGCCAGTCATTCCAGAGCCAGCCCCAGCGCTTATATTTTGATAGTAAAAAAGCAAAGACTCCAAGCATGCAAAACATAAAGAGCGTTGCACCAACTGTATACCAGTGGTGGGGTAAGGAGTCGAGCGTAAGCTTTCCATAGAGCCAGTATGTATTCATAAGCTCATATTCTTTTGGTAGGGTTGTTGCAGTACCATGTCAAATAAATCCTTCTCAACTTTGCCATACTCAGTGACAGCATGACCAACGCTAGGTTCTGCAAGGTGGCGATAGGTCTCTTTGTCAAGGCGAAGATTGGAGTTCTTTACAGACTCTACCCATTTTTTAAAGTCCTCTTCAGTAGAGGATTTTGCCTTAAAGGTCATGCGAGCATAGCCCTCGCCGTTAATCTCTGCTGCTTTTCCTGCATATTCTCCTGGCTCATGCGCCATAAGATGAAGCACAGTCGTCATGCCTGTCATAGCATAGATCTGTCCAGATAAGGAAGGTATCCAAAATGAGTTCATAGGTGATCTATCGGCACATAAGGCAAAGCGAATAGGCTTTTTTTCAGGAAACTGTACAAAATTAACTGTAGCGATTTCTTGCTCTGGATAAATAAAGAGCCATTTCCAATCAAGTGCCACAACTTGTATCGTAAGATGTTCTTCATCATTTCCAAGTGGTTTATAGGGGTCAAGTTCTCGAGTGGCCTTCCAGTTTATGGGAACCATAATCGCAATGATGATTGATGGGAGAATCCAAAGCATAGCCTGCTTCCATCCCGAAAGTGATGAATCTGGATCATGCTCTTTTTTTATATTCTTTGACCGATACTTCCAGGCTGTAAGTAAAAGGAGGATGAATGTTGGGATGATGATTGCAAACATCAGCGTGAGGTTTGTCTTTATGAGTTCAAATTCACTTTTTGCAATGCTTCCTTTGGGGTGAAAAACAACGGTGCGCGGACTCTCGAGCATCCAGTAGATGGCAGCTCCTCCACACACCACAAAGAGAGCGACAAAAATAAACTTGAATTTCTGCATATTACCCCATAAAATTTCTTTTTTGCCTTAAAGTCAAGAAAAATTACTTTTGTTGATGCTCGTGTCTTGAAGCAGCAGGGTGGGTCTATGAGATTTTGGCAACTCTTAGTAGAGATCTATTCGAATAAATGGGAGATCAATTTACTAGGATCGATTTGATAATGGCCAACGTATGCTTCTTCGAAGCTCCAGCGAAGATCTTTACATTGAATTCGTATGGCAGATTCATCAAAGTGGCTAATAGGATTCGAAGCGCGGCTTGGCTGCTCATTAAAGAACACGAGAAGCGCTTTCAGTTTATAAAGTAACTTTTCGATATCGAGGTAGCTGCTGCTTTCAATAAAGTTTATAAGAATTTCATTGAGCTGCGCTTTTTCTTTCAGTCTTAGATAGGTATACGGGTAGAATCTTATATGGTTTGCTAGAAAGGCTGCTGCTATTAGAATACCTTCTCCATGTTTTTTGCGAAAAGCATCATGCCTGCTAGAGAAATCAGAGCTTTGAAACCAGCTATGAAGGTCTGGATGCACTTTACATATCTTTTCAATCTCTATAAGTTGAAGATTATTATAGGCATAAAGCAAGATTGCAAATCTGTCCTTGTCATTCATTTGAATGAGCTCTCTTGCATGTTCGTAGCAATATTTTTCCTTAGAAGGGCAGTCGAAAGGAGTTATCCTACATGTTGAGCGATCTTCAAGGCAATAGCTAAAGGTTCCGAATACGTAAGATAAATCAAAACTTGTAATAACTTTTGGCAAGCCAAATGAAGTTTTGATTGCCAGTGCTTTCTCATTCCAGCCAATTACAACAATCGCGCGGAGAATGTCTGCTAATCTCCTTTGTTTTTCTTCGCCTTTCACAACTGCTATAAGGTCAGAAAGCTCTACGCAGGGGGTAATAACACGTACATTATTCAACTTTGTGCGGTAGTAGCTGCGAAGCCAATCGGCGCTATTTTCAAGATCGTCTTGAGAATAGATCGAAGATGACATTCTTTGCTGGACGTACTGTATAAAAAAATCAAATCCTCCAAGCCAAATATCGTGATCAGTTTCATCACTTGTCAAAAACTTTGAGTCCCATAAGAGTTTACTAACAGCTGAAAGAGAAAACATGCCGATATATCATTTTGAGAAGCAAGCAGTATAGCTCCTATGAAGTTTCAAAAGTACAAATTTTTCTCATTTGCAAGTAGAGAACTTCCGCTTTATCCTTAAGTGAAGAGAAAATTGCGCTTCTATTTTATATTAGCCTCTGCTACGAATGATTAGCTATGTACATTACGTGCGGATGCGGTCCCTTTATTGGGTATTTTTTTAATCTAGGCGAAAAGGTTTCATTTACAGAAACTACGGCTGAAGTTTTTTCCTACGAAAATCAAGAGCGCAAGACATATAAACTTGAACAGTTTTTTCCTCCTGAGATGCCTACAAACTGTGCATTTTTGCCTCAAAAGAGGCTCAAGTGGCTTAAACGTGAGGGCTATATTCCTGTCATATCTCGCGAGCAGATGTCGTTTTTAAAGCATATTCCAACAACGCAAAAGCTTATTAAAACTTCAGATGCGCTTCGATTAGAGCTTTCTCGTGAGAGTCCATCAACTGATACACAGATTATGGCCATACGAGAAAATACCCCGCTTCTTGAGCTTATGGTTACGCTGCTAGATGAATTTCGTAGAAATGTACTTGAGGAAAACTATGAGGCGGCGCTTTCTTGCATGAGAGAGGCAAGTAGTGCAAGTAATAGAGCCTTCATTGTGAGAAGGCTTCTTGCTGATTATTTACTTTTTCTCAAAAGTCCAGAAGCGGGCAATCTGTACCTAGAAATATTTAAGCATAACCCCGCAGAGATGCATTTACTAGAAAAAGCCATTCTCGCTGATCCAAAAAATGAACTCAATTTACTGAAAATTAGAAAGGGGAATTATTCTCAAGAAGTCAGGCTTGGACTATGCATCTTTGGGTACTTGGCAAGTAATGGCGAGTGCGATTCCTACTTTAGTAAGGAGCATACTGGCGTTGAATTTGATCCTCTAATGCTCGATGCGCGTATTCAACGGGCAGAAAATAGAGAAAAGAAGATGCAGCTCGTACGACAAAGGGGTAAAGCAAGTACAGTTATGTCACTTACAGAGGCAGATGCTAGCCCATCTGCAAGCCCTTCGCCATCGCCTCGAAAGGGAACAACCCTTCTTCGAGCAAAAAATGTAGTGAAAAAGCTCACTCCTCTAACAAAATCAACAAGTGCTCTTCTTTCTACCTTTAAACCAAAAGAAAGCTCAAGGCGATCTCTAGGAACAGTCGCATCTAGCGAAGAACCAGCTGAAAGCGGCGCACAAAGGGAACAAAGAGAGGACTATCTCTTTCAAATTGATATGCTCCTTCAAGCCAAAAAGTATGAAGAAGCTTTAGAAAAGCTTGAATTTGCAATCAGGGTTTGCCAGATTCCCACACCATTTTATGAAAGGCTTCTTACAATTTTACCAAAATGCAGTGCAAATAGTAGTGAAGAAGAGTGCCTTCAAAAGCTAAGAGAGGATAAATCCCTTACTAAAGAAAAAATGCAATACCTGATAGGTGTGCAGTATGAAAGAAGTAAAAGGTATGAAGATGGCCTTGCACTTGCCGAAAGCTATATAGCATGCGCTCAAATTGAAAAAGCTGGCCTGCTTCTATTTACACTTGCAAAAACAGATGCAGGATCGCCTGAAAGGGTTAAAGAATGCCTCGAAAAGATGGAAAATTTAGGCCTTTCTCCTGCAATGTTTCTTTGCGAGAGAGATCTGAAGATTCTTACACTACTTGGACTTTCAGTTAATAAAAAATATAGAACTTCAATTTTCAAAAAGGGATCAGGTGAGCTGCTTACTCACTCACATTCTGGAAAAGACTCTTTTTTTTGCTTTGACCATCCACGCTATGTTGCATGCTGGATAAGCCTTGATTTGCGCATTTTGTTTACTAAGGAGCGCGCAGAGATCTATTTTTTTGATGAATCCAGAACAGAAATGCTGCCGCTTGTTATTCCTCAAGCTGTCCCAGACTTTGACCGCTTTTTTATGGCAGACAGTATCAGATGGCTGCTTGGAAAGGGCTATAAGCCTTATATAGAGCCTGACGGAGTACATTTTCGCCTTGAAGCGGATGCCCCATCTCCAGCGCTTCTTCTTTCAAAAGCGGAAAAAATCGAAGGCTTAGAAGAGTTTGTTGCATGCATATATGCCAAAAATTACGGTCTTGCCCATGCAGCGCTTATGAGGGTAGAGGATCAGAAAAGCCTTTGCGAAGTATATGCGGAATTTTATGCCTTTTTAAAGAGGCCTGAAGCCATTTCGAGATTTATGGCGCTCGGAAGAAATAGTGAAGATGCGCTCTACTATGTGCAAAGAGCCCTAATTCTTGCGACAGAAAATAAGGCAAGGGAGACCTATAGCATTTATCTAAAGCTTGTGGATCTTTTGCAGAACAGCCACTTTTCAGACTACCATGCAGGCTGGATTTGTCTAAATGCCTTCCTCTATTTTAGCTGCAGGGACGAAAACAATGAATATGCGAAAGCCTTTTTTGAAAAGGCGCCGCAGCCTTTTCGATCGCTAGCAAAAGTTGCGTGCCTTCATAGGCCGAGGGAGCTTGTCATCGAAAATCCTGAAATCGCGCTCCGTTATAAAGCTATACGCCAGGCTCTTATAGAAATGTGTAGGCAGGTCCATTCTGGAAACCTTGAGGAATTTTTCACTCAAACTGAATTTAGAGAGAAATTTGATGCTATGAATATGCTTATTCTTGAAATCAAAAACATCTCGCGAACTCAAGTGGATATGAAAGGCGTTGCAAAAGAGCTTGAACAACTAGGCGTTGAAATTGCAGGGGGAGAATATGTAGCTGCAAAACAAAGGCTTTTTGCTGCACGAGATGCTTTTTTGCCTCCAGAAACAGTAGAGCGTAAAAATGCCTACCTAGAGCTTGAAAATGATCCAGACCTTGGAAGCTATTATAGGGCAAAAAATGAATGCGATGATGAAAAGGAGAATTCTGTCTTGGAGCGCACATTTGAATCAATGTCGCAAAATCTTCCTAAAATAGATCTGAAAGGCATTTTTTCATCTCGCGATTTTTGGGAAAAACTAAAAGCTTTAGAAACCTCCATTCCTAAAGGCCATCTCGATGAACTTCGCGAGGGAATCTCTTTGCTAAAGCAGCAAATTGATGCAGGTACATACAGAGAAGCAAATAAAACGCTTCGCCTTATAGAAGAGATGCAGCTTCCCAAAACAATTAAGGAGAGGGTTGAGGAGCTCTATGAGGTCTACTTAACTTACCCGCGAGTTCAAACTGTTGATGAGGTGCTTTCACGTTCTTCAATCAAAGCAGAGCAATGGACAATCTTTGATCTCAAGCAAAAATCTAAAACCCTAAGAGGCGCTCCTGAATGTTTATCGCGATTTGCTACACATCTTGATAATCAAAACTATGAGAAAGCAGAGCTTGCGTTAGTGCGGGCAAAAAATGAATGTGCAAGTATTGATGTGAAAAAGCGGCTAGACGAGCTTTATTTTCATTTTCTCTATCTCTTTGATCGAGAAGAAAAAACAATTGATTTCTGTTTTGAGATTCTTCAGGAAAAGGAAGAGGTAAAAGATGTAAAAGTACAGATTGGAAGTCAGCGTGAGGGCTTTTTTAATACAATATGTCCTCGTGTAAAAAGCGAGCATCTCTATTATTTGGAGCATCTTCTTCTCCTGGCAGTACAAAAAAATCATCCCCGCCTTCCAGAAATATACGACAGAATCATTCAGATACTTTCTGAAAAGAAGGCCCCTAAAAAACATATATCTCTTGTGGCGATTCATGCTCTTTTGCACCTTATCGATACAAACCCAGATGTGGCAAAGCGTTATTTTTCCAAGATAGATATTGATGATCCAGTTCTGCATCCTTTTGCAAGGCTTACCCTTCTCGACCGCAAAGCAAAAACGCTTCGCCAGGAGCAGTACAATTCCCTCGTTCGTTTTTTTGAAAACCCTCAGCATGTGGCAGCCTATTTTGATGATGCTGCAAGCTCTTCTCTGGAATCTGAAATTTTTGCAAGATGCCTAAAAATTTTTCAGTGTGAGAGGATGTATCAAGAAAAGAAGCTTGCGCTTGTATTTGTTGATACCCTCCGTGAAAGAGGCTTTCTTCAGTCGGCATTTAGCCTCATAGGCCTTGTCTCAGCAAAGCTCAATAGCTTTAATATTGGATCTCTTAGGTATTCCTACTATCTTGAAGAAAGGCTTCAAGCGGGAAGATTTTCCTGTCTCAAGCGAGAAGCTGTCTTGAGTCTTGAGCTTGGCAATCTCTCCAATTTTCAAACCTGTATGCAGAGTCTTGAGCGCCTCTATGAAAAGCATCACAAGCGAGAAAAGGGGCAGCTTTGCACCAAAATTCTCTATCAAAAGGCAAGGTCTCACCCAGCTTTTAGAGCCCTTTTAAAAATTCTCCCAGAGGGGGAAAGAAGTTCTTTATGCCTCGAAAATGCCTATCAAGCAGCTCTTTCAGGTTATTGGTCTGACGTCCAAGAAAGCCTACAAAATCTCCCAAATCCAGAGCTTCTTTCACCTGATGAAAAATTGATGCGAGAGGTGATGCAATCAATCTCAGAGCTACACCTCGCACAAAAGAAACTGGCAGAACTCAATCTTGATGCTTGTTAAAGGATAAAATTAAAAAAATTTGGTTTATTAGAAATTAAGGAAGCAAAATATCAGCTATTACGGGCATATGATCTGATGGAAAATGGCCATTTACAAGACTTGGCTCAGCTGCGTTTATAAGCGCGCATACTTCTGGAGATACGAAGATATGGTCTAGGACGACGCCAGGAGTTCCTCTATTTTCAAAAGGCTTAGAATCGGATTTTAAGAAATCCTTTGTGAAAGTTGAGAGGGGGCCGATATGTCCAAGAAGGGCAGTATCAGATGTGTTTTTCACTACAGAGTGAAAGATGCACTTGAGGTGATCTCCATCATAGAATCGAAATCTTTCGATATCAGTACGATTAGGGAGTGTGTTAAAGTCACCTGCTACAATAACAGGTTTTTTCTGCTCGTGAATTTTGCGGACAAGGTCTGTGATGAAATATACCTGATCTTCTCTCGAATTTACTCTGTAGAAGGTAAGGTGGGTATTGAGGACAGCGAAGTCCTTGTTGGTAAGTGTATCATGAAAATGGGCAACAGTGAGCTGCCTACCTGGTTCTAGCTCTGGCGGAAGAAAATCTGAAATCTTAAGAACTAAAGCATCATCTAATGGATTTAGGGGAAGGGCAAGTGATGCGCTTTCATTCTCATTGAGGGTAAACCTGCTCTTTTTATAAAAAATAGCATTGAGCTCACCTGTTGTACTTGAGCCAATAAAAGAGCTAAATGAATCCGAAAGATTGTTTTGAAGATCTTTAAGCTGTGCTGGATAGGGCTCCTGAACACAAAGTATGTCTGGATCCATGTTTTTTATTGAGGCGATAACGAGTGGGAGTCTTTCTTTCCAGCTCTGCATCTTATCTTCAAGGCTGCTGTCGAAAAGATCAAACAGGATATTGTATGTCACAACACGAATCTTACTTGCCTTGTGCGAAAGAGCCTTTTGAATATCTAGAAAATGCCGTTCAGAATATTTGTTTGGTGGATTGTTTTCGAGCTCTACTATCTTTGCTACTACAGAGTCTGTAATAACTTCTTGTGCTCCAATGTATGTAAACGAGCAGCATATAAAAATTAAAAGACCTTTCAAAACGTACATGCTGACCTCTGAAAAGAAGTAATCATAATACAATCGTCTTAGCTGTGCAAGCTATTGAAAACGTATACCTAAAAGCTTTATGAGGCTACACTTGAAAGAGCGAGAGTAATTATGCTAAAAATTGACCTTCTTAAAAACCATCCAGAAGCTATCCCGGAGCTTTCAAATATTTGGCATGAAGTGTTGGGTAAAATCTGGATGCCAGAGATTGAAATGGAAGAAATCGAATCTTTGTACTGGGAAGAGCTGCAAGCAGATATGCCCCTTACCCACGTTGCAATCTACGATCAAATTCCTGTAGGCTCATGCACCTTGCATCTCAAAGATGACTTTCGGCCAGAGCTAGAGCCGTGGATAGGAGATCTCGTTGTGCATCCAAGCTATCAAAAGCAGGGAATTGGTAAAATTCTGCTCAGCACCGCAGTGAAAAAAGCAAGCGAGCTTGGCTACAATAAAATCTACCTCTTCACCTTCGATCCAAAGATCCCCGCCTACTATCAACAATTTGGATGGAAGGTACTCGGTATAGACACTTATAAATCACATCCAGTGACTGTAATGGAGCTGTTCATCTAACTCCTTTGAATCTTTCAATATCAGGGACCCCCATAGTTCTTTCCAGAAGTTAAAACTCGTTATGTAAGCGGCTGTGGGTTCATGAATCAATGCCGGTGCCCTAATGTAATCATGCTTTGAGGGCTTGCTGACACCATATTTATTGTCTGCAATATGCCAAATACTTACACTCAATGCTTTTTTGGAGCTTAAATGAAGTTCATTACTCTCTTTCTTTATTGCATATGTTCTCTACAATCGCTTCTGGCACAAGGCGCCAAAGAGCTTTTGGCAAGCCAAAAGCCTCTTACCATTGGACTGATTAGCGCCGTGCCAGGTGAGACTGGAAAGCTTGTGCAGCTTATGCAGGGCGCTTTCTCAGAAGAAAAAGGCAAAAGGGTATTTTATCGAGGTAAGCTTTTTGGCATCGATACAGTGCTTGTAGCTGCTCGGATTGGTAAGGTGGCCTCAGGCGTGACAACCGCACAACTTATTACCCAATACAAGGTAGACTTAATCATCTTCACCGGCGTGGCTGGAGCACTTGATCCCTCACTTGCGATTGGCGATGTAGTGATTGCCAATCAGCTCATACAGCATGATGTAAATGCAGAGCCATTTTGCCCAAAATACGAGCTTCCATTGCTCAAGATAAAGGCTATCGGAGCAGATCCCACCCTAGAGCTTTTTGCTTATCATGCAGCACAAAAATTTGCTGAGCAGGACATCCAAAAAGTGATCCCAGATTCTATTATGAATGAATATCATATTACCCCGCCTCAGGTTGTTAGAGGTCTTGTTTTAACAGGCGATCAGGTAATCTCGCAAGAGCTGCAAAAACGAGAGCTCAAAGAGCGGCTAACGGACGCTCTTTGTGTTGAGATGGAAGGAGCAAGTGTGGCTCAGGTCTGTTATGAATATGACATTCCTTTTGTAGTAATACGCACTATTTCTGATTACGCAAATCACCAAGAAGTCCCCGTAGACATCAGAAAATTTGTAATGGAAGTCTCCGGCTATTACTCTGAGGCTATTGTGAGGAATATGTACACGTCATTTCTGAGTAAGTAATAGATATTAGGGCGCGGGCCTGCATTGGGCATAAGTCATGCAAACTTACAAGTTATGCCTAATGCAGGCCCGGCCCCTGATACATTAAGAACTAGGAGTTTTCCGAATTCTACACAACTTGTCCCAACAGTACGCGAGATTTTAGCATATACTAACGATTTCAGAATGGGAAAAAATGGGCAAAATCGTGGGAAATTGTTACCGTACTGACCTATATAAGACCCATCAACAATAGGAGAAATACTAGCTCTGTCTATCAAATAGGTGATTTAAGCAAGGAGATGATATGTTGAGGATAACGACATATCGTGAGAATGTGTCGATAAAAAACTGAAACATCGACATATTCTATCTAGTCAAGCCTTATACTCGGGGTATTACTTTGACAAAATCTTTAGAAAGGCATCATTGATATAGTATTTTTCCCTCCCAGCTTGAACTCCTCTCAGAATTCCGATGGTTTCTAGTTGCTGTAAATACTTGGACGCGGCTTGTCGTTTGGCGATTTGCTCATC
>CAYWZU010000008.1:0-39027 GCA_964462925.1 uncultured bacterium
TTGCCCTTTCGAGACCGAGACCGTGCCCGAGACCGATGCATAAATCAAATTGAGGTTAACCATCGGTCACGGTCTCGGACACGGTCTCGGTCTCGGCATGGAGCTCGCACGAAGGACAATTTTTGACAGTAAGTATCTCGGGAAAAAGGAGCTAGAATCAACACCCTAGGCCGGCCCTTTTTGTTGTTACTTGAGTATACTAAGTGCAGCTTCTTCCAAAACTGTACGTAGAGTAGTAGGGTCAAAAGCTTTGTAGTTCCAGATTGCAAACTGTCCGATTGCCTGTTCTATGAACATTTTATAGCCATAGACAACAGTGCAGCCTTTATTTTTTGCAGCCTGTAGCAGATCTGTTTCTCTAGGACGTGTGTGTATGTCCATGACAGTACTCTTGGGGACTATATCGTGCTCGTCAATTGGCATAAGAATAGAGGTTGCATTTATGAGAATATCATAGGTTTTTGAAATCTCTTTCAAGCTGCAACTCATGCAGCCAACTTCATGAGCTAGTTCTTCGGCCCTCTTTACATTCCTGTTTGCAACGCACACTTTTGCCCCCCGAGCTTTCGCTTCAAAAGCTATTGCCCTTGCAGCACCGCCAGCGCCTACAATAACAACTGATTTATCTGTAACATCGCCAAGGGTATTTAACGCACCAAAAGAGTCGGTATTATAGCCATGCCACTTTCCATCTACGAGCTGAAGCGTATTTACTGCTCCCATCTTTTTTGCAACAGGATCGATCCAGTCTAAATACTCTATAATCGCCTCTTTATGAGGGATCGTTACGCTTATGCCTCTAAAAGGCATCTCTTTTGCAAGTTGCAAGAAATCTTTTAGCTCACTTCCTAAAACCCGCATCTTCACATAGACAGCATCCCAGCCGAGCGCCATAAAAGCTTTATTATGCGAGATATTGCTGATGCTTTGACTAACCGGATCACCGATGACGCCAAATAAGGCCCTCTCCTTTGTAGTCTTTTTTACATTATACATTGTAAGCAATGTATCTATGGAGAGCTGGCCAGGTGCGCATGCAAGCGTATCGTTTACAGAGCAGTAGGTAATTGTGTTAGAAAATATGCGAGAAATTTCCCCATACTGGCCCATGCTAACTGCAATGACATTAGGTTTATTCTTTGCCCAAACCACAAGTCTAAGAGCATCAAGTGTGCTTTTTGCCATGCATGCAATTTTATAGAAATCTGCAGGATCTTTTTGCATCTGAGCATAGAGTGCATCTAGATCTTGAGGTGTCTCTTCAAAATTATGATAGGAGTGAATTTTTTTATCGCCGAAGAGATCAAACTGCCCACCTTTTTTTATAATGGCGGGCTTGTCTACCTGAAGAGGCTTGTCAGTTTGAATAAGATCAAGGCGAAGCTCGTAGAGATCCGCCTTGTCTTTTACCTCGTCAATCTGAGAAAGGGCATCTTGATACGTAGGTCCAACGATGCATGCGCATAACATTACTTATGCTGCAGCTCCGGCAAGACTTTTTTTAGATGGCCTCCATTCGCGATCTGGATGATGGAGGAATATTACTGTAAACACAGCAATGCCCATCGTTCCGGCAAGAAGTAAAAAGGCAGCTTGATAATTACCAGTCTTGTCAATCAACCAGCCGGTAAGAAGCGGCGCCAAAATACCAGCAAGGGATAGGCAGCTTGAGGTAATTCCCTGTGAAGAACCTGCACGCTCTTTGCAGATATCAATATTTACGCTAAAGAACGCAGGCTGCGCCATAAGTCCAAAGCCAAGGCCAAGACTTAAAAAGAATATTGACATCCCAAGCGTATGGGTAAAGCTGAGGAGCACAAAGAAAGTAGCTGCGATAAGCTGGGAAATCCATATAAGATGCGCCCTGGCAATTCTGCCGCTACCCGTTCTTTTATAGAGCCAGTCAGAGATAACGCCGCCGGCTTTTAAAAAGATAGCGCCAACAAGCCATGGAATAGTGAGGTACCAGCCTACGCTCTTAAGATCGAGGCCATGTTCACGTAAAAAATAGCCAGGAAGCCAAAGTGTTGCGAAAAAGAGCATATAGCCAAACGCAAAGTAGGCAATATTATTTGCAATAAGAGCCGGATGGGTCAGAATAAAGCGCCAATCAACTGGTTGGTCATCATCTTTTTTCTCTTTAGCGAGGCTTTCCTTAATATATTTCTTTTCTTCATCATTTACGCGAGGGCAATCTTCTGGACGGTCAGTAAAGCATACATACCAGATGCCAGCCCAAATAATTCCTACCAAGCTGATAATCCAAAACATTGCTCTCCAACCAAAGTTTGCCACAAGATAAGAAGTAATTGGCGATCCGATAAAGGATGAAAGTGGAATAGCTACAAGGCCAAATGAAAGTGCGCGAGCTCTCTCATTGGGTGTTAGCCATTTACCAATAGAACTTGACATTGCAGGAAAGTGGGGACCTTCTGTTACACCAAGTAAAAAGCGAATCCAGATAAAGCTCCAAAAACCTGCTGCGAATCCTAAAAATCCTACGCAAAGCGACCAGGTAATTGCCGCAAGTGGCCACACGATGCGAGATCCCCAAACATCCACAAGCCATCCGCCAAAAGCAGTCAGTAAAACATAACCAACGCCAAAGGCAGCAAGAATCATACCAAATTGTGTGTCAGTGAAACCAAATTCTTGTTTGAGAGGTTCAATAACAAACGAGATTGCAGAGCGGTCGATAAAGTTGACCAGGGTAATAAAGAAAATCAGTCCAGTTACCACCCATCGGTAGTTCGTTCGGGTTTTTTCCATTTAGCTAGCAAGCTCCTTTTTTAAGAGCTATAAGTCTAGCAAAAATCATACATCGGATCAAGAGGTAAAAAAGAGCCTTTACCATTCAATAATTAGGTAAAGGCTCCAGGTTTTCGGCAATTAGTGATGGCCGTGTCCGCCATGTCCATGTCCCCCATGGCCGCCATGATGTCCTCCGTGATGACCACCATGACCCCAGTCTCCACCATGGTGATGACCGCCGTGAAACCAGTTCCAGTCGCTGTGATGGCCTGAGTGATGGCCGCCGTCACCATGATTTGCTAATAGAGGACTTGAGCTAATTGCTAAGAAAAGACCAATAGCGAAAAGCCATGCTCTTTTCATAAAAGAACCTCCTTTAGTGAGAAGCAAAGGGCTTCTCCCACTCTCATTATAAAGTAAAAATTATATTGTTACTAGTAGAAAGGGCCAAAAGATGAGTCGCTTTGTTCCTTAGGTCCTTTCTTCTCCAAAAAAGCCATTTATTGTATATTCTTAGTCCCAGTATGGAGGACCCCCTAAGTGATACGTCTTATTTTTTCAATTTTACTCCTTTTTATATCCTCCTTGGATGCAGCCTACGTGCTAAGAAATGGCAGGCTCATCGATACCAAGGATATAGCTACAGCTACTGTTGAAGAACACTATAAATTAGGCATGACAGCCCTCACTAATAAAGATTGGGATGAGGCAATGCATCAATTTAGAGTTGTCACCATTAACTTTCCTGACAGCTCATGGGGCAAAGAGGCGCATTACTTCCTTGGAGTAAGTTACTACCATATTGATGATAAAGATATGGCAAATCAAAGCTTTACCACCTACTTACAAGAAAACGCAAACCCTGCCTACTTTGAAGAGACTTTTCAGTATAAACTCGCCATTGGCGACGCCTTCTTTCGAAATAATGCAAAACGGCATATGTTTGGATACGAAAAACTTCCAGCCTGGATGCCAGATCAAGATCTCGCACTTAGCATCTATGACGAAGTTATCCGCTCAATGCCGCATAATGACCTTGCAGCAAAGGCGCTTCTTTCGAAAGGCGATCTTTTAAAAAAGCGCGAAGAATTTCGCCAAAGCATCGATGCCTACAATCAGGTAATTCGCAAATTTCCTCGCACAGAGTTTGCGCAAGATGCCTATTCCCGCATCGCAAAAACCTACCTTAAGCAAGCAGAGCTTGATACGCATAACCCAGACATCCTTCCCCTTGCACAAATAAATCTCAAAAAATTTGCACAAGATTTTCCAAGAGATGACAAGGTTCAAAAAGCAGAAGATATGTTTCATGAGATGAAGGAAATCTTTGCAAGCGCCCTTTTTGAAACAGGCCAGTTTTATGAGAGAAAAAAGCAGCCAAAAGCTTCTGTGCTCTATTACTACAGTGCAAGCGAGCAGTTTCCAGACACTAAAGTTGCAAAAAGCTGTAAAGAGCGCCTCGATGCGCTTCAGGCCTATTGTGATGAAATTGAGCTTAAATAAGTATGCATAAAATCCTGCCTGTACTTCTAATTCTTTGCACCTCTTGCGGCTGGCATCTCGCATCAAACTACGATCAAAATAGTGCCCAAACACTTAGCATTCCCTATGCCTATGGTGATGGCGATGGCATGCTTACAAATGAGCTTATCGCTCAGGTGCAGAAAGAAACAAGCTTTGATTATGTCCAAGGAACGGGTGCTTACACCTTAAAAGTGCAGCTTCTTGACACAAAAAGTGAAAACATCGGTTTTCGCTATGATCCCCATAAACTTCATAGCGGCAAAAAAAGAATTATACCCGATGAAGTGAGGAGAAAACTCCTTGCAAAGGTATCACTTGTCCATAGCGCATCAGGAAAAGAGGTTATAGGACCGGCTTATCTTATGGGCAGTTGCGAATTTGACCATCGCTACTATAACCTTAGCCACAATATTAACCGCTACAGCCTTGGCCAGCTTACAGATATCGACACAACCTACGATGTCGTAAATATTCCACTCTATAGAGACCTTGCCCGCCAGATTGCGTACTGGCTTGAAAATAACTCTGCTTCAATTCGGTGAAATAATGACAATTTCAAATACTCAAGAGCTCTTTTTAGCCTCAGATGCGTTTAAAAAGGGATCGCCCACTAATGCCGCTGAACTTTATCTGGAAGCAAAGATGGATAGGCTCTCCTTCTGGGCAAAGCAGGCAAAAGAGCTCCACTGGTTTACTCCCTGGCAAGAAGTGCTAGAATGGAATCCTCCATACGCTCGCTGGTTTACAGGCGGCAAAATTAATGCCTCCTACAATGCGCTCGATCGCCATATGGGAACTGAAGTATGGAAAAAAACGGCAATACTTTGGGAAGGTGAAAGGGGTGACAGCAGAACTTTTACCTATGAAGAGCTCTACATTGAAGTAAATAAATGTGCAAATGCCCTAAAAGCTCTTGGCATCCAAAAAGGTGATACTGTCGCGATCTACATGCCCATGATACCTGAGGCAATAGTCAGCATGCTTGCATGTGCAAGGGTTGGCGCTGTACATACTGTTGTCTTTGGAGGATTCTCAAGCGATGCATTAAAAGATCGCATCCTTGACGCCGAGGCAAAACTAGTTATCACAGCAGATGGTGGCTTTCGTAAAGGACAAATTATTGGCTTAAAAGAAGCTACAGATGTTGCCATTACTTCTTGCCCATCGGTACTTCATACACTTGTCGTAAAGCATACAGGCCATGATGTATCTATGAATACTCCACGAGATGTGTGGTATCATGAGCTTATATCTAAACAGGAAAGCTTTTGCAAGCCAGAAGAGATGGATGCAGAAGATAGGCTTTTTATTCTCTACACTTCCGGCACTACAGGCAAGCCAAAAGGAATTGTCCACACAACTGGCGGCTATATGGTAGGGGCAAATAGGACTACAGCGTGGGTCTTTGATTTAAAACCTGCAGATGTCTACTGGTGCACTGCAGATATTGGCTGGATTACCGGTCATACCTATGTTGTCTATGGTCCCCTTTCAAATGGCGCAACACAGCTCATTTATGAGGGCGCCTTTGACTTTCCTGAAAAGGATAGGGTTTGGAAGCTCATCGAAAAATACCATGTTACTATCCTCTACACAGCTCCCACTGCCATTAGAACTTTTATGAAGTGGGGCGAAAGCTTGCCAAATAGCTCTGACCTCTCATCACTTCGTCTTCTTGGATCAGTTGGAGAGCCAATAAATCCAGAAGCCTGGAACTGGTATTACAACCACATCGGCAAAAGACTGTGCCCAATTGTTGATACCTGGTGGCAAACAGAAACAGGTTCCATTATGATTGCGCCTCTTCCTGCACACACTCCCCTAAAACCTGCAAGTGCCACAATACCACTACCTGGTATTGAAGCATCCATTCTTACAGAAGATGGAAATGCTGCAGAATCTGGTTATTTAGCAATTACATCGCCATGGCCTTCAATGCTTAGAGGCATCCACAATGATCCAGAGCGCTTTGTTGATACATACTGGAAAAAATGGAATGGCAAATACTACTTTACAAGCGATGCAGCGACTTGTGATGAAGATGGGTATTTTTGGCTTGGCGGCAGAGTAGATGATGTCATGAATGTGTCAGGTCATAGAATCGGTACCATGGAAGTAGAAAGCGCCCTTGTAGACTATCCTAAAGTGGCAGAAGCTGCAGTTGTAGGCATAGCACATCCGATCAAAGGCCAGGGCATTGTTGCTTTTGTCTTACTTAAAGATGGCACATCCTTTGATGATAACTTAGAAGCCATTCTCAAACAGCATGTCGCTCAAAAAATAGGTGCCATAGCGCGGCCAGAGCGTATAATCATTACCCGAGATCTTCCCAAAACAAGAAGCGGCAAAATCATGCGCCGCCTGCTCAGAGATATCGCTGAGGGCAAAGTTGTCGGTGATGTTACGACCCTTGCTGACGCAAGTGTGATCCAGGAACTCAAGCTCAAATACGATCCGGAATAAAAGGGCATAATTTCCGAGACCGAGTCCGTGAGCTTTGACTACTATTTATGTCACCCATCGGGCTCGGTCTCGGTCACGGACTCGGTCTCGATATTATTTCCCCTTTGGTCTTTTATGTCGTTTTTTATCGAAGATAACCATCTGATAACAAGCCATTTACAGGATTTCTCATTGAAATCGCTTGACTTATGTAAATTAAAAAGTTTAAAGAGAGGGATACCAATAAAAATGTGACTTAGGACCATATAATGGATAAAATTGCAGAACTTGATTCATCCTATGAACAGTTCATAAACCGCCTTCCAGAACTCCTTCCGGACGGAGTTGCTCAAATTGATTTGCACCTTTTACAAAAAATGGGGCTTCTTCATGAAGAAGAGGGAGATACCTCCACAAGCCTGACACGGTTCTTTCACGTAGTAGAATCAAAAGACAAAATTACGCTCTTCAATGACCAATTTGTCATCTGGATAGTACCAGAAAAGCAAAATAGCGAACCACATACTCTCGTACTTGTCGCCCTAAATACAGGCCAAAAGCCAAAGCTTGAACTTGCCTTCTCCATGACTGGGATCTATAATACATCGAGACTCGTGCTTCGAGTTCTTGAGAAGTTTTTATCAGAAATCCAAGAAAATGAAGACGTTATATCTAATTTCCAAGATGAAGAGCTGTAGGGATATATGAAAGCTGTTAAAATTCTTGTTACTTTACTGATACTCCTTCTCATTGGTGGAGTAATTGCCTGGCAAATGGCTCCAAAGCTGATTGGATCGGCACTTTCTAAAAAGCTTCAAGTTGAAGTGACAATTAACGATATTGCGCTCTCATCTGATGCCGTAACAGTAAAAAAAGTAGATATTGCAAACCCTTCTGGATCGGTACTGCCCAAAGCATTCACCGTTGATACTATTAAGGTTGATGCTCCCCTCAACAACTACACCAAAGACTCTATTGTTATAGATGAAATCTCCCTAAACAATGTCTACATAAGCCTTGAGTTTGCAACGGCAAAAGCAATGGCAGGAAACTGGGCTAAAATAGTGCAAAACATGGAGAAGACTTCTTCAGAAGAGCCCAAAGAAGATTCTAAAAAAGAGCAAAAGAAGCAAACCTCCGTTCTTATTAAAAAGCTTATCCTAACTGATGTCAATGTGGATATTGTGAATGGGCTCCTCGGAACATCTGTTCAAAAGCTGCAGCCTATCAAACGAATAGAATTTGATAATATATCTAGCGATTCCGGCATCCCTATGGACCAGATCATTATGCTCATCTTAAAAGAGACTCTCAAACAAGGAAATGCTAGCAACTTGCTAGAAAAGCTAATACCAAGCCCCTCAGGACTTCTAGAAAAGGTCATACTCCCCTTTAAACTTTAAAGCACGTATCTCAGAGAATCCCGATCAGAAGATATCCTAGGCCTACAGGCCGGTAAGATAAGGTTTCGAGCAATTCAGATGTATAGAGCATAAGCGCTTTGAGGTAGCGGTCATGACCCCAATGTTTTATTTGTATTTAAGCAAGTGACCATGTTAAATTAAAGTTATACAAAGAAAAAGTGATATATAGTATGGAAGTAGGTTTTGATTCCCTACCAAATGAAAAGCTCATCGAGATATTTGCGCATACTGGAGCTGAAGCTATTAGAAACGTCGATCAGCGATGTCGCTCACTTGCAGATGATCCCTCACTGTATACACGTATATTAGAGCTTATCTCAGAGAGCGTTGAAAAACATCCCTGCAAGTTGCAGATCAAGCAGCTATTTTCAAAGATCCCCTTTTTTCAAGACGGCGCTATTCCTCGAGGACTTGGACCCAAGAAAGATATCGTTCATACCATTTTTACCACGTTTTATCAAATTTTAGGAGAAGATACCAACAAGACAGAATGTAGTGATGCATTTTGTGAGAATATTGATAAACTAGAGTGGAAAGGAATTTGCGCCCTGGCTTCTTCTCTTACAAATCGTTGCGGCAATTTCTTTCCTGAGGCCTCTCTTAATAAAGAACCCCTCGAATTACGAATCAAAAAGGGCAAAGAACTTATAGCGAACTTGGATCAGAAGCAAATAAATAATACTGTTCTAAACCTGTCTAAAACGGCAAAAGTACTTCTAGATCCAGAGCTGCTTCACACTCTTCCCATCTCTAGTGTAACAATCCAGCAAGCAGGACTTGATGAAATTCCTGAGTACATTTTCGCTCTTTCGGGCCTAAAGACACTTGCACTTAACCGAAACCCAATATCTGGGATTCCTCAAAAACTTGCAAAAGAACTCCCTCGCCTCCTCTCTCTGAATATCAGTGAAACAGCTATTTCCAGAGAGTCAAAAGACTATCAAGAACTTGTTAGAAACTTTAGAAACCTTAAAGTTATTTGCTGAGAACAATCGAGCCGTCAAGAAGCCCCTGAGCAAATTCATGCAGGAGTTGATACTGCTCAGCTGTTTGCACAAAATAGTTATTTCGCTGACTCCTTCCGCTTTGAATTAAATCATCGATTACCTGTTCGTAATTATCTCGCGTAAGCTTGCCTTTTGAGAAGAGGTCTGCAATACCTAAAGCGATCGTTACAGTGCCTGTTCTACCGACACCTGCTTTACAGTGAATCCAAAGTGGCTGGCCACCAAGCGCATCGGGCTGAGATCGTACATAATTTATTATTTTAGCTAATTCTTTCTCAGTGACTGCGCCACGATCTGGCCATCCGCGATAATGGAGTCTACTTACAGAGGTTTCTTTTTTATCATCCCCTTCTCGTCCGTTACTGACTAGATACTCATGCATCTTTAACCGTTTTTCTCCAGCAACAGCCTTCGTTTCATTTGTACAGGTTACGGATAAACCCTGCTTAGCTTTAAACTCCTCGCCTACTTGGGCGGGAAAGTAGCGCTGCGCACCGCCTTTAACTCGGTCTGCTGCATTAGTTAAATCTAAGATCATATGCGTGTTTTCCATGGCGGCATTCCAAAACTCCTCCTCATTTGTACTCTTTGGAGCCTGAGAACAGATTACATGAACATCGGTACCTTCCAATTTAACGTTGTTTGCATGGACACCATATCCTATGTCCATTTCTTCGGAAAATCGTATTCCGTCTTCGTCTTCGCCCTCAACCTTAGTATGGTATGTCAGCATTGTAGCTTTTACACATCTGCATGCTTCATCGTTATATCGATTGGGAACAGAAAATTCGATCTCAGCTTTAGTGAATTTCTTATTACGACTCTCCAGCTTGGCAAATTTTTCCACGTATTTGGGCTCTACTGCTTTTGGACTAGGAATTGCTGGGACCTCTACTTTTTCTGCAGCCTGACCTCGATTGGCGTTTTGGATCTGATCTCGCGTAACCATTATAGTACGGAGCTCTAACTGCTTTGTCTTCGTTGTTACAACATTAGGTATGATGCCAGCTTTCTGTAGTTGACTAGTAATTTTTTGGATCTTTTCTTTGGAATCTGATACAACCGACAGAGTATCACCTTGGTCGCTCCACTTAACATTCGTTAATTGAGACATATAAGCTGCATGATCATCGGGAATATTAGTCATACTTCCTCTCCTCCTTACCCCTACTAATATTTTGTAAGTAAAATATTTATTTGTCTACATCTTATTTACATTACGTAAGGCATACAACTTAAATGACTTACAATCAACCAAGCTAGAAAGTTACTGCAAACTAAATTGACATGCCATTCAGTGAGTGTTGCAAGGACATGGCCCCCTTTCCCATCCTAGGCCTGCAGGGCCCGGGACCTATGGACCTATTTAGCCGTACGTACATCCCTCGCAGATACAAAGAAGACCGATCAGCCGATAGAGGCCCTTTCTTAGTTATTGTATTGTAAAGAGCTCATCCCATGAGGTGGTGTAGCGGCTGGTGCAAAACTCTTTTTTTACCTCTCGAGGCACTTGCGAGGCAAAATAGAGGCTCTTTTTGCCCCATTTTTCGTTGATTTGATCCATAATTTGCATAGCTTTAGACTCTTTGCTTTTAAGCTTAGCACTCGATTTTGCAAAAAGATCGAGCGGGCATGAGCGCTCAGAGGCAAAATTTCCAAGTAAAACCCCTACTTTTTTAAAGTTATATCCTGGTTTATATATGGATGTAAGAAGCTTTTTGGCATGTGTGATAAGAGTTGGCGTATAGGCTGTAGGTTCTATAATTTGAGATGCTTCTTTGCTATACTGGGGCTCATCTTTATACCACCTTGTCGTGAGAAAGACGCTTATATAAGAAGCGCAGCTTTGCTGGCTTCTCAGCTTTTCTGCAACAGATGCTGTATAGTCTGCAAGAATTGCTAAAAGCTTTTCTAGGTCATCTATGGGAGCATCAAATGACTTTGCTGTGCTGATTGATTTTTTAGGATCCTGTGTTTCGTGAAGTTCAAGACACGGTATGCCGCGAAGCTCCCAGGCAAGCCTAAGCCCTACCACACTAAGCTCTGCTTTAAGCCAGTAATCTGATTTCTGTATAAGCTCGAGAGCTGTATAAACCCCCTTTTCACGAAGACGGCATCCAAGTTTGGAGCCTATCCCCCAAATCTCTTGAACAGGAAAATTCTCTAACGACTTTTGGCTATTTTCATCTGAAATTGCAAAGACGCCAACTTTTTTTGCATAGTGATTTGCAACCTTTGCAAGTGTCTTTGTAGAAGCGATTCCAATAGATACCGGAAGGCCAAGCCACTTAAAGATACACTCTCTAAGAGCTCTCATCTCCTGTTCTTTAAGGCCATCTAACCTCAAAAAAGCCTCATCGATAGAATAGACTTCAACCTCTGGACTAAACTGCTCAATAATCTGCATGAGCCTTCTTGACATATCGAGATAGAGAGAAAAGTTAGAAGACAGCATAGTCACGCCGTACTTCTTACAAAGCGCCTCTACCTCAAAGGCTGGAGCGCCCATAGCAATACCAAGCGCTTTTGCCTCTTGAGAGCGTGCTACAATGCAGCCATCGTTACTTGAAAGCACAACAACAGGCTTTCTTTCGAGCTTTGGATTAAAGACCCTTTCGCACGAGACGAAAAAGTTATTGGCGTCTACGAGTGCTAGCATTCATGAAGTACGTGTGTTACCACGCCCCAAACTCTGAAATCGCTATTTTTGGCATCTATTTTGACATCTGGAAAACGAGGATTTGCAGCTACGAGCTTCAGAGATTTTCCCTGAATGACATAACGCTTTACCGTAAACTCGCCATCTAGGCAGGCAACAACAATCTTGCCAGATGAGGGCGTAAGGGAGCGATCCACAACTAAGATATCGCCAGCTTGAATACCGGCATCTTTCATAGAATCGCCTGCGACTCTTACAAAAAATGTGGCGGCAGGGTGCTTAACGACAAGCTTATTGAGATCTAGAAAGCTTTCGATATGCTCGTCAGCTGCGGAGGCAAAACCTGCCTGCACCGCTGCAGTCATTATTGGTATACATACACTTTTAGCCATAGAACTACTATTATCCACAACTTTACAAATAAAGGAAAAGCGCATAAACTGTGAACAGAATTATTAAAACTGAGATCGACTATGGCAATGTTTGCACCACTTCTACTTCTTATTTTAATGCCTGTTGGATTCATCGGCAGCGCATGGGTCACCAATTCTGTTTTTGACCATTTCCGCCGAGATGCGGATGAAATCACGGCAGTCGATCGCTTCGGCACCTTCTTATTGCTGACAGCGCTCTTTGGCAGCTACTGCTACTTCATCTGCCGCATCTTTGTGCCGGAATAAGAACTTCCTATCCACACACGAAAAATTAACTCTAAAGACAGAAGAGTAGAGACGGTTCAAGCCGTCCCTACTCTTCTGGCGAAATTTTAGCTTTTCAAAAATTGTTGAGGGTTGATTGCTCCTCGAATAGCTGCTGTTATATCATAGATTACCCCAAGTGACTTAAGGTGAACAAAGGCTATTGTGTTAATGCGCCTTGAAAGCAGAAGGCATGGAAAAAGAGAAACTGCTCCAACTGCCACCCCAAAGGAAAAATCAACTGCCCGAGATACAAGTGAGACGAGGCCTGCAATCAAAAAGAGGCCACGGGAAAGAAGATGCCTTTGTAAAAAGTCAGACTCTTTTGCTGCATGAAGGGCCTTTTGGAAAATAGGTACTGCTACATTTTTCGTAACATAGCCCGTATTTTCTCTTTCATCTTTAGACTCTTTCGGCATTTGAATGCTCCACAGCATTCTGTAGGGGTAGGCAACGAGAAATTTTGCATTTTCTGTGTATTCAGAAGCAAATTCGTTAATCTCTTTTTTCGTACCAGCTGTAATGCATGAAAGTAGTGAAGCAAATATTCCAAGTGATGTAAGAGCTGCTGCATAGATAGCGATGCCAATTCCTATCGGAATACCAAAAACCACTCCTGCAATGGTCTCTGAAATCCGCTCGCAACAATCAACATCCTTATTTTGACGGATCTTATGAAAGGCATACGCTTTCATGCTTGGCGAGGTAATTTCATGTAAAAGGCTCTCATCTTCTTGCAGATAGGCAATCTTAGAAATAGCCTTAGCGCGTAGATAGGCATTGTCAAAGCTTTTTGCACGATGAAGCAGTGTATTCATCTTTACAGGATCTACAGGATCCAATGAATCCTTAATCTCTTTCAGCTCGCTTAGTACTTCACAATCAGGAATGCCAGCACTAATGGCTGTATGTAAAACTGGATCTATCTCCTGCACGATCTGTAACAGCTCGCCTTTTGCTTGGGCAAAAATGGCTGGATAGCTACAAAATGTAGCAGCAGCGTAGCTACGGATATCCTCATCTCGGATGGAGCGTATTCTAATCGAAAGATTTTGGACAAGCTTCGTCTCCTTCCACTCTCGCTTTAGTAAACTAAACTCGAGTAAATCACCGCGGATTGAAATCGACATATCTCCACCTCTTTAGAGTTTTTTAAAAAACTCTACTTGGTATGGAATTTATTGTCCGTACTAAATCTGCAATTTTCGCTACATTGTAGGTGAAATTGGTACTATTTCTTGCCTCAAGCTCTTCCTTTACAACTTTTCCTTCGCGGGGAAGGGTATCGGCCTCTTTTGCTTTTCGCAGAGCTTCAAAGATATGCAGAGCGCCTAGAAGTTCTTCATTCGTTGAAGCCTTCAGAGCAAAGCGTCTTGCTTTCTCTTCCCAGCTTCTTGTAAAGCAATAATCCATCATAAATTCTACCCCCATAAGAGCAGTAAGGGGCAAAATGCGGCCGGTTTCAGATGCTTCTAGCAAACAGCATATGGCTGTAAAGAGCGTCCCTATTGCCTTAATTGTCTCATCTTTTACGCAAATATTAGCATGAATTTTGTAAAGTTCAGCTTTCAGAAGGTAGCGTGTCCCAGCTGGCTCTATCTCAAGCATTTTTTTGTGTACGCGAATGGCAGCATTCCACGACGTAGGTGATCCGAAGGCTTCTGGAAAAAACTCATTTTCAGTTGGTATCAATTTTACATCACGCCGAATCTGAGTTCCTTCCAAGAAAAATTCTAAACCTGGTTGGTCTCGAACCATTTCATACTGTCTATCATTTGGAAGATAGAGCTTGCTTAAGGCAAAGGCCTTACCAGCATGCCAAACGCAAGGAATAAAACTTGCAATTCCCATAATATAATTCATAGTGCTTTCACCTTATTATAAAGCTTCACCCACTCCTCAGTTGATAAGTCTTCCGGACGGCTTGTGGGAGCTTTTTTTAAAAATTCTAGGGCTTCTATTAGTTTTTGAGGCTCATACCAAGGCTTTAGCGTTGCCTTAATCATCTTGCGACGCTGCGAAAAAGCTGCATTGACAAGCGTAAAAAATAGATCCTCATCTTGTACTGGAAAGCGCTTTTCAAGATCGAGCCTTATAACTGCTGAATAGACACCAGGGGCAGGATAAAAGCAAGTTGGCGATACGATAAAGCCGTAGCGAGGCTTTGAGTAGTACTGCAGAAAAAGCGTAAATGCAACAAAATCTTTTGGAGGACAGGGCATTGTAAGGCGCCTTGCAACCTCATCTTGCACCATGACGATAAGGGAGGAAAAAAGCTCTCCCTGCTTTAAAAATCGCTGAAGAAGCGGTGTTGTTACATTGTAGGGCAGGTTTGCAACTACTTTTGCTTTTTTGGCGATGTGAGGCTGAAGATCATACTCTAAGGCATCGGCCTCAATCACACAAAGCTTTGGAGCTGAAAGCGCTTTTGCAAAAGTGGCATCTTTTTCGATGGCTACAACGTCGCAACCTGTTTCAAGAAGTCGCTCTGTAAGTGCACCAGGGCCAGGGCCTACCTCAACGACAAGATCATCTTTTGTCACCTCGGCAAGGTCTACAATCTTATTTAAGATGTTTCCATCGATAAGAAAGTTCTGCGACAAGGACTTTGACGGTTTTGCCCCAATTTTTGCTAAATACTCCTGCAGCTCTTTTGGACGAAATTTGGCCATTACTTCAGGACGAAGGGCTGAAAGTTAACTGGCAGCTCTTTTTCCATCGCATCTTTTGAAAGATGAAAATGGCGCCTGAGATTGTCAAAGTAGAGAGCTGTCTTTTTTGCCGTCATTTCTTGAATAATATTTTCTCGAAGGCGAGGCTCTAGCTCTTGCAGGCTTGGCACCTTTTCCTCGGAGAGTTTTTCGACAAAGTAGATGCGAATTACAGGATTCTGGTCTGATCTACTTGTCTGAAGCTGCGGCGTGCTGTATGAGCCTTCTTTCATGTTCAAAAGAAGGTCTTGAAGGCCTTTTGCAAGCTCTGATTGCTTTTGGCAAAAGGTTTGCGAAATCAAAAGCTGGACTTCAGGATCTACTAGCGATCTCTTCTCAAGCTCATTTTGAAGGGCATCTAGCGACACCTGTTCATTTTGCAAAAGAGCAAGAACCTTATCTGCATATGCTGATGAACGAGTAGTGTCTGTAGATTTTATAGTAGCGCAGCGCCATACACACTCTTTTTGGCTGCCAATTGTCTTCACAACCTCATCATAAGCTTTTCTGATCTCGCTTGGAGTAACCTCAGCCATAATGCGCATGCGTACCTGGTAGTAGAGCATACGGCGGATCGTTATATCTGCTTTTACCATCTTCCATGCTTCATCAAGGGTAAGGCCCGCATTATCGAGATTTATCATAACCTCCGGCCCAAATATCTCTTCAAGCTCTTCTCTGATGTCTCCAGAGCTAATCGGAAAGCCCTTTTCATCCGCATCTTGAATCATAAGCTCGCGATCGATCAAATCATTCAACACTTCTTTCCAGTGCTTAGAATAAAACTCAAATCTTGCTTCAGGCATATCAAGATACTGTGGATAGTTTTGAAAAATGATCATATCCATCTTCTTTTTCACATCGATCACGGAGATAGCATTGCCATTTACTTGAGCAAGCACGCGGTTATTTACAGAAATACGGCGTCTGGGCTCATCACTTGAAAGTGTAGACATCAAAGCAAACAAGATAAGAAGATAAAATCTCATAATTCCTCAAACAAAGTAGCCACTAGCATATACGCCTAGGGACTTTTTGGTTACCATTCTTTTTCAAAAAATTTTACCACAGAGACACAGAGAAGGAGAATAGAGAGAAGAAATAAATAAACTATTTTTTCTTTTTACTCTCTTCTCTGTGCCTCTGTGTCTCTGTGGTAAAATTCGTTATTTTATTTTTTTGAAGGTGGCGCCGAAGAAGCCATCCATTTTACCAGGCTCCGGCAGTGAGGAAAATGGCTCCCTCACAAGCTCTATCGGATAGTGCTTCAGAAAGTGCTCTACTTGCATGTCATTTTCTTTTTTTAGGATGCTGCAGGTAGCGTAGACGATGTGCCCGCCTGGTTTTACGTAGCTTAGGGCCTGCTCAAAGATGACTCGCTGCGTTGATACGATGCGATCTACCATCTCTGTAGTAAATTTCCATTTCATGTCGGGATTGCGCCTGAGCGTACCGCATCCTGTGCAGGGAGCATCTACGAGGACCCAGTCCATGGTTTTTTTGAGTTTCTTAAGTTTTTGCTCATCACTTGCAGGAAGTATTTGGGCATTCTGAATACCTGCTCGCTTTAGCCTTTTTCTTGCCTCATGAAGCGCATGAAGACGGATATCATGTAGGTATATTTGCCCCCTTCCCTCTAAACGATGGGCAAACCCTAGCGTTTTCCCTCCGGCTCCTGCGCAAAAATCAAGGACATGGTCAAATGGATGAGCATCAACAAGGTCAGCAACAAGCTGAGAGCCTTCGTCTTGCACTTCAAAAAGACCATCCGTAAATTCCTTAAGGGTAAAAAAGTTCATTTTTTTATGAAACTCAATGCCTGCAGGAGAATGCTCGGTAGCCGATACAACAAAATCTTGAGAAAGAAACCTTTTTAAAAGCACATCTCGAGTTGTTTTTAGAAGATTTGTTCGAATTACAGTAGGCGCTTTTTCAAGTGAGTTTAAGGCAATTTCTTTTGCTTTTTCTTCACCCCATGAATCTGTAAGTTCATCTAAAAGCGCTTTTGGCAAGCTGTAGCGAATGTGAAGAGGAATTTTTTCATCTTGCAGAAAGCTTTTTGGATCATTTGAACTTATCCACTCGAGTTTCTTTTGCCAGTCTGAATCTGGTACAAAGTAGTCGATAAGCGCCTTCCAGCGTATAATCCGGTAGACTTCTTCAGCAATAAATGCGCGATCTTTTGAGCCTAAAGCCTTATTTTCCCGAAAGTAGCAACTTACAAAATAGTCAATTGGGCCATGCTGTTTTTCATAGGCTTCAAGAAGACGAGAAAGATGATTGAGTCTAAATTGGTGAGATTTCATCCTGGATATTCTAAAGGCCTTTTAAAATAAAAGCAATTAGTATAGTTTTCAAAAAAACAAAATTTTGATAAAATAATCGCTTAATGACTAGTAAAAATGCCCCTACACAAGCAATTAGAGCATTTTGGAATGCCTTTGATATCGGCCATGTTAAGCGTGCGGCAAGACTCATTGTCTCCTATTTGCTTATAACCTTTGGACAAGCCGCGTATTCCTCAGCTACCGCAGCTGTTGCAAGCGCTATCGGCTTTACATTTCTTTTTTACGAACTTACAAAGCATAGTCCAAAAAGGCGCTTTCTTTTTGGTTTTTGTTTTTTCTTCCTCGTACAGTGTGTAGAACTTTTTTGGTTTACCTATCACCCAGTAGTTGCAGCTAGATCTACATTTTTACTCCTCTCCAGCCTGATGGGCTTGCAATTTGGCATCTTGTGCCTGTTTGTAACAAAAGAGATACTCACCTCTCGCTTTTCTTTTTTTATTATACCCTCTCTTTGGACGCTTCTTGAATGGAGCCGCTGCACCTGGTGTTCTGGCTTTTATTTTGATCTTACAGGTATGCAGCTTGCAGCCAATCTTGTAACTTTGCAAACAGCGTCGCTTTTTGGCCTTTTTGGCATGACCTTTTGGGTAATGTTAACAAATGTTTTAGTTGTTCGCGCATTTCTAGTAAAAAATCTAATTTCTTGGTTTATAGCCTTTATAGTCGCCCTCGTCCCCTATATTTACGGAAGCTGGCATTTGCAGTTTCATAAAAAAGAAGAGGCCCTCTACAACCTTACCCATACTCCTACCCGGGCCCTTATTGTACACTCAAAAAAGGTACCGGAAGAATTTAAACCACTGCCAAGGCCAAAACTTTCTCCGCAAGAAAGAGCCCTTAGCTGCTGGAAAGAGCTTATCTTTGCTGTAAGCCCTTTTTTCCAAAAGGAACATCCCGACCTTATTCTAATGCCAGAAGGCGTTGTCCCTTACGGAAGCAATACCCTTCTCTTTGAAACAGATGATATTAACAACCTTTTTATGCAGGCCTTTGGCGTTCCAATCGCACCAACACTTGAAACGCACCTTACCTCTGAAGATGTAGCAAAAGAAGTTGTCAGACTCTTTAACTGTCCCCTGATCGTTGGCCTTGAGGGAATAAAGAGGCGTCCAAATTCAAGCAGGCCCCTCTATTATAATTCGGCTTTTTTCTTTTCTAATGACCTAAAGCTTCCACCTCAGCGCTATGACAAGCAAGTACTTGTTCCCATGGGTGAATATATCCCCTGCAATTTTGCAAAAAAATGGGCAGCAAAATATGGGATTTATGACTCTTTTACTCCGGGGACTGAGGCAAAGCCTTTTCAATATGGAAGCCATAGAATTGGAGCATCAGTCTGCTATGAGGAAACGGTAGGAAGTCTCATGAGACAAAATTCCGTAAAAGGGGCCACTCTTTTAGTAAATTTAACAGATGATTACTGGTTTCCCTACTCAACTCTTGCGATTCAGCATTTTGAACATGCAAGACCGCGCACGGTAGAAAATGGCACTCCCCTGATTCGCTCCTGTAATTTTGGAATATCTGGAGTAGTAGATAGCCTCGGAAGAGAGGTCCTTATCAAAGAGGGGGAAGGAGAATCTTCTGCCTTTTTAGTCTCTTTTTCGTCTTATCACTACCCTACTCTCTACGGGAAATGGGGAGATTTGCCTATTTTACTCTTCTCAAGCTTCATTTTCTTATTGGCATCTGCTTTACTTATATACCCAAAGAAAAGCTATAAAAAATAGATTGTTTGTGTTATGCTTACTTTTTTTCATACAATAAAAGAAGAGATTCATGTCATTTCAAGACCAAAATTTACATCAAAATATCCTAAAAGCAATCGATGATGCAGGTTATGTAACACCTACCCCGATTCAGCAGCAGGCAATACCGCAGATTTTAGCAGGTGCTGATCTACGAGCTTCTGCACAAACGGGAACCGGCAAAACGGCAGCTTTTACGCTTCCTTCCCTCCATAAGCTAACAGAACCTTCAAAAGTTCCTGGCATTGGACCAAGAGTGCTCGTGCTCGTTCCAACTCGCGAACTTGCTATGCAGGTCGCTAAAGAAGTTGAAAAATATAGCAAGTACCTTACCCGTACAAAAACTGTCTGCATCTATGGTGGAACACCATATCCAGTACAAAATAGACAGCTTTCACGTCCATTTGAAATTTTAGTTGCCACACCTGGCCGCCTCATCGACCATATGAAGCGCGGAAGAATCAACCTTTCACGTATTGAACTTTTCATCCTCGATGAAGCAGACCGCATGCTTGATATGGGCTTTATTGAACCCGTTGAAGAGATTGCAAAAGCGCTTCCAAAAGATCGCCAGACGCTCATGTTTTCAGCAACCCTAAAAGGTCAGGTGCTCAATCTTTCAAAGAGACTGCTTCGCAATCCTGTAGAAATTTCCGTTACGCAAGAGATGGTAAAAAATGAGCATATCGACCAAAAGCTCATGTATGTTGATGACCTCAACCACAAACATCGCCTCCTTGACCATATCTTAAGTGACCCAGACCTTAACCAAGCAATTATCTTTACCTCAACAAAGCGCTATGCTGGAGAGCTTGAAGATAGACTCTCAGGCTCAGGCTATAAAGCAGCTGCCCTTCATGGCGACATGAACCAAAGAGAGCGCACGAGAACCATAAAAAGACTCCGTGAAGGTACAATTAACATTTTGATTGCTACTGATGTAGCATCACGCGGTATCGATGTACAAAATATCAGCCACGTTATTAACTTTGATCTTCCAAACTGCGCAGAAGACTATGTCCACAGAATAGGCCGTACTGGCAGAGCCGGCGCCAAAGGCGTTGCCTTTTCCTTTGCATCGATGAAGGATAGAGATTCCCTTCGCCGCATCGAAGAGTTCACAGGACAAAAAATTCCTTCTCACCAGATCGCTGGCATGGAGCCTAAACTTAAAGCCTCTGCGAAACCGCAGCACTGGAAGTTTGGTCCTCGTAAAAGACCGTATAGTAGATAAAAGAGACTAAAAGGACCAAAACGACCAAAGGGACCTAAAGGACGTATGCTATGTCCTTTAGGTCCCTTTGGTTTTTTTAGTCCTTTATGTCCTTTCTAAAGCTCTAAAATACGCAATACCCACAAGCTCTCTTGCCGGGATTTTGGCAGCACCAATACCTGCTTGTTCAAGCTTAAGATTGAGTATTGTGAAGGCTAGCATCAGAAAAAGTGCACAAGCTATAAGACAGGCTATAATCCTTAAGATAAACTCACGACGGCTTTTCATTAAACACCAAATTTTTAAGTCGCGCGTAGCACATATTCATAGGTTCCCGCTGTTTAGGATCGATATTTGTCATATTTTTAAGAAGCGCATCTAGCTCTTCTCTCTGCTTTTTATTTAACTCGTGGCCAACCTTTGAAACAAGAGCGTCTATATAGGCGTGAAGCACCCTTTGCTCATTTTCGAGTGCCTTGGGAGAAATTCTGCCAGTAACAGTAAGTACGCGGCAGATAAAATCCTTTACCCTTCCTTTAAAACCTGTTCCCTTGGTTTCTGCAGTGCGAACGAATGCTTTATGATCGAGCATATATTTTTCGATGCCTCGGCGCGTCTCATCAGCACCAGTTGTCTTTTGATCTTTTGAGTCAACGCTAAGGAGTGTTGGATTAGCATCTGATAGAAATGGCTCTTCAAGCATACGAATGAGAGCAATAGCTGTCCCATAGACATCACCCGCTTTGCTCTTCGACCCTTCCGGGGGCCCATAGCGCGTATTGCCTGAATAGGGAATTTTTTCTTGATCCTGTTTGACTTTAACGGCTTTGCCAAAGTCGCTTATGCGAACAACTTCATTTGGAAAAAGCAGGATATTTTCAAGCTTGATATCTGCATGCACAGCACCTGCAGCATGTAAATTCTTCATGCCATTTACCAGCTGAAGAGCCCGAGCTTTTGCTTGCTCAAAGCTTTGGCCTCGCGCTAATTTTTCAAGGTTTCCTTGAGCTTTTGCTTTACTTGGCGCCTTGCCCTCTTCTGTTTTAATATCAATCTCGAGGTTTGTTTCACCCTCTACGCGCTTGAGCGCTGTTTTAAGCCCTTTGCAGAAGGCAACTTCTTGATTTAATGTCTTTTTTCTATGATCAAGAAAGCCGGCACGTGGAACCATATACACTTCCCCACTTGCATCAGCTGGCCGATGATAGAGAATTTTATCCTTACCCCGAGCAAGTTCAACAGACCAGCTTGGTACTGTGCCGACAGCTTTTCCAACTTTGGCCTCTCGTTTGGTAACCGCACGAAAAGATGATTTTATTGAATGCTGAGGTGTATCCTGTGGTCTCTGTACTGGTTCCATAGGGTAAACTCCTAACTATTTCTTTATTATACTAAATTATTTATTTTATTTAAAGCATCTGGTACGGTTCAGATTAATGGAGAGGAGTTTTTATGGACGAATTTGACCTTATAGATGGCTATTTTCGGGCTGCAAATTACCTTTCAGTTGGCCAGATTTACCTACTTGACAACCCCCTGATTACTAGACCGCTCACTATAAAAGACATAAAACCAAGGCTTCTTGGACACTGGGGCACGACACCTGGCCTTAACTTTATCTACGTACACCTCAATAGGCTTATTAAAAAGTATGACCTCGATATGATCTTTTTAGCAGGACCTGGCCATGGAGGACCGGCTCTTGTTGCAAATACCTATTTAGAAGGAACATATAGCGAATTTTACCCCAATATATCAGAAGATGAAGAGGGTATGAAGAGCCTCTTTAAGCAATTTTCCTTTCCGGGCGGAATTCCAAGCCACGCTGCACCTGAGACTCCAGGTTCCATAAATGAGGGCGGAGAGCTTGGCTATGTGCTTACTCATGCATATGGTGCAGTATTTGATAATCCATCACTAATAGCTTGCGCAGTAGTAGGTGATGGAGAAGCTGAAACCGGCCCCCTTGCTGCGAGCTGGCATTCCAATAAGTTTTTAAATCCAAAGCAAGATGGCGCAGTGCTCCCGATACTTCACCTTAATGGCTATAAAATTGCAAATCCAACCCTTCTTGCCCGCATGCCTCAAAAGGAGCTAGAAAGTCTTTTTTATGGCTATGGCTATAAACCCTATTTTGTAAAAGGAACAGATCCAAAAACTCTTCACCCTCTCATGGCTGAAACGCTCGAAAAAATAGTGCTTGAGATACGAGCAATAAAGGAAAATGGTGAAGCGCGCCCCCTTTGGCCTATGCTTATTTTAGAGACACCTAAAGGATGGACTGGCCCGTCAGTGGTAGATGATAAACAAATAGCTGGCCTCTGGAGATCGCACCAGGTGCCGCTTTCTGAGCTTAGCTCAAAGCCTGAACACCTTAAACTCCTAGAGGAGTGGCTTTTAAGCTATAAACCTCACGAGCTTTTTGATAAAGAAGGGCGCCTCATACCAGAATTAAAAGATCTGGCCCCAACTGGTCTAAGGCGTATGGGAGCAAATCCTCATGCAAATGGCGGCCTCTTATTAAAAGATCTTGCGCTGCCAGATTTTTGGAACTATGCGGTCAAAATCGAAAAGCCAGGAACTGAAAAGAAAGAAGCAACGCGCATTCTGGGCACCTACCTTCGCGACCTTATCAGCCTGAAAGCAAATCAAATAAACAAAAATTTCCGCATCATGGGACCAGATGAGACCGCATCCAATAGGTTAGATGCCGTCTACGAAGTGACAAATAAGCAGCTTATGGAAGATATTTTGCCAACTGACGAGCATATAGCCCATAGCGGACGCGTAATGGAAGTTCTTAGCGAACATATGTGCCAGGGATGGCTTGAGGGATATCTTCTAACGGGAAGGCATGGCCTATTTTCCTGCTACGAAGCCTTCATCCACATTATAGACTCCATGTTCAACCAGCATGCAAAATGGTTAAAGGTATGCCGCGGCATCCGCTGGAGAGCTCCTATCGCATCCCTCAACTACTTACTTACATCGCACGTTTGGAGGCAAGATCATAACGGTTTTTCTCACCAAGACCCTGGCTTTATCGACCATGTGGTAAATAAAAAAGCAGAAATTGTACGCGTCTACCTCCCACCAGATGCAAACTGCCTCCTTTCAGTAACAAATCACTGTTTGAAAAGCAAAAACTACATCAACGTCATTATCGCTGGAAAGCAGCCGGCGCTGCAGTACCTTTCCATGGAAGAGGCTGTGCAGCACTGCTCAAGAGGTATTGGCATTTGGAAGTGGGCAAGTAATGATTTTGGATCAGAGCCGGATGTTGTTATGGCCTGCTCTGGGGACGTGCCAACACTTGAGACACTAGCAGCAATAGATCTTCTGAGACAGTATGTTCCTGATCTCAAAATCCGCTGCATCAACGTTGTTGATTTAATGACGCTCCAGCCATCTACAGAACATCCACACGGCCTTACAGATCAAGAATTTGATGATCTTTTTACAAAAGATAAGCCAATCATTTTTGCCTTTCATGGCTATCCTTGGCTTATTCATAGACTTACGTATAGAAGACATAACCACGACAACCTTCATGTCCGCGGCTACAAAGAAGAAGGCACTACGACAACACCTTTTGACATGGTTGTCTTAAATGATTTAGACCGCTTTCACTTAGCTCTCGATGTTGTGGTGCGCGTTCCTAGACTTGAAAGCATTCATGCCTATGTTCGCCAGATGATAGAGGCAAAAATTCTTGAGCATAAGCGCTACATCAGTACCTACGGAGATGATATGCCCCAAATACGCGACTGGAAATGGCCATACTAATGAACTATTTTCTTACACTAAATAGTGGAAGCTCATCACTTAAATTTGCCCTCTTCACTGAAGGTCTTGAACTCGTAGAGGAAGGAAATACGACAAAAGATGAGCTTCTTACCCTCTTTAAAAGACTTCCAACACCAAGCGCCATTGGCCACCGCATCGTTCATGGGGGAAATCGCTTCACAAAGCCCACAAAAATTGATAAAAATCTCATAGCAACCCTTGAAGAGCTCATCGAACTGGCTCCTCTTCACAATAAAGCAGCTGTCGAAGTAATTCAGGCATGCATTTCCTATTACGGAAAAAAGCTATTTCAGCTTGCGGTTTTTGATACTACCTTCTTTCGCACTATGCCAGAGCATAGCCGCTACTATGCAATCCCTAAAAAATATGGAATCGAACGATTTGGCTTTCATGGCATAGCTCATGAAGCTCTCTGGGAATCGTATGTTGCAAAAACCGGAAACTCTCAAGGCAAAATAATTACCCTGCAGCTAGGCGCGGGCGCTTCTATCGCAGCAATAGATAAAGGAAGGCCGCTCGATACCTCCATGGGCTATACGCCAAATGAAGGGCTCGTTATGGCGACACGATCTGGCGATATCGATCCACAGGTAGCGCTTGAGCTTGCCAAAACCACTGATGCATCTCATGTTCTAAACTATGAATCCGGTCTTCTTGGCCTCTCAGGAACAAGCAACATGAAAGCGCTTATAGAGAAAAATCCAGATGATTTTGCAATCGATCTCTACTGCTACCGCATCGTCAAATACGTAGGTGCATACATTGCAGTGCTTAAAGGAATTGACGCCCTCATCTTTTCTGGCGGTATTGGAGAGCACGCAGCTTTCATTCGCCAAAAAATAGAAAACGAGCTCTCCTGGTATCCGATACCAGAAGTGCTCGTACTTCCTAATCAAGAAAATCTCCTTATCGCTAAAAAGCTAAAGGATTATTGATTATCCATGTTCATGCTGTTCATATTGTTCATATCAAAGTTTTGAACAGCTTTTCTTGCCTCTTCTTCGCTATAGCCATAGCGGGCTTGGAGTTTGCCTACTAAAACGTCTTTTCTGCCGTTAATTTCAGCAAGATCGTCGTTTGTGAGTCTTCCCCACTTCTCCTTCACTTTGCCTTTAAGCTGGTTCCAGTTGCCTGCAAAGGTGTTACGATTTGAATTCGAATTTCTATTCGCATTCATATCGCTACTGTTACTCTGATCGCCATTGTCGATAGTTAAATTAGACTGTACTGATTTAACACCATCTACCTTTTTGACACTATTGATGAGCTTATCTTTATCACTTTGGCTATCGACTGTGCCATCAAGAGTCACATTTCCATTGTTTGTATTAAGAGTTACTTTTTTGTAGCTATCCCAAAGGATTCCTCTACTTACCTCATTTCTAATCTTTGTATTCAGCTGCATATCTGAAGCTGAATTTCCCATATCTTGAGGGAAATCAGAATTAGCAGATTGAGACATTGTCTGACCCATGTAGTTGTTTGAATACGCACATGGTGTACTAAAGCAACCGAGGACGAGTGCAGCGAGCGCTGCTCTTTCGATTTTACGCATAAAAGCTCCTTGATTTTTTTACATGTACAGGACATTAACGAGGACTTTTTACACCTAACATATTAAGAAAAATTAGTAAATCTTTTCTCTCAAAAAAGTAAATCCATGGCACTACCAGACTCATGGAAGGACCATCTCAAGCATGCAACTTGATCGCACAAGGCGCAGAGGCCCCTTTCATTTCACACTATCTAAGAACTGCTGCAACCCTTCAATAAAACCCTCTTTTTTTGCCAATGCGGTTAAATTCTCAAAATCAATAGGTTGATTTTTGACAACGAGACGGGCTTGTTCTAAAGATTGGGGATATCCCCAGTGAAAAAAGGCGGCAAGACGGTCTTTTACACAGTCTGTTGGAGTAAGTAGTTTTTAACTTCCTAAACCTGATGTAAGCATGTTAAAGGAACGGATGGATTCATGTCCTACAGCAATAGGAGGATTAACAGCTTCAATTCCATCTTTTTAAGGTCGATATTGGCAAAATCGCTCATAAAGGTTTTCCTGTTCTACGAGGGCGTTTTCTTTTTGTTGAATGGTAGTATGTTTCTTGCATTTGAGCCGGAAGAAAGGTATAAGCCTTTTGTGCGAGTTCTTGTATTTCCCTTAGAAAGGGATAGCGTGGATTCCAGCAAAAAAGGCGAGTTTTGCCTTCTAGAAAACTCACCAATAATCCACCCGCCTCAAGCTTTTTTAAGGTTTTTTGAATAGGATCCAGTGCTGTCCCAAATGCTCTACTCAGCTCTGATGCATTTGCCTTTGAATGGAGTGAAAGGTACATCAGTACTTTCTCTACGTTTTTATTTGAAAAAAGATACTCTAGCATAATCCACCTACCTTATATGTAATATAACCTATATGATAGGTATTTTTCTAGTAGAATTTTTTTACGAAAAATAAGGAAAAATTAGTAAATCTTTTCTCTCAAAAAAGCAAATCTATGCCAATATCGGCCTTATGGAAGGACCATCCCTCTTTTTAGCTGCAGAGCAGCTGCAAAGCTTTGTAGGCAAGCATATTGAAGCAGTCGGGGGCAATACTTCGATTGCCAAGGAGCGGCTGCTTGGCAAAAAAATAGTCGATATTTTTAGCTGGGGCAAGCATCTCGTCCTTCAGTTTGATGACTTTGCCCTACGCATACACTTTATGCTCTTTGGAAGCTTTGAGGCTACATATGAAGGCAAAAAAGTTACTGGAGACTATCCGCGAAAAAATCGCCCCATTCGCCTGCAGATCAAATGCCCTAGCGGTGAAATTGACCTCTACAGCGCATCTCTTCAATTTATCGAAAATGCGCATGCTAAAGAGCTTTATGATTTTACTATCGACATAATGTCCCCTCTTTGGGATCCAAAAAAGGCGCTAAAAAGCATTAAGCAGTATCCAGAGCAAGAAATCGCAGACCTGCTTCTTGACCAAACGCTATTTGCTGGCGTCGGCAATATTATAAAAAACGAATCGCTCTTTTTAGCCCGCATGCAGCCAACAAAAGTGGCAATAACTACACCTTCCTTAAAAAAGCTTATTGAAATCGTGCATGCATTCTCCCATCAGTTCTATGAATGGAGAAAAGTATTTGAGCTAAAAAAGCACTACCAGGTCTATCGTCAATCAAAATGCCCACTTTGCGGTGGAAAAATAACAAAAAAATGGACCGGGCTTAGACATCGCGTAAGCTACTACTGCCCTTCATGTCAAAAAGAGTAGATTTATCTGCTGAGGCATCTTTCATGCTGCACTTTAGACCTCTATAGAATAGCCAAGATCAACGTCAGATGCCGGATAGCCGCCCCGAATGCCAAAATTTTCGGCATCAAATTCCCGGATAATGATTTCGATCTCTTGCAGAGGTATGCCAAAAGGCTCGAGCTTTTCTATGATGGTGCGGTAAAGCTTTCGCTTGGCTTCAAGAGATCGGCCCTTAATGCAGTCTATGGTTATGTGTGTAAAGCGCTCAGGATTTTGCCGCAGGTGGCTGCAGCTAAATCGCTCAGGATCATGGACAATAAGGCGCACATTTTTATCTTGGGGCCTCGTCTTAAAAGATGCTAAAAGAGCGTCGTGGACTGCATCTATAATTGCAGTTTCTTCTTGTGGGGTATAAACTTTTCGTATTTCAATCAAAATATTTGGCATAAACCCATCATAGCAGGTATCAACTCGCTCTGCAAGCTCTTGTGGATAACTGCTTTATTTGATATAGTTTTTACTTAATAAAATAGGTAGAGCCTTCAAAGAATTGCCAATTATACAGGTAACAAATCTTACAAAAAGATTTCAAGCTGTCGACGCACTGACGAATATCAATTTTTCTGTTGAAAAAGGCGATATTTTTGGCATTATTGGCCAAAGCGGCGCGGGAAAGTCTACGCTGATCAGGTGCCTTGCCACACTTGAAAAACCATCGAGCGGAACTATCACTATCAATGGCTGCGATATTGCCGCGATGGAAAAATGCGCTCTTCGCACTTGCCGGCAAAATATTGGCATGATTTTTCAGCATTTTAACCTGCTCGCTGGCCGCACTGTACGTGAAAATATTGCCTACCCGCTCGAAATTCAGGGTTTTTCCAAAGAAGAAATTGATAAAAGAGTGCAAGAGATGCTTGAGCTTGTAGACCTTTCTGAAAAGGGAGATGTCTATCCAGCCCGCCTTAGCGGAGGCCAAAAACAGCGTGTAGGCATTGCGAGGGCTTTAGCGCCAAGCCCAGAAGTTCTCCTTTGCGATGAAGCAACATCGGCATTAGATCCCAAAACAACAAGAGATATCCTCGCTTTGCTCAAAAAGCTAAATTCTGAGCTTAACCTTACTATTGTCCTAATCACACACGAGATGGATGTGGTAAAGGAGCTTTGTACAAAGCTTGCGGTAATTGATAAGGGGCAAGTTGTAGAAACAGGGCTAGTTGTCGATATCTTTAGAGATCCAAAGCATCCCAAGACGAAAGAATTTTTGCAGCATACCACCCACGAAATACCCACAGAGATCTTTAAAAAAGCCTCTCCTAATGGAATCTTGCTAAGGCTATCCTTTAAAGGCAATGAAGCTCAGGAGCCTGTCATTTCGCAGATGATAAAAAAGTACGGCGTTGATGTAAATATCCTCTACGGCTGGTCCGAGCTTGTACAAGGCATTCTCATCGGAAACCTTGTGGTAGATATCACGGGAAGCGAGGAGATGAAAAAAGCATCGAGAGACTATCTGACAGCAAACAAGATCCATATGGAGCTTTTATGAACGAAGAGAGCATCAACCTTGCCATAAAGCTTCTTCCTATTGAGCTTTGGAACACCATCTACATGGTGGCAGCTTCTGCCTTTTTTGCAACGCTCATCGGCCTTCCCCTCGGAATACTTTTGACCATCACTTCCAAGGGGCATATCAAGGAAAACAGCTCCCTCTACAAGGTTCTTGATACTATCGTCAATATCGGAAGGTCCTTTCCCTTTGCAATACTCATTGTAGCGCTTATTCCCGTTACACGCTTTATTGTCGGAACAAGCCTTGGCAATACTGCAGCTATTGTGCCCCTTACAATTGGAGCAATCCCCTATATCGCCCGCCTTGTAGAAAATGCGCTTTGTCAAACAAATAGAGAAATCATCGAGGCAGCCCGCGTAATGGGTTCAAATACCTACCAGATTATAACAAAGGTGCTGCTTGTTGAACAAACTCCTGCACTTATCCAGGCACTCACACTCACCCTTATCAACCTAATAGGCTATAGCGCCTTAGCAGGCATGGTAGGAGCTGGAGGACTTGGCAAAGTGGCCATCCAGTATGGGTACATGCGCTTTGACCTTTTTATTATGGTAGCGACAGTTATCATCATTATTCTCTTGGTACAACTTACCCAAAGCGCTGGAAATAGCATAGCGATGCATATAAATAAAAAACGGGGAATCCACTCAAGATGAAAAAGTTATTTGCTATTTTTCTTCTGATTTTTGCGACAGGCTGCTCAAAGCATGATAAAAAGCTTAAAGTTGCTGCAACAGCTGTTCCCCACATGGAGATGCTCAGCTATATTGCACAAGATCTCTACGACCAAGATGGCATCGATCTCGATATCTTAGTAGTGGATGACTATAACATCCCAAATAGAGCACTAGCTGACGGCGAAGTAGATGCCAATTTCTTCCAGCATGGCCCCTACTTAGAATCTCAAGTAAAAATGTTTCATTACCCCATTGAGAGCCTTGCTAAAGTACATATAGAACCTATGGGCGTCTACTCAAAAAAGATAAAAAAAATCGACGAGCTTAAAGAGAAAGCAATCGTCTCCCTTCCAAATGACCCTACAAATGAAGCAAGAGCTCTTGCGCTTCTTCATAATGCTGGCGTTATTCAGCTCGATAACCCCAAAAATTATCATGCAACCGTTCTAAACATTGCCTCTAATCCAAAAAACATCACCTTCATTGAGATGGATGCCGCACTTTTACCTAGAACTTTGCAAGATGTCGATGCAAGCATCATCCCCACAAACTTTGCCCTTCAAGCCGACCTAAAGCCAAAGCAAGATGCTCTGCTCTTAGAAGATAGCTCATCGCCTTTTGCCAATGTCATCGCCATCCGCAAGGGTGATGAAAATAGGCCCGACCTCATCGCCCTAAAAAAGGCGATGACAAGCCAAAAGATGCGAGCTCATATACTCGACAAATACAAAGGCGCCATTCAACCTGCATTTTAGGAGTTTCTATGTCACTTCACGTACCAAATAGCACATTTTCGATAAGCAGAGCTTTCCCGCCGCTAGCTACAACCCAAAATTCGCCTGTGGGAACGCCCGATTCCATCTCAGGCAAACTCTTTCAACAAAAAGCGGCTCTTACAAGTGAAGAGAGGGTATTTCTTCGCGATTTTGAAGTAAGGGTGCTTCTTGCAAAAAATGCACCAGGCGATCGCCGCTATTTGCGAGTTGTTAGTGAAATGATTGAAGACTACATGAAAAAGCATGAGGTTCTTAACTTTCCGCCTCACATGCAAAAGGCAAATGACCTTATTGCAACTTTAAGCTCTCATCAAGCAATCGATTTAGCCCATAAGGTGCCAAAATTTACAGATGAGCCAGAGACACTTTCCACAAACTGCTTTTACCATCAACTAAATGATGCAGTAGCAAGTGCCAATATGCAAACAGAGATCCCTCAGATCTTGATGGCAATGCGAGTTGTGCAGCACATAATTGAAGACTATCTTGCACCAAGCAAAAGAAAAGCGTTCAATGAAAAGGAGCTAGATAAAATGACACAGATAACTGATAAGCTCGATTGCTTTCAGAAGATGTATCTTACAAGACACATTCCAGACATTATCGATTAAACGATTCCAGCCCTTCCGCCATCGATTCTAATATTTTCTCCCGTGATGTAGTCTGCGCGAGGAGAAGATATAAAGGCGACAAGTGCTGCAACCTCTTCTGGCTTGCCAAAGCGTCCTACAAGCGTGGGGAGGATTTCTTTTGCAGCGCGCCTTTCAATTTCTTTCCACTCTTGGTTCCACTTTCTCTCTGCTGCAATTCTTGTAAAAGTATCTTTGATGCCAGGAGTTACTATGGGACCTGGAGAGACGGTATTTACGGTGATGCCAGATCCTGCAAGCTCTTTTGCAAGGCTTACTGTCATATTCATATTGGCTGCTTTGGATGCGGCATAGTCTGGGTTGGCAGGACTTGGAAAAGTACCAGCAATGCTTGCAATTTGGATTACCCTTCCCCAGTTGTTTTTGCGCATGTCGGGCACAATAAGATTGATCAATCGCACCATCGAGACAACATTTACATTAAAAAGAGAAAGCCAGTCTTCAGGTTTTGTATTTGTCCAGTCGCGAACAGGAAAGGCACCTGCGTTATTTACCAAGATGTCAATACCGCCAAATGCTTGAAGGGCCTTTTTTGCAACATCTTCTGCTTGGTCATCAAAGGCAAGATCGCCCCGTACACTGACCGCATTGCCGCCAAGAGATACAATCTCCTTAGTCACTCGTTCAAGTGCTTCCCTATTTCTGCCATGCACTACCACCTGTACGCCTTCTTTTGCAAGCTCCTTGGCAATTGCTTCACCAATTCCGGAACTGCTTCCCGTCACAAGCGCGCGCTTTCCCTTTAGTTCTAAATCCATCTTGTACCTCTTGCCCTATCTCTATCATTTTTTGACAAGAGATGCAAGTGCTACTCTACATTTGATCGCCATTCTTTGATCAGGTTGAGGATTCTCTCTTTGGTAGGCTCTAGGACTACAGTAAGTCCTGGTTTGATGCCGGTTTCTGAAAGCTCAAAGGCGCGCATGGTGTTGCAGATCCGGCCATCGAGACGAACGCCTATGCCGCGGACACCTGAAAGATTTCCCCAATCTCCAAACATCTCGAGGGTCATCTCGCATGCTGTAATCAGAAAGATCACCTTTTTTGTAGGGTTTGCATCTATAATTTCAAATATTTTATTAGCAATATAGTGGATGGTCGGGATGAGCAGAGGTACTGTGCGATTTTCTGGCAGAGCGTGAATGCATTTACCAATAAAGCACTGGCGGCAGACAGGATTTTCAGGATCATGGATGCAGCCGTCATTAAACCTGCCCGATGGACATTCATGCGGTTTTTCGCAGTAGGAAAAGCCAACAACAAGAAGGGAATCTTCCTTTGCAAGGAGTTTTTTAAACTCATCTACACTCTTGATTCCATAGAGAAAAAAGTCATCATCTCGAATGTAGGGCTTCTTTTTAAGAAGTGAAGCTGCATAGTTATAGAGATGTTTAAAAGGAGATTTAAGCACATGGCGAATCACTCTAAAGTTCTCATCCTTTTTCACCATCCACTTAAGGCTTTTCCACTTGAGGTTCTTTGCCGTATCTTCAGCCATTCCTGGCATGTTGGGAAGTGTTTTTAATACTTTAAGAGGATGCTCTTTCTCTTTTACGAGGGCTCCCTCATCCCAGCGCTGCTCAGCCTCTTCCCAGGTTCCATTTTCCGCCCAAAATCGCTTGTTTGTCATAGTATCGACCTAAAGACATGATTAAAAATTTTATACGCCGCACGAGGGTCGATTATTTCATTACTTTTTACTTTAAAGATAGTCGCAAGTTGATTCCAAGATGTAGCTTGGGGTTGCATAGAGTCTCCAATTTGATAAAAATCATAGATGGAGCGCTCATTTATAGCAATTATGACACTCGCAAATGGTTCCTTTATTTTGGATAAGCAGCATCTATCCTGCTTATCTTGCGAGCGAAGCGTATCCTGCTGTTTATTTGCTTTTTTGCTATACTGCTCAGCATGCTTACCTACACTATCGATCTACAGCGATCAAAAAAAAGCCTTAAAATCGTGCTAAAATCTTCAAAAAATGAGTTTTTTGAGCTTAAACCTCTTGAGGCATATGAGAAGCTTCAGAAATTAGCACTTAGCCAGATGCTTTATATCGGCGAAAAGCGGCTTCTTACTGATTTTTTTTCAAAGCTGCAGCTCGAATATCTTGTCGAAGAGTCTCAAGGAAAATTTACGATACACGCCCTGCTTGCTAATAGAGGCCTAGAGGAATTTGACCTTATTGCCCAAACTTCTCCTGTAGCTGCTTTAAAGGGCCAGCTACTCTCTTTTTGCGACCCTCAAATTGGTTGGCAAGACATCGTGCGCTTTAGTAGCGGACCCATAACAGTAACAGCAGAAGAATATCGCAAATTTAAAAGAGATGTAGACCCTACGCAGATTTTAGAACTTGAAGCGAAAAATGAGACTCCAGAGCTCACACTTGTAGATGCAACATGCTCCTTTGCCTCTGTAGATAGCCGCTTTTTGAAACGAGAGGCAGATCTTATAAAAGCAGGATTTATCCGAAAAGAGGTAGGAAAAGCAACCCACTACGCTCCGACTACAAGCTCTCTAAAAGCTGTGGAGACACTGATCCATCAGGGCTGGAAGGTGTTTGATGATGCGGGGCGCGAAGTTGTCCTCATGAAAGCAGTAGACATTGCTATTGATGACACAAAAACTATAACGGGAAAGGTGTTCTATAAAGATAAAGAAGCCCCTCTTCATACCCTCGTAGATCCAGTCCAAGCACAATCAAAACTTGCACTTTTAAATGAAAATGAAACACTCCTACTTTCATTCGAGAACAATTTTGCAGCAAAAGAGCTCTTAGAACATGTAGAACTCGGAACATCAGATACACTCACAGTTTCTAAAAAAAACCTCTACTGCTTAGAAGCATTCTTCAAAGGAATGCGACTCGAAAGGCAGCCAAACTCAAGCTTTCAGGGCACCCTCAGGCCTTACCAGCTAGAGGGCCTTAATTGGCTTATCAAGCTGTATGAAGAGGGCCTAAATGGCCTTCTCGCAGATGAAATGGGCCTTGGAAAGACTGTACAGGTGCTAGCCTTTTTGTCCTGTTTTGAAGGCAAGGTACTTATTACATGCCCAACCTCCCTTGTTGAAAACTGGAGGCGAGAAATTATGCGATTTCTACCAGCAAAAATGGATGACATCACAATCACTTCCTACGGCATGCTCAGGCAAGAAATCGAGGAATTTAAAAAGCATACATTTGACATGCTGATTTTTGATGAGGCCCAAGTAATTAAAAATGCATCTACACAAACCTATAAAGCAGCAGCAAAACTTTCCTCCCCCTTTCGCCTTCTCCTCACTGGAACACCTGTTGAAAATAGCGTAGAAGAGGTTGCAAACCACTTTGAATTCTTGGAACCTGGGCTTATAGATAAAAATGATCCCCTTAGCCTGATACGAAAAAAGATCTCTCCCTTTTTTTTGAGGCGGAAAAAATCAGATGTGGCAAAGGACCTGCCTGAAAAAATCGATCAGCCAGTTTTTGTCGATATGACAGAAGAGCAAAGTGAGCTCTACAAGAGGTATCTCTCAAGTTTTAAACAAAACCTTCTACGAAAAGTGCAGCATGATGGGATCGAATCCCACCGCATAGAGGTTTTTGAAGCTATACTTCGCCTTCGCCAAATTGCTTGCCATCCCCTCCTCGCACCGCAGATTGCTGATGGTGCTGCCACATCTGGAAAATTTGATCAAGCCCTCGCTGACATTCAAACCCTTATTAGCGAAGGAAAGAAGATACTGCTCTTTAGTCAGTTCACAAGCATGCTGCACCTTTTTGCACAGGAGGTGCCAAACCATCTACTTCTTGAAGGTCAGACTAAAAATAGACAAGAGCTTGTAGATGCCTTCCAAAACGATCCAAATAGGCAGCTTTTTTTAATAAGCCTTAAAGCTGGCGGCGTCGGGTTAAACCTTACAAAAGCAGACTACGTCCTGCTCTATGATCCCTGGTGGAATAGAGCCCAGGAAGCACAAGCTATAGATCGCGCGCACCGCATAGGAAGAGAAGAGACTGTCTTTATTAAGCGCTACTACAGCGCAGGCTCTATTGAGGAAAAGATCCTTGCCTTGCAAAAGCAAAAAGGACATCTTCAAGATGCCCTTTTCGATGAAAACAGACTTACAGCAAATGATGTAGCTGACTTAGTTCTTTTTGACGACTGACTCCGGCTTATGTTCAAAGAGTACATTATTCAAAGTCAGAAGTGCTGCTACATCACAGACAAGACCCGTAAGTGCAGGAAGACTCGGCGAGTTCCAAAAGGTTGTCGCATTATGAACTGCCTTTACAGTATGCATAGCAAAAAGCAAAACGCTCATATCTCGAATAAAGCGCCTTTCCCCCCTCTCAGAATTACCATGCGTAAATTTTTGCAGTATAAAACTAGATCCTGCATTTAGAAGCCACGATTCATCGTACATGCTCGCAAAGGTAAAAGCTGCAGTTGCCTTTGGCAGATGTGCCTTGGCAAACTCGTTTACCTTTTTCTCAGGCATTGGCAAAAGATCTTCAGTAAAATAATCTACTGCCCGCCCAAGCGTGAGATAGACCCTTGATAAAAGATGTGGCTTCTCCTTGGCATAAGTATCTAATTGTTCTTTCTTTTGTGCATAGAGATGTCCTAAAGCAGTTAGCATTGCAAAACCTGTTGTTACTGTTTGATTTGCATAGTAGAAAAAAAGGAACTAATAAAGCAAGGCTTCACTAGTTCCTAAACGACTGGTCCTACTCAAAAGGCGGCTTCTCTTCTTTGGTAGTAGCTTTTTGCTTTTCTTCTTCGAAAAGCTCTTGTGCCGCAGCTTTTACAGTTTTAAGCCCTTCTGTAAAGCCAACAGCCCTCAAAAGCTTATCTACGTATTGCAGCTCAGTTGAGAGTTGATCATTTACAAATTCGAGGTGTGCGATCTTCTGTAAGATCTTCTTCATATGCATAGCAGACCTCCTCGGCTAAAAGCCGGTTGGATTAGGTATTCCCTCTCCACTTCTTATTATCCATAATTTTAATTTTTTATCAATAATTAATTTAATTATAAAATCTTATTATAATTGTGACTAATTATGCACTTTGTTAGCGTAAACTTTGAATAATTAAGAGGTTTTATGAATCCTGTACGAACTAGAAGATCCCTCACCGAAGAAGAACTTGTTATCATGGTAAGTTCCACTGAGACCTCTCAAGATACTGAAGAGGACAACTCACTTGCCTCCCTTTTGGCTAATTTGGAGCTAGCCCAAGCGGAACCTGCCCAAAACCTAGCCCAAGCGGAACCTGCCCAAAATGAAATCCCGCCCCCAAAACCCCCTTTCCGTCTTTTTGAGAAGCAAGAGTCATTTATAGATCCAGGGGAGCTCTTACAACTACGCCACGCAATCACTACTGATGTTCAAAGAGCTGAAGAGCCTAAAATAAACCCCCTCCCAGGATTTATAGAACTCATTTCAAATCGTCAAAGATTCAAAAAAGTGAAAGACCCAACGAGGGAGCTTGCCATAAAGGGGCGAAATATCCTGCATTACATCGCAGAACAGCAAGATTTCGGCCAATATGTCGCCGTTATTAAAAAACTAAGTAAAAGATCTTGGTTTGACAAGCTTATTCAGCAAAAAGAAGAAGGTTCTGGCAGAACTCCCCTTCACGTAATCTGCAGCAGTCAGAATGTCTGTATGCTTCAAACACTTTGTGCCATTGAAAAAATACAGGATATTTTACGGCTGTCTGGGATACAATATACTCAGGACACAAGACATAATGCCTTTTTGTGCTTTGGATCTTCTCTACTTGATTCAAGAATAGCACAGGTAAATAGCGTTGCTCTATTTAAGCTGCTAGTAAAGCTGTATGGGGAAGAAGCCTCTGTCAAACAGATAGGAAATAGTTTAGAGGATGATGAAAATCGCAAATTCACAGCACTTGTCTTTAGTTCCAAGCAAAATGATTTGATAGAAGCTGTATGCACACTGATGCAAAACGAAATGAAATAAACTGCACCCACTTCCCAAAATGTAGCGGCTGCACGCAAAATTCATGTGAAAAGCCTCCCGAGCTTTATATGAGAGCAAAGAGCTTTTTTGACATCCCTCTTGAGTATCAGCAGGGCCGCATCATAGGCTGGAGAATTCGTGCAAAGCTTGCTGTGAGGGGTAATGCAATTGGCCTATTCGAAAAAGGCACACATGAAGTGCTTGATATTCCCCACTGCAGAGTGCACCACCCGCAAATTAACAAAGCAGCAAAACTTTTAAAAGAACAGAAACTTATCCCCTACGATGAAAGAAGCCACAAAGGCGATCTTCGCTACATTCAGTGCATTGTAGAGAGGTCAACAGGACGAGTTCAGCTAAGCCTTGTGCTAAATATGCAAGAGATAAATCCCTATTGGCACAATCTTATAGAACAGCTCTACGACAGTAGCTTTTGGCACTCTATATGGGTAAACTTTAATACCCTTCCCACTAACACAATCTTTGGAAAAACTTGGCAAAAAATCAGAGGCGACGATCCCATCTGGGAAGATATCGCAGGCTGCAAGATTGCATTTGGCCCCTCTCACTTTGGCCAGGCAAATCTCGAGATGTATGAGCAGCTTATACTTGATCTACGAGAAAAGCTCCTCCCCGATCAAATTGTTGCAGAGCTCTATGCAGGTATTGGCTCAATCGGCATATGCATGGCGGAGATATGTAAGGAAGTTCGCCTTGTAGAAGTTGAGCCGCATGCAAAGTCCTACTTTGAGCTTGCAAAAGACAAACTTCCCCACTCAGAACAAAACAAACTCTCATACCTAACTGCAAAGGCTGAAGAATGCCTAACTCTTGTGGAGGGAGCCGGAGTCTGCATAGTAGATCCTCCAAGAAAGGGACTTGGAAACGCCATCATTCAGAAGATTTTTTCCATACCAGGTTTAAAGCAAGTTGCCTATATCTCATGCGACTATACTTCACTCGAGAAAGACCTCGCATTCATCAAGCAGGCCTTCCCGAATTGGGTCCAAAGCTTTGCAAAGAGCTACTTGTTTTTTCCAGGCACAGATCAAATCGAAACCCTCGTTATCCTCAAATTTGATCCAAATTAAATAAAGTATTATAATTTAATCAAACAAGAGGAACTCATGATTACTCCTGCAGGCACATCTCCTCTAGCCCCTAAGCCGGACGAAAAAACAGCTGAAGTTCACTCAATGATTGAAAAGCTGACGAATCTTGCGGCCTCTAAAGTGCTGGGTGAAAGCGGTAATGAAGCCCTTCGTCTTGTTACAACCCTCCAGCACAATGTCAAAGAGCTCAAGTCTATAGACGTTGATGTCCTCAAAGCCTTAAAAGCAGCACTTAAAGGGCTGAACAAGCAACTTGCACCTCTCAGCCATCATGAGCTTGCAGCTGGCATTAGCGCACTACAGACCTCTATAAAAAGCACCCTTCCACCTACAGTAACAATACGTACTCGAGACAACTTTGAAACAAAAATAGATCCAGAAGTACTCTCAAGCCGCTCCGGATTCTTTAAAGCATTATTTGGAAGTCAGTTTAGAGAGGGAAGAGAATCTTTTGCGAAATTAAACGAATCCGCAAAAACTCTTAATGAGCTCTACCTCTTCTGTAAATTAGATGAAAACGCTCTTCCTGGATATCTCGATCACAAAAACGCAACCAAATATCTCATGCTTGCGGCAAAATATGACATTCCTCATCTCAGAAATGCTGCTGCTAACGCTCTGATAAGGCACCTAGAGGCCTCCTCCCTAGAAACAATTTTTACAACGCTTGAAGAGATTGCCCCGCAAGAGCTAGCGCC
>CAYWZU010000008.1:39127-73356 GCA_964462925.1 uncultured bacterium
ATTTCGGGACAACAAATACAAATAGCAATCGGAGGATTGCTGGGCGCCTGTATCTATGATGATAAAGCTAAGGAGATCCTTAGAGATGTCCTTAGTTTTAAAACGAACACAGCTTTATCAGAGTCTTACATAGCTTTAGGCCCAGTCAATGGCCTAATAGCCCCTTTCCTTAAGCTTTTGCCAGAACATGTTACAGGCCTTGAGTGTATTCTCAATCCTCGCGCTGCCCCTCTATTATCAGATGTTTTTGATAGATGCCAGGAACTCAAATCTCTTACGTTTTATGCGCGAAGTGAACCTGATGCACGAGAGCTTCATTTACTCTCACCCTCATTTGCAAAGCTAAAAAACCTCTCAGAATTAACCATTAATTTATCAGAGCTACCTCATCATTCAGAAGAGGATGTTGCAGCTGACGAAACGAAAGACCGCCTCACGCCTATCCTTCGAGATACCGGCAATACAAGCATTACAAAACTTAGCATACAATACTTCAGTGCTGTTACGGTGGATAAATTCGCAACTGAACTTAAAAAATTTGATAAACTTACTGGACTAGATATTTATCTAGGCAACATGAGCTCCACGTATCCTAGCCTCTTAAAAGCTTTTGCTTCAATGCCCAACCTTAGAGAAGTAACCCACTCTGGTTCTCGTAGAAATTTCCTAGAACAGTTCTCGCAGGAAATCAATGCCATGCAAGCAGAGCGCGCCGCCAAAGGATATCCCCCACTGATGATTGAATAGGAGCCCTAGCGTCTATAAGCGATCTTGGCATCTGGCTACTATTTGCTGCTCGAGAAGGAGCAGCGCTTCCTTAATAGCAGGGCCTCTGTTGAATCCGCAAAGCTTTCCATTTTTTGCAAGAACGCGATGGCAAGGCGCTACGAGAGGAATGGGATTTGCACCGCAAGCCCTTCCAACCCCGCGAGCTGCATTTTTGTTTCCAAGAGATGCTGCAATCTCTCCATAGGTTGTCGTTTTGCCAAAGGGTATTTCAAAAAGATGCTGCTGCAAAGCTGTTAATGGTACGTGTGAAAGTTTGTAGCTTTTGCCTTTAAAGTAGTTTCTAAGCCACTTTTTTGTTTCTTGTAATGCATGAGCTGATCCTTCAACTGTAACAGATCCAGTGCCTAAGACTATATCGACATGCTGGAGCACGTCAGCATCATCCCATGAAAAGGTCAGATGAAATGGTGCAAAAGGTAAAAGCTCATTTGAGCTACATTCTAAAAGAGAAAAGTCCATACTATCTTGTTATTTTTTCTATAGGTTCAAGTTCTGGAAGCGGCTGGCCGCTTGTTACGCCGAGCTCTTCAAAACGGCGGCAAGATGGAAGGACTCTCGACTCTAAACTTCCTACTGCCTTGTTGTAGGCATCTACTGTCGAATCTATAGCGCGCTTAAGGCGTATAAAATGATCTGTCATTATAGCAAGCCGCTCATGCAAGGTGCGGCCGAGTTCGCAAATCTTTTGCGACTCTTGCCTCATCACCTGCTCTCTCCAGCCAAGAGATACTGCTTTTAAAAGCGCTATAAGAGTAGTCGGGGTCGCCATAAGGACCCTTTTTTGCGGGCCAAATTCTAAGAGCTGGGGATCTGCTTCTAGTGCTGCAGCATAGATTGACTCGCCAGGCAAAAAGAGCACTACAAATTCAGGCGATTCGCTAAAGCTTTCCCAGTAGCCCTTTTCACTTAAATCCTGCAGGTGCTTTTTTACCTGCTTTGCATGCTCCTTTAGCTTTAGGCTTTTTTGCTCTTCATTTGGAGCCTCAATTGCTTCAAGATATGCCTGTAGAGGCGCTTTAGCATCTACTACGAGTATGCGATCATTAGGAAGCTTGATAATAAGATCCGGTCTATGGCGAGTTTCGCTTTGTTGTACTGTATGCTGCGTGAGAAAGTCGCAGTATTCAACCATGCCAGCAAGCTCAACGACTCGCCTTAGCTGCATCTCTCCCCACTGTCCTCTTGCGTTAGAAGCTCTAAGGCTTCGCGAAAGCTTGCTTGTTTCCGTATAGAGCTGCGTATGTGTGCTGTTTAGGTGTTTGAGCGTTTCAGTAAGGGATGCATACGCCCCAATTCTTGTCTTTTCAAGTTCCTGAATTTTGCTATCTACTTTTTCTAAAGATTCTTTGAGCGGCTTTACTACATCGCTAATAGCATCTTGCTGATTTTGCAACGTATCTGCTGCAAGGACTTTGAAAGAATTTTTCATAGCTTCTTCTGCATGTGCAACAAACTTTTGCTTCTCCTCTGCCTGCTCAAGGCGTATCTTTGTCTTTGCTAGCTCAATCTGTAAAGAAACAGATCGATATACAAAGAAAATTGTAGAAGCAAAAAAAAGCACTAAAAACCCTTCAACCATAAAAGCCTCTTCTTTCTTATGAGATTTTAGCAGTTTGACACTTGTTTGTGTATAAAATTGCCCATTCAGCTATAAGTATAGCACGAACTTTAGATGAGCCGATTTGTGAAACGACATGCACTATGGGCAGTGCCTCTTATAATACTTTTGCTAATAACCCCCTTTAGCGCATCTCTTGACCTGTTTATCGCAAAGATGACCTTCTTTCGAGGCTGGACAAGTAGTGATCCTGAGGAGTATGGCTTTTACACAAACTCGTTTTTTGATTTTATCTATCTCTACGGAGCAATGCCAGCTGCAGCTTTAGCTTTTATCTCTACAGTATGCCTTGCAATATCACGCCTTAAACAGTATCGCGCAAGCTTTGCCCTGCTTTCACTTACACTTTTTTTTGGATCGCTTGTTATCACACATACCCTACTTAAAGAATGCTGGGGAAGGCCGCGGCCTCGCCAGATTGTTGAGTTTGGCGGATCGCAAAACTTTAGAGCCTACTATGAGCCGCTTTTTAACGAAGCGCCTGAGCCATCAAAATCTTTTCCTTCCGGCCATTCAACGTGCGGCTTTTATTTTTTCTGCCTCTATTTTTTGGGAAGGCGCTATAAGAATAAATCCCTTCAAGTGTTGGGCCTCATATTAGCCTTCAGCCTAGGAGGATCACTCTCAATTGCACGAATCGTCCAAGGCGGACATTTTATCTCGGATGTCTATATTGCCGCGCTCATCATGTGGTATACTTCCTATGCTCTTGACTATGTTCTTTTTGATGCGCCATTTCTTGATCGTTTCAGAAAAGCCTTTTTAACTCCTGCTCCCATATGAGCACCCTTACAAAAAGACAAAGCCAGATTCTTACTCTCATACATTCTATTAGAGAAGCAAAAGGCTACTCCCCCACTTATCGTGAATTGATGAAGCAGCTTGGGCTTTCCTCCCCAGCAACGCTTCATAAGCACATCAAAAATCTTAAGGCAAATGGCCATCTTAAAGATACCACTCGAAGTTTGAAGGCAGTAAAAGGTAAACCTTTTGTGCAGGTACCCATCATCGGTGCAATTGCAAAAGGAAAAAAAGTAGAGCTCTTTGCTCAGTTCAAAAGTGTAGATATCTCCATAAACGAAGTAGCTGTGACTGAAACTCTTTATGGATTTTATGCAAACGATGACAGTTTCAAGGAATTTTCCATCATTAAGGGAGACCTTATCATCATCAAAGCATCAGAAAAATCAGATGTAGACACTTTGCTTCTCACACAAAGCAAAACCCTCGGAACGCTAATTGGTCGCCTCAAGACAAATTATGGGATTCGCCTCCTAGAAACACGAGATGAAACCTTCTCCTTTGACGAACACAGCATTCAGATCCAAGGCACCCTCATCACTCTCCACCGTAAAATAATATAGACAGGATGAACAGGATCAGCTGAAATAAATGCTACAAAGGATAAAACCGATTATATGTCACTCAGAGGCATCATCATCTGATTCAGGCTCAAAGTCTTCTAGTGCCCCGATACGCTTGCCTGCAATTATGCGAACAAGTGACAAGATCCACGAAACAAGAAGATAGCCCCAGGCTATGCAGAAAAAGAGGGCTGCAAAGTTATGCACTGCCGTGAGCAAAATTACTGCTGCTGCAAATGCTGTAAAGAGCACGACTTGAAATGATCCTACGCGAATACGGAGAGTTTTTAGGCTTGGAAACTTCCAGCGGCTGATCATGAAATAGCCAAGTATAAAGAAAACGACAGTCGCAATGATTGATCGCTCATCAACTGTAAAGGTGTGAAGCACCTTAGATTCATCACTTGTAAGAAAGAGCGTTGTTGCTAAAGCTGTTGCAGCTGCTGCTGGAATTGGAAGTCCTGTAAAGCTTGCCTTTGCTTCTGCTTTTTCTTCTTCTGTATATTTAGTAACGGTATATCTTACCAAGCGAAGCACACCGCTTATGGAATAGATCATACCACCCATAGTCAGACAAAAGAGGAGCAAGGTATTCGTTTCCACAGAGAGGGTCTTAAGGATAACAACACTTGGCGCCACTCCAAAAGATACAGCATCGGACAAAGAATCAAAAACACCGCCAAACTCACTCTCAACCTTCATTGCACGAGCAAGCGCACCATCCAAAAGATCCAAAAAAGCAGCAACCAATAAAATCGCAACTGCTGTCAGGACATTTTGATAGGTAACTTGTCCAGGAGCTATCATACTCATCTTAAAAATAACAAAAAGCCCGCAAGAGAGGCTGAATGCTGTGACAATATTGGGTAAAATGAGAGTTCGCTTCATAGTATTCCGTTCATTTTTAACTAAGATAGCACATTGCTGACAAAGGAACAAGTGAAGTATACTGAAGTATTACCTTAGCAGAGTTTTTACATGACAAGTCCTACCTTTGATACTCATGACCGATACAACGGCTACTTAGTAACAAAATCTAAAAAAGTACCAGAGCTTAACTGCCACCTCACTGAGCTTATCCATGAAGAATCTGGAGCCCAGGTGCTGCACATTGGAACAGATGACCCCGAAAATCTTTTTTGCCTTTCATTTCGCACCCTTCCTGAAAGCTCTAACGGCGTAGCGCATATTCTCGAGCATACTGTCCTTTGTGGATCAAAAAAATATCCTGTTAAGGATCCCTTCTTTTCGATGAATCGACGAAGCTTAAATACCTTCATGAACGCACTCACAGGAGCAGATTTTACTTGCTACCCTGCCGCCTCACAGGTGGAACAAGATTTCTATAACCTGCTTGACGTGTACTTAGATGCCGTTTTTCACCCGCTTTTGAAGGAACTTAGCTTTTTGCAGGAGGGGTGGCGCTACGAATTTGATCCCTCGGGAAGACTCGTCTATAAAGGAATTGTCTACAATGAGATGAAAGGTGCCTTAGCATCATCTACAACGCGCCTTATAGAAGAAGTAAACGCAGCACTTTTTCCAAATACTCCTTATGGCTTTAACTCTGGTGGAGATCCTGCAGACATCCCTAAGCTTTCCTATGAAGAGCTCGTAGCCTTCCATAAAAACTACTATCATCCTAGCCGCTGCCTCTTTTTCTTTTATGGAAACCTTCCCCTGCAGAAACATCTTGATTTCTTAAACGAACATGCGCTGCAAGGCGTTAAAAAGCTTCCCCCTTTACCGCCAATACCTACTCAGCCTCGATTTTTTAGGCCAACATACAGAGAGGGCTCATATCCTATCGGTGCTGATGAAATGGGTCCAGATAAGGCACTCATTGCTTTTGCATGGCTCACCTGCCCTATCCTTGATCAGCTCACGCTTCTTGGCCTTTGCATCCTAGACATTATTTTGATGGAAACTGATGCCTCACTTTTAAAAATTGAACTTCTTCGCTCAGGTTTATGCAAGCAGGCACAGGCACTCATGGATAGCGAAATAGCAGAAGTGCCCTACGGTATAATTCTCAAAGGCTGCAAAGCTGAAGATGTCAATCAGCTTGAGCGATTACTATTTGATACACTAACTCGCTTAGCAAAAGAGGGCATACCCCAAAAGCTCATCGAAAGCGCGCTTCATCAAGTAGAGCTTTATAGAAGCGAAATTACAGGAGATTCTGCCCCCTACGGACTTTCCCTCTTTTCAAGATCGGCTCTTCTTGCGCAGCATGGTGGAAATGCAGAAGATGGCCTGAGAATCCACTCACTCTTCGATGAATTTCGCGCCCTACTTGCAAGTTCACCAAACTTCATGAGCGAGCTGATCATTCGCTACTTTTTGACAAATACCCACTTTGCCAGAATTATGCTCCATCCTGATGCAGATCTTGCAAGCAAAGAGCTCATCAAAGAGACTGAAGTTCTGCAAGAGACCTCTTCAATTCTTACCGAAAAGGCCAAAGAGAATATTTTGAAGCAGACAAAAGCCCTTGAAGCGCTTCAAGAGGAAGAGGATGAAGAAAAGAATGTGGATATTTTACCTAAAATTTCTTTAGACAATGTTCCAAAGCAGGTAAGAAGCATACCTTTGAAACATGAAAAGGTAGAAAACCTTGAGCTCTTTCACCATAACACCTTTACAAACAGCATCACATATGCTGATTTAGTCTTCTCAGTTCCGCACATTAAAGAAGAAGATTTGTGGCTTGTACGGCTCTTTAGCGTTCTGTTAACCCAAGTTGGAAATGGCTATCGTTCCTACCAAGAAACTCTAGAGTATATTCAGGAAAATACTGGGGGCATTGGTTCTTTCACCATGCTTAACCACCAAGTGGAAGAAGCAAAAGCTTTTACACCCACCTTCCACATACGTTCCAAAGCAATGTATCATAAGGCAGACAAGCTCTTTAGCCTCCTCTTTGACATGGCTACAAATCCAAATTTCACAGATCGCAGCCGCCTAAAGGAGCTTATCTTAAAGCACTATACAAGCCTTCAGTCTGGCTTTGTATCAAACTCTTTAAAGTATGCAATGAATCTTGCTGCCTCAAACCTAAGTGCTGCCGGCAAGGTTAATAACGCATTTTACGGCTTAGACTACCTTCATAAACTAAAGATTCTAGCCGAAAATTTCGATGAAAAATCAGATTGGCTTATAGAAAACCTTGAGCGTATGGCAAAGACCCTCCTTTGCACTCGGGGACCACATCTTGTACTTGCCTGCGATTCAGCTGAGCTGATTAGATATATCGATAATGGATTTGAAGGCCTTCAAGAGCTCCCACAGATGGGCTTTACACCATGGAGCACAAACTATGACCTGAGCCCTACTCAGAGTCAAGGCAGAATAATTGCATCGCAGGTTGCCTTTACAGCAAAAGTGTGCAAAACCATCTCTTACAGCCATTCAGATGCTGCAGCGCTTTCTCTTGCAGCATTTCTTTTTGATAATGTCGTACTTCACAAGAGGGTTAGGGAACAGGGAGGCGCTTACGGGGCAGGCGGTATTGCAAATATCATGTCTGGAACATTTTCCTTCTATTCCTACAGAGATCCAAACATTGCTTCGACATTAAAAGCGTTTGATGAAGCATTAGAAGATATTCGCAACCATGAATTTGATGAGCATGACCTTGAAGAAGCAAAGCGCGAGATGATCCAAAGCCTCGATAGCCCCATTGCGCCTGGAACCCGCGCAGAAATCGCCTATAGCTGGTATAGAGAGGGTAAAACTGTAGAAATGCGGCAAGCCTTTAGAGATGCCTGCCTTCAGGCTACCTGTACAGATATAGTACGAGTCGTAGAACAGCACCTCATCCCCCAATTTAAAGAGGCAGTTGCAGTCTCATTTGCCGGAAAAGAGTTATTAGAGAAGGAAAATACTGCCCTGATTCAGGCAGGACATCTTCCATTACACTTAGAAAAAATTTGGACATAGTATGTACGAAAAACTTTTTAAAGAACAAGAAGCACTCCTCGAAAAACAATTTTTCGAATTTTTGCAGTTTGCCTCCATCAGCGCAGATGAAAGCTTTCGCCCAGAGATTAAAGCATGTGCCAAGTGGCTTGAAACCTATTTAAAAGACTCTGGATTTGAAGTTCAGCTCTGGAACAAAGAAGGAGCCCCTGTGGTGTTTGCAGAAAACTGCAAAAAGGGAAAAGATGCGCCAACAATTCTCATCTACAATCACTATGATGTGCAGCCTGTAGATCCCATAGAGCTGTGGGAATCAAAACCATTTACTCCGACTAGAAAAGGCAATAGTATTGTCGCAAGAGGTGCGCAAGATAACAAGGGGCAATGCTTTTATGTGATAGCAGCGCTTAGAGCTCTATACACAGCACATGGCCAGTTCCCCGTCAACATCAAGCTCATCATCGAAGGTGAAGAAGAATCAGGAAGTAAATCCCTGCCTAAGGTCCTTGAGGAAAAGAAGAAAGAGCTCGAGGCTGATTATCTTCTTGTAGTAGATGTTGGAATGCAAAATGCTACAACTCCTGCAATTACTCTTGGAACTCGCGGTATCATTACCTTTACTGTTGAAGTTAGCTCATCAAAAAGCGACCTTCATTCAGGCATGCAAGGAGGAGTCGTCTACAACCCATTACATGCTCTTGTGACCATTTTAGATACTCTCAGAGACCAAGATGGAAAAATTACTGTGCCTGAATTCTATAGTGAAGTAACAACCCCTTCGCAAGATGAGCTCAAGGCGATCTCCTTTACCTTTAGCGACGAGGAATTTGAAAAAGAATTCGGCTGCATGGCAACAGGCGGCGAAAAGGGCTATAAGCCGCTTGAAAGATGCTGGCTTCGACCTACGCTTGAAATTAATGGCATTAATGGAGGCTATAGCGGCCCAGGTTTTAAAACAGTGATTCCTGCAAAAGCAGTTGCAAAGATCTCCTGCAGGCTTGTTCCTGACCAAGAGCCTCATCTTATTGGCAAGCGCGTTAAGCAATTTATCGAATCACAAGAAAAGCCAGGCTTTAAGGTAGTCTGCCATGTCCATGAAGGAAGCGGAAAACCTGTACGAACAAGTCCCAATTCACCCCTTGTAAAAGCTCTCGCTGATGCATCTGAGCGAGTATATCACAATAAAGCTGCCTATATTTATGAGGGAGGCTCAATTCCTATTGTTACAGAGCTTGCAAAAGCTGCAGATGCCGATGTCTGCTTTTTCGGACTTGGCCTTGCAAGTGATAAAATCCATGCTCCTAACGAAAATTTTAGCTGGGACCGCATCCAAAATGGCTTTGTCATTATGTGCGAAGCGATTTGCAGATTAGCGAATCCAAAAGGCTGAACCGCCGATTATTAGGATGTTTGTGCCAAGTGCCATATCGCCTGTGGTATCTGTTTGCCACACTTTAAGTCCCGTTTTTCTATTAAGCGCATAGCTTGCTTTAAGACCTTGTACAAAGACAAGGTCTTTTGTCGCAACCGGACCTGGCCAGCCTTTAATAATGTCCTCTTCTAGAGGAATTACCCATTTCCATAGCTGCTTACCAGATGACGCTTCAAATGAATTGAGGCCATTTTCTGCAGTTGATGTAATGTAGAGGAAATTGTCAGCAACTGCCGGCTGACCAAATTGATTTTGCACCTTCCATTTTACCGCGGCTTTTTTTAAATCAAAGGCATAGAGATGCTGCTGCCAAGAGTCTTCGTCTTTAAAGCAGTTAAAGACTAAGCCATTTTTTGCATCAAGGACAGGTACGTGGGTAGATTCAGCGTTATTTAGATAGCAGTTGCACAAGGCTTTGCCAAGAAGGGCGCCGGTTTTTGTGCTATAAATTGCCATCCCATCGGATGTCGTCTCTACAATATAGAAGCTATTGATTGCAGGCTCTTGAAAGGCAATATTTTGCTCTTCCTGACTCTGCCAAGAGGCCTTGAGTGTATCCGATGTAATTGCCTGAATTTCTCCCCCAGAAATAGCTACAAAGGCATCTTTTGTTTTGCACATTCCAAAATGAGGGCTGCTTCCATCAGCAAGAGGTACAATGTAGTTAAGATCTCCGCTTTCTCCATCGTAGGAATAAAGAGCAGTAGATTGCACAAAGAGCTCTCCATCTTGATAAAAAAGCGAAGAATTAAAATCTACCTCTTTATCCCAAAGCACGCGGCCGCTTGCACTATCGACTGCTCGAACAAAAGGGTAAAGGTCATTTTTTGATCTATGCACAAGATGAAAATAGACAATTTTTTCAGATACTAATGGCGGTTTATAGAAAAATTCATGTTCACTCCGTTCTAATTCCCACGCCTTTCTAAACTTTGATAGATCAGTTTGTATGTTGAGATAGCCTGTATGCTCACTGTTTCCTTGAATGGAAGTCCAGAGCCCTCGCGCAGGAACTGCCTCTAGAAACTGTGTAAAAAAAATAGTTGCTATAAGCAAAATAGGTGTACGCATCTTACCCCTTATCATATAAAGATCTATCTATAGTGCTGAGCTCTCTAAATGTCAAATGACTTGTATGGTAATTGCGTAACGAGCTATCATGAGGCTCTTTAAGGAGGCATAACTATGTACATCAACAACACATTCGCTCGCAGAACAGGTTTTATGCTCCTTTGTGGAGTTTCCTGCCTGTTAGCAATTCCAGGTCAAGCTGAGCCAAAGGCTTCTCTTGTAAAGGAGATGTCAAAAGAATTTGCTCAGATTGCAAAAAAGGCACTTCCTGCCGTAGTTTCAGTCCGCACACAATATTCTCAGAAAGCTTCTGGAAACCGCGAAGAGATGAGCCAGCCCTTTGGTCCATTTCAGGACGACTTCTTTGAACGATTTTTTGGTTTTCCTATGCCAGAGCAGAGAGGCCCTCGTAAAGGTCAAGGATCTGGCTTTGTCGTAACAAATGATGGCTATATTCTTACAAATAATCACGTTGTCCGCGAAGCTGAGCAGATTACTGTAAGCTTTACAGATGGTAGAGAGTTTGCTGCAAAGGTCATCGGACAGGATCCAAATACAGATATAGCTCTTTTGAAGATCGAAGCGACAAACCTTGATTTTCTTACCTTTGATAACTCAGATGATCTTGACATTGGTGAATGGGTAATGGCTGTTGGCAGCCCTCTTCGCCTTCAGGGATCTGTAACAGTAGGGGTTGTCAGCGCCAAAGGTAGAAGCGAGCTTGATATTGCACCAGTTGAGCAGTTTATTCAAACAGATGCTGCTATCAACATGGGTAACTCAGGCGGCTGCCTCCTCGATATGGATGGCAAAGTTGTAGGCATGAATACAGCTATCGCTACGAACAATGGCGGCTATATGGGTATTGGCTTTGCAATTCCAAGCAATATCCTCAAGCATGTTATGGATCAGCTTCGCGAAAATGGCCGAGTTACAAGAGGCTACCTCGGGGTATCTCTGCAAAAGATTGATTCAAAGCTTGCAAATGCCTTTAATCTTGATAAAAGCGAAGGTGCTCTTATCACTGAAGTTGTAAAAGACAGCCCAGCAGATAAAGCAGGCCTTCAAGGCGGCGATGTCGTCCTAAAGATTAACAACAAGCTTATCGAAAATGTAGGCGCGCTAAGAAGCATGATCGCTTTGATGAAGCCGGGTGAAAATGTAACACTTACTGTCCTTCGCAATAAAAAGCAGATGGATATAAGCTCTACGATAGGTACTCACCCAGAAAATGATATCGGTCTTACAGATATTCAGAGCTCACTTGGCATACTTGTACAGGATATTACTCCAGAGATTGCCCAGCAGCTAAATCTCGATCGCGATCATGGCGTGATGATCAAAAATGTCGACCCAACAAGTGCTGCTCAAGAGGCAGGCTTAAGACGTGGCCAGATCATCCTTTCCGTGAACCAAACTCCTGTAAACACGACAGAGGAGTTCTTTAAAGTGATGAAAGATGCAGCAAACCAAAAGCATGTCCTTCTCCAAGTGAAGGCAGGCCAAGTTGTTCGCTACATCACCTTTGACCTAGAATAACGAACATTTAGCTAAAAAGCCCGAGCTCTACGTAGAGTCTCGGGCTTTTTATTTCACCATGAGATCAAATTAAAATGACATCTACTATTTCTTCATTCCGACCCTACACAAACTATGTCAATTCCATTGGCACACCTGAATCTAGCGCTGAAACAATTGAAGCCTTCACAAGAGCCCTCTGCGAAAAACCCGAGCAAAATCATATGCTCATTACCGAGTGGATCGCGAAAGTAAGCCAAACAGAAAACCAAGAGCTTATACGAACAGTCTCTACAATTGTTGCGAAAGTCCGCTTCAAAAATCCTAATGCTCCTCATTAATTATAAGGATTTATTAGATGAGCAAAGTTGAAACTCCACGCTAAAGAGAAAAAATGGAACTACAGGAAATCCCACTTTTGCCTTCTATACCCATTCAAGTTCAAGAATTGGCAGAGGCACTTAGTAAATCCAAAGCTTTAAACATTATGACAAGCTTGGGGATGCCATTTCTCACTATCTCACCATTCTCAGTGAGCTCAGTGCCTCGGTGGTTAATTATGCAACAAAGCCGCTCAGAATGAACCATCCACAGCCAAGGTCTTAAAACGAGGATCTGAGCGGATAGAGTCAAAATCTTGGGCGCTGAGAAGCGCTTTCATTTCTACAGCTTTTGATTTTTTTACCATGGTTAGCCAGTTTATTGCTGAGCTAACATCGCCAAGTCGCGCTGCTGAAAAAGCGTTTATAATGGCAGAAGCGGGATCCTGACTTTCTCGAAAGAGCCTATTTCCCGCATCGAGTGCTTCATTGTAGTTTCCGAGTTTATAGGCAAGAAACTGCTTGAGCTTTAGCTCTTCGGGCAAGAGTTTTTGATGTGAGAGAAGGCTGTAGGCCTCTTGATTTTTGCCCGATTGGACGAAGAGTTTGGCAAGCTTAAGCTTTGCTTCTCTTTGAAGCCCTTCATCCTTTGTGCTACCAATAATAGCTTCGAGCTCCCCTTGAGTATTGGCTTGATCGATTACTTCAAGCTCCTTCTCAACCTGCGTTGTCTGAAAGTAGCGCCTATCTTTGAAGTTTTTAAAACTCTCAAATGCGCAAAGAAGGAGAAGTGCTCCCGCAAAGAGCTGATAGTTAAAAATGCAGTATGCTGAGAGAAGCACAGCAAAGATGCCGCTTAGAATATAGGAGGCTCTCATACCTTTAGGACCAAAGATAGCATCTAATACTATCGACATCAGCTTGCCGCCATCAAATGGATGGACGGGAAGAAGGTTAAACAGGCTCCATATAACATTTGCAAAGCTCAGAGATGCCAAGAAATAATAAAAAATAGGGTTTGAAAAATGCAAGAAAAGTGAGGCTGCCGCTGCAAGAAGCAGGCCAAAAACTGGCCCTGCAGCTACTACCACAAATTCCTTTATTCTTGAAAGCGCCTTTCTTCCCTGGCCATACATAGTCGTTCCTCCAAGCGGGCCTAGAACGATCTGCACATTTTGCCCCCAAAGCGTTGCAAAAAGAGCATGTCCAAGTTCATGAACAAGTACTGATGCAAACACTATAAGCACCCAGGATGCAAATTGAAATGGTGCGTGCAGCGGAGATCCTCCTGCAAGCCAGCTAATGATGCATGCAAGTATCCAAAATGGCGGTGTTATGTGCAGTGGAATAGTACTAGTAAAGAGCTTCATATAGTTTTACCCATGAGTGCTGAATTGAATCTCAACCATATCATGAACTTGAATTGCCTCGTTACTTATTTGTATAGTTAAATGGATGTAAAAATATCAGAAAATAGCGTATAGTTTTCGGGCTATGTTGCCAGTATCATCAATTCAGCTCGAAGCTTTATCTTCCAACAGTGAAAAACAAAAAGGGTGCAATTGGGGACGCATCTTTACAAAAATTGCCGCCACCGCCAAAGAGGTAGCAAAAGTTGCGGTTGTTTTTGGTGCATTTTTTGCGCCGTCCTTTGCCCTGCCGCTCTATATGAATCCAGGCCAATTACTTACAAGAAAAGGTACAAGTTCATGTGGACTTAAAGAGACTGTCTTTACTCCCCAAGAATGTTCCGACACCATCGCATCACATCTTTTTGTCCTCTACGATCCACAATATCCAGGTCATTTCACCAAAAAAGAGTTGGAGACACGCCATGAGAAAGGCATTACACGAATTGGCGGCTCAGGCTACGATAAAACTTCCTTTCGCTACCTTATTCCAATAAAAAGACTAGAGCGCTATGAGCGAGCGGTTGACTACGCAAGATGGGCTTTTGTTCGTGAACTCTGGCATGGCAAAACAGAAAAAACTGTTGAGGAGCTTTTTCAGCTCCACAGCATCATTAAAACAAATGCCTCCGAACCGACTGAGTATCGAAAGATGCCTAAAATTGTAAATTCTTATTTTCACACTGATGATTTTTCCGTATATGACATTCCCCTGAGCGATAGTGAGCGAAGTATCATTGCACAAAGCGATCCGACAAAGCTCTTTTCACAAAACAGCGAAGAGGCTGCAGCGTGGAATAAGATGCTCTACCTCTCAATGACAATGCCGGATGAATTGCCAGAGAAAATGACTAAGTTTGTCAGAGAGCTGCATATTCGCATGCAAAACGGTGGAGATTACATTGACCATGCGAGCTTTTTTCATACTGAATTTACACGCCTACAACCCTTTTCAACCGCTGTTGGGCGTATAGCTCGCCTTATGGTAAACATCATATTAGAAAGTGGAGAGCTGCCTCAGGTAGTCTTTAAAGACCATAGAGAATATATACAAGCTGTTCGAGAAGGCACAAGGGATCGAGCCATTTTTACAGAATATCTACGAAAGTCTATTGCCTGGACAGAAGAGAAGCTCTCTTATCTTGATGATCCTAAGGCTCGAAGAATTGTCGACGAAGCACGCGTTATGCATCCAGGACTTATGCTTACAAATGTTGGCAGGCAGCTTGGTAAAAAAAAGATGCAGCAAGAGATGTATCTTAACTACCAGCATGCAATCCGTTATCTTCAGCAAACAAATATCATGACTCTTAGTAGTGACGAGCTTCTAAAACTTCTGCATAGTCTTCATATTCTCATCGAGCAAAATCTTGATCAAGATATCCCCTACACACTTGGTGTCTATAGATCTACCTATATGGTAATTGATGGTGGAGATCCAAGGCTTGGGATTGTGAAGGCTCAGAGTAAATTGCCTGCACATAAATTTAAAATTTTTCTCGACTCAATTGTAAAAGTACAGCATGACGTTTCCTACCTCGGAGCTTTCTCTGATGAAGAAAAAGCCATTTGGGCAGAAGTCTGGCACCTTCCCCCTGCTCCTAATGCAATCCAATCGGAGATGGATACCTTCATTGACCAGTTTGCAGCAAGGCGAGATGATAATGAAGATCCTATAGAACTTGCTGCATTTACCCATATGGAAATTGCCCGTATATGGCCCTACGGCAATGCTAACGGCAGGCTTGCTCGCATGATGATGAATGAAGTACTAAGACAAAAGGGCATGGAGTTTATTACCTTTCCTAAACGAGATGTTTATTATGAAATGGTAAGCCAGGCAATAAAAGACTATAGTGTGTTCAGCCGCTATCTTAGATCTATTTTATAAGAGCTTCACATACAGTTTTACCCATTAAGGCCGGATTTTTTATAACGCTAACGCCTGCGCTTTCTAGAGCCTGAATCTTGGCCTGTGCTGTGCCCTTGCCTTGTGAAATTATGGCTCCTGCATGGCCCATGCGCTTTCCTGGAGGCGCAGTAGATCCCGCAATAAATGCAAAGACTTTCTTCTTTGCATGTTTTTTAATCCATTCGGCAGCCATCTCTTCGGCCTCGCCGCCTATTTCTCCAATAAGCAAGATAGCTTCCGTCTCTGGATCTTGCTCAAATAGCTCAAGGCAGTCAATAAAGCTTGTACCATTGAGTGGATCTCCTCCAATACCAACACATGTAGACTGCCCAAGGCCATGTTCTGTTACTTGCCACACAGCTTCATAGGTGAGCGTTCCGGAACGAGAGACTATCCCAACACCGCCTTTTCGATGGATGTAGCCCGGCATAATACCAACTTTACAATCATCCGGGGTAATAATCCCCGGACAGTTTGGACCAATTAAGCGAGAGGTTTTACTCTGCTCCATCACGCGTTTAACCTCTAGCATGTCATGCAGCGGAATTCCTTCCGTGATACAAATAATAAGACGAATTCCTGCATCTTCTGCCTCTAAAATCGCATCTGCAGCATAAAGAGGCGGAACAAATATCATCGAAACATCACAGCCTGTAGCGTTTTTTGCTTCAAGTACTGAATCAAAGATAGGGATATTGTTATCAAAGAGCTCTCCGCCTTTGCCTGGAGTTACACCAGCTACTACTTTTGTGCCGTAGTTTATGCATTCTTTCGTGTGAAAGCTTCCTGCCTTGCCGGTAATCCCCTGGCAGAGTACTTTGCTCTTTTTATTCACTAATATCGACATAGATCACACACCTTCTTTGCAGCCTCATCTAAACTATCTTGCACTATGATGCCAAGATTTGCCTCTCTGATCATCGCCTTTGCACCGTCTTGATTTGTTCCTTCCATACGAAGGACTACGGGTTTTACAAAAGCATTGAGTTCTAACACATCTATGAGCGCTTTTGCGATGATCTCGCAATTCATGATGCCGCCAAAAATGTTTACAAGAACAGCCTGTACATTTTTTTCCTGAAACAGGATTTTAAACCCTTCTACAACCTTTTCATAGGTGGCACTTCCGCCAACATCAAGGAAGTTTGCAGGCTCGCCTCCCCAAAATTTTATGAGATCCATTGTAGCCATTGCAAGGCCTGCACCATTTACCATACAGCCGATATTGCCATCTAAAGCAACCCAGGAAAGATCATGCTCATGGGCCCTTTGCTCGCTTATACTTTCTTGAGAAGGATCCCACATGCTTTTAAGCCTTTCTTGGCGAATCAGTGCGTTATCATCGATATTGACTTTTGCATCAAGGGCTATAAATCCTGTATTTATTTCTACAAGCGGGTTAATTTCTAAAAGAGTAGCATCAAGTTTATAAAACGCATTAAGAAGATTTTTAATAAGAGTGATGCCCGCCTCTTTATGGAGGCCTGCCCAGCCAAGCGCCTTAGCAAGCCGAAGCAGTTGAAAATGATAGAGCTTTTTAGAAGGGGGAACCCGTTCAACAAGAATTTTTTCGGGGGATTTTTTTGCTACCTCCTCAATTTCTACGCCGCCTTCCCTGGATGCAATGATAGAAACAGAGGCCTGTTTTCGATCGATGATGATGCCAAGATAAAATTCTCTTGTAAATTCTACTACTGAATCGAGAAGAAGCTTCTCTGCTATAACCCCGTCTGGACCTGTCTGATTATTTATAAGACGCATTCCTAGCAAATTTTTGGCATGATCGCGAATTTCTTGGGCGCTGCTTGCAACCTTAATTCCTCCTCCCTTTCCTCGTCCTCCAGCATGCACCTGAATCTTGCAAACTGCTTCAGTAAGACCACCACGAATAAGGGCCTCTACCTCTTGCATACTTGAAACTACGCTATTTGGAGCAACTGGTATGCCAAATTCTGCAAGGAGTGCTTTTGCCTGGTATTCATGAAGGTACATAGTTTCTGCCTCAAGTTCTTTTCCGTATATGCTTGTTATTCAATTTAAAGGGCAACATGGTTCTTTCCTTTACATGCCAAGACTTTCTAGGCTCTCTCTTTGGGCTACGTCAACTGTCGTCAAATGAACCATTTGATAGAGCATGAGCCTTTCATCTTCTGTAAATAGCTCAAACTTTGGGTCGAAAGTTTGCAGCTCTGCTAAGCTCTCTTTTGCGTCTTCACAATTTTGGGATACAATTGATCGTATGGCATTTTCAAAACAGAGCACGGCTTTTACTTGAGGAGCTGATGTGCAAAGAAGCTTACGAAAAGCAGATTTGCTTTTTGTCAATTTAAAGGCAAGTTTAACAGAAAGATGCGCCATTTGTGCTTTTCCTGCCTCCTCATAGAGCTTTTCAAGCTGCGTGAGCGCCTGTTCTACACCGCGTTTTTTACCAAGCGCAAATAGGCAGACGACCTCCCTTTTGAGGATAGAAAATCGCTCGCCTGGAAAACGCTCACTCGGATAGTAGGAGTAGTGGGGAAGGCTTACCCTCTGCTCATCAAAGCTATTGAGCAGCGTGCAAACGACATCTTTCATCTCAAGTGCCTGGCTATAGCACCCTCTTTCAATCAAGGTATCAATAAATACAAGTCCAATCTTTTTCACCTGGGTAATGTGCTCTTCGGCAAGCAAGGATTTGCATTCACCATGCACATATGCGTAAAGTGAACTTTTTTGACAACTTGCTCGATATTCTTTCACCCTTGCCTGATCTTCAAAAAAGCCTATAAGGGCCATGTATGCTTCTCGGCGAAGCCCTTTTTCTTCAAGGGGAAGAAGCGCAAGGAGCCCTTGAGGCTTAAGCGGATGTTTTGGGTCAATTTTATCTAAAAAGACGCGTGCAGCTTGCACATCTCTATTGCGCAAATATAAAACGGCATGAAGGGCAACAATCGAGGAGTCAAGCTTTCTTTCCTCGAAGGTCTCTATTATTTTTTTATAGATTCCTGTAACACGCAGTAGTGATACAGCTTGATCTCTATTTTGAAAAACCAGCTCAAGAAGAAGCTCTAAATAGTAGAGCCTTTCACTCTGAAGGCCTACATAGAGGCTATTTTTCACCCCTACTTGTCCTCTCGTCGTTCGTATTCGATCACTTGACCGATCATTTGCTTGCTCCTTCTTGTCCAGATATTCTAAACAAAAATCCACAACCTCTTCACGTTTTAAAAAAAGCAAAAAGTGGATATACAAATCATCTATCTGATGCCTAATAGTGCCTGGAGCACAATTTCTTACCTCTAAAAGGGTAATTTCAGCACTTTTGAAATCGTCTGGAAGTGAAAGTTGATTTAAAAAGCGATCAAGGAGAATCATGGATCTTGCAGACCCTCCTTCTATTTTCTTACACTTTTCACATATCTCAGGAAGTGTAGGAAGTTGTAAAGAAACTATCTGCTCTACGTTTAAAATGTGCGTACTTTTTGATCTTTCATAGAGCTCATAAAGTTTTGCAACCTTTGCTTCAAACTGCTCTGGAAGCTCTAGCCGCTTCATGGTAACAAGAACCCTTTCAGCATCTATAAACCGCTTTTCTTCCATTGCACGCTCAAGATCTTCAAGCACATCAGGAAGATCTCCTGCGGGCAATTTTCTTGTCTCTCTCTTTATCTGCTGGACCATTTCACAAAAATGCGGCAAGGTAAATGTTTTTTCCAGATCGACATTACCCTTTTCTCGCACCATCTCGTCTAATAGATCACTTAAAGGTTCAACAAGAGATGTTTGCAGTGATGCAAGTTTTGCTTTATAGTAGGGTGATCCACTTGCAAGCTCTTTAAAGCCTTCTTCTTTACCTTGTACATCTTGGCTGCAGGCAATACGAGCTAAGGTTCTCAGAGCTGGATCTGCCTGTACAAAACATTCTTGAGCATACTTTTCACCTCGAGATCGCAAGGTAAAATATAAATAACCATGAAGGTAGAGAAGCTTTGCTTCCTCTTCCGGGAGAAGCTTTGCAAGCTCTACATAGATTGTGTAGGCAGTAGGCGATCTTAAACTCACAGCAAGAGAGAGCGCTCTTCGAACGAAAAAACGCTTTTCTTCACTATTTTTTCCTACCATCTGACGATAGAGCTGTATGGCATCAGGATGTTTAAGAAAGGCCAAAAACTCAGCATATAACTCCACTACCTCTTCTCGTAGAGGCTGAATTGCTGCATGGGCGAGGCCATAGTTTTTCTTTTTAAAGTAGCCTATAAAGTCATAAAGATATGGACTTTTAAGCTTTAGGGCCTCTTTTTCTGCCATCTGAAGTATAAGATGCTCCCTGCTTTCTGGAGGCTCTTTGGTGAAGGTGCAGCCGCCATCTGTTTGGATCGGCCTAAAACCACTATGCAGCAGCCATTGAATGGCTGAAGCACGGAAGAGGCGCATTTCTATCGGCACATCTTGAGGAAAGTGAAGCAGACATTTCGTTTTCTTACCTCGCCCGATCTCTCTGATCTCAACATGATCCTTAGTAAAAAGAAATTGCTCTTCAAGGCTCATCCAGCTTGCAATATATTCAGGATGGTCTAAGCAAACGTAGCAAGTTTCTCCGCTAGCAAGCACTGGCTGTAAATCCTCTCTCCGAGGAGATTTTGCCCAAGGATCTGGGCCAAGTGTATCCTTTGTAAGGCTAAGCAAATAGAGCATCTTTAGCTCTTTTTCCGAAAAATGGCTATAGCTAGAATCTAGTTGATAAATCCTGACAAGTGAAGTCTCGGCATGTTCTTGAAACATTGTTGCAAGTCTATAGTAGAGCCTCACACTACCCTGTATATTTCCCCTTGCTGCATAGCATTCGGCAAGCTCTCTGCCATGAGCAAAAACAGGTTGTCTATCAAAGAGCACTCTTGCAACATATTCACGCTTTTCAGGGGCTAAAGTTTTGTCAACTAAAAGCATTGAGAGGTTATCCGTTTCCTCATGAAAATAGTCTGCTGAGCATTTTGGCAGGATGTATGCTCGCCGCTCATAGAGCAGCCCCCATTCTCTATATTCTGTTATAGCCTCTTCTATCTTCTTGGAAGCCTCGTCATGCTTTTTTTCCTGAATAAGTTTATCAATTTCTTTGATAAGCTCTTCCCTTCTAACTCTTCTTGCACCACTTTCAGCTAGATCCAAGAGCTCTGAATCTTGAGAAAACCTTCTAATTGAAGATAAAGACTCTGAAAGCGCTTTTAGGGTTGGAGATCTGCGCCCTGCGGTGTTTCGCACCAAAGGCTCTATCTGCTTGCGAAGACGAATGACAGGGCTTGACTCGCTAGAAATGCGTGAAAGAGCCTGCTGCCTTGCGACTTCTGCTAGTTGCCTTTGAAGTTCTTTTTTTTGCCTCTTATCGGTGCAAAATTTTATTTCTGCTAAAAGCTCAAGATCGCCGATCTCTTGACGATAGTCTTTGACAAGACCTTTGCTTGCCACATAGCCTACAAGCTGCAGGCTTCTTGCAACTTCCTCAGAAGCGCGGCATTTTTTTACTCGCTTGATGACCTCTCGATCCTCAGGACTGCAAAGGATCGCTCTTTCCAAATCTAAGGGATCATTTGACAATTTGTGAAGTGCGAGATATTCACTTGCCGCAGCTCGGTCTTTAAGAAAAAAGAGCGTATCTGCAAAAAGCCGTTTTATAACGATTGCATTCCGTGATACCTCAAGGGCTTTTTCAATACAGGATTTTGCAATTTCAAATTTATCATCCTTTAAATTCTTAAGGTACTCTGAAAGTAGTGTCCAAAGGACTCCTTTTGCATCTTTATTAAGCCTTGCCAGTTGCTGCTCTTGCTGGCCTCTATCGTCTAGAAGGCTTTGAATCTTTATGCAATCTTTCGTGAGCACCTCCTTTAAAGAGCCATTTGGGGCAAAAGAGATAACGAGGTTGCCTTCAGGAGAGTGCACAAAAGCAGGCTCGTAACCAGATTCTAAAAGCCATTTAATGCGCTTTTTTGCCATAAAGGCATATTGAGGAGGCATCTCGGGTGGAAAAAATGGCAGCACGCTGTATTTTTTTGTGCTTTGGGTTGCATAAGAAAAGAGTTCTGCATCTTCTTCACAAAAAGCAACCCTTCTGCCAAGCCCAAAGTAATGCCCTACATGAGGTGCTATGGATGAAGCAATGAACATAGTCCTCCAAAGTGAGCCCATCTTACTTATCAAAAATAGCCATTTGCTGTCAAAAACGAGAAGAAGCTGCAAGAAATATCCTTACGACAGCACAGTAAACTATTTATATAGTTCTTGCCTCAAGTTCTTACACAGTATATGCTTGTTATTCAATTTACAGGGCAATATGGTTCTCTCTTTTTTAAAAAATAGCTATCAAGCACTTAAAACTGCACTTAAAAAGACTAAATCCTTTTTTGCAGATCGACTTACGGCACTTTTTTCTAGAAAAATTGATCAAGAAGTACTCGACGAACTCGAAGAGCTTTTTTACGAGGCAGATCTTGGCGTCGAAATCAGCCGCCAGCTTGTTGAAAAGACAAAAAATTACGCAAAAAGCCATCCCGAAGCCAAATCGGATCAGATCATCGCCTTTCTTCGCGGAGAACTTACAAAAGTGCTCGAAGGCTATGATACGAAACTTCATTCTGGAACTCCCCTTGTAATACTCATTGTAGGTGTCAATGGAAATGGCAAAACATCCTCCATTGCAAAGCTTGCCAAATACTTTAAAGATCAGGGAAAAAAGGTACTTGTTGCAGGCGGCGATACCTTTAGAGCAGGTGCCCAGGAGCAGCTTGCCATTTGGGCAGAACGGATTGGCGTGGATATAGTGACAGCAAATTATAAAAGCGATCCAGCAGCAGTTGCCTTTGATGCAGTCTCAAAAGCTGTCTCTAAATGCTACGACGTCCTCTTAGTAGATACAGCAGGCAGACTTGAAAATAAAACGCACCTCATGAAGGAGCTAGAAAAGATCCGCCGCAGCATGCAAAAGCATGTAGAATCTGCCCCGCAAGAGACGCTCCTTGTCATGGATGCAACCGTTGGCCAGAACGGCGTAGAGCAGGCAAAAGCCTTCAACCAATCAACTCCCCTAACTGGTATCATCCTGACAAAGCTAGATGGCACCGCAAAAGGCGGAACAGCCTTTGCCATCACGCAGGCACTCAAGATCCCAATCAAGTTCATCTCCCTTGGCGAAAAGGTCGAAGACTTTGCAAACTTCGAGCCTAAAACCTTTGTCGACGCCCTTTTGCCTGTTGATTAGCAGTACATTCTATGCAGAGATAAGTTTTATAAAAGAGACGACCAATGCCAAAAATAATCGAAGGCGTCGATGTATCAAACTTTCTAACGATCTTGTTTTGATTGATTAGCTAAATCTGTAGACTGAGCCATCTGCTGCGGCAACTACAAATTGCGAGTTGTGCAGGCACATATCTGACACCTCGCTTCCTTCTGGAAGATCGTAGATTTTGCTTGGAACCACTGTACCCTTATCATTTTTTTTGAGGTCCCAGAGTTCAAATACAAAGAGTTGATTTGAGTATGTGTAGGCATAAAATGGCCAGGTGAGCACTTGGAGAACTGAAGGATCTGGGTCATCAGGAAAGCTTATTGGTATAAAGGCATATTCAGTAATTTTCTTATCTTTTGCAGGTAAAAGATTGAAGATAAAAACACCTTTTGTCTCTCTATCTTCGTTTACTGCGCGAAAACCAACCCATTCCTCATCGATTGCAAATGGTGTGCCAAACAACAGTTCTGCATTACTGAGAGATAAAAAGAAGAGGGGCTCTTGCATAATCTCTGTAAGAGAAGTAAGCACAACACAATTTTCAGCGTTTAGCGAGGCGCGGTAGGGGGCTATGAGTGCGCAGCTTGGTGCGGGGCCTAGAGAGGATGACGCAATCGGGCACTTATTTGCTAAATCTCTGATAAAGAGGCTGTTATCAGCATATTTTACAATAAGTTGATCCCTATGGACTTCGAGCTGCTGAACAGCTATTCCATCTCCAATAATAGTATATGAGCTCTCATCTTTTCCTAATTTATAAACCTCAACAGAGCTAGACCAGGGGTAGGCTGTGCAGAGAAGGTTTTGATAGCGCACAGGTGAAATAAGCTCAGAGAGGTTACCTGAAAACTCCCCCTGGGTAGTAAAAATAGATGTAGCCCTTCCCTCTTGTTCATCAATCTCCCATACATCAAAAACTTGAAAAAGACGATCCGAAATAATTTGATAGCTACCACGGATAAGCCAATTTCCACAATGGGTCCACTTAAGCTCACCCCATGAATCGATTGGAGCTATTATCTGTGTACAAAAGTTTTTTCGTCCTGTGTGCCAAATTTTTGCATCACCCGCGTCACCTCCTGCAATAAGAAAAGGGCCAAAAGAAAAAACGACACCCGTTGAAGCAAGCTTTTCAGCAAAAGGAGTAGCTAAAGCAGCATTTAAAAATGTTCTTTGAAAAGCTTTTTGAACACACGGAAAACGGCGCTCTGGGTGTATAGTAATCTTTCTAAGAAATTGCTTCGGCCAAAGAATAGCATCACACTCAGATTCCTCGAGAAGTCTCTTAAATAATGTACATACTACTGCGCAGCTCGTCCTATCCCTTATGGGAAGGTAGCTAAATATAGTTGCCCAAAGATGTTTTTCTGTAATCTGCATAGATAAAAAATATACAGTAAATTAGAATTCAACTCAATTTACAAATTGAATTCTATTATAGTTTTTATCTATTCAGCAAATACCGCTGCCCAGGAAATAGTATTTTCTGAAGCTATTTTTTTGTCGACGGTGCGGGTTTTGATACCCTGAAGAAGCTGGTAGCATTGAGTTACTTTTTGAGAGCATGCTACCTCTTTGCCTGCGATGATTTGCAGGAGCTGTTCTTTTTCTTGAGGAGAACATGTAAGAAGGAGCTGCTTTGCAGAAAAAACAGCCTTCTTTTCGCCAAAAAACTGCAAATCTCTACTAAAGGAGCAGCGTCTTTCATCTTTTGCTGTAAAGGTAATCGACTGCTCTCTTAGAGTGCCGCTTTCGACAAAGCGAAGGATGCCAAGGGTAATAACGGCATCATAGCTTTCACCATACATAGCTATGATATCATCCTTTGTAAAAAACTCCTTATCTATAAGCTCTTCCCTTGCCTCTTTCATTTTTTCAAAAAGAACTTGGCAACCAAGCAGGGCGTCTATAGTTCTATACTCTGAAACAATCTGCTTATGAAGGGCGATATAGTGATTATTATTTTCTGCATCGGGAATCGTCTCTTTTAAAAGCAAGATAAGCTGCTCTTTTGTTTCATCGCGCATAAAGCCTTGAATAGTCGTCCAGACGCTAGGATTTACCCCTTCAATGACACCTCTATCCAATCTATTTTCTCTTTGGTACTGATTAAGCCTCTCGCAGACAAGACTTGCAAGCGCCTGATAGTAGGCTTCTTGAAAGAGTTTTGTCTTTGTTGTAAGAAACTGCGATGCCTGAATAGGGTCAAAGTCGCTAATTTTTTTAATCGTGCGATGAAGCGCCTTTTTCCACTGGGTATTTGAAAAACCAAGCTGCGTATAGAGTGCAGCTAATGTATCTACCGCTGGAAATGCCGCCCGAACATGCTTTTGTACATGAGGAAGGTCTGGCAGAGTTTGTAAAAAAGCTTCAAGTTGAAGTGCAAAAAGCGGCTTTTGCAACTCGAGCGCACCATAAGAAATCTCAGGAGCCACGACAGCGAGCGTAGCCGTAATAAATTGAGCCCCAACTGTTTTTAAATAAAGGCCATAAATCGATCCCGCCTTATGAAAAAACTGGGGAGAAAGTGGAGAAGGTGATTGCTCACTAAGCCCATAAGTAATTCGAAGGATTCGGGGTAAAAAGTTTACAGTCTCGTGAACAAGCCATAAGACATGGGAAGCTGCAGCAATAACCCGTGCAGTAAGAGCAAATGTCGGCACAGTGACTAATGAAACAAGGCTCTTTTTTTCAAATGCAACTCTTTCATGGTGAATAATATCTGCGCAAATACTATGAACTGCGGCTTCTAATGAGGTCTTTATTATTGCCATGGCAAAATACCATTATAATTATTATGTTATCTTACCCTCTTAATAATAAAATTATAATTAAAAATCAATTTAATTAATAAAAAAACGACATAAGGGACCAAAAGGACATTTGCAATCGTCCTTTTGGTCCCTTCGGTAGTTTTAGTACTCTTTTATTCTACTGTAACTGATTTTGCGAGATTTCGCGGCTTATCAATATCGGCCCCTTTATCCTTTGCCATATAATACGCAAGGAGCTGGGTGGCAACAGTTGTAATGATGGGGGCAAATTCGTCGCAAGTATCTGGAACATAGATGATATCGTCTGCGACTTCTTCAATGCCTTGTGCCCCTTCATGGACGATGGCGATGATTTTGCCATTTCTTGCCTTTGCTTCCATAAGGTTGCTAATCATCTTATCGTAGGTGACTTTATCTGCGCAGAGGGCAACAGTTGGGCAGGTTTCATTAATGAGGGCTATTGGGCCATGCTTCATCTCACCTGCCGGATAGCCATTTGCGTTTACGTAGGCAATTTCTTTGAGCTTTAGAGCACCCTCTAGCGCTGTTGGGAACATATAGCGGCGACCTAAAAAGAAAAAGTCGTTAAATTTGCTATATTTCTTGGCAATTTTTTCGATAAGAGGCGCAGCTTCAAGCACTGACTGCACCTGAAGAGGGATCTCTTTAAGGGCGTGGAGATAGTGCTGTCCTTCAATCTTGCTCATATGGCGCATGCGAGCCATAAGAAGTGTAAAGAGGCAGAGGACTACGAGCTGGCTTGTAAATGCTTTTGTAGAACAGACGCCAATTTCAGGACCTGCTCTAAGGAAAAGACAGCCATCTGCTTCCCTTGCAAGGGTAGACCCTTGGACATTGCAGATTGCAAGCACTTTTGCACCCTTTGCTTTAATTTCGCGAACAGCAGCGATGGTATCTGCTGTTTCCCCTGACTGGCTTATCGCAATGACGAATGTACCATCTGGCACTATTGGATTTTTGTAGCGAAATTCACTCGAAACTTCAACCTGTGTTGGAACGCGTGCTAAATCCTCGATCATATAGCTTGCTACGTAGCCTGCATGCCAGGAGGTTCCACACGCGACAATAAGCACATGCTGTATAGATAAAAGGTCATTTACACTAATATTTAAACCATCAAGTGCCACCGTACCATACTCTTCAAAAAAGCGAGAGAGCATCGCGTTGCGGATAGTCTGTGGCTGCTCAAAGATCTCTTTAAGGGTAAAATGCTCATACTCGCCTTTTGAGACCTCTTCAACGCTGTGAAGAAGCTGTTCAGTCTTCTTGGAGATCTGGCTTCTGGTCGCATCAAAGATTTCAACGCCCTCTTTTGTAATGCGAGCAAGCTCTCCGTCTGAGAGAAAAATCACTTCTCTTGTATGGTGCATAAGGGCATTAGAATCTGACGCGACAAATGTCTCATCAACCCCTACTCCTATTACAAGCGGGCAGCCATTTGCTGCGACGATGAGCTCATCTGGATGATCCTTATGTATGCAGCCTATGGCATATGAGCCATGAACAAGCGTGAGCGTTTCTTGAACTGCCTTTAAAAGATCCCCTTCATAGAGCTTTGCAATTAGGTGCGGAATGACTTCAGTATCTGTTTCTGACCTAAATTTTACTCCATCAGCAAGCAGTTTATCACGAAGCGGCTGAAAATTCTCGATAATGCCGTTAAGTACTACCGCTACCGATTCTGAGCTATCAAGATGAGGGTGGGCATTTTCACGGGTCACTTTGCCATGGGTGGCCCAGCGAGTGTGTGCAATGACTGTATTTGAGCTAAGATTGCCTATAGCATCTTCAAGAGAGGAAATTTTGCCTACATCTTTAAAATAGGATATTTTGCCATGTTCAATGGCACCGATTCCTGCTGAGTCGTAGCCTCTATATTCGATGCGCTTTAGGCCATCGAGTGCAATTTTTACGCCATTTCTATGGCCAAGGTATGCATATATTCCGCACATAAGCTACACTCCAATCTGTTTCTTTACAAAGCCTGCGAGTTGCTGTGCATACTGCTGGATGAGGTTTCTACGAGGTCCTTCAACCATTACTCGGCAAATATTTTCTGTTCCACTATAGCGTACAAGCACACGTCCACTCGCACCTAGATTTTCTTCAACTTCGACGATTGCAGCTTGCAGGCCCTCAATCTTTTCAAGAGGAGGTTTTGATGAAACGCGTACATTCAGGCATATCTGTGGATAGCGCTTAAAGCCTGCTGCAAGCTCTGAGAGTCGGCTTCCGGTCTCAATCATAATGCGAAGCACCTGCAAGGCAGATACAAGCCCGTCTCCTGTCGTGTTATGATCCAAAAAGATAATATGGCCGCTTGGCTCTCCGCCAAGCAGAGCGTCCTCTTTTAGCATCTCTTGAATGACGTAGCGATCGCCTACTTGGCTTTTAATAACTTCAATACCAAGCTGCTGCATGCCGTCTACAAAACCGAGGTTGCTCATAACAGTTGCAACAACTTTATTATTGCGAAGCTCTCCCTTCTGAATAAGATCTCGTGCGCAAATAGCTAAGATGGCATCGCCATCTACGATCTGGGCATTTTCATCGACCATGATAACACGGTCTGCATCCCCATCAAGGGCTATACCGACATCTGCCCTGTGGTCTATGACGAGTTTTTGGACAAGTTCCGGATGGAGAGCGCCGCAGGCATCGTTGATGTTCATACCATTTGGAGTATTTGCCGACACAAACACTTCTGCATCAAGTTCTCTAAAAACTAAAGGCGCCACCTTATAGCCAGCACCATTTGCACAATCAAGTGCAACTTTAAGGTTGCGAAGGGTAAGTTTTCGTGGGAAGGTTGCTTTTACAAATTCAATATATCTGCCATCAGCATCATTAATACGGGCATTTTTTCCTATTTCTTGATCGCGTGGAAGATCCTGTTCAAAAGCTTTAGGTCCAAGTGCCACAAGCTCCTCCATCTGGCGCTCCCAAGAATCTGGAAGCTTAAAGCCCTCTGCTGAGAAAAACTTAATCCCGTTATCATAAAAGGGATTGTGAGATGCAGAGATAACAACGCCGGCATCTGCCCTGTAGGCTCGTGTGATAAAGGCAACCGCAGGGGTAGGAAGAGGTCCCAGCATCAAAGTGTCCACGCCCATTGAACAGAGGCCTGAAATAAGGGCGTTTTCATACATGTAGCAAGAGAGCCTCGTATCTTTACCGATAACAACTCTATGTTTACCGGGGTGTGTACGAAATATTTTACCAACAGCTCTTCCAAGTGCTAAGGCAAGCTCGACTGTCATTGGATGAGAATTTGCACGGCCACGAATGCCATCTGTGCCGAAGAGTTTAGGCGCTACATTTTTTGAATCATGCATCTTGAGTACTTTGATAAGGCTTTACTATAACTGTAGCTTCCTTGACTGAATAAATCAAGATCAAGATCGTGATTAAGAATAGCTAAGACCTTCTTTAACAATTGCAAGAAAGGATCTCACTTGAGTACTATACTTGATACTTTATGGGACCTAAGATTTACACAGAAACCGACCACAAAATTCGCCAAGAGGATGTCGATAAGGATGCCCTTGAGGTCATTTTTCGCCTAAAATCTGCCGGACATACCGCCTATCTCGTTGGTGGCGGGGTCCGTGATCTTCTGCTTGGAATGCATCCTAAAGATTTTGATATATCAACTTCTGCACGTCCCGAGCAAATTAAAGAACTTTTTGGTAGACGCTGCCTGCTTATTGGTCAGCGCTTTCGCTTGGCGCATGTTCGCATGGGCGACAAAGTCCTCGAAGTTTCCACCTTTAGGGCTGGAGATCCAGGTTCCAGCACACTTATTGTGCGCGATAATCGCTGGGGGACCCCTGAAGAAGACGTCTTGAGACGAGATTTTACCATCAATGCCCTCTTTTATGATCCAACGACACATACTGTCCTCGATTATGTTGGCGGCTATCAAGACATTCATCACAAACTCCTGAGATCTATTGGCGATCCGCAGGTGCGATTTAAGCAAGATCCTGTGCGCATGATTCGGCTGCTTAAATTCAGAGCAAGATTTGGTTTTGAAGTTGAGCAAAAATCAATGAAAGCACTCCACACCTGCCAAGAGGAGATTTTGAAAAGCGCCCCAGCACGAGTTCTCGAAGAAGTGTTTAAAATGCTGGAATCTGGTCATGCTACAAACTTTTTAACTCTGATGACAGACCACTCCTTTTTAGAAATTCTCTTTCCTTGCTTTCACCACTTTTTTTCTGGGCCTGCAAAAGAAATTGCCTGCACCTACCTCACTGCTGTCGATGAGATACACGTAAATGAAAAAAAACTTTTAGATAGAGCTGCACTTCTTGCTGCTTTAGTCTTCCCGATTCTTGAACAGGAGCTCATCACCCTTACACAAGATAGGCAGATGGCGCTTAGTTTTGGCGATATCATTCACCTGTCAAATTCCCTGCTTCGAGGCATTACAACCTCCTCTTTCGCCCACTTCCCAAAAAAGATTATTGCCGTTACCCACTACATAATCACAACTCAGTATCGCTTGACTCCCCTTTCCGGTAAGCCAAAGTTTGGCCATAGACATGCAACATCGCATGATTTCAAACTTGCTTTAGACTTTTTACGCATCAGATGCCGCGTAAATCCAGAACTTACAGACCTCTACCATAGCTGGAAGAAGGGACAATGATCCTCTACTCAATAGTAGTTCCGATTTATAATGAGAAGGACAACATAGCACCCCTTGTACAAGAAATAGAATGGGTTATGCATGGTTTTTCATGGGAGCTCATTTTTGTAGATGATGGCTCTACTGACACCAGTAAACAAGTACTCACTACACTTAGCCGCACAAAGCCTCATATCCGGGCCATCTTTCTCAAAAGCAACTACGGGCAATCAAATGCCTTAGCAGCAGGAATACGGGCATCGCTCGGCACTTGGGTTATAACACTCGATGGAGATGGCCAAAACGATCCTCGCGATATTCCCCTTCTGATTGCGGCAGCACATGATTGCGATATGGTATCGGGTATTCGGAAAAAGCGAAAGGACTCCCTCTTAAAACGCCTTATCAGTAGACTTGCTAATGCCGTAAGATCTCGCTTGCTCAAAGACAAAACAACGGATACTGGCTGCTCGCTGAAACTGTATAGAAGAAGCTGTTTTGAAAAAATCCCCCTTTACAAGGGCATGCACCGCTTTTTGCCTGCACTTTTTCAAATTGAAGGCTTTACCACAAAAGAAATTCCAGTCAATCATCGTCCCAGGGAAAGAGGCTCTAGTAAATATACCCTCTTTAATAGAGGGATCTCTACTTTGGTAGATCTTTTTGCTGTTGCTTGGATGAAAAAGAGACGCCTCACCTACGAAATAGAGAGAGAGTTATGATTTCTTCACTTGGCTATATCGCGCAAATTGCATTTGGACTTCGTTTCTTTGTCCAGTGGCTCCATTCAGAGCGAGAAATGCGCTCAGTAACACCAAAAAGCTTTTGGCATCTCTCTATCATTGGAAATCTGCTTCTCTACATCTATTCGATGAATGAGTTGCTGCCGGCTGTAAGCCTCATGCAGTCTCAAAACCTTATCTTGAGTATGCGCAACCTCAATCTGCAAGCTCCAAAAGAAAAGCAGGCTCCTTTTGCACTTGTCATCATTGCGTTGGCATTATTTGCAACGTTTACTCTTTTCTGCAATCCCTTTACGTGGGATGTGCATTTTACCTCGCCAGTACATCTCTTTGGACTTATAGGACTATGCTGCTTTGCGGCTCGCTTTTGGGTGCAGTGGTGGCAACAAGAGAATCAAAAAGAGGGGCAGCTGACAGAGACTTTTTGGTGGATTTCCCTCGTAGGCGCGATTGTCTGCATGATTTACTTTTTAATCTTAGAGGACTTTGCAAACTTTATAGGACCTCTCCTCAGCATACTTCCCTATAGCCGCAACCTCTACTTCATACGAAAAGCAGCATGAGCGACAAAAACATCTTCATATTTGCCGGAGAGACAAGTGCTGACCTCTATGCAGCCATGCTCCTTGTTGAGTTAGAAAAAAAGCTACCTGACTACCACTTTTGGGGTGTAGGCGGTCCAAGTTCAAGTTATATGCTTGAATGCATACTTCCCATGGAAAAATTTCAGGTAATGGGGATAAGCGATGTTTTGAAAGCACTCCCACGTCTTGTAACATCTTTCTATACTCTAAAAAAAGAAATCCTCAAGCGAAAACCTGAGCTAGTACTGATCATTGACCAGCCAAGTTTTGGTATAAAGCTTGCTCGTAGCCTTCGCAAAAAGGGATACTCGGGAAAAATCGTACAGTTTGTGGCACCTACCGTCTGGGCGTGGAAGCAAGAGCGCGCCGATGAAATGGCTAAATACTTTGATCTCTTACTTACCCTTTTTGACTTTGAGCCAGAATACTTTGCTCATACAACGCTTAAAACTTGCTTCGTAGGGCATCCTATTACGGAGCTTATACAAAATGATAATGGCCACAGCCTCCATCTTGATCCAAGCCGGCCGGTTCTTGCGGTCTTTCCAGGGTCAAGGCCTGCTGAAATCAAACGAAACCTTAAAAAGCAGCTAGAAGCTGCCACCCTCTTCAAAAGTGCCCATCCTACAGTACAAATATGCGTCTGCACAAGCGAAAATTTGCCTCAAGATATGGTGAAGGTTCCCTTCAACGCACGCTATGAACTTATGAAAAAAAGCCATCTTGCGCTTGCGAAATCTGGCACGGTAACGCTCGAGCTTGCGCTTAATAAAGTTCCTACTGTTGTGACATATGAGCTATCTTCGCTCAACCACCTTATGGCGCGCTTTGTGATGAAACTTGACAAAATGCCCTTTTTCTCAATCGTCAACATCTTGGCGAAAAAAGAACTTTTCATTGAACGCATACGTCCTCCTGTGTCGGCTCAAGATATTGCAGATGCCTTAGAACTCTTTCAAAGTGATCCAGAGCGCTACAAAGAATGTGTAGAGGGCTGTATGGAACTTAAAGAACATGTTGTAGGCACCATCTCCCCAATAAAGCTTGCAGCTAAGGAGATTTGTGAGATTCTCTAATATCTTGCGAAAAAAGCCCGTAGTGCTTTTTCTTGCGCTTTGTCTTCGAGCTATTACTTCAACACTTTTTGCCACACTGAGGATTGAGCTGCATGGCAAAAAAGAGCTTTTAGAGGCAGCAAAGGGCCCCCTTATCATAGCACTTTGGCACGATGGGCTTATCTTAGCACCTTTGATCCGCAAGATACTTACTGACAAAAGACTTGCGATTGTTGTCAGCAACAGCAAAGATGGCAAAATCCTAGCAGCCTATGCTGAAACCTTCAAAAATGTAGAATCAATCTTTGCAGTACACAATCGAAGATATGCTGCACTTTTACAAACTGTAGATGCTATAAAAAATGATAAGGCTATTCTCATTACGCCAGATGGCCCTCGCGGCCCAAGACATGTCCTAAAGCCGGGAGTCTTTTTTGCAGAAAAAAAGGCAAATGCTTCCATAATCGCAATGACATGGACAGCAAAACACTATTGGCAGCTTCACACATGGGACAAAATGAGAATTCCAAAACCCTTTGCGAAAATCAGATTGACCTTTTCTCTTGCTTGCAAAGATGATCTTGCTGAGAAACTTTAAGTTCCTAGCCCTTCTTCTAGCACCTGTATTATCTCTTCAATTATTTTTTAACTCCTGAGGGGAATTCACTTCCAGAAGCCATTCTACCCTCCTTTAACTAGGCTATCCTACTGAAATTATCGCCCTATTTCCCTCTAGTGTCAAGCTATTATTTTAGTCATAACTACAGGACTTTAAAGTTATGAACATTCAGGATCTTCTCTCTAGAAGATGAGGGGCGGTAGACAGAGTTTCCACAATTTAATAAAAATATAGATACAAAAGCGAACAAAAAGCGTACTTTAGATATGAAACTGCTTTGCTTTGGCGATAACATCCTGTTGCAAAAGCTGCTCGATTTGAGAAACTGCATGCTGGATAGCAGCCTCGCTCGCTCTACCGTGGCATTTCACAAGGAGGTTATTAACACCAAGAAGGATCGCGCCGCTTTCTTTGCTTGAAGTTTCATGTTTTGCAAAAAACTGCACAGCGGCTTCGCATGTTTTTAGAAAAAGATTGCCTATAAGTCCATTTGTAATAAAGACATCGGCGGTATGGTCAAAGATATCGTAGGGTTCTTTGTTTCCTACAAATTCAAAATATGAAGATTTTTGGTCTTGAAGAAGCAGGTAGGCATTTTTGTGAACAGCAGTTCCCTTTATAGGCTCTTCCCCTATGTTTAACAAGGCAACTTTTGGCAATATACCCTTTACTGCAGTACTGAAGGCAGCGCCAAGTTTTGCATACTGAACTAGTAGTTCATCAGATGCATCGGGACTTGCGCCTACATCAAGAAGAAGTACTTCCCCAGAACGTGTTGGAATAAAACAGGCAAGCGGAGGCCTTGTAATACCTGGAAAATGATCTAAGATCGATCTTGCGCCTGCAAGTAGAGCTCCTGTATTTGCTAAAGAGAGCAAAGCATCTATTTTGCCACCATGCAAAGCGCGAATAGCTGTAAAGAGGGAAGAGTTTGATTTTTGGCGCAGGGCATCCGATGGACGATCCTGCATAGTGACGACATCGTCTGAGCATACAAACTCATATGCTGATGCTGAATGGTCTTTAGTGCCAAAAAAAACGAAAGTACTGTCTGATTTAAGACTCGTTACTGCCTTGTAGATATACTCAGGGGACCGATCCGCCCCCATGAGATCTATGCCGATTCTAGCCTTATGCTTTTTCTGCAAGAACAGCACGTCCTGCATACCATCCGCAAGAGCCGCA
>CAYWZU010000009.1:0-61503 GCA_964462925.1 uncultured bacterium
GCAGACTCGTAGATGGTCTCAAAAAGGCAGGATGCCAGCTTAACCGCAAGATCCTCTCTGAGATGGCTATCCAAGATCCTACAGGATTTGCTGCAGTTGTAACAGAAGCAAAAAAAGCACTCGCTGCATAATAACGTAGCTTTTGTTTAGTTTAGAATTCGCCCGAGGTGTAAAAATCACTCTCGGGCTTTTTTTTTGAACGTTAGAATTTAACCACAGAGTCACTGAGAACACTGAGAATACATAGAACGCGGAGAGATTTTTCTATCTACTCACTCTTTCTCTCTGTTCTCTCGGCCTCTGTGGTAAAAAAAATAGGAATACGCTGTGAAAGAAGTAATCGATTCCCTACGCCGCGCCTTTGACACCGAGCTTACAGTATGTAGAAAAGCCTCCGACCTAGAAGCGCTCAAGGTCCGCTATTTAGGCAAAAAAGGACTTCTTCAAGAGCAGCTCAAATCACTTCGCGATGTTCCGGATGCCGAAAAACCGCTCGTAGGTAAACTTGTAAATGACCTCAAAGTAGAAATTCAAGGCCGCCTCGATGAGGCTTTGCAAGCAAGTACCTTGCTTGAGATACAAGATAAAATTGCAAAAGAGGGACAAGATATTTCCCTGCCTGGCCGCTGGAAAAATATTGCTTCAAAACATCCTGTTAGCCAGATGCTTGATGAAATTACAGATATCTTCATCTCTATGGGCTTTACTGTAGCACTAGGCCCTGAAATTGAATCGGAGTACTATAACTTTGATGTGCTAAACATTAGCCCAGATCACCCTGCCCGCGATATGCAAGATACCTTCTATGTCGCACCTGGCATGCTTCTTCGCACCCATACAAGCAATGTTCAGGGGCGCATTATGGAAAATTCCACACCGCCAATTCGCACCATATGTCCAGGACGCTGCTTTCGTAATGAGTCTATTGATGCAAGACACCACGTTTTCTTTCACCAGGTAGAAGGGTTATACGTGGATGAAGGTGTGTCGATGCAGGATTTACTGGCTACGCTTTCTGAATTCGTAAAACGTCTTTTCAAAAAAGATGTAACAGTTCGCCTAAGGCCAAGTTACTTTCCCTTCGTTGAACCAGGTGTAGAGCTTGATATGTCATGTCTGCTTTGTGATGGCAAGGGCTGCATCACATGCAAAAATACAGGCTGGATAGAGGTGCTTGGCGCTGGAATGGTCCATCCTCAGGTGCTTCGGAATGTTGGGATAGATCCTGAAAAATATACTGGGTATGCCTGGGGACTTGGTGTTGAACGTATGGTATGTCTTCGCTACGGCATACGAGACATCCGCCTCTTTGCCGAAAATGACATGCGCTTTTTACGTCAATTTTATGCAGTATGAGTGGAAAGTAGGATCGAAAGACCATAATCTCGCCCTGCTTACCTTTTTACAGGCAAAGCTTGATGATAAAAGCCTCTCTCTTCGTAAAATCAAAGGCTGGATCGATGCAGGATTTTGCTTTGTAGGCGGCAGGCAAGAGCGCTTTTCAAAAAGCCTCGTTCAAGCAGGTGCTACTGTTACTCTTAGAATTCCTAAAGAGGTTAAAAAAGAGCAGATAGCGACACTTTTTGAAGATGAAGCATTGCTCATTATCAATAAGCCTGCAGGGATAACCTGTGATGAGAGGCTTGTCGAGGAGTTTAAAAAGCAAAAAAAGCATGTACTTCTCGTTCATAGGCTTGATAAAGAAACTTCAGGGCTTTTGCTCCTTGCAAAAAGTGCTGAGGTAAAAGCCTATTTTGTCGGTGAATTTAAAAAGCATGAAGTAGCAAAGCAGTATGTTGCGATTTGTGATGGTGTTGTGAAAGAAGATTCTGGAAACTGTAAAAATTATCTAGGTCCGGTAGAGCGTTATCAGGGCCATGTGAAGTGGGGAGTGGTATCAAAAGATGGCCATTTTGCAGAAACTATCTGGCGAGTGCTCAAAAGGGGGAAATCTGCGAGCTTAGTTCAGCTTATGCCAATTACTGGAAGAACCCATCAGCTCAGAATCCATACGAGCGGCCTCGGCCATCCAATACTTGGCGATCACACTTATGGAAAAGCCTTTCGGTCAAAGTATAAAGCAGCCCGTACGCTTTTACATGCGGCGCATCTTCAGTTTACCCATCCGCTTACTGGAAGCAAGATGGAGCTTTCTTGCCCCCTTCCAGATGATTTTGAGGCATGCCTTAAGGAGCTCTTTTAATGCGATATCTTATAGTAAAAACATCCGCTTTTGGCGATATCATCCATACCTATAAGGCAATAGAGTATTTAAAGCAGATTGATCCCTCTTGCCAGATCGACTGGGTAGTAGAATCTCGCATGGCAACACTTGTAAAGAGCCATCCTTTAGTCACAAAATGCATCGAAATTGATACCAAAGGATGGAGGGGAGATCTTACTTCCAAATCTACAAGAAAAGAGATTGCAAAATCGCTCAAAACCCTTAGAGAAGAAAAGTATGATGCGCTCTTTGATTTTCAGGGAAATATCAAATCGTCCCTTATTACCTTTTTTGCGCGTGCAAATGACAAAGTAGGCTTTGGCACAAAAACGGCATCAGAGCTTGTGGCAACACTCTTTTATACAAAGCGCTTTGATCCGCCGCATGGCCTAAAAGTATCAGATGAGAATTTTTTTCTTGTAAAAAGCTACTTCAAAGTTGATGCTGAGCCAAGATCTGCAAGGCTTCTTTTCCTTAATGAAAAGCTGCCGGCATGCAAGCCTGGTTGGCTTATTGCACCAGGGTCCAACTGGAAGAACAAGCAGCTTACCCCGCAAACCCTTATTGCCTTCTTAGAGCGTTGCAAACAAGCCTACAATAGCCCTCATCTTATCTTCTTATGCGGCACACCAAAAGAAAAAGAGCAAGCTGAGGAGTTCGCACTGCATTTTCCAGACTCAGAGATCCTCTATAAACCAAGTCTTTCTCTCTTGCAGCACATTATGTCAAGAATGGAGCTTGTGATTTCCATGGACTCGCTTCCGCTTCATCTTGCAGCAACAGCTGGCTGCAAAACCTTTAGTTTTTTTGGCCCTTCAAGCAGCCAAAAATACAATCCCCTAGGCATTATCCACGGCACTTTCCAAGGCTCTTGCCCATACGGCGAAACCTTCGACCGCCGCTGCAAAAAACTTCGCACCTGTCCAACCGGTGCTTGCCTCAGGGAGCAATCTCCTGACGTTCTTTTTTCTACCTTCAAAACCTGGTACAATACAAACCTGCAAGGCTAGAACAAGGAAATTGTTTGCTGTACAAAAATTGATAGAAGCATGACTCTTCATGAAAATTGGAGAATTTTATGCGCTATTTTATATTCTTACTCTATTCAATCGCTTCTCTCTCGGCAGACGTAATTTGCCGCGACTTATCTATGCAGTTTGATGCCAAGCGGTTACAAGATGAGATTGCTCTTGTAGCTAGTGACTATGTTCCAAGGCATGGCGACTACTGGTCTGCGATTCCTTTGAGAAATGCTACAGGCACTCATTTGCAAGAAGGTGTTGACCTCCTTCATACGGTAAAGAATCAAAAAATGCTTCCCTGTAAAGATAGCCTGTATCTGGAAGAGCTTCCCTACATTGCATCAATTTTAGCTGATCTCAGAGAAGTATTTGCTGCTGAGGTTGGCTTAGTCCGGCTTTCAAAAGTCGCAAGCGGTAAGATGATACCTTCTCATTACGATGGAAACGAGTTTGATATTGAAAAGGGGACTATTTTTCGCCTGCATATTCCCGTTATTACAGGCGAGGATGTGCAGTTTGAAATTGCAGGCAGCATATACATGCTAGAGGCAGGAAAACTCTACTATACAAACGTTGCAAAAACGCATTCGGTGAAAAATAATGGTGTATTTGATCGAGTCCATATCATCATCGACATGCATGCTTCGAAGACATTATATGAGTATATTCTCAATTCAGCAGAACTTGGACCTGTGTACTGAATTTTTTTTCTTTACAAAAACCTGAGGATGCTATTTTCTATAAGAGTCCTAATCCAAACTTTATCTAATGGAGTAGATGTATGAAGAAATTTATGTTTATGAGTGTCCTTTTAATCGGTGCTGGAGTTCCATTCTTAGCAAATGCTGATTTTGGACAGCGTGCACAAAAGCAATTTGCAGAAAAGCGAAACGGCCTGAAAGCGCAACCCGTGAAAGCCGCTCAACCAGTAAAAGCTGCACAGCCTACAAAGGCTGCCCTGCCAGTAAAACCTGCAGTACCAGTAAAGCCTCAACTTCCGGCAAAACCTGCAGTACCAGTAAGACCGAAAGCTCCAGTAAATCAAAAAGTAGCTGCAAAACCGCTGCCAGTTAAGGCAAAAGCAAAGAGTGTGAAAAAGAGACAAACGCCTGTAGCAAAAAATGGCGCTTTTAGCTCTTCAAGCTTTTCTAGTTCATCTTCATCAGAAAGCGTGAACTTTCCAATATTTGTATCGGTAGTTGCAAACGGCTCAGCTGATAGACAAGTAGTTCTTACAGGCGATCCTATCCTCTTTAATACAGTGATGGATATTTCTGGAGGTATTTCCTATAACCCAACAAATGGCGTGTTCACCCTGTATGAAGCAGGAAGCTACGAAATTACTTATGGCGCTCGCTTTACAGGTACATTTAGCTTTAATGAAACAACCTATGATGATCCATGTGCAGCAATAGCGCTTACTATAAATGATACAGAGGTGCCAGGCACACAAGTTTCAGCAACATATAATGAAAATACTTTTCTAGAAGGCGGAGATGCAGACTGGGTGACCATTTCTATCATCCAAACTGTAGATGCAAATGCAACACTTTCTGTTGTCTCCTCAAGTGAAGCAACAGGGGGAGCAATTCAGCTCTTTAACCCATGCGAAAACTCAGATACAACAGCCTTTGTAACAATCAAAAAGCTGCGTTAATCTTTTTGGGGCAAGAAAAATCTTTTCTTGCCCTTATTCTTCTTCAACCATCCGAACAAGGTCTTTAAAGTCATAAAAGCTTGCCATCTGCGGGCTAGAGTGGGGAAAATACCCCTCTTTTCTTGCCCAATTTCTCATCTCCTGACTAAATTTGAGAATGTCATGCAAAAAATCCATCACTTTTTCTTTGCTTGTGAGATCAAAGTGGGTAAGTGTGACTGCTTTTGCGTCTTCAATGAGGTTTTTTTCCACCTTAAAGCCTGCATGGCCGCGAAGGATAGGGTAGATGTTTGTGTGTTTAGGATCTACCCAGAGGGATTTTATATCTCGTAAAGAGCGCTTCAAAATCTTAAGGTGTGTTTTTTCATCGAGTAGCGTCTCATGGTGTGTGCCTTTAAATTCAAATATTTTAAAAACGCCTTCGAGGGTTGCAGATAGGTCATCAGCGTTAAGGCTTCCTCTTCCCCGATGCGAATCAAGAATTTCTGTATGAAGCAGCAGCTTTGCAGCATGTGAGTTTATGCGAGATGCTCTTTTGCATATCTCTAAACTCTTACATTTTTGTTCGAGAAGAATAGCCTTTCGTAAATAGCCAGAAGGTGCTTTTAGCTCATCCAAAGCACGAAGCATATTTTTTGCGATCCTATGAGCATATTTTCCCATGCCTACTGCAACTTCTGTTGGATCAGAGGATTCTTTAAAGCCCTCATGTACAATATGGATCAGCTGCCATGATTCTTCATAAGCTGCAAGAAGACAGGTGAGACCATCTGGCTTTTCATATTTTGGACGAAGAAACTTCTCCACATCAGATCCATAGATTCTCAATACAAGTTCTCTTGATGCGCTATTTGCCTGATCTAAATGGCTTGTGAGAGGCGCGCTGAATTTACGTTTAAAGTTTGGGTCGCTCTGAATCTCCCTGATTGTTTCTGGATTGCAATTTCGAAATTCTGAAAAAGAGTTTGTGCGCTGCTTTTTTTCCTGTGCAGACTTTTGTCCGCCATCTTTCAAAATGGTAGCTTTTCCTTCTGCTACAGAAACTGTTCCTTCCTTTTGCATCGCTGCAATAAGCATTAGGCATCGCTGCTGCTCAAGATGCAGCAAGTTGAGTTCTTTGCGATCCATTTCTCGGGAAATTTTGTTTTGGAGTCTGCTATATCTTTGTGCAAGCTTGAGAAGAAGGGGGATCTGGCCTCTTTTCTGGATGATCGTTATAACAGATTCTACCTCGTCAAAGAGGGTCTCTGTGATTTTTCTTTCAGATTCATCATCAATACTTTCAAGATCCCTACGTTTATATTCTGCATAAGTTTCTGGATCCATTCCAAGACTCATATAGGCTTGAAAACAGATAGCTGCCTTTTCTCCTGTGAGAAACTGCATATGGGGAATCGCGTTAAGAAGATACTGCTCAAGATCAAATTCTGCAGGATGGGGGATATAGCACTGGGTATCTAGCTGCTCACCTGATGAGCCGCCGAAAATTTCTTTGTGAACAAGGTCTCTGAGTATTTTATAAAATACTGTATCTTCAAAAGATGATGAGTTTATTGTAATGTCAACATCTGATCTATAGCCAACGGTCCCGCAAGAGGACCAGGTTACTGGATGAAGCTCAAGAGCTGCACCAATGGTTTCTGTAGTCTCATTTATAAAGGTATTTGCTAAATCTCGAAATTGTTCCAAAGATGTCGAAGTGCCAAAATATGGCTCCTGCATCTTATCACCAAGCGCTCTTTTGAGATGGGTCCAAGATTTTTCTGAAATGGCAGCTCTGTGCGGGGTGTATTTTTCTTGAAAAAATGCAATAGAAGTTTGAAGAGGCTCTAAAAATGAAAAAACAGGCGCGAGGGGAGCGGGATTTGATGAAAGAAGAGCCTCTCTAACAAGAGTTTTGAGCTCTACCTCCTTTCGCGGCAGTTGCAAAATTGGATCAGCTGAGATAATCCCAGCAAGATCTGTTACTGCATTTGGCACGATCATAATTACACTAGTATACGATTATGGTTATTTAATTACTACATTATGGAGATTTTGACCTGATTTGTATTGTTTTAGTTTTAAAAAGTGAAGTTTCTTTTACTGTTATTTCAAAGGGTTCAAAAAGCAGGGTGTCATTTACTTGAGGATGGCGCGCTAAGCTCTTTTCTATAAGCTCAGCAAATGTTTTGCAGCCCATTGGATCAATTTCAGTGTCGTAGACTGTATTAAATTCTTCAATAGATGTATCTGCGCTTATGGTCTTTTCAAGATAGCGCATATCGCTTGCTTCTTTTTTGATATCCGCGCCAAAAAGCTCATCTGCAAGATCATCCAAAAAGACAAGGCCCTTCGGTTCTGCTTTTTGGTTCATTACGATTGCAGCAGTTTGTCCCTCATTTTGCAGCTTGTGGATAAGCTCAAGAGCTGGCATATCGTGGGGAACAAAGAGGCTATTTTCCACATATTCATCAATTCTCTTGTTGCTTGAAAGGGAGAGAATCTTTTGCAGGTAGAGTATACCTACAATCTTATGCTTTGCACGATGATAGACAGGAAAAAGAGGCTGCTTTGTCTTTTTGACAAGTTCTCGTACTTGTCCTACCGTCGTATGAGTAGAGAGGCAAAGAAGTTGATCTAGTTTTTTCATCAGCTGAAATGCTCGCATACTTCTTAGGCTAAATATATTGCTAATGAAGGCATTTTCAGGAGGCGCCTCTTCACCGAGGTAGCCAGCTTGATGTTCTTCAAGCAATTTCTGAAGCTCATCTCTACTGAGGTGAGGTGTGTGGTACGTTCCCTTAAAAAAGTATGTTATTGTTGAAAATAGCGGCGATAGCAGCTTCGTTGTCGCATAGATGATAGGAATGCCAAGCCTGCTTGCATGATCTGGATAGAGCCTTGCTGCAAACATTGGAATAAGCTCTCCAAAGATAATTAGAAAGGGAATCTCTGCAAGAGGAGCAATATTTGGATCCAGCCCGAGTGTTTCAAAAAGGCGCCTAGAGCATTCAGAACTCATCATCATTGCAACAGTTACGCCAAAAAGCGTTGTCATAAAAAGAAGCTGAGGCTTTTCTAAAAGCTCCTTCAACCAGATTGCCGATCGTATCTTTTGCGATGCTGCAAAATCAAGGCGAAGCTTATTGCAGGAAATGGATGCCATCTCCTGCATGGAATAAAAAGAGAGAACAAATGTCCAAAATAGGGTAGCGAGCACCCAAAAGGCAGTATCAGTCATGCTTTTGCCTCTTTTGGATGTAGACTCTGCGAATTCTTGTAGGATCTGCGGCAAGTATCCTGATAAAGAGATCCTCATGGGTGAGCGTAACACCTGCTGGCGGGATAGTCCCAAGCTTTTCAATGATAAAGCCGCCAATGCTTACCATGTGGTGTTCACTTGCAAGCTTTACGTTAAAGAGCTCTCGCACTTCATCTAAAGCAAGTGCCGCGCTTGCAACAATTGTATCTTTATTGATGCGCTCATACTCTGGCTTTTCTTCCTGTGATTTAGAAGGATTGCGCGCAACGTGGCTTAAAAGCTCCTGTTCAGTAATGGATCCACATGCCTGGCCATATTCATCCACTACCCAAGCAGTATCTGATAGTTCATTCCCTAGCTGCTCAAGAACGCTTCCAGCACTTGTGGTCTCTGGGACATAAAAAGGCTTTCTAAGTATCTTTAAAAGGTCTTTTCCCTCGGATATACTCTCTTTTTTGAGAAAGAAATCGCGAATGCGAATGACTCCGAGCATTTTTTCTTGCGGCATTTCAAAGAGGCCGACTTCAGAGAGTTTATTTTCAGAAAATAGATAGATCAATTTTGAGATAGGCTCGTCAATGCCGTATATGGGCATTTCGTTTCGAAGGTTCATGATCTCATTGATCTGTTTTTCTTCAAGGTTAAGAACGGAATTGATGAGTTCTCGTTCATCTTTATGCAATATGCCCTTTCCCTCCGAGCTTGTAAGGATATGAGCAAGCTCTTCTTTTGAAAGCGGAGGTTCAGGCTTCAGGAAGAAAAAAAAGAGCCTCGACATCATGTAGGCAATCTTTGTGACGATGATGCGAAGCGGGGATATAATCCATTCCAGCCATTCGATAGAGGAGGCGATCTTTAAGGCGATTCGTTCATTATGAATGAGGCCTAGATATTTTGGGATAAGCTCTCCTACTAGTAAAACGAGTAAGAGGGGTATGCCGACCTTTAAAAGCCAGCTTCCTACAAAAAGATCCGAAGATGCGTTCTGGAGTAAAACATTGGAGATTGTGTTGTAGATGAATATGGTAACAAGAAGGCTTTTTGATCTTGCAAGAAGGCGGGCTACTTGCTGCTTTTTGGGATCAGTAGAGGCGCGAAAGCCTCGCACCTTTGATGCAGGAAGTGAAAAAAACGATACTTCACTGCAAGAAAAGTATGCTGAGATCATGGTAAGGGCAATAATTACAATGATCTGTATGAGAAGCATCATGGCTTATAATACACCTTGGTATAGCCCTCAGGAACCATCCCAAGGGTGCGAATCAGGGTAAGTTCTATCCAAGCGGGATCATTCATGCTTTCTTTTTCGAGGGCAAGCTCTTGATGTTTCTCTTTTGCCTCTTGGATACGAACTTTTAGGCTTTCAACTTCCTTATCAAGGTTTGCAATTTCTTTTTCAAGCTTCATCGCAGCTTGTTCGTAGAGACCAAATGAAACAATGGCAAACGTAAAAACCCACCACCAATTTTTCATGGGTTATACCGCAGGGCCTACGATTCCAACCTGATTCATATATTTGCCTTTACGATCTGCATATGAGGTCTCGCATGGCTCGCCTTCAAAGAAGACAACCTGTGCAATGCCCTCGTTAGCATAGATCTTAGCAGGAAGTGGCGTGGTGTTAGAAATTTCAAGAGTTACGTACCCTTCCCATCCTGGCTCAAACGGCGTAACGTTTACGATTATACCGCAGCGAGCATATGTCGACTTGCCGATACAAAAGGCAAGCACGTTGCGTGGAATGCGAAAGTACTCAACTGAGCGTGCAAGTGCAAAGGAATTTGGAGGAATAATGCACTCATTTGTAGTCATGTCGACAAAGGCATCATCTTTAAAATGCTTTGGGTCTACTATGCTGTTATAGACGTTTGTAAAGACCTTAAATTCATCGGCAACTCGTATATCATAGCCGTAGCTCGAGAGGCCGTAGCTTACAATTTTGTTGCCAGCTTCATCAAATCGTACGAGATGATCTACAAAAGGTTCGATTATTTGTGCTGCAAGTGATGATTTTCTAATCCAGTGATCTGCTTTTACCATAGTGTTCTCTCTTTTTAGCTTCTTGGCTTATTTTATGTGTCATCAGTCATTTAACGGAAGCCCTAACCTTGATAAAATGTAGCGGATTGATAAAATTGGATGACTAACAATTGTTTTAATAGCGCGCCAGTAGGTAAGTTCGTTCATCATATAGATTCGGTCAGGCAGATTTTTTCGAGCAATATTGATCCAGGAGCTGTGTAAAAAAAAGAGAGTTGAAGGAAGGTTGTCAACGGGAAAAAAACGCACTTCGCTACTTTCTTCCTGAGGTAAAAATGGCTCTATAACCCTTTTTGGATGGCAAATAAAGACATGTGCAGCAGATGATAATCGGTTGATCGGAAGCATAGTTCCTACCTTTTTCACAACTTCAACATCGACTCCGGTCTCTTCTTTTGCTTCCCGCACGCATGCATCTTCTGGTCTTTCATCTTGTTCAATTCCGCCCCCAGGCAATACCCAAACGGGCACATCGCGCCTTTTAATGAGGAGCACTTTTTGTTCGTAAAAAATAATTGAGATAGCTGCTTCTTTCATAAATTGTCCATTTGTTATATACTGATGGAACATTTTTTGCCCAGGTGGTGAAATTGGCAGACACGCCAGACTTAGGATCTGGTGCCGTGAGGTGTGTAGGTTCGAGTCCTATCCTGGGCAACAGTATCGAGACCGAGACCGTGACCGTGTCCGTGACCGTTTTTTAAAACCAAAAATCGGTCTCGGTCTCGGTCACGGTCTCGGACACGAACAATACGGTACGAAATGCATAATTTCCGCCCACTTTTTGGTTTAACTTCTCCCCATCTTCAAACAATCTTCAATGCTTTTCGATCTCCTGGCAAAGCTATAACCTCTGATGTTACGCTTATTGACATTGGAAAAGGGGATATGGTTGCATGCGAGAGATCAATTCCTGTCAATTTTTCTAAAATTGTTATCATGGTTCATGGTCTTGGCGGAAGTACCAGCTCCCGCTATATGATACGCCTCAGTAGAAAACTCTACGAAAGAGGGATTATGGCTGTGCGGATGAATCTTCGAGGCTGCGGCTTAGGAAGCCATCTTTCTAAATCTCCCTACAATGCAGGCCAAAGTGATGACCTTCATGCAGTTGTAAACTCCCTTAAAGAGGAATTTCCTAAAAATGAAATTATAGTTTTAGGCTTTTCACTTGGTGCAAATATAGCACTTAAACTTGCAGGGGAAAGAGCCGTAGCACATAAAACAATTGCTATTTGTCCTCCACTTGATCTTTCTGCAGTAGTCAATCAGATAGATACAAGCATCTATCGAGGCTACTACCTTCGCGCAATTAAAAAACAAAGATATTACCCGGCAAAAACCCTCTACGAATATGACGACAATGTCACAGCACCGCTAGGAGGTTTTTCGGGTGCAGATGAATATTATGCCTATGCTAGCTCGCAAAACTACTTGAGCGGCATAAAAGCCCCTTGCAAAGTGATTATGGCAGAAGATGACCCCTTCATCCCTCGCGAGTTAATAGATAGAGCAAGAGGTATGCCGCTTGATCTCATCGTCACAAAACATGGCGGCCATATGGGTTTTCTAGGCTACACCGCAAAAGAGCACAAATCCTTTTGGCTCGATGAAAAAATTCTTTCCTGGGTTTAAAGTACGCTTTGCGACACTTTTAAAGGACATAAAGGACATAAGGGACCAAAACGACCAAAAGGACATTTGCTATCGTCTTTTAGGTCCTTTTGGTCCCTTATGTCCTTTTAATATGATTTTTTTGTTCCAAAAGATAGCCATTTCGTATATACTTACGTTTTTTAAATATTTAATAGGAGGTCCCATGCGTATTAAGGGATTTAACTGGCCAACAGGTCTATTTGTAATCGGCTATCACACACTACTTTTGGCTATGCTGCCGATCTACTTGTATAACCATTCCGCGTCTTGGGGTATGTGGGCTGCGACGATCATTCTCTACTTTGCGACTGGCATGAGCATTACGGCAGGGTATCACCGCTATTATTCACACCAATCCTATCGCGCTCATCCCCTTGTTGAAGGATTTTTACTCTTTTTTGGCAGCATGGCTTGCCAGGGAAGCGCCCTTCGCTGGTCCTATGAGCATCGCATCCATCATGCTTACGTCGATACAGACCGCGATCCATATTCAATTAAAAAAGGTTTTTGGTATGCACATATTATGTGGCTCTTCCATAAACCAAGCCCGATTGAAAATAAGGTAGTTTCAGACCTTCTTCGAAATAAATTTGTTATGTTCCAGCATAACTACTACCGCTGGTGCATGCTTGCTACTAACGTCATTGCGACAGTTTTTGTCGGCTGGCTCTTAAATGACTATTTGGGAGCATTTGTGCTCTCCTTCTTAGTTCGCCTTTTCTTCCTTCACCATTCAACATGGTTTATCAACTCTCTTGCTCATACATGGGGTGCACACACTTTTAGTGGCGAGCAAACTGCTGTAGATAATTTCCTTGTTTCGCTTGTTACCTTTGGCGAGGGATACCACAACTACCACCATACCTTTGCAAATGACTACCGTAACGGTATTCGCTGGTATCACTTTGACCCTACCAAGTGGATGATTTGGACCTTTAACCGCCTTGGCCTTGCAAGTGGACTCAAGCGCGTTAATGAATACCATATTAAGGAGCGCATGCTTTCTGAGAAAAAATCTGAAGCTTTAGATGCGCTGAAATCATCGCTGAGCGCAAGAAAGGATGAGCTTGGAAAGACTATTTCTAATATCAGCGACGAAATCGCTGCAAAGCTTGCCCGTGCTCGTGTTCAAATCGAGACCTACTATAAGCATAAAAAGGAGCATTCGCTCAGCAAGGATGAACAGAGAAAGCATTCTCGAGAGATACGCACCCTTCGTAAAAGCATTAAAGAGGACTGGAAGCAGTTTATAGCACTCCATAAATATGCTATGAGACAAGTCTCCTCATGAGGTCCTACCCAATTCATCATGTCGACTCCTTTACGAGTAAACCCTTCGAGGGAAACTCTACAGTAGTCGTCTTTGATGCGGATACGCTCACAGATACAGAAATGGCAAAGATCAGTCAGGAGATGAACCTCTCCGAGACGGTCTTTGTCCTTTCCCCAAGTTATACAGGACAAAAGGCAGATTTCCGCCTCCGATTTTTCACAGCATCTGGAGATGAGGTGCGCTTTTGTGCGCACGGGGCAGTGGGCGCCCTATTTGCCCTTGCAAAAGCAGAAAAATTTGGCATGAATCGCGCTGGCCAATTTCAGTTTCAAGTGCAGACTAATGCTGGAATCTATGTCATGAATATTGACGCTGCAAACCAGGAAGTTCCTCTTATCTCCTATGACCTTCCTCAGATTGATCTTACAGTATCACCCTATGATCATCGAGAGCTTGCCGACCATCTCGGTATTGATATAGGCCTTATCGATTGCCAAAGACCTGTCATGCTCGAGCGTACAAATAACCACCTCTACTTTGTATGCCCGTCGCTAAAGGAGCTTGGAGCTTTACAAATAGACCAAAAGAAGGCAAAAACATTTGCTGAACAGGCACGCCTCGTCATCTTTTGCGCCCTAACACCAAACGCCTTTGACTCTCAAAACCAAGTACATTGCCGCTCCTTTTGCCCCCTTATCGGCATACATGAAGACCCTTTCACAGGATCTATGCAGGGAGGCGTTGCAGCTTATCTCTTCAAACATCAAATGGTAGATACTCGTTTAGCCATGATCGGCTCCGAGCAGGGCCATTTCCTCGGCCGTCCCGGCCAGGTCCTTATTGAAATCAAAAAAGGCCCTCAATTTGCCTGCCGCCTTCATGCAAGAGCCGTGCAGCTCTACTCAGCAAAACTCTCCTTGCCTTAAGGTCTTTTGTGACAATAAAGGCTGCTTTCGATATGAAAGGGTCATGGATGGGTTTACGATTGAACAGGCGACCGAAGAAGATTTAGCCTACATGCTTTCGCTTGCAGCTCTTGAGGGCTGGGCTCCAGGTCTTCATGATGCAAAAGCTTTTTACAGAGCGGATCCATCTGGGTTCTTTATAGGAAAGCTAAATGGTCGGCGTGTAGGCTGCATCTCGAATGTGTGCTATAACCAGGAATTTGCATTTTTAGGCCTCTATATTGTCGAAAAGGCTTTTCGGAAAAAAGGCTTTGGGATGAAGCTTTGGAAACATGCCATGCAGTATGCAAATGATCGCTGTGTAGGCCTCGATGGTGTCGTTCAAGAACAGGAAAACTACAAAAAATCTGGCTTTAGCCTTTACTATAGAAATAGGCGGTATGAAATTTTGGTAAAAGGGAAGCATGCTTCTGAAACTGTAAAGCTAGAAGCTGTTGAATTTTACACATTGAGTACCTATGATGCCGAAATTTTTGGCGTAAAACGCGATAAATTTCTAAAAGAGTGGATAGGTATGCCGAATGCAAAGGGCTTTGCTCTCAGTAAAGACCAGACGCTTGTAGGCTATGGAGTAGTTAGATCCTGCGGGGATGTGTATAAAATAGGACCGCTCTTTGCTGATGACATAACTTCAGCTAGTAAAATCTTTGAAAGCTTATCGAGCTATGCTCGAGATAAGCCCATCTATCTTGATGTTTCTGAATGCAATTCATTAGCCCTTGAGCTTGCTCAAAAGTATGGCGGCAAAATGGTTTTCGAAACAGCTAGAATGTACACAAAAAATCCTCCGTCGCAGCTGCTCGATAAAGTATTTGGAATTACCTCATTCGAGCTTGGCTGATTTCTAAGTCGAGAGGGCTAAAGCAGCTTAGCCTCCCGTTCATTTTTATTTTTTAAAGATTTTGTCTTGATTTGAGAGGATAGGACGGGGATCGTAGAAGAGCTCCATCGTTTTCATAAGGCCATTCTCAAAGCTGCAGAGCAGGGCAGATGGCAATCTGCCGATTGGTTCTGGGAATATGGCATCATATGCGATCATGACTTTGTCATCTTGGCTAAAGCAAGAGCGAAAATCCATTGTTTTGACAATAGTAAAAAAGCCTTTAGCGGCGTTAACTACATCCTCTTTTCCATTTAAGGTTGCAAGAGGTGCAATAAAACGCACATCAGGATGAAGGTATCTTTCCATTTCAATAAAATTCTTATCTAATCCGGCTGCATAGTAGTCGCGGACATGTTGTATAAGATCTCTTTGCATAATTCCTCCGATTGAATTGCTATATTGAATATAGCATACTATATCAATTATGGCAAGTGAGTAAGCTGCTGTGTTCGGTGAAGCTGGAGTTGACTCTTTTTGATCATTTGGCAGCCTACCTGATGAGTGTTTTCGCTACGCTCAATCATTTTTCTATGAAGGAGAGCTAGAGAAGCTCCAAGCTCATCACGAACGGCAAGTTTTGTACTTTCGGCTACTTCAGCGTAATAGGGAGCTTTGCAGATGTCTTTGTTTTTTTTCATAAAATCGCCCTCGTCTTCAAGGGCACGAGAAGGTGTTTTCCAGTATTCACCCAAAAAATGTACACGATGGACATGATTATCATAGACGAGTAGAAATGCAACACGCATTGTTGGTTGGTATGTTTTGTTTTGTAAATGAGGAATGGTTATAAGATCGGAAGCTACAAATTCTTCTACGATAAAACTATCAAATGGGTCGTTTTTCCAATAAGTGTAGACAGTACTTTTGCTTTCAGCAAGCCTTCCTTCATTTGTAGATATGTACTCTAAAATAGCATCCAACTCTTCATCTGAGACGATTACTACGCCTTTACCTAAACACTCACCGCGCGGTTTTATAACAAAAGTATCGCAGTCAAGCTCCTTTCGTATTTGATTTGCAAGTTCATTGCTATAGTTTTTTTTGTAGCAGCCCCATTTTGGTTTGAGCTTTTTAAGTGCAGTATCTGCATTAAAGAGCTCACTCATCAGATATTTGTCATTCCAAAGGCAAAAGGCTGACTTATCAAGGATAACCATACCTGGATAGCGCTCTTCAAAGTCAGAAATTGCACAGAGGTGAGACCAGTTTACATATAAAAACCCTTGGTATGTGGAAAGATCATACTTATCATCAGCAGCTTTTTTTGCATGCTCAAGAAAATTTGGGTCTGAATAAAGAGTAAGAAGGTCTTTTGCGCTATGCCATGATTCTTCAAGGGTTGAAATAAGGCTCTTGTCTGCAAGGGAATTGGCGACAAGCCATCCTTTTGTATTGTACTCCGAGAGCGTGTCTAAGAGTTCTTTGTGAATTGATTTCTCTTCTTTACAACGATAAGTATTTCCATTGAATAAAGAGAGGGAGCCTGGTTGAATTTCGCAGATTTTTACCCCTTCTTCTCTGCTATATTTTAAATCGGCCACCATAAAGCAGACATCGACGGGATGCTTTTCTGTTGGATAAAGAAAAGAGGCCCAAGATATGCAGGATAATAAGAGAAGTTTTAACATAATAAGATCCAAAAAGATTTTTGCTTTTATTGCAGAGCGCTTCATTTCGTATAACAAAACAAGCTTTGAGATGCCATAAAAAGAACCTTCTTGATTCACACGAAGTGCGAATTTTCCTTGGGCATCCTAGTGACAAGAAATGGATTGTCTAGCTATATTCATCCGCTTTTCAAACGATTCAGGAGCATTATGAGTTTTTCTTCATTAATTGGGAGTGTCGAGAGCACCACTATTGGGACGCGTATGGATGATATTGAAGGGTTAACAGCAAAGCTAAAAGCCCTTTCGACCTCTTCTAATGCTGCTGAAAAAACGCCTGAAGCTACCCTAGACTCGATTGTAAAACAAGGAGATAGTGTGCGATGCCTCAAGCTCTTTCTTGCCTTTACTAAAGAATCTTTTGGTAAGATTGACCCTTTCAAAGTTATATCCGCTTACAGGCAGAGAGATCTTAAGAACACTGCGATCAATCCATTTATCGTGAAAGTAGCCAATGCTTTTTTTGAGGAAAAGGAGTTCGACAAAGCAAAACGGGCCATTTTAGAAGTGAGGAAAGGGCGTGAGCTATCGCAAAGAGATGAGTTTCTTATTACGCTTTATGAAGCATTCTATGCCCAAAAACGATTTGAGGATGCTTTACAATGTATTTTTGCAATCAAGGACAGTGCACGTAGCAAAGAGCACTTTGTTCGATTTTCCAAGTTGGATTTAGGCGATTTTGATCGGCTGTCGATAGCATGTGCCTTTCATGAGCGCCATTCCAGAAGTCCAGAACTTAACACATTTATCTTTGGCCTTGCCCAATCTTCACTAAATGCAAAAGATGTAAAAGCGGCAAGGGTTGCAATTACACAATTAGGATGCGATTGCAGCGAAAACCAAGCTCTGCGAGATCAGTTTCTTGTAAGACTTTCCGAAGCATGTCACTGTATGAAAAATTTTGAGGAGGGGTTGCTAGCAATTGCAGAAATTAGTAATAGCGCTCTCTGCCAAGCGCAATTTTTTGCCTATACTCAGCAGGGCTTGGGCAATTTTGATCCACTACATGTTGTAGAGATATTTCAAAAAAGACTTCCAAATGCCCTTTTCATTAACCAATTTATATATAGTGTTGCAGAAACACTTTTCGCGAATGGAAATTTCATCGCAGCAAGATTAATGGTTTCAAAAGTCACTTCCGGATCTCCGGAAGTAATGGCTATGCGAGATCGGTTTCTTTTAAGGCTCTTTGAAAAATCCTGCGGGGAAAAAAGCTTCGACGAGGCTTTACAATGCCTTTTGGAAATACGGGATGCTGATATGCGTCTAGCGCGATTTGTGGCTTTTTCCCAATGCGATTTAGGCAATTTTAATCCGATTACCCTCATAGATGCTTTTCTGCAGTTTCATCGTACAAGTTCTTCTCTTAACGCATTTATTAAGAATGCAGCCCAGAGCTATGTAGAAAAAGGAGAGCTAGCTGCTGCCAAAGAGACCATTGTAAAATTAGGATGCGGAAATGCTGCTGAGTTATCGGAAAGAGATACCATTCTCCATAATATTGCCACCAGATGGTTTGAGATGGGACGCTATGAGGAAGCTTTTGAGGCAATCTGCATTATGAGGCCATGGACATCCTTAAGACACACCTTCGTTTGCCGGCTTAGTGATCAATTCATGCAAACCAAAGAGTGGAGCAAAGCCTTCTCAAGTATTCGTTCCATGGATGATTCAATCAAAGCAAACAGTATTGATCGTGAAGCATATTTAGTAAAACTGGCTTTCGGATGTGTTGAAAATGCGTATTGGGATATTGCAGAAAAGGCAATAGAACAAATCATTCACGATGAAAAACAAAAAGTATCACTGACATATTCCTTGGTTGAGTCCTGCTTACAGTCCGGGGAGCGCCAGATGGCATTTACCATCGCTTCGCGATTTAAATTACCTGAAAGTCCTGAGTATCAAATTTTGAACTCGCTTACCTTCTTTCGAGTGGTGTCTGCGTATGTTAAGGCAAAAGATCACGACATGGATTTCTGTGCAATGAAATATATGCGCGCCGCAATCGAAAAGGAATTTTCATTAAATGGCGTCACCCATAAGTATTCAACAGGTGTAATACAGAGTAGAAGAGTTAGCACGCTGGCGGATTCTATACTTTCTGAAAACTTTGATTATCTGATGGACTGTTTTAGAAGTGATGACTGGACTGAGTCGATGGATAGAATCGAGCAGCTCGTTCGATCCAAAGCATCACTTCAAGAATTTGAGAGGCATTTTGCCTTGAGGGCACTCCTGAGCCTGAGCCTGAATCAAGACCACGTCACGAGAAAAGCAATAGAGATGCTACCGAAAGCTTTTACAAAATCTTAGATCTACCTCCAACAGCGACTAGAGATGAAGTAAAAAAGCAGTATAAAAAACTTGCTCTACAATGGCACCCAGATAAACTGCAAAAAGGAGCAAACGAAACAGATGCCGAATTCGAAACACGAAAGAGAGAAGCGTTTGTAAAGTTTACAGCTATGTCAACTGCTTATCAGTACTTAGCACAGTAAAAAGAACTGGCTCCCGAGTTCAGAATTTTTATTTTTTAAGTATAAATTGGATGGGGGCGTTGGGGCCTCGGCCAGTACGTTCCATTGCTGGGATTGATACTAGGAAAGAGTCTGCTTTAACAGCCTTCACAGTGATTACTCTTACGCCATCTGCTCTTCGTGTTATATCGATATAATGGGGAGCAGATGAGCCTTCTCTTGGTCGAGATACTGGCTTTATGCCTGAGGCTTCGATTTGATCAAACATCTTATCAAAATCACGCAGATGGGCATTTTCTTGTGTGATTCCAAATCGGGTGCAGACTTCTTCGGGTACTATTGTTCCATCTCTTAAAGTAATAGGTGACATAATTTTCCTTTGTTACGGTCGTACGTAGTAGATAATGTGGTCTACAAATTCAATAGTAGGGACAATCTGTTCAAGATCGGTATAGAAGTTGTAGTCGCCAGCAAAGGCATTTGCCCAGCTGCATATTGCGTTGTAGCGGCTTGGAATAACCCCCATAGGAGTGCCGATTTCACAATGGATAATTTGCGGAGTACGCCAAATGGAATGGCCCGCCTTATACTGCATTTTAAAGATATATAAAGTTGACATGTCTGTACATGTCTTTCGAATAATCTCCATAGCGTCTTCAGCGTAGATGTCGTCGTCATCAGCGTGGAGGATAAAGTCTCCTGGCAATTTTTTGTATTTATTGCGAATGGCGTGGCCCCACCAGCCGAGGTTTTTTTCTTCCATAATGACAGATGATGTGCAGCGGAATGTATTTACATATTCTACTACATCCAGAAAAACGCCATCTTTATCTTTGGCATCAAAAACTATCGTAAGGTAATCCTTTTCAGATAGCTGCGGCTCTAAGCTTTCAAGCATGTCAAAGATGGAAGATCTCCCTATTGTCGCAATAAGGACATGAAGCGATGGCTCGACTGCCGCTATTTCGATGCATGTAGCAAAGAGGGCTAATAGCGAGCAGATGAGTGATCTGATCATACAAGAGCTCTATTAAGGTACTTCTCGAGGACCTTAAGAGGCGACTTGTGAGGGTTTTTTAAACCCGAGACCGGGAGATGGAATGTCTGCTCAAGTACATGCTGGCCGCTCATGGCAGCATGTGAGGCTTGATCGGTATATACCATCCAGCTAGAGCCTGGGGGAAAGAGCATCTCTTCTTGAGGCACATTTTTTTGGTAATCCATATCATACTTCATCGCATCATGCATCTGCAGCATATAGTGATCGTAGGGTGTGCGATAGGATTTTGTGATGCGTAAGAACTGAAGGAGGGCAGCTTCGCCGCAAAGGGGACGCCTTGCACGAGGAGCCATCTTCTTGACGACATCTTCAAAGGGCTCTCCAATATGCCAAACTCTTGGTTTTGTACCAGGATGCACATTTGAGAAGAGGCGAAGGATTCTTTTGCCTTGTGTCGGACTTGATGGGAAGGAGTCAACGTGGAGGCGAGTATCATCTTTTTTATAGGAGCTTTTTCTGCCAAAGATCTCTACAGGGCGAAAGCTTGTCTTTGCTTGAACGAGCGTTTTTTCATAGTGGGGGATCAATTGGACGAGAAATTTTCGGCTTGCTATGGCAAATCGCTTTACCATTTCCTTAAGTTCGAGGGCATCCTCTCCTGTAAGAAGCGATCCTGCAAAGCGATCATTTCCAATGTCGTAGCTAATATTTTTTGATTTTGGATTTACGATATCGGGATTCAAAAAACGCTTTTCACTTTCTGTAAGGGTGAAGGCAAGATGAGGAAAAAAGACAACTTTACCACTCTCTAACGCATCTACAGCTGCATCGGAGCTTTCAGTATTCCAGTTCGAAATATCAAGTGTTTCTAGAGACCGCATCGTTTTTCCTCATTTTTTACAAGCAAGGATAGCTAGAGACCTGAATTTTTACCAGCGTTCAAAATAAAAATACGCTTCGCGCTGCTTCTTAGAGGACATAAGGGACCAAAAAGACAAAAAAGACAGTTGCTATCGTCCTTTTGATCGTTTAAGAAACAGCGCGAGGCGCTCTTTTAGGTTTTGAGGATTTGGCGGAATTCGTAGTTGTAGATTCGGCCATTTTCGGCGATTTCATCAAGCGCTTGTGCACCCTGGACTGTTCTGCTTGTAGAATCATACTTAACAAAGATTGGCTGCCCCTTATGCTCAGAGCGAATAAAGGAGGTGTAGTGGCCAGAATCTTTATTGAGCATTTCGCCATGTTGCTCTCTTGTAACGGCACTTACAAGTTCATAGCGGGCAACGCCTTTGCAATCTGCAAGTGGAATATCAAGATGGAGGTTTGGTATAAATTTGTTGCGGTTTATGGTGAATTTCTTTGCTACTGGGTCGTAATTGCCCCGCTCTAAGAAAATAGGAAGAATTGGAGGTAGGTTTGTAGTTGAAAACTGGAGCGTCTGCTCTACAGGGATGGTTTCAACCTCTTGCATGTTGCTGATCGTTTCAAGGTTTTCTTCGCTTAAGTCGTCTTCATCTACAAGGTACTGCATGGCATTATTCTTCATAAGCTCTACAGAGCTTTTTCTTCGAAGGACAAGATTTTGCAGATCTGATTCAGCAGAGTCTCCAACCTGAAGCACAAGCTGGTTTTCTTGCAGAGCTCTTGTAAGGTCAACCTTAATAGAGAAATTATGCTCATTTACCTGCTGTATGGCTATATCTTCACAGCCGAGCTCTCTCAGAAGAAATTGAGAAAAGTCGGAAGCATCTTCTTGAGACGAGTTGCTTCTGGAGGTAAATCCGGCCTCTATACAAGTTCTTCGAAACTCATCGATTTCTCGTGCGGTAAGGTCTCTTTTGGCGCTTGCCTTTTTATTGTCGATAATAGAGTAGATTCGTCTCAGGTTTTCTACGACTGGTCTATTGTTAAGCTCTTTAGAGTCTATACGGCTTCTAAACTTTGGGCTTACACTCAAGGAAATAAGAATTGCCGCCATAAAGCAGCCATTTGAACCATTAGGTATTGCTGAAGGCAGTTTGGAAAGGTTTCCAGCTTTAACCTGCTTAATCTGCCTCTCTGTAAGAGATCGTAAAGGTTTAATTTCTCGTGACTTACAGCGTCTTGGCACCTGTACTCGAAATTCCCATTTAGGTGCGGGAGGCAGTAGGGGATTTACTGGTTTTTTTTGGGTACGAACTACAAAAAGTGACTTGCTTGTTGTAAGAAGCTGGCTTGGAATTTTTTCGATAAAGAGCCGAATTTGCTCCATGCTCTCAGCAAAAATCTTCAGCGTTTTTTTACTTGTTTCAACGATAAGAACGAAAGTACGCCCCATGCGTACTGCCACACTTTTGGGTCGTGGAAGTATTATGGAGGCATCTTGTAAGCTTTGGCGGCTTTCAAGTTTTTCGACTGAACTTACCATTCAAGTACCTAAATTACCTTATTTTTACAATCAAAGTTCACTATAGAAAATAAAGTTCGTTTTTGCAACTACTTTTTTTGCACTTAAAATAAAATGTATTACCATAGAGACACTGAGTTCACTGAGTGTATTGAGAAAGGGAGATTTTATATATGTTCTCAATCTTCTCATTTTTGTCAGTGTCCTCAGTGTTCTCTGTGGTTTAAGTCCTATTTAGAGTCATCTGGAATGACGATTTGGGTGCCAACTTTAAGGTTATTGATATTGTTGATGCGATCGCGATTAGCCTCGTAGATTGACTTCCATTTTTTCGTTGTTCCATAGAACTTTTGGGAAATCTTTGAAAGGGTATCGCCTTTCTGGATAACGTAAGTTTTAGGAGCAGCTTTTTGTGGAGCTGGTTGCTGAACTTCTTGAACAGTAGTGCTTTGCATCTCTTGAGGAGCTGTCTCTGTCGGCATATCGATGTCATGTCCGATAGGATCTTCTGTCGATGCAATAAGCGCTTTTAAGCTATTGTCGTTAAGAGCATTGTTTTGCTGGTTATCTTGCGCTTTTGCTGCAAGGGGGGCACCACCCTGGAGAAGCTGCTCAAGCTTTTCTACTCGTGCTTGAAGGTCTGTAAGTTCTGATGCTACAGCACCTTGCGTTTCTTTCTCGCTTGTTACTTCATCTTCAGAGCGAAAGGCTCCTATAATGAAGAGAAAGAATAGCAGTGCGAGACTTGCACCAGCTAGTGTAAAGACCATCTTACGACGGCTTGTTTGATAGCGACCTTCTCCCAGATGATCATTGTCTGAGTTAAGATCTTGACGATATTGATCGAGCATAAAACCCCCTTAAGTTAGTGAAAATTGTTGTACCATTTAGTTGTGTAATTGCCAAGAAAAGAAACGCTGCCTCCCAAGAATATAGCCGACTATCGCCCCGACGATGTGGGCAGTATTGGCTATGCCTATTGGCAACGTTATGTTTTGAAATACCTGTAATATAAAGGTGATAAATGAAAGCAGCGCCAAGACGCCAATGAAGAACATAATAAAGGCGAAGGTACTAGAGGACATCTGGTATGCTTCCCAGGGAGCGACCTGTTGTCTTGCCCGTATATAGGTAGCCATTGCACAAATGATACCGGAAAAACCAACAAAATTAGGGCCAGTCATAAGGTATTGGAAGGTATTTGAGATGCTACCTGCAATAATCATAAAGAGAAGGAGCTTAAAGGAGCCAAGCCTTGCCTCTATCTGCGTACTCAAAAGGAGCACCCAAATCATGTTAAAGAAGAGATGGAGGAGGTCTATATGCAGGACTGCAGGGCTTACAAGCCGCCAGATTTCTCCCTGCCTAATCTTTTCAAAGAGCGTAAGTTCCTCGACAGGAGGGTTTTTTCCAGGCTCATATCCAAGTTCTTTCTTTGTAAAAGAGAGAATGTAGGGGAAAAAGCCATTGAAAAAGGGCTCTTTTTGCACTTCTTTGTAAAGGTATTTGCCGGCGTCTGGAAGATCGTTTGGCTTTACGAGAGAATCTGGGCCATAGAGCGTCACTATCTTATCCAAAAGCTCATAGGATCTTGGATAGTCAAAGAGAAGCGCCTTTCGCACAGGGGAGATACCCACAAATTCGCTCTTTATTTTGTGCTGACTTGGATTTTCTTTCTTTTCGCTATAAAGCTCATACAAAAAGATAAGCGAGCAGATGACAAGAATGAATATGGTAAGCTTCATTTCCCCGCCAAACTTCTCATGCACCATCCCTTCTCGGGTTGTAATTGGACGCTTAAGTCTTTCTTCGAGATACTCTGTCACATTCTGAGAGGATTTTTTGCCCCCGTCAGTCTGAAATTCTGGTGAAGTTGGATTATCGATAAATTGCACAAGCCAGGTAATGCTTTTCTCTACCTGATCTTCTTCTGTAACCCAAAGAAGGTACTTTCGTGTTCCATATTGATCAGATCCCCAATCGCGAACAACCTGTTCTTCGGTGGTAAAGGAGATAGCCTTCGCATGCAAAAACCCACAAAAGCTGCGAAATTGATCGGCATTATCTGTAGTCCAGATGAGACGCATACGCTTGTAAAAATTTTTGCCCGGAGTTTGCCAGAAACTAGATAAGATTGCAATCTTAAAGATCTGTCGATACCGAGACGGGTTGCTTTGCCTGAATATTTTTTTGCTAAAGAATCGGTCACGGACACGATACCTATCCCGTAATCTTCTTAATTATATCACTTGTTGCAAGACCCGGAATTCGGTCAACAAGGTGCAGCTTAGCTCCAATTGCTTTTACAGTCTCAGCTTCAATGCACTGATTGCCATATTCTGCGCCGTTGACGTGGACGTGCGGTCTAATTTTTTTGAGAAGCTCTCGTGGATCTGTCTCATCAAACCAGGTGACGTAGTCGACAAATTCTAGTGCGCTCATAAGCTCTAGGCGGTATTTGAGGGGAATAAGGGGACGATCTGGGCTTTTGTAGCGCTGAATAGAAGAATCTGTATTCAATCCAACAATAAGAATATCGCCCTGCTTTTTTGCTTCGTAGATAATGTAGAGATGTCCTGCATGCATGAGGTCAAAGGAGCCGTTGAGTGTAACAATTTTTTTACCCTCGAGCTCTTTCATTTTTGCTTCAAGATCTTTTGGATCTATCCACTTTTTTCTACATGCTTCACTCCAGATCATATCGCAGGAAGCTCCGCTTGCGGGAATGCAATCTTAAAGACTTCATCATAGTGTTCAACAAAATGAATCGATATGCCTTCTTTGATATCTTCTGAAAGTTCTTCAACATCTCGCAGATTGTCTTTGGGGAAGATTACCACTTTAAGACCTGATCTTTTTGCCGCGACGATCTTTTCTTTTACGCCGCCAATTGGCAGAACGCGTCCTGTAAGGGTAAGCTCGCCTGTCATGCAAAGCTCCTGGGCAACAGGCTCCTGGCGAAGGAGGGAAACAAGCGATGTCACCATAGTAATACCGGCTGATGGGCCATCTTTTGGTGTTGCACCTTCTGGAATGTGGATATGGACCTGCGATTTTTCAAAGAAGGTATGCCCTGGAGCATACTTATGTAAAGCTCCATGCAGGTAGCTCCATGCAATCTCTGAGGATTCTTTCATCACTTGCCCCGCCTGGCCTGTAAGTTTCATCTCAGTTTTTTCTCCTGGGATTTTTATAGACTCTACATAGAGCGTTGCACCGCCCATAGAGGTCCATGCAAGTCCCGCAGCAATACCAATAGGTGTTGTTTCATAGATCCGATCAGAAAGAAAGAGGGGCTTTCCTACATATTTAGGAAGCTCATTAGGAGTAATGATGTACTTATCAATTTCTTTCTTTTTGGTCTCCTGAGTTTTCACTATCTCGAGGGCAAGTTTTCTTAAGATCTTTTTAAGATTGTTTTCGAGCGTCCTTACCCCGGATTCTCTTGCATAGCCGTTTATCAGCTGGCGAAGGGCTGGTTTTGTGAACTCAACTTGCGTAGCTTTCAGGCCCATATGCTTTCTGTTTTTAGGAATGAGGTAGCGTTTTGCAATCTCAAGCTTTTCTTCCATAATATAACCAGAAAGGCGCATTACTTCCATGCGGTCTACAAGTGCTTCAGGGATAGAATCGAGCATGTTTGCAGTTACGATGAAGAGAATGTCTGAAAGATTGCAGCGAACGTCGAGATAGTGATCAAGAAATTCGCTATTTTGCTCAGGGTCTAGGACTTCTAAAAGAGCAGATGCAGGATCGCCATGATAGCTAGAGCCGATCTTATCCACTTCATCGAGCATAATAACTGGGTTCATTGTCTGGCATGTTTTAAGCGCCTGGACAATTTTGCCTGGCATTGCACCGATGTAGGTTCTTCTGTGGCCCTTAATTTCTGCTTCATCCCGTATGCCGCCGACAGAAAAGCGGAAAAATTTGCGATTGAGTGCGCGGGCTATGCTTTTCCCAATACTTGTTTTACCAACGCCTGGGGGCCCTACAAGGCAGAGGATGCTTCCACGAAGGGAGCCAGAGAGCTTCGCAACCCCGATAAACTCTAAAATGCGCTGCTTTAAGTCTTGAAGGCCGTAGTGGTCTTTTTCTAGTATTTTCTCAGCTTCTTTAATGTTGTGGATATCTGGACTCTTTATGCCCCATGGGACATTTGTGAGCCAGTCGAGATAATTTCTTGAGAGGGCGTATTCCGCAGATTGCGGCTCAAGAGTGCCGATCTTTTCGAGCTCCTCGGTAATGACAGCTTTTACGTCTTGGGGCACATCCCGTTTTTTAATGCGGCTTTCAAACTTTTCACGGTCGGAAGTTTTGTCATCTTTTTCAATGCCAAGTTCCCGTTTGATAGTTTTGAGCTGCTCTCTGAGATAAAATTCTTTTTGGCTTTTGTTGATCGTTGTTTCGATGCGCTGGTTGATGGTATTTTGCAGCCGGCTTAGATCGAGCTCTTTTCTAAGGAGTACAAGTGCTTTGTCAATACGGCTTGGAATATCATAGGTATCTAGTACTTCCTGAAGCTCATCTCTTGTTGCTGTAGTGAGCGCCACTGCAAAGTCTGCAAGTTTGCCAGGTTCAGTAAAATCTGAATGGCTCAAAAAGATCTGCAGCTCTTCTTTAAAGAGGGGATTTAGCTTTAAAAGCTCTTTGATCGTAGAGATAATGCTAATGGCATAGGCCTTAAGCTCTTTATTTAGGAGCACTTCGTCTGAGTGATAGACAACTTTCGCAAGCAGCCTTTTGTCTTTTACAGGTTTGAGAATAGATATTCTCTTTTCCATGTTGAGGACAACCTGAGCGCCGCCTTGTTCCATAGGTATAATGCGCAGGATGCGCGCAAGGACGCCTGTGTGGTGAAGATCCTGAAAGCTGACGTTGTTGATGTCAGCATCTTCTTGCTTTGTCATCACAAGGCCAATAAACTTATTTTCGCTCTTGGCAGATGCTTTTAGCACTTCATAGAGCGGACCTGGCTCAATCATAAGAGGGGCAGCCATGCCAGGAAAGAATGGTCTTCTGACTATTGGAAAGATATAGAGATTGTCAGGCAATGATGAATTTTTTTTGTTAGGAGGCTCTGTTGCAGAAAGCGTGTGCAAAATAGCCTCTTCAAGATCCTGCTCAAGATTGTTTGGATCTATTTCGTTTTCGATGTCGTTGTACGTCAATTTTACCTCTACCGTTCTGAGATAGGAGAATATCATCAAAGGGAAATATGTACAAATATTCTCTCGCCCCCCCAAAAACCTTCCCTTCCGAGACCGAGACCGTGTCCGTGACCGTGACCGTGACCGAGTACTCTTTATAAAATAATGTTAAATCAACACCCCAGGCCCCGCCTACTAGTCCCTAAATTGCCTTTTAAAAGGTAATAAGGTATTATAGTCATTTAAAATAGGTGTAAACAAATGCAATACGCAGTTTTATATCATGATTTTCAAAATTGGGGGCCACCAGTGCAACCTCCCTGGCATCTAGATGAGCCGCCTCAAGAGAAAGTCACTGAACCAGAAGATGTGGTTGACGCTGATAAAATCGAAGATTGAATGTTAGAGTCAGAGGCATGCTATCTGTCTTAGGATTAGAGCGGCAGCCAGGATTCGCGGATATTAAAGCGCTTGCTGCGATGTTTTTTTACTTCTTGTTCGATGAGGGCGTCGTCGGTATCTATGCCAAGCTTTTTCATAAGGCGCTGGTTAATTTCTTGCGATTTTATTAAAATTTCTTGGACGCGCTTTTGCTCTTCTTCAGTTAGATTCTTTTTTTTGCGAAGCTCTACTACTTCTTCCTTCGTAGTTCCAAGGAGTTTATAGATATTGGCAACTCGCTTTCTGATAAACCAGAGAAGGTGTTTTCGTAGTTTATAGAGGGGAGATATGCTATATTCCTCTTGAGGAACGAGGCTTGCAGCTTTTTCTTCATCTGGAGCTTGAACGGGCTCTACGTGGGGAAGGGCGAGCTCTTTTTGAGCTTCTGCGACCGTCTCTTCCACGGCTCGCTCCATTCTCCATTCGTTAATTGCCTCAACTACAGAGTCTTGCGGTATGGGTTTTTCTAAGTGATGGCCTAAAAAGAGTACGGCATGACGGTGGGCAACCTCTTTGCCTGCTACGAGATTTTTTACAAAAATCATGTGCATTGCTTGGTGGAGGTTCTGCTCTACCTTATTGAAGTCGATTTTAGCCATTTTTCCCTCTCTTTCTCAAATATACTACATTTTTGAATTTTAAATAAATTTTATATTCTATAAAGAGAAAAGAAGAGGACTATATGGAAGAGATAAAAGCCGATTTAGTAGTAATAGGATCTGGCCCCGCGGGGCAAAAAGCTGCCATTCAGGGAGCAAAGCTTGGAAAAAAGGTGGTTGTTATCGAAAAAGACCCCTTTCCAGGAGGCGCATGCTTATACTCCGGCACGATTCCATCAAAGACTCTCCGGGAGGCTATAGTTAACCTTACTGATTTCAATAATCGAAATTTCTATGGCCAAGACCATCCTATCCATGAAGTCACCATTCAAGACCTAAACTTTCGCCTTCACAAGGTGATTGAAGAGGAAAAAAATATGGTGATACGCCAGTTTAAGAAAAATAACATCATGCTCATTACTGGTACGGCACGATTTGAAAATCCCCATCAGCTGATTGTGATGGATGAAGAATTTCGCATCCGCTACCAGATACTTGGCAGCTACATTATCATTGCGACAGGTTCTAAGCCAAGACGGCCAATTGATGTTCCTTTTGATGGTGAAGTGATTGTAGATTCATCCTCGCTTCTTGCCCTTAACAAAGTGCCAAAGACTATGGTAGTCCTTGGTGGTGGTATTATAGGCTCTGAATATGCCAGCTTTTTTGCGGCTCTTGGTACTCAGGTGACCATTGTCGATAAAAGAGATCACATCCTGCCGCTTCTTGACAGCGAGATAGGTATGCATTTGCAGACTGCACTTTCAGAAATTGGCCTTAAAGTACTTGGTAATAAAGAACCTGAAAAAGTTTGGAAGGAAGATAATAAAGCTGTCGTGCAATTTAAAGATGGATCGCGCGCTGAGGGCGACGTGCTACTCTATGCGCTTGGCAGGCAGGCAAATGCCGATTCGTTGCAGATTCAAAATGCAGGCCTGAGCATAGATAGCAAGGGCTATATTCCTGTAAATGCACTCTTCCAGACTGTTCAGTCTCATATTTATGCAGTAGGAGATGTGATAGGGGGGCCATGCCTTGGTTCAACAAGCATGGAACAGGGAAGGCTTGCTGCAAGGCATCCCTTTGGTGTAGAGACGCATCTTTTCCCAAGAGTCTATCCTATGGGTATCTACAGTATTCCCGAAATTTCCACCTGCGGCTACACTGAAGAGGACTTAAAAGCCCTCGGCTTTCGCTACGAAATAGGCCGCGCCTACTACTACGAGATTGCGCGCGGCCATATTGACGGCTCAAATATTGGCCTTTTTAAATTGCTCTTCCATGCAGATACGTTAGAGCTCTTAGGCGTTCATGTGATTGGCAGAGGTGCAACGGAAGTTATTCACATCGGCCAGGTGGCTATGAACTTTCATGCCCACATTGACTTTTTTATAGACCAGGTCTTTAACTATCCAACATATGCAGAGGGCTACCGAGTAGCGGCTTTAAACGGGCTAAACAAGATCAAACATATTAGATAAAAATCTCTCTCGAAAGATTTGCTAAAGCATATCCCTTATTGCCTCTAAAAGAGGGGTTTTGTTAGGATTTCATGCCTTTATTTTACTTATCTGGCAAGTATGGCAATATCTGGATATATAGATCCCAAATTCATACCTCATATTTGGACTGACAATAAACGCGGCCCTCAGTGCTCTGTTGAAGTAAAAATCTTTACTAAAACAAAACAAGAAATTCAACTGCCATGTATTATGCAGCCTTCCAAGTACCTATTGAAATTTAGTATAAAGGCTCTTGACGGTGCTCTTTTAGAAGGCCTTCCTGTACAATCAAATCAAGTGGATTTAGCATTTTTTGTAGGTGATCACTGTAAAGATGCTAAGCCTGCATCGGGAATTCAACATTTAGTCGTAAAGCAAAAAAAAGTAGAATCTACTCAAAGTAGCCTTTCTGCAGAATTTGAATTTAGAGTCGGCGATGGCTTTAGTGCTATGAAAGGCGGTTTACTGCACATTGCTGCAAAAATAAACAGATCGCTAGTAAAGTTTCTTGTTACACATTTGGCGGTATTTACCAATCACGGGCAAATTAGTCCCTCCTATAAATTAGCTCTTCAAGAAAATGGGCAAAAAAAATTAAAGACCTGCTTTTGGTTTTCTAAAGCCACTTTTATCTCCAGTGAAGATGTAAAGCTTGAACGACAGAAAGCAGCTGAAACAAAGCTAGAGCTTGCTGTACCCAAAGAGAAAAAATTGCTAATTCCTCTTATTCAGACGATGGAAAAGGCGCTAAAAGAGTTAAAAGATGCGGCCTTAAATGATGAAGAATATGATGAAGTTAAGGCAAGGGACATAGTATCTACTATGATTGCGAAGATAGACCCGGCTTTCAAAGTAGAGCATATGAGTCCCGAATTAGTCTGCTTTCCGTTTGTATCTTTACCTTTTGAATTTAATAACGATGAAATAGATTTTCTTTGATAAGAGTCTTGGTTACTTTTTATAGTAATAAATCCAGCTAATGATTTGTCTTGCCTCTCTTATTTCTTGATCTATTGTTTGTACCGAGTAGCCACGCGCTTGAGCATGATAGAGCTTCTCTAAACAATGTGCGGCTTTCTGCCTTAGTTCTGTATGCATTGGCACGAGGGCGTATAACCTTGCTATTTTTTCATGGCAAAGAGCAGCTTCCGATATAAGCCGGATCTGGCCCAAAGGGTCTTTGCTTTTAGCAGCCCCTCTACGCACCCACGTATCACCATCTTCAGCCTCTCGCTCTCTTTTACAAGGTACTATCATTTAACTCTCTGAATTTACGTTTTTTGGAACCTGTTGCTGCATTTTGGGCCCTACGATGCTGGGCGTCCAATTGTCGTTTATGTATTGTTAAGAGCACAGACTCTGCTCGAGGCTCGTTTAGTTTTATTTCCTTTTCTGCAGCCTCTAAGACAAGTTCTGCAACACCCAAGTTAAGCCGCAGGCGACTATTAACATAGCTGCGCTCCTTTAACTCATCAAAGCGAGCTTTAAGCAGCATGATCTCTTGGCCCATCTCTTTACTCAATAAGCCCAATTTGCCTTCGACAATTTTTATAATTCGCTGATGAAATTGTACAGCTTTTGGAATTTTGTGCAGTACAGATGCTGCAGTGCGTTTAAAGTTCTTTATTTTTTGTTCCTGCTCAGGTGTATGCTGCATGGCTATATGCACTTCCTTTCCATCTGGTTTTTCAGATTGCTGCACACGTAGGGGAGTCAAAGGGACTTGAGAGATGCTGACAAAAACATTGTTATTAAGGCCAGGTGCTGTCCCAAATGCTGCGGGACGAAAAAACTTATATGTTTGCGCAACAAGATATATGCATCCTATAAAACCTGCCGCAACGGTGATTCTCTTTACAAATTTTGGCACGAGGTAGCTTGAGCCCCAGTAGCCAAGTGGGCCAAAGACAAACCCAACCGTCGAATCATACACAGTGTCAGCAGCACCGCCAACCGCTTCAAAGGCAGCTCCAACAATACCCGGGCCATGTTCAGTTGCAGTATTTACTACGGGTGTTACAACAGTGTTATGCAAGATGCGCTCTGTGACTCCAATTCCAAGGGCAGCACCGACACCCAGTGCTGTCTTTTTAAGCGTCGATGTTTGCGGAGCCTCTTTTGGGGAAGGTGTAGGTTCTTTAGGGGGCTGTTGATGTTGCGTATCAACAAATTGAGGAGGGACAGGCGCTGTTTCTTCTACCAAGGTGTTGGCCCTCACAGCATTTTGAAGAGCCATATCCGCGGCAGATGGCTGCCAGCCTACTCTAGAAAACCATGACATATTCCACTCCTTTTGTAAGTAAAAATTGAGTTTGTACCCACTTTGTGAAAATATGTCCATGAAAAAAGTGTTCTAGCAGCCATCATCGGTTACAGAGCAAAGAGCTTATAGAGCTTCATAAATGAGTATTGTCGCATGTTTGCAAGCATCGTCATATGGTGTGTGTACGCCGCCTTTTGTCCGTTTTTTAGTTTTGGGCGATTCGTGAATAACAACTTTTTCATCGTTATATTCAACCCAGACTGCTTTTTTCTTTTTTGTAACTTCAGGGACATAGGTGTAGACATGTTCGCTGCTATCGCGGCCCACAACCATTGCAATAAGTTTGTATTTTGTTTTGCTGACAGAGATCGTTTCTGATGGAACAACTTTAGCACGCGATGCACCAGAGCCTTTTTTAACGGGCCTATCCAAAAAAATTGGCAGAAATTTTGGCGAGCTTTTTGAAAAAGTAATCTTTCGATCATCAATCAGAGACTGAATAGAGCTTTCATCTGAACTATCTTTGACTGCAAGCGTAAGTAGTTTTTCCGATTTTTTCTTGTTTGAAGAGCCGTAGCGGTATTCAATTGATTTAGCGCCGATTTTATCGAGTAAAAAGCGTAAAAATGGCTCTTCATGATAGCCTCGATCCATTTTTACTTTAAGGCCGTTTTTTATGAGAAGGCGCTGATAGTCCTGCACCTCTTCTGCTTTTAGCTTTCTTCGCTTTTGGCCGTTTTTGCCTTCGCCTATATCAAAGAGGAGAAAGAGTTCTTTTTTAAGGGTATTGTTTTCTCCCTTCTTGGGCATGAATTCTTCGCGAAAGACACTTGAGCTTCGAAGAGCCTGAATGACAGAAATCATCCAGCAGGCGCTGCTTTTATTTGTCATCCCTTCGCTGCTTGTCTCGTCGGATGAAGAAGCGCCTCGAGTGTGATAGTAAACAATTTCAGATTTATTATTTGTATAATTTGAAATATCAGTCGGTGTATAATCAAACATATTATTATTCTCCATTTTTCAATACGGGAATAAACTATATGCCTTTTAGATATATTTGGAAAGTAAGGGGATTAGTTTGAAGTTTGATCAACTCGTAAGAGCACTAGGCACATCGAGGTTGCTTTTGTCTCTCTTGATGCTCTATTGTTCTGAAAAGGAAGAGACTATAAACTCTTTTTCACCGCAAGGCTCAATGACTAAGAGATGTAGTTTTCCGGTGAGGTCTTTTGCTGTACAGATATCTATTTTGCTAAAGTTTTGTACGTATGCACACGTTGCGAGATGCGCTGCTTTTGAAAGGCAGTCGCAGGGCACCTTAAAGTGTCTTTCAGCAAGCACAATTTTTTCTATTTGGCGCACTTTTTTACCTTTGAGTGTCTGTACAGTAAGTATGCACCCGCCATCTTGCATCTTCCGCTCAAATATAAATGGACCGCGTGTAAGTGTTGCTGCAGGGATGCTTCTACAATCAGTTTTCCATTCCAAAGTTTCGTCTACGAGGTAGCCATCAAGTAGTATCCGCTCAGTCCAGCCAACCACTTTTTGATTTTGATACGAATAGGTAAAAACGGGATAATTGAGTGCAATGCGATCCCCTAATCGTCCAAATTCTACTGAGGAAACATTTTTTACTGTTTTTACATGCTTTACTTGTGTGGTGCGTGGATCTGCTAAAAATTGCAAAGAATTGAGTGGTTGCACGTTATTTTTTTATCCAAAAAAAGAGATTAAGAAGAATAGTAAGTATTATGCTTATAATTATAGAAGTCGCGATTGGGAAATAAACTGATGTGTTGCCTTTTTGGAAAGAGACATCTCCCGGCAGTTTGCCAAATGTAATGCCAAGCTTGCTTGCGAGCCATAACAGAACTCCAACAAGTATGATGACAATGCCAATGTAGATAAGTGCTTTTCCAAATCCAGCCATATCCAAAATTGTATCGCTTTGGCATGCATAATGCAAGTTAGCTATTAGCTTTAAAGATTCAAAAGATCTTGTGCACTAGTCGGGAGGGCACCAGTTAAATTGGTGCTCTCCTTAAAAAGAGCTCTGATATTACTGGCCAGAGCGGTTGATTGTTTCGTCTATCTTTTCTTTGATGGCTGAAAGGTTAAAAGATGCAGGAGATTGCATTGGCGGAAATTCAATAGCTGTCTTTGCAAGGTCGGCCACTGCTTTTTGGACGTTGACAAAGCGCCAGAACTCGCGAGCATAAAAGTCATTTAGGTAGCCGCCAGCTGAATTATTGAGGCTCTCTCCGCGACTTGCCGGCGTGCGTTCAAATGGATCTTGGCGTAAATTTACAATTGTGGGCATATCCGTTATCAGCTTTTCACCTGGCCAGCCCCATGGTTGTTGATAGAACTGAAATTTAAAATCATCGATTCTAATAGCTCCAAGCTGCGGGCCGCCAAAATAAAAGACCTCATGGCGAGCCGATGGGCTCTTTCCAAGAAGACAATCTAGTTGATTGTAGCCATCAAGATGGTTTTTGTAGACTCTGTCGCCAAGCTTTGTCCCTTTAAGAAGCTGGTTTTTGATGTCGCTATTGCCGGCAATAGCCGTAAGTGTTGGCAGCCAATCAAGGCCAGAAAATATGCCATTTTCTACTCTTCCCGGCTGAATTTTACCTGGCCAGCGCGCGATGCAAGGCACTCGAAAGCCGCCCTCAAAAACTGTTCCTTTTGTTGCACGAAATGGAGTCATCCCTCCATCTGGCCACGTAAATACTTCTGCGCCATTATCTGTAGTAAAAATAACAATCGTGTTGTCTTTTTCGCCAATATCTTCAAGGTGCTTTAAAAGTGCTCCTACGCAGTCATCAAGCTGCGCCATACCAGCTTCTTCTACATTGTAATTTGACTGAGGGTTCATCATTGCCTGATACTTTGGCGGCAAGAAGGTAAATATGTGCATGCGGGCTGTGTTATGCCAGATAAAGAAGGGCTTATTATCCTTTTTAGCTTTATCCATAAAACCGCATGTGCTTTGTACGAGCACTTCATCGAAGGTCTCCATATCATATTTAGCCTTTCTGCTTTCCTGCCAGTTCTGCATATTTTTCATACTAGGAAATGGCGCAAGTGGGCCTTCATCGACAATTTTTTGCTTGCCGATTTTTCCCCAACGCGGCTGTACCGTAGGGTCGTCAACATCTGTTGCCCAAGAGTGGATGAGGTTTCTGGGTCCCGAGGTGTCGATCCACTCTTGCGGATAGTCGAACCAGTAGGGATCTGACATTGCATCGAGGTGGTAGAGGTAGCCAAAATATTCATCAAAGCCGTGAACTGTGGGAAGAAATTTATTGAGGTCTCCAAAGTGGTTTTTTCCAAACTGTCCTGTTGCATACCCTTGTGCTTTTAATGCAGTAGCTATGGTGCATGCCTGAGCTGGCATTCCGATATCAGCACCTGCTTGGCCTACAGTTGTAAGGCCTGTACGTATTGGAAGCTGTCCGGTAATAAAGTTAGCGCGACCTGCAGTGCAGCTTGCTTCTGCATAGTAATCGGTAAAAATCATGCCTTCACTTGCGAGTTTGTCAAGATTTGGCGTTTTGCCGGACATAATGCCTCGATGGTAGGCGCCAATATTAAACCAGCCGATATCATCGCCCATAATTACTAAAATATTGGGCTTCTTTGCTTCTGCTGCGGATAGAATCGAACTGCACAGCGCCGCACAAAGATAAAAGAGGTGGCTGATTCTCATAAAAACTCCTGCTTTTTTTCTTTCCATAAGACAAACAAGTGCTTTAAAACAAGGAAATTTTGTGATAAAAAAGGCGTCTTATTTTAGTGAAAGTATCGATGTGTACCGCTGCGCTTCACAAAGAAAAAGCTATTGACTTGATCATTTCCATGCGAGATTGCTGAAACTGCCTGAAACTATGAATACAGCGCAATGCCAGTAGGTTCTTTTTAGTGAGGGAATGGAAGAATTCGCTTCCATTCCCTGAATGATTATTTACTAATGCGGTAGAGGATTTCGCCCTTATTCATATAGAGCTCGATCTTTTGGCCAGAACTTATTTCGCCTTTCAAGATGGCATTAGAGAGCATATTTACTACCTGCTGCTGGATGAGGCGCTTGAGGGGGCGGGCGCCAAAGAATGGATCGTATCCCTCTTTTGCAAGATATAGGATGACTTCATCGTCCCAGCTAAGGTGAATTTCGCGCTCGAGGAGGCGTTTTACGAGGCGGTTCATCTGGATCAGCACGATCTTTTCCATATCCTCTTCCCTAAGAGGGAGGAAGGGGAGTATGTCGTCTAATCTATTAATAAATTCTGGTCTAAAGTGCTGCTTAATTACGGGATCAAGGAGCGTCATAATCTCTTCTTTTGAAAGCGGGTGCTTTGTTGACTGCTGCTTTTGCAAAAGAAGATCTGAGCCAAGATTTGACGTCATGATAAAGAGCGCGTTTTTGCAGTTTACATGACGGCCTTTGCTGTCGGTGATCCTTCCGTCGTCAAATACCTGTAAAAGCACGTTAAAGACATCGGGATGCGCCTTTTCGATCTCATCAAAGAGTACTATCGAGTAGGGCCTTCTGCGAAGCGCCTCAGTAAGCTGGCCGCCTTCATCATAGCCAACATAGCCAGGAGGTGAGCCTATAAGCTTAGATACGGAATGTTTTTCCATATATTCTGACATATCAAGGCGGATCATCGCCTCTTCTTGGTTAAAAAGCTGCTCAGCAAGTGCTTTTGCAAGTTCCGTCTTTCCAACGCCTGTAGGACCTAAGAATAAAAAGGCGCCCATGGGTCTATTTGGATCAGCAAGTCCCGCTCTTGAGCGGCGGATTGCTTCACAGACAGCAACAACAGCGATATCTTGTCCAACTACTCGCTGCTCGATTGTCTGCTCAAGCTGAATCAGCTTTTCAGCATCACTTGCAAGCATCTTTTGTACAGGAACACCCGTCCATTTTGAAACAACGTGGGCGATGAGCTGCTCATCTACTTCTTCTTGCAGAAGTCTTGAGGATTTTTCTTTTAGTGTGGACTCTAGTGTTTCAATTTCTTTTAAGAGAGCTGGAAGCTGGCTGTAGCGAAGCTCTGCTACCTTTTGATAGTCTAGCTTTCGCTCTGCCTCTTCCTCTTGGAAGCGAAGAGTTTCAAGGGCATTTTTCTTTTCTTTTAGCTGAGAAATTATGCCTTTTTCTTCATTCCAGCGCTTATTAAGGACTGCAAGTTCCTCTTTGATATTTGCTATGCGGCCTTCCAATTTCTTGAGCTGCTCTCGGCTAGATGAGCTATCTTCACGCTTTAGAGCTTCCTGTTCTACAATGAGGGATGAAAGCTCGCGCTCTTTGGTATCGATTGGAAGCGGGCGGCTTCCTAGCTGCATGCGAATTAAGCTTGCTGCTTCATCGATAAGGTCGATTGCTTTATCTGGAAGGTGTCTATCTGGAATGTATCTAGCTGAGAGCATAACAGCAGCATGCAAAGCTCCTTCAGTAATGCGTACGCCGTGAAAGATCTCATAGCGCTCTTTAAGGCCTCTGAGGATTGCTATAGCCTCTTCAACAGTAGGCTCTTTCACTAAAACGGGCTGAAATCTGCGCTCTAAGGCAGCATCTTTTTCAATATGCTTTTGATATTCATTAAGGGTTGTAGCACCTATGCAGTGAAGAGTTCCTCTAGCAAGGGCAGGCTTTAAAAGGTTTGCAGCATCCATAGAGCCCTCTGCTGCTCCTGCTCCCACAAGTGTATGTACTTCATCAATAAAGAGGATGGTTTGTCCTTCATTTTGCTCAACTTCTTTAAGTATGCCTTTTAAGCGCTCTTCAAATTCTCCGCGAAATTTCGTTCCTGCAACAAGCGATCCCATGTCGAGCATATAAAGCTGCTTATTTTTGAGTGGATCTGGCACATCGCCTTGAACGATCCTTTGGGCAAGGCCTTCTGCAATAGCTGTTTTACCAACTCCTGGATCGCCTATAAGCATAGGATTATTTTTTGTGCGGCGCGAGAGCACCTGGATAGTTCTTCTAATCTCTTCGTCGCGGCCAATAACTGGGTCAAGCTTGCCATCTTGCGCTTGCTTGGTGAGGTTGCGGCAAAATTTTTCTAAAGCTTGCAAGCTCGATTCTGCAGATGGGGAGTCCATATGTCTCTCTCCTCGTATTTTTTTTATTTCGTTGTCGACTGTTTGCTGTGATATATTAAAGCGTTTTTTCCAGCTTGAAAGGGGCTCTCCACCATTTTTCCAGTAAACGGAAAAGAAGTGATCTGAGCTTATGTAGCTATCATTCCATTCTTTCGCAAGCTGTGCAGCTTCTTGAATGCGGTTTTGAAAGGAGCGTCCATGTCCCGGCTTTTGGCTAGAGCCGCTAAAGGTTGGCAGTGTTTTTACAAAATTTTCTGTCTCTTTTGTGAGGCTCTCTGGCGATAGCTTTAGCGTTTTTAGAAGCATAGAAAAGTAGCCATCTTCTTGCTGGAGAAAGCTCAAAAGAAGATTGGCTTCTGTTACTTCTGTCTGGTTATTGTGCTCTGCCTGATCAAGTGCTTCTTGCAGAGCACTTGTTACTGCATCTGTAAAGTTATATGACATAGAATCTTTGCTATTTTGTGGAGATTTTTGCGCCTATTTTCTGCTTTTGGGAGAGGTTTTCTAGTTTAAAATTTGTTGGATGGATAGGCTCTATGAGCTCGACCTTATCATCGACTTTCCACGACATAGTCTTTTTGCGAGAGCGTGATGGGATATCGTAGGTCACTCCGTTGCTCAAAGAAATAAAGCGGCCCATATTAATGTTTGAAGTTACTACAAACTCGCCATGTTTTACTTTGCTGCTTTTTGTAATAGGAGCAGGGGGCGGGGGCGTCTGCTTTTGCAGCCATGCGTTAAGGGCATCTTTTTGCTCGGCAGTAAGTGTGGCTATTCCACATGCTTTTTGCTCTTCTTCAGTCATTGTTGTAAGAGAGACTGCTGATAAAGAAGAAATCGAAAAAAGTAAGATAAAAAGCTTTTTCATATTATTTTCTGGGGTTTCCTAAAAGTACTTCGCCATTATCTAAGTTTGTGATGCGATATTTGTAGAGGTAGTTATCTGAAGGCTCTACCTTTATTCTATCGGATTGGCTCCAGTTTTTGGCTTTAAACTGATCTGTTGGGGCCACTTTCCAAACAGTTCCGTTGCTGAGTGTGAGAAGATCGCCCATATCAGTTACTGTTTGAAGCGGAACGCTTCCGCTATAGTATTCTGGGGGTTCCTGCTCTTTTTTGCCTGTGGGGGAAGGTTCAGCGCCAAGATCTGCTTCTGCAACTTGGTCTAGGCTAATATTGTGAAGGAGCCATGGATGAAGTTGGTTAGTTCCGCGGCGCACTTCAATAGACTGCCTTCTTTGCCAAGTCTGAGTAAGGTAGCGAAAAAAGGGAGATATATGCCAGCTTGAGCCATCTTGAAGATCTACATATTCGCCATTATTTCGGACTTTGTCTACTACCTGGTTGCTAATCTGTCTTTGTTCAATTTCTTGCTGAGAAAACTCTGTTCTCGTGGGATTTGCATGGCTGGGCCAGCTTTGTACCCACGATGAAATATTCAGTCCTGGCCTATAGCTTGGGGACTGCTCGAGTACTCGCTCTGTCCAGCCACCTGCCCAAGATTCAAAGGCTGCTTTTTCTTGAGGCGTAAGCCTGTCATAGCCCATTTGTGCGCGCTGCTCGGGAGTCATAATCATCTGTGCCGGCAGTCTATCTGCCGCGAGGGGACTAGCTGCACAAGCACATAGAATAAACAAATATCTATACATTAGATCCTCTCTATCGCAAAGCTCTATCTTAGGAGTGGTCCTCATTAATCACAAGCCAGAATCTCGCAGATGTCTCAAAAAAGTAAGAAAAAAATTAACTCCTGAGATCTTCAGTCTGCAAATTGAAAAATGGAGTTAAGAGGAGCGAAGAGAAAGCTTCGTTTTTAGCTGGATGAGCGCCTCTGGCATATGGCCTGCCTTCTTGGCAATTTGTTCTGCTTTTTGGTAGGATGCCCAAGCTTTTGGGGCGTTATATCTTGAATAGTAGAGTTCTGAGAGGTAGTAATGCACGGAGATGTCGCCTTCGGGAAGTTTTTCGAGTAGCTTAATTGCCTCGACCGGGCAGTCAAGCTGCAGCCAGGTAATGGCAAGGCTAAAGATTCCTGAGCGAAAGTTTGGGCAGCGGGAAATTGCCGCTGTAAGGGCATCTTTCTTTTTTATGAGCGAATCTCTTGTTTCATCTACGTAGAGAAAGAGACTTGAGAGCGCTTCCTTATCGACTCTTCCATAATAAATATCTTCATCTAACGTGTACTGGCTGATTAAAAAGGGCTCTTTGATGGCAAGCGCCTCTTTTGCGTAGCGAAGAGCGTCTGTTTTATGATCTGTAAGAAAGAGGCTTGCTGCATAGAGCGTTTTTGCCATTTTGTCATTTGGCATAAAGGGAAGTGCCTTTTTGTAGCAGCTTGCTGCTTTTTCAAAATCTCCTTTAGAAAGGTAGATTGAAGCTTGGTTAAAAAATGCCATTCCTATCACTTCCTTTTTGGTGCGTTCAGGAAGTGCGATGAGGTTGATGCCGAGATACTCATCATCATGGATGTGTACGCCTCTAAGCGTAGTCTCTATATTTACTCCCGCGCATCTAACAAATATGTGGCCAGGCGGTGTTATGATGCTCACGTCGAGCCCGAGCCGCTCTGCAAGGCATAGATAGAGCGTGGATACTCCAAGGCATACCCCGCGACGAGACTCTAGTACATGAGGCAAAAAGGTAAAGCGGTCGATTTGTTGTGAATAGGTTGAATGCGGTGGAAAGCGAAAGCCCTGCTCAAAAAAAATGAGGTTGTTAAGAGCTCGTATGAGCTCGAGCTCGTTTTCCCCCTGTTTACACCTCGCTCTCACAACAAGTGCCATAAGATCTATCATAGCTTCAAATCGACGAAGTTCTTTGGGATCATCGAGCTGGGTAAGGAGAAGGCCCCGGGTAAGGTCTATGTCATTTGGGCTTAGTTCAAATAATTCTTCTATAGATTTTACGTTATGCCCTTTTATTTTTCGATTGGGGAGTGATTTTGCAATTTCTTCTATATGAAGGAGGGCGTCATCGCTTACTTTAAAATCTTGCTTTGTCTCTTGCGGATTAATTAGTGCGATAAATGTATTGCTGTTTTGCGGGAAAGAAAGGGGAAGATCGCTTCCCTCTTTTCCTGATAAAAGCTTCCAAGCATGCTGCAAAGCAGGCGGGTAGTTATATACCTCATAGTAGGCAAGGTGTTCAGGTATGGAGGTAGGATCAAGGCTTTCATAGACAACCTTTGCCTGAAGAGGAAAATAAAACAGGATTGACAGGAGTAAAGATTGAAATTTATTTTTCATGACAATGTATTTTATTTTATAGTGACGAGCAAAGTGTTGCAAAGTCAAGCAAAACATTGTATTATTGTTTCTTTTTCTTGTGGAGTGTAAAGATGCTGCGCAGCATGACTGCTTTTGCAAAAGCAAAAAAGTCATACAGCGATGTCCAAATTGCTGTTGAGATTCAATCTGTAAATAAAAAGCATTTAGATGTGCATGTAAAGCTGCCCTCAGAGTGTATGCTGTACGATCCTCTTGTGCGTGAAGTTATTAGCCAGCATGTTGAGAGAGGCTCGATTAATGTCAGTGTGCACGTGCAGTTTCTTTCAGATTTTCAGGTGCAGGTTGTTGCAAATACAGGATATGCAAAAAGCCTGTTTACATCTGCAAAAGAGCTTGCAGCCGCTCTAAAAGTCGAAGGTGTCGATGATCGAATGCTCTTTTCCACCGTACTCAAAGAGCGCGGAGTGCTTCAGGCAAGCTTTGAGATGGAAAAAGAGGATTTTGAAAATAAACTTAAAGAAGTGCTCGCTATCTGCTGCCAAGACCTGCTGCGGATGAAGGAGAGAGAGGGAGGCAAAATTGCTAAAGAATTTCTCAGCCGCCTCGAAAGGCTTCACGACATCCGAAAAGAAGTGTCCGTCCTAGCAAAAGATACGAGCCTTAAGTTTTATAAGCGCCTTAAAGATCTTATCGATGAGCTTGTCGGCAGCTCAATAGAAGGCGATGATCGAATTGCGAAAGAGATTGCCCTTATGGCAGACAAAGTTGATATTGCAGAAGAGCTCTCACGATTTGGGTTTCACCTCGAGCACTTTAGATCAGAGATGGAAGAGAAAAAGTCAGGCAAAGTTCTGGAGTTTATCCTTCAAGAGCTTACCCGCGAGATCAATACGATGGGCGCAAAGTGCCAAGACACACAGGTATCGCGCCTTGTCATAGAGGCAAAGAGCGAGCTTGAAAAGCTTCGGGAGCAGGTTGCCAATGTCGAATAAACATATGCTCGTTGGAAACCACTCTTATGGTCTTCTTTTTGTGATAAGCGCTCCTGCTGGAACCGGAAAGACAACGCTTGTTGAGATGCTTACGAATGAATTTGCATGCATTGCAAGGAGCATCTCTACCACAACTCGCCCAAAGCGTCCAAATGAAGAAGATGGTAAGGACTACTTTTTTGTGAGCGATGAAGAGTTTGAAAAGAAGGTACAAGAGGGGCAATTTTTAGAGCATGTAACGCTTTTTGGCTATAAATACGGCACATCAAAGATGCAGGTAGAAAAGCTGCGGGCAGAAGGCAAACACGTTTTTTTGGTAATCGATACGCAAGGAGCCCTTGCTCTTATGGGACAGGTGGCAGCAACCTTTATCTTTGTCTTGCCGCCAAGTTTTGAAGAGCTTGCAAAACGACTTCAGATGCGAGGGACTGAAAATTATGACAGCCTTGCTAAACGTCTGCATGAGGCAGAAAGAGAAATTGCAACAAGCACTGCGTATCACTACGTGATAGTCAACGACGACCTTAAAGTAGCCTATGAAGCTTTAAAGAGTATCGTCGTTGCAGAAGAGCATAGAATTAGATAACAATAAGGATCTTATGAAGAAAGAACTTGATTTTAGGGATCAACTTACGAGCGAGCAGCTCCTCAAACGGTTTAAAAACCAGTTTGAACTCGTGCGCTACGCTATACAGCTTGCAGAAAATAGCATTCGCTCTGGACGTGAGCCAGATATTGCTACAGATTCGCAAAATGTAGCCTATATGATCTTGGCAGAGATCGCTGCTCATAAAGAGAAGTTTGTAGAGATTCCTAAAGAAGAAGCTCCAGCTCCTCAAGCTAAAGAGCAAAGCTTTGCAGAAGAGGCAAGATCTTTCAAAGAAGATAAGAAAGAGAGAAAATCCAAAGCAAAAGCAGCTCGATTCTAGCATGAATGATATTGAAACCCTTGGCCAAGGCGCAGTAGTTGTACTCTTAGTTTCTTTTATCCTTGTGATAGGAGTAATGGGAGCGATGCTTTGGTTTGGCTGGTGGGTTTCAAAAAAAAAGGGCTCTTTTTCACCCTACAGCAAAATGCCGATGCTACTTGGCCTCGACGTGGCACCCTCTATGCAGCGCCATGTAAATGACTTTTTGCTTAGCCATCCACAGCCTGAAAATAGCCCTATAGACTTTGAAACTGCAAGTTTTTGCAGCGAGACGGGCCGGATTTTTCCAGGTACGGTATTTCGAGGGATGTTTGTAAAGCTTGATTGGAATTTTCTGCAAAAGCGCTTTCCTGGAAACTATGTTTCTTGGGGATCTTTAAGTGAACTTGAGCAGGGCACTATCAGACTTTTACATGATAGCTTGTCAGGATATCAGACAGAAAGCTCTTCGCCAAATTCAAGGCCTCAGGAGATTGATACCCATTTAGCACATATGAAGCCTGGACCTCTTTATGTAGATCGCATCTCAAAAGTGCTCCTCGGCTGGAAAGAGGTGCCTGGGACTGAGTTTGAAGTTCTCATTGTACAACGACCAATATACGATTCGGTAGACGACACACTATGACAAAAAAAGTACTTATTACTGCAGCGCTTCCTTACGCAAATGGCCCCCTTCACTTTGGCCATATGGCCGGCGCCTATCTTCCTGCAGATATTTATTCTCGATTTATCAGGCAGCAAGATACAGATACCTTGTTTATATGTGGATCAGATGAATATGGCATAGCAGTGGCGTTAAGTGCAGAGGTTGCAAAACGAACTCCGCAAGAGCATGTAGATCACTTCCATGCTGTAAATAAAGAGCTCTTTGCTAAGATGAATATCGTATTTGACCACTATTCAAGAACATCTTGGCCAGGCCACATCGAACTAACGCATCAATACTTTAAGGACCTTCTTGCCAATGGCTATATAGAAGAAAAAGAAACAGAGCAGCTTTATTCCGAAAAAGAAGATCGTTTCTTGGCAGATCGCTACGTAGTAGGAACATGTCCAAAGTGCGGATATGACAAAGCAAGAGGTGATGAATGCACATCTTGCGGGGCAAGCTTTGATGCTTTAGACCTTAAAAATCCCCGTTCAAAGCTTACTGGAAGTCCTCTTATCCATAAGAAGACAACACACTGGTTTTTGCGCCTTGATCTTTTTAAAGAAAAACTTCTTGAGTGGCTCGGCCAAAAAAATTGGAAGAGCAATGTCGTAAACTTTATAAAAAGCTATATTCAGGACCTTAGGCCTCGCGCCATCACTCGAGATATGTCTTGGGGCGTTCCTCTTCCTATACCGGGAGCTAGCGGCAAGGTGCTCTATGTCTGGTTTGATGCTCCGATCGGCTATTTAAGCGCGACAAAAGAATGGGCAGAAAATAAGGGCAGGCCAGATAGCTGGAAAGACTACTGGTGCGACCCCAATACCCATCTTGTGCAGTTTGTAGGAAAAGATAATATCCCTTTTCATGCTGCGATCTTTCCTGCAATGACTATGGGTCAAAACCAGCCTTACAAGCTTGTAGATGAGCTTCCTGCAAATGAATTTTATAATCTCGAGGGAAAACAGTTTAGTAAATCAGATGGCTGGTATATTGACCTTGCAGAATTTTTAACGCGCTACTCAGCAGACCAGCTTCGCTACGCTATAGCCTCAAATGCACCAGAAAATAGCGACTCAGAATTTACCTGGAAAGACTTCCAAATCAAGTGTAACAGCGATCTTGTCGGAAAGTTTGGAAACTTTATCCATAGAACGCTTGTCTTTTTGCAAAATAACCTCGGCGGCATTGTACCAGAGGCAGGAAAATTAGATGCCCGAGATGAGGAGTTTGTAGAAAACCTTCAAAAACTTATGGATAAAATTGAAGAATGCTTCAAAGGTTTTCATGTGCGAGCAGCATCTCAAGCACTTATGGAACTAGCAGCGCTTGGCAATGTTTACTTCGACGCAAAAAAGCCGTGGCAGCTTGCAAAGAATCCTGAGACTCATGAAGCGATGAAAACCTCAATTGCTCTTTGCCTTGAATGCATAAAATGCCTCGCACTTGCATCCTCGCCGATACTTCCTGAAACTTCAGAAAAGATCTGGGAAATGCTCGGACAAAAAGCGCCTAAAAAATGGCAATTTGCAAAAGAGCTTAAACTACAGCCAGGAACAAAGCTCCTGCAGCCTAAAACCCTATTTACTAAAATTGAAGATGAGCAGATTGCAAAGGAGATAGCCTTGCTTACAGCAAATACACCACCTGCCGTCGCACCCGCAGCGACAGAGAATCTTATTAGCATCGATGATGTGAAAAAGATAGACCTCCGCGTAGCAAAAGTCTTAGAGTGCGAGCGCGTACCAAAGAGTAAAAAACTTCTCAAGTTCCAACTTGAACTCGCAAACAGCGAAAAGCGCACTGTAGTCTCAGGTATTGGCCATCAGTTTGAACCAGAAACTCTTATCGGCAAACACGTAGTGCTGGTAGCAAACCTAAAGCCTGCCACACTCATGGGCGTAGAGAGCCAGGGCATGATTCTTAGCGGCGCATCGCCTGAGGACAAAATGCAGCTCCTAGAACTTAGCGAGCTTCCGCCAGGATCTACCGTCGGCTAACTTACGGTTTTATGTACCAGAGAGCGATGAAAAGGAAGAGTAATTCCTTCCAGCGCTCTCGAGTAATATAATTCAAAAAAATTGAAGTAAATTCAAGGGATTTGTATATGAAAATCATATGCATATCTCTCCTGAACCAAAGCCGATTTTGCCTTCTTTTGAGCCTCCCTTGCCCAAGGAGAGTAGTCAAGAGTCTCCAGATGAGCTCTCTAGCTTGCGAGATACTCTTATTAAGCATGCGATCTTGTTAAAGGGTGGCGATCTTACTAGCGATGAAATAAACGAGGTTGAAAAGCACCTTCAAACCCTTGAAAAAATAGCCCATGCTAGTAAAGGGGTTTTTGCCAAAGTATCAAATTCAGACCTAAAAGCGCCATGGAAGGTACGTGCTGAAAGCAGCATTACTATCGGCAATATCACTCACTCGCTTTTCTTAGGAAGAAACTATAAGGCCCTCCTCGTCTATGGCAAAGCGCAGGAAGTTATCGGCTTTGGCGGGTATGGTTCTGTCAAGCCAGTGGCAGTTGACCTAAAGACAGATGCCGAAATCATACAAAAGACTGCATTTAGGACAGAGAGTAAAATTCCAGAAGATCTTCAGCGTGAAGTACAGATACCAAAAATTTTGCATGAAAAGGCAGGCGGCTATCAAACTGGCATACAGTATGCTCCCTATGCCCTTCAAAATTTTGGGTCAAAGTCAATTCCTCAGTATGGCTTTTTAGCTCGCCGCTACATCTCAACACTAGAGCCAGCAAAAATACTTTCTGCTGAAAATCGTGCAAAAATTGGCCTGGAAAATCCTCGTATGGTCATTGCTACACTAAAGCCTCTCTTCCAAGCTCTTGCTTGTATACATCAAAATGGGTTTGCACATAGGGATATTAAACCGAGCAATATAGGCATTCAAAAGTCTTCCACCGGATCAATTGAGGCATGCTTTGCCGACTTTGGAGGTGCTGTTACAAAGGATGACAAGGGAAAATCTTGGGGCACAAGCCACTATTTGGGAATTCAAGATGAGCTGATGCAGGCATATACTACGGATCCGGATGAGCTTCTCGAGCTTCGCCAGTTTCAGGATGTTTTTGCTTTAGGAAGAACCATCACAGAAACGCTCTATTCGCTCGTTACAAATTGTGAATCAACTGCCTTATCATATGCACTCGATAAGTACACTACCAAAAACCCTCAAGAGTATACAAACGCCTCAGACGATCCTATTGTAGAAATAGCCCTAAGCGATATAGGTGAGCGATTTGGAGAAGAGGTTTCCAAGCTCCTCAAGGAGATGCTGGAAAGTGTGCCTACAATGCGACCTGCTGCAGAAACAGCTCTTGCGCGTTGGAATTCAATTTCTGTTTAATGTAACGATTTAAACCCTCTGCTTTTTTATTTGTGATTTATTCATCATCTGTTATTGTCTCTTTTTCATATAAGGAGGCATTATGCAAGCTCTTAGAAGTGTAATTATTATCCCAGAAAGTTCATCTTTACCCCCGCCACCAAAGCCTGAGTTAAAGGATGGCGAAAAAAAGGTGGAAGCCGTTCGAAAAGAGGTCCACGAAAAAAGCAGGTATGACTCTCGAGATGATAGAGGTCGGGAAAAAACAAGAACTGTTCGAAGTGAAGGAGAGCATGTGAAAAGAGAGCGCTCATCTGATAAAGATCGCGAAGTCTATGCCGAAAAGAAATCCCGTAGAGATGATAGAGATGATCGTCCACGATTCGAAACTCACCACCTGCCCATGAAAGGCACAATCTATCTCGAAAATATAAAAAAGGGGGTAAAAACACATGAAGGCAGAGTCTGCCGTGGTACTTGCGCTAAAATGAGAGTGGGGGATCACTTAGTTTTGAAAGATAAAAGCGCGCAGAAGGGCATCGAATGTGAAATTATAAGCTGCGATAAGTACTACTCCTTTAAAGAAATGCTACAGGCAAAGGGTGTGCTAAATATGCTTCCTCAGCTTGCTGAATATGCAAAGCGAGCAACATCTGAGAAACTTTTGGAAGAAGGCGTGAGGGTCTATGAGGGTTTTCCTGGATCCCACGATGTGAAAAAGCTAGGCTGCGTTGCTATTGGCGTTAAATTTTTAAAAGATTGCTAGTGAGGGTTCGAAGATGCAGGTAGGAATGAGTTATGCAGATGCCCTAAGGGGTGTATATGGAGAAGATCCAATGCGAGGAAGACTTCTCGATGATGAAAGCAGCAGCGTTGAAGTTGATGATATAGCGATTGACGTAGCACTACTTTGTCTTGAAGATGATGAGCCTGTAAAAATACTTCCAGCTCATGCAAAAGAGCGGCCTGAGACACTGTCTCATTCACGTGGCGTGTGGCGAGTGAGACCCATATCTGGCGGTAGAGTGGTGTCGGCAAGCTACGATGGACTTGCAAAAGTCTATAATCCAACAGTAGAAAAAGCAAAGCCGACTGTTCTTCAATCTGGATTTAAGAGCTCGAAACGAAAAGAATGCCTAAGCATTGCAGAGCTTAGCGATAAGACAATCATCACAGGATATGCGAATGGCAGCATGAGTTTGTGGGATGGCGATACATGTACCTTCAAGGGATATATAAAAGAACGAAAAGGTGCACGATTTGGCTTTTATAGTATGGCAGCACTCGATGATAATCGCCTTGTTACAGGCGCCTGCATGCAGCCTAAGGATGCAAAATATCCATGGAAGCATGTTGTACAAGTGTGGAATCTAGAAAATCAAAATAATTTAGCAAAGCAGCGTCCTGTTTCAGTTCTTGAAGGTCATCAAGGTGGAATTTCTGCGGTTGTGGCACTTGAAAATGGCCAAATTGCAACAGCTTCTGCTGATAAGACTATACGAGTATGGGATCTTGTTCAAAGTGAGTGTGTAGGGATGCTAAAGGGGCATACTGATTATATCTATAGTCTTTCAGACTTAGGCTCTCATATGCTCGTAAGCGGGTCGCGCGATAAAAGGGTTGTGCTTTGGGACCATCGATCAGGCAACAAGTGCGGCGAACTTAAAATGCCAGAAGCCCTTCAGGCTCATGCAAGTACAGTGCACGATGTAGCTTCTTATGAAGAGGTGGGTATACTTACAGCCTCAAGAGATGCTTATGTCAAGTTGTGGGATAGCCGTCAAACAGATCGAGTTATTAAGATTTTAGACACTGAAGATGCTTTTGCCTATTCTGCTTGTTCAGTGGGTAATAGCCTTATAGCTGCAGGTACATGTGTGCAGCTTGCTAAAAATAAGCAAGGTGGTAGGGTAAGGCTCTGGGATCTTAAGTAAAGGATGCCGACATCAGCATGTTATGGTTGAGCTTATTGAGAACCGAGAAGTATTTCTTCTGCATTTTTGTTACATAGCCGATGTTTGGAAAGTCAAATAACAAAAATACTGCTTTTTCGTAGTCTTCCGAGATCTCTTTAGTCTTGTAAAGAGCTTCGAGGAAGGCTTGAAAAGTGGTATTGTCATCTGCATGTGCGCTTTGTGCCAGCTCTTGAAGTAAGCCTCTTCCCTCATCCTTTACTATTGATTTGAGCTCAGATACTTTTAGCTTTTGCATCCATTCAACATCTTTTTGATGCTGCTTGGCATTTTGATGGTATGTAAGAAGCTTTTTGGAGCCAAACTCCAATACATTTGAGACAATATGGCTTGCATTTGCGATGGTAAAGAGCGGGCCATAGAGACCGTAGCCTCTCATAATTTGTAGCGGCATGCGAATATGCATCTCGCGGCCATTTTTAGCCTTGATGGTTGCTGCATCTGCAAGAAAGCATTTTTTTATACGCATACAGCGGGATATTTTTTCTGCTACTACAACTACCTGTTTACCAGATGTCTTAGCACCTTTATTTACCCAAAGCCACTCTCCTCTTTGATGGTCTTGACTCATGCGAAGCCTAAAAAGAGGCTTCTCGGTTTCGTTTTCCTCGAACAGGTCTATATAGCGAAACTGACCTGTCTTTTTCTCACCAAAAGCAGTCGATTCCCATCCTTTTTCATAGATTTTGCATGTGAGGGATGCGCCGGAATCTAGTTGAATAGTCTTGATGGAAGCGCACCTTTCAGATAAGGACTTATAAGGCTCCTGTTCTTTTTGCAGCTCTTGGAGCCAGGAAAAAAAGACATTTTGGGTAATTTTATCTGATGATTCAGTAAGATCGGATGAACTAGTTTGTTTTGGGCCAAATATAAAATCTACAGTTTCATGGCAAACAAGATCTGCTTTTGTAAGAATTCTATTCATAATTGAAATAACAATATCATAAATGCAAATAAAAGTCTTTAAATTTCTTGGTTGTTGACAATTTAGAGGTAATATGACATTTGAATTGCAAAATAGGTAAATAGGCTATGTCCTCAATACATACAACTTCACTAGGCTATCTCATAGACTTTGCTTACGGCAAACAAGACCATCCTCTCCTTCAAAAAGTGGAAGAAGCAAAAAGCTCAAAGACTGTAGATTTGCACACAGTTGAACTTGCTGAGGTAACTGCCATATTTTTTAGACAGCTTCTTGTAGAAAACGAGGCCACGCTTAATACCATGATTGCTGAGGTTTCTGCCCAGCGTAATGTGCAGTCAATGAATTCTATTGAGCTTATGGCTCGCGTGGAAACTGCCCTGACTCCGATTCTTAAAGACCTCTTAGCAGTCGAGGATCTAAAGGGAAAGGGTGTAGAGGGTAAATTGCTCATAGATCGCATTCACAATCTCGTAGACAATATCCGCAATCCTCAATATAAAACGCCCCCCCTTGATATGAGTAGATTGAAACATAAGGCTGCATCTACTGCGGTAAAGTATGTGGAGTCTGAACTTGTTGAGGTAATGGGCGATTATAAAAAACAGTGCAAAGCGCTTAAGGAAAAGCTGTATAAGGATAGCGGAAGCACAGTAGCCGCGGAGTTTGCAAAAGTAACTGCAAAAACGGTTTTTAACTTTTTATCCGATGAAATTTTACATGTCGAAGAGCGAGATCCTGTTGTAAGGCCCTTCTTTTTAAAAGGCAATATTTTTACTGAAGACACAGCTTTTACAACGCATCCAAAATATACTTTTCTTGGGGATCTTCTTGCGACCTTGTTGAAAGATATTCCAGGGAGCTTTCAGAAGGTTATAGAGCTTAATATCCTGAATGGTACAAGCAATATTGTCACATTTTTAAATGACCTCAAGACAAAGCAGCCATTTTTTATTGTAGATCTTTGTAATAGATGCCTTGCGGATCTTGCTAAGGATCCTGACTATGCTGAGCTTTCAAGCGATGAAAAGCAGGTTAAGCTTATTGAGAATTTTACCAAGAAAGCGACAGAGCTTATCTTTGAAATTGCCTTTCCTAATGGGCCAAAAGACCTTATCATGCCGCCGCTTGGCGGCGCAGATTATGTTATAGGGATACGGGAAAAACTGTGGGAGCTTGTACAGGATGTTTTAAGCGAGCAGATGTCCTCTTTTTTAACAGACTTACCTGGCAAAAGCGATCTTAAAAACATGCTCCTGATTGAAGGCTATTCGGCCCTTACGCCGTTTCTTGCAACTCAAAAAAAAGAAGGCGGCATGGTCACAAGAGCCGCGCAAACAACTGGACAAACGGCTCAGACAATGACCTTAGCACCCGTTGGCTTTGTCTTTATTTTTATACGCCTCATTATTTCAAGTGTCCTTTCGGTATTTCAGCATAAGGGCGTTCCTCCTGTTAATCCAAAAAATGTCTATCCTGATCAGGCAGCATTTAACGCCAATTTAGCTAAGCTTTCCCATCAGATTGTCGAAGATACTGATTCGAAACTATTGAAGTTTATTGCAAGCAAAAAGCTTGATACTTTTATCAATGATTATGGGCCAAATATCGTAGAAGCGATCTGTGAAATTGATTACATGGAGCTTTTCAATCAACAGTTTGAGAGTTTTATTGCTTCCGTAATTAACCCAGGCGGTTCCTGGAAAGGCGAGGGTAAAGAGAAGCATTATGACGTTGCCTCTCTTAAAATACCTAAAACACTTAAAGATCAGGAAGATAAAGCAAGCCTGATGAAAAACGAGGAAGATGCAAGAGCAGAAGAGGTGGAAAGGCTCCAGAGATCTCTTGGCACTAATATCGAAGGACTCCTTAAAGAAATTGCAGACGCCTATAAGGTAGAGCACAAAGACTTTACAGATGAAGAGCTTGCTACAAAGACTACCGCAGAAAAACTTGCAAATAAAATACATGGACTTTGGGCTGCATTTGCCAATGCGATTGTCTACAGGCTTGTTCGCTTAGCGGCATTTATGCTCGATGCGAAGGGCAAGGTTAAGTCATCTGTAGGAGCGTTTCATAGAAAAATTCAAAAAGTCCCCCAGGAGCGCTTTGTGATGTCGGCTGTACAATTTGGGGTCCAAGAGCTTAAGGTTGAGCATGAGGGATAGCTAATGCGTGTACATGCATTCAAGCGAATATGTAGAGATCCAAGATTTGAAGCTCTCCTCCTGCATAAACATAAGGTAAAATCGCGCACATTTGCAGATCGCCTTGTTGAAACAAATCAAGAAGAGCTCTTTCGCCTATTTCTCTCTTCCGTCTACGAAAGGCGCACTTCACATGACGCTAAAAGGCTTTTTAAAGCCTTTGTAAGGCGCTTTGATAAACTCCCTGAGGAGCAGCAGCGGACGTTATCTGACCCATTTCATAAAGAACTCGAAAAGGTAAAGAGTGTTTTTTCTAAGCATGTAAAAGTATTTGATGATCGGTTTGCAGACGCGGATTTTGTGCTAAAAGATCTTAAGTCGATAGTTGATGAGCTTAAAGATGGAAAGTATAAGCGCGCGCGAAAAGAAGAAGAAGAGGTCAATAGGGTATCTCTTCGAAACAAGGAAATTTGCAGGGGCCTTGCACATTTTCAATCTGCAAATGATAAAGCCTATCCGCATAGTACTGTACAGCTGAATGATAGCCCAAAAATGGTGATTATTGGCACGCCAAGGCATGATAGGGCAGATACACTCGAGCGTTTTTTTTCTGTTATGATTAAAGAAGATGTGGATGTCATCATCGCACTTAACACTCCAGGCGACTGGGAAGAGGCGATTCCTTATTACGAGCATGAACATATAGGCTCTATAAAAATAGATGGGTATACCCTTGAGCGCGAGCGCTATGATAAAGTGCTTTATGAAGGCAGCGTAGAAGCGAACATGCCCCTTAACGTAAAAAAAGCGCTAGATAAGATGTCAGAGAGCGAGCGAATGCTTGTGATGAAGAAATACCTTCCGCGAGTTGTTGAGCGCGTTTTTTGGATACGAGATGACTCTCTTGGAAGCTGGCGCAAAATTACGCAGCTTCACTATGAAAACTGGCCAGATCGTGCAGAGGCGCCTGATCTTGAAGCTTGGTGGGTGCTCCTAAAGCGTCAGCTTGAGCTCCAAAACGGCTCTATTTGCATACATTGCCAAGGCGGTATTGGGAGAACAAATGCCCACGCTATACTTACATGCCTAATTAGCCAGTTGGATGCTAAAAAACAAGATATTTTTAATGTTCCACGCACTATGTATCAGCTAAAACAGCAGGCACCCCGCCTTGGAGGTGTCATCTGCGCAAAGCGTTTTGGCCAAATTTACGAGATGCTTCTTCGATACTATCAGCAAAGTGCTTGAGTAGCTCATTTTTTATTTGCCAGATGCTTCTTGTTTTTGACTGCTTTCTATATGTAAGCTGTCTCTCAAATTCATGGCAGCTTGCAGTTGATTTGAATGGATTATAGTTTGAATATCACTCTGTTCGGTATGAGTTGTTTTTTTGGTATCTCCAGGTATTGTAATTTCTGACATTGCTTTATCGATATCTTCACTTGAAAATTCCTGAGGCTTAGGTTTTATAACAAGACCTCCATCGCGATCGGTTTCTTCTGGCTTAGATAACGAAGCAGGTAGTGTAAGGTTCATTTTTTGGTCGATCATTTCGGTAAACTCGGCTGCAGCATCGGTCATTTGCTGTGCCGCTGCTTCAGCTTCTTGCATCCAAGAAATATCGAGGTTATCTGGCTGCGTACCGCTCTGAATGTTGCTCATGTCAACCTCATTGCATGGAAAAATCCTAATTTTATTATATACTAATTATTAATTATTTTAAAAATATACTATTCAAATATAGTATGTTATAACTAATTTACGATGATGTCGCTGTAATATTGATCGCTTGAGCTAAATTCCAGCTTGAACTAGAGTACCTAAGTGTTAGTTAATAAAGGCTAACGTAAATAATAGGTTTATTATGTATAAATATCTTAATTTAGTTTTGCTTGGAACAATTGCTCAATGTGCACATGTCTCTGCGGATGATGTAGATGGCAAAATGTATGTACGTCCTAAGCAAGTACGCATGATGAAAGATAAAATCATTGTTCGCACACAAGATGGCGTCTTTGAAGCAAAAAGCGTAACGCTCGATGATAATGGCCTGTTCGTAAACCAAAAAGAGCTTGTGGCTGCAGCACCTGAGATGGTGCAGAGGAATAAAGCTTTTGGCGGCTGCAAAAGAAAGCGCTTTCAAAACAACGCTAAAGAGTGGAAGCAGCATAAACACAAAAATAAAGCTGCCTGGAAGCTGAATCACCAGCAGCAAAATAATGCTGCTCCTTAAGTAACAAAACTTCTTGAGCACCTCTTATGAAAGGGGTGCTTTTATAACCACTACTGTCCTTAGCGTTTTGCGAGTCTCTCAATTTCTCTCAGGCCCCACGTAAAGAGGGCTGCTAGTTGCGCTGAGCTGCTCACAAAATCCTCACCTCTTTGTTTTCTGCCTTCAAGAATGAGTGTTTTAATTTCTTCTAAGAGGATTTCACTCGTTACTTTTCCTTCGTGAATGCGCTTTTTAAGTGCGGAGGCAACAATAAGGGTTCCAGTTCTGCCAACGCCTGCCTTGCAGTGAATTATCGTGGGAATTTGAGGGTTGTTTTGGCGCTTTTCTATTTCGGTAAGCAAAAAGCTAAGTTCCTGTTCACCTACTCTATCATTGTCTTGCCATCCCTCAAAGTGTATTCGAGTGCATATAGTAGGGGAATCAGTCGATTCTAGATTACATACTTTATACGTGCAAATCTTTGCTGTGTATTCTTTAACGGTATCTACTTCTAGGCTGCTTACAGCTTGTGTTTGAAAAACTGCTTGAGCACCATGAGGTGGAAAATAGGGAAAAAGTGCATCCTTTTCATTTGAGAGATCTATAATAAGACTGCATGGAGCGGCTATTTTCCAGAAGAGTGAAAATTGCGTAGGTAGTGGATATTGAGTTGCTATAAAGGATCTTCCTTCGAGGATAACGCGGTTTGCATGAAGAGAAACCTTATTTTCAGAATCTTTAAGCCTTGTTGCAGAAGGACATCTAATATCAGAGAAGCGATTGTTATGATCGTTTTGATCATAGGCGATTTCGCATGTGCTCGCTTTTAACTCTGCGAAAACTGCATCAAAATCAATTGCTGGTATTTCGGCGGTAGGAACTAGGTTAAAATGTAATCCAGCAGACATAAGTAATTTTCTAGATGGCTCCATCATTTTATCCTTATAAAGTTTGAGTCATTATTATATATAAAATGAAAATTAAATAAAATTAAATCAAACTGTAATTTGATCTAGCCGCGCTTCTTTAGAGAGCTGCTGTTTTAAGCCTGTGTAGCGCTGCATCACTTCTTCGTTGTGGACGGCGATGGCAATAGCTTTTTTTGTACCGACGAGGTAGACAAGCTTTTTTCCACGGGTAACGCCTGTGTAAAGAAGATTTTTTGTAAGTAATTTGAAGTGAGTGGTGTGAACAGGGAGCACGACGCACGGGCATTCACTTCCCTGGTATTTATGAATCGATACAGCATAGGCAAGAGTGAGCTCATCAAGTTCGGAAAATTCATAGACCACTTCTCTCTCATCCATCTGCACCGTGAGTTCTTCTCCCTCGATTTTTAACACATAGCCAATATCGCCATTGTAGACGTCTTTAGAGTAGTTATTGCGAAGCTGCATGACCTTATCGCCAACTCGCAAGTGGCCTCCAGAAGATCCAGGGGTAAGTGCCTGCTGCAAATCTCGGTTAAGAAGCTCTATGCCGCAAATGCCCTTTCGCATTGGGACAAGTACCTGTATGTCTTTTTTAGGGTCAAATTGATGCTCTGCCGGAATTTTTTTTGTGACAAGGTCCAAAATGGTCCGCCGCACATCCTCCGGCTCTTTTGCTTCTACAAAATGAAAGTCGCTTTTTTCAGCAGGATCAGTATAGGGCATTTTTCCTTCGTTAATCCTGTGGGCATTTCGCACAATGTGCGAGCCTTTTGCCTGGCGGAAAATGGCGTTGAGGTAGGTGGTGGGTATTGCTTTAGAGTCGATAATATCTTTTAAGACAGAACCTGGACCAATACTTGGCAGCTGATGCACATCGCCGATGAGAAGAAGTTTTGCGCTAGAAGGTATTGCACGAAGTAGGTGATACATGAGGTAGGTATCGATCATAGAGGATTCGTCAATAATGATAAGATCGCAATTTAGGGGATTATCTCGATCATATTTAAAACGGCCCTTGGTAAATTCGAATTTTAGGGTGCGGTGAATTGTTGAGGCATGTTTGTGGGTGATTTCAGCAAGGCGCTTTGCGGCTCTTCCCGTTGGCGCTACAAGCAAAATTTTATCTGTGAGCTTCTCGAATATCCGGCATATTGCCTTTGTAATCGTACTCTTACCAGTACCAGGACCGCCGGTAATAATAGAGACTTTTTCTTGAAGAGCGATGCGAACTGCGAGCTCTTGCAGCTCTGCAAACTGGAGCCGAAGTTTCTCTTCAGACCAGATTATAGCCTTATCTATGTTTACCTCGCGAAGGGGGGAGAGGGCAGTCTTGATGCGGAGAAGTTCATGTGCAATCCCAGCTTCTGATAAGAAAAGCTTTTTAGACCAGATGTGCAGCGTATTATTTTGGCTTTGAAGTTCTATCTGACCTTCCTGAAAAAGCTTTCCTATCTGCTCTTGGATAAGATCGCATCGTACAGAAAGGGCTTCTTCTGCCTTTTTTACAAAAAGCTCTACAGGGTAGCATACTTGGCCTTCATTTGAGAGCTCGTAGAGGACAAAGTCGATTCCTGCACGAATGCGCTCAGGGCTCTCAGGCTTGATATTCATTGTTTTTGCAATTGCATCGACGAGGCGAAAGCCCATCCCATGTACTTCTTTAGCAAGGCTATAGGGATTTTCCTTAATTTTTTGGATGGCGTGATTGCCATAGGTCTTGAGGATTTTTTTTGCGTAGGCTCTAGAGATGCCAAAGCCTTGCAAGAAGACAAAAAGCTCCTTAAGCGTTTTTTGCTCTTGCCATGACTCCACAAGGATTTCGCGCTTTTTTTCACCAAGGCCTTCGATAGATTCGAGAAGATGCGGCTGTTTATCGATTACTTTTAGAGTGTCTTTACCAAACCGCTCAACAAGGCGAGAAGCAAAAACTTTTCCGATTCCGCGAACAGCACCTGATGCTAAAAATTTTTCAATAGATCTTGCATCTTGCGGCAGCTCAAACTCATAGGCCTCTACCTCAAATTGCATCCCATGTTTTGCATGAAGCTTCCAGTCGCCTGTGCATGAAATGGTTTCGCCAACTTGAATCGCTGGCATAATACCGGTAATAATAACAGCTTTTTTAGAGTCAGCTGGAAGAAGCTCTGCGACGGTAAAAAATGTCTCAGGATCAGCGTAAGTAATATGTTCAACAGAACCAGTCAGCCTTTTCATAGCCGGTAATGATAAAGTGTGGCACAATTTTGATCTATGGCACGATTTACAAAAGAAAGTTTAGATACACTGAGAAGCCGGATAGACCTTGCCGAGGTTATAGGCCAGCATATTGAGCTTAAGCGAGCTGGCGGAGCTATGAAGGCACTTTGTCCTTTTCATGAGGAGAGGTCTCCTTCTTTTGTAGTAAATCGGGGCGATCAGCACTTTCACTGCTTTGGTTGCGGAGCGCATGGTGACGCTATACAATTTTTGATGCAGCATGTTCGGCTTAGCTTTTCTGATGCCGTCCAGCAGCTTGCCGAGCGCTTTGGCGTTCAGCTAGACCAGGTTGACGGGCAAGGCGCTGATGTTAAACGATCAAATAAAGCCCGCCTAAAGGATGCTCTTGATGCCGCATGTCGCTTCTACCAAGCTTATTTACTCTATTGTGAAGAAGGCAAAATACCCCTTCAATACCTTTTTAACCGCGGGGTCACGTTTGACTTTATTGATGCCTTTCAGGTTGGGCTTTCTCCCAAAAATGACGGGCCACTAAGAAAGTATATGCATGATCTTGGCTTTTCAGACGAAGAGCTTAGAGAGACAGGGCTTATTGCCGATCGCGGGGGAAAGATGAGAGACTTTTTCCAAGAAAGGCTTATGTTTCCCATCCATGATGCTGCGGGATCCTGCATTGGCTTTTCGGCAAGAAAGTTTCAAGAAGCTACCTTTGGCGGCAAATATATAAACACTTCTGAGACGCCTCTCTTTAAAAAATCTCGCGTGCTTTTTGGGCTCACTCAATCGAGAAGACGTATTATCAAATCCAAGCAGGCTATCATTGTAGAAGGCGGGCTTGATGCTCTTCGTATGATCTACAATGGCTTTGACCTAACTGTAGCTGCACTTGGTACCGCATTTGGCGAAGATCATGCCCAGGAGCTTAGTTTGCTTGGTGTGGAAAGGGTCTTTTTACTTTTTGATGGCGATACTGCAGGGCAGGAAGCTTCTATCAAGGTTGGTAATATCTTCCAAAAAAGGGCAATAGAAGTGCACGTAGCTATGCTTAAGGATGGCGAAGATCCAGATAGCCTCCTTGCTAAAGAGGGTCCTCTTGCAATCACAAAGGCTTTAAATGATGCTGAAGAATACCTTCCATTTTTGTGGAGGCATTACACTAAGGTAAAAAATCCTCGCTCGCCAGCTGAAAAAAATAAGATTGTGCAGGAGATTGTCCAGCGCATGCGCGATTGGGATAACCCTGTAATGGTCCATGAAAGTCTAAAGAAGCTATCTGCCCTTACACAAATCCCAGAAGAGCTTTTTGGAATAGATGTTTTGCAATCTAGGACGCTTCACTTTAAGAGCAGCATTAAAAAGGGCAATGTGACAGACATCGATCCCGATCGTATTCTTGAGCAGGATCTGCTGCGTATACTTCTTCTTTTCGGTAATGGTTCTGACGAGCTTCTTACACTTACTCGAAAAAACATTGCTTCTTCAGATCTTAGAAATCCGCTTGCCAAAAGACTCTATGAGCACTTGCTTGATAAAGGAAATGTTGATTTTTTCTCCCTTGTAGATGAAGAGCTCGAGCCCTTTTTATCTGAAATTTTAAATAAAAAGGTGCAGCATGGGAAGGCAAAAGAGCAGTTGCTAGCAACAATACAGCGCATTAAAGAGCGCAACTGGATGCATGAGAGAGAATCGATAAAGATGAAAATTCATTCAGGAAAAGCAAATGATGATGAGCTCATGCTTCTGGTGAAGCAGTTTGACGAGCTTACCAAACAAATGCCTCAAGTGCGTATATAACAATGCAAACTACCTTTTCATTTTTACAAAATGCAGACTCGTTTCAGCTTTCGGAATGGGCATGCAAAAAAGCTTCCTTTATTCGCGATAGTGGAAATCTGGTCATAAAAAAAGAAACATACAATACGTTTAAATATATACCTTTAGATGAGTATGAGCTTCAAACAGAAGATGATTGGAGGCTTTCACAGCGAGGTGTTCAACGGGAAGGCGTTATCTTTGAACTGCAAGATGACAAAACCACAATCCGGCATAAGCGCGATTGTATCGCTGTAGAAATCCAGCATCTAGTGAAAGGGGAGATAGAGGACATTGTCGCCTGTACGCATAAAGCAACGCGTAAACTGCGTCTTCTTGTTCTTGCAAAAGACAAAAAAACAGGATGCTTCCAGCTCACTGTCTTCCAAAAAAAATAAAACAGTGTATGCAAGAAGATTCTACCTTTTGAAGGAGAGTTTTTGTGCAAGAAGAGCTGCGGATTCGGCCATTTTTTTAGTTGATTTAGGTGCGACAAAGACTACATTTTCTCCCGCAAGGCAGCCGAGGTATTCGCCATCTTCTAGCTCATCTATGGCATCGCCTACAAAGCTTGCGAGGCCGGGCTGTGTGTTGATTACAATGTGGGCTTCATTGAAGGTGATGCGAGTGATGGCAAGTTTGAGGATTTCAGAGATAATATTCGTTGTAGGAAGTTCATAGATGAGTTTTTTTCCTACCTGCTTTTTGATAACGCCAATCTTTCTTAGGTCTCTGGAGACGACAGCTTGATTCGTTTCTATTTTATATTTTGATAAAAGGAGCTCTACGATCTGCTCTTGATCGCTAATCTCGTGATTCTTTAAAAGTTCTTTAATGGCTTCTTGGCGCGCATTTAGCATAGGTTGGTCTTTCATTGTACTCCTCAGGATGGAGAGTATTTTTTAGGCTTAGGGTGTTAATTGTCAAGCTGAGCACTTCCTGAAAGTGTGACATATCCTTCGGTAAATTGAAGCAAGAGGAGTCCGCCTGGTGTTACAACCTGAACCCTTCCTTCCTTCTTATACTGGCTGGCAGCAGATATTGCGCCTGTTCCACAGGATTTTGTAAGTCTTTGGACGCCGCGCTCATATGTTTTTACAAAGAGCGTGTTTTCGCCAATGACCTCCCAAGCATTTACATTCATTCCTAGGGGAAAAAGCGCTCTATTATAGTTTAGGGCCTTGTCAAGGGCAAGGAGTGCATCATCTGAGAGGCCTGCATTTACTGTCAGATGCGGCTCTATGGTCTCAACATATGAAAATGGAAAAAGCTCTTGTGGATCTTTTACAAATTTTGTGAAAAGTGAAAAGGGCCGGTGAAAAGGCCTGGATACTGCGATTCGTGCGATTTGATAATGGAATCGCACGAATCGCAGTATCCGGCCCCTTTCACAAAATCTAAAAATTGCTGTATTCCTAGGCGTGTAGATATAGACTTCCGGCCTAAAGTTGTTGAGCGTAAAGAGCGAATAGGTGATTGGGAAGTCGATACTATCGTTGGAAAGGGACACAACGGAGCAATAGTTACAATGGTTGATAGGGCCTCGAAACTAACCAAACTTTGTTTAGTTTCGAGAA
>CAYWZU010000010.1:0-30570 GCA_964462925.1 uncultured bacterium
AGATGTAGCCTTTATCGAAAAGGTCTCTGGAATTTTTTCAAGCTGCTATACGCAAAATGCAACAGCATGCTGCCTTGCAGGATGGGAAGGGCTTGTTCAGATTCAGCATGATTCGCCTGTGCTATCTCTCGTAAGCGCTGTGGCAATCCCTGCTGCAACCTTTGTACTTGGTGTTATTACCTATCAGGATATTTCGCTCTGCTGCAGAAAAAGATCAAAAGTTGATCACATGCCTGATAGTGCTTCTTATAATCCGGTCCCAACTGATGCGGAAGAGGAGATTTAAAAGAGCTTTCGCTTTGTGGCTATTTCCTGTTGATACGGATAAAGATCAAGTCTATCATCCTGTTTGAGTGCTACCGTAGCGCTCGTTTGCTTCGTGCTGTTTTTTACGAGGATTTTATACTGATCGTCCGGATCTTTTGGAATATGAAGGCAGCAATTTTTTTCTTTCTTAAGGTCGATCACAAGGTCGGGGCTTTTGCTCTCTTTTGACGCGCGGGTAATCTCGAGCGTGCATTTGTTTGTGCGGTCATAGAGCAGTCTTGCGTGAGTTTCATCTGGGCGAATAGGGCTTTTTTTAAGCTCTTGAGGGCTGATTCGATCTTCATAGCAAAGCATTGAAGAAAGTAGGTTTTGCCACTGGGTTACTTGCTCTTGAGTGGCGCCTTTTTCTATAAGGGCTTTTTCTAGACGCACTTTCCAGTGCTCTACAGATGGAAGTGTCCATCGTGGCTTCATCTTAAGATCCTCATCAAAAAGGAGATAGCCTCGTTCGCACGTATCGACATAGGCCTTCGTTGGCAAGCCTATCTGCTCTACGATTTGAAAGAAAATAAAATCAGCCTCTTGAGGATCGGAGTGAAGCATGCTAAAGAGTTTTTCACCCACGATAAGTTCAAAAAGCATGCAGGCACTGCTCCAGATATTATAGGAAGTGTCTGCTTCTTTTCCTAAAATAGCCTCTGGCGGCAAATACTCGATGGTTATACCTGGTTCATCATCATATGTTTCATCTAGTGAACGCATTGATGCAAGATCAATTACAGTAAGAGAATTGGAGGCTTTATTCCAAATGATATTTGAAGGTTTTATGTCGTAGTTTATAAGGGATTTATCTTCGAGATCTTCAAGGATTTCAAACTGCTGGCTTGCAAGTGCTCTAATTTCAGAAAGGCTAAGAGAAGCCGTATCTGCGGTTTTTCCTGCAGCCTCGTCCATTACCACATGAAACTCATCATCTCGTTCAAAATCGCCGCGGTGTCTCGTTGCATGAGGGATCTCATATTGCAATCCTGCGACTTCTGCTTTTTGTACCACATCTTCAAATAACGTTTTTACAGCAAGCGGCGAGTCCGTATGTACCGCAAAGGCTCGCGACACAACTCCGGTTCCCCCTTCACCTAGAACTTTATCGGATACCTTAAAATTTCCATGCTGATAAAGAATTTTGCATGGACTACCTTTATATGGACTTAAATTATTCATAGTTAAATCATTATATCATTTAATTGATTAAATAGAAGTAAATATGTATGCAATACTAGTATAGTAAAGTGAGCTATTATGGATATTGCAAGCATTATAAACCCCTTTTCAAATAAGTATCATGCCTGCCATGATCTGACTGAATATGCTAAAGGGCCAAAAACAGTTGCAGTTGCTTTAGGAATTTTTGCACTATCTGCCTGTGTAGGGGTGCTTACTTTTGGCGTAGGCGGAGTCGCCCTGTTTCGGACGCTTGCCGCTTATGTTACAGATCCACGTTCCGCAAAAGTACATAAAGTGGCAGCAAATATCCTAACTTCATCTCAAGAAAAAGACTTAAAGGCAGTTTTCAAAAAAACAAATGACCTCTATCCCCACCAAACTCAAAGGTTAGATACCCTATTTCAGTATCTCACAGATGATACCTTCGTATACAAAGAAACCTATTATGACATGGGATATGAAGATAACTTTGGGCTTCGCTGGATACAAGCAAGTGATCCTTTTCTAGAAAAAATGCGCCAAAAATATCCAGCAGAAGTAGCATTACTTCAATCTGCATCTACTGATGAGGTCATGGATGAAAGCCGCATTGGTGCACGAGGTCAAGATATACGACTTGCCAACAACAACATCTTTAATCTTCTTGTAGTAGCCGAGAAAAACCCAGAAATTCATAAGCTCCTCAGAGAGACTATGATCTACTCTCTTTTAAAACAAAAATAACTCTAGTATAGAAACTCTTCTTATTGACTTTGGGCTTCTCTTATTCTACTAACTTGCTGTGCGGCTCTTGTGTATTAATTCTAAAATCAATGAATATAGGGTTGATCCCATCAAGTTTATCGCTAAATTTTCTCCTAAGAATGTCTTGCGCAGCTAAACGATCATCTCCATCTTTCAACAACCCATAGATTTCCTGACGTGTTTCTATTACATCACGCACAACGTCTGCATCTTGAAAAATTGCCATCAGTAACGGGTCTGGAGCTAGCCATATGCTAGCTAAGTAACTAGAATCATATGCCATTGTTATAAATTCAAGAAGTGAATAATAGCTATCTGTGGATAGTTTTTCAGTCCTATTCCAATACCGATAGTACGAATCTCTAAATATTTTGTATCGCAAGTAGGAAAGATGTTCGTCTTCAAGTTCAAGAGTTGCAAGATCTTTTGTACGTGTTAAATCAGATTTTTTCCTTTTGTTTGCTTCGTCAGTGAGTTTCTGTACAAATCTATCCTCTAATTCAGGATTGATCTTTTTTAATTCTTCATAAAACTTTTTACCGCTATACAAGGTATTGATTAAGTTCTTTAATAATTTAGCGCAAGCTTCGTCTTTTCCGGGTAAGGACGAAATATCTTCAAGCTTAACGTGAAAAAGAGGAAGTATATTTAATGCTGGTAGACGTTCTTCCTTTTTTGGAAATCTCATTTGAAAGAGATAGTCATCTATGGTTGTAACTTTGTCATAAAATTCCTGAATTTCTAACTCCCATTCATTGTCATCAAGATTTGGCAAAAAAAGTTTTGTGAATTCGAGCTCTGCTTGAATTTCTTTATTTGGATGTTGTTCCAAACAGCTTTCATATAGCGGAACAAAAGATAAAGCTAAGGACTTAAGGATTGTTTGTAGATTTTGCAAGATTTCAGCAGACTCATGTTCTTCAAAGTGTTCACTTGCTAAAGCAGCCAAGTCACTTGTCAAGCGGTGATAGTGTGAAAATCTGAACTGTCTTGCAATGCAAAATACAATTTGTGTGTTGAAGTTACAATCAGATAAAGCTGTATTACGAAATTTCTCACAAAGTTTATCATTTTCAACCAGAGAGGCAAGTGCTGTAGTTTCAAAAAGAATGCCGAACAGTTCGTAAGCATGTTCGCTTATCTCAGAAGCATAACTTGAGAGTTCAGGCCAATAACATGAGCATTCAGGGTGTTGACTCGTGTATCTAAGATGACGAATTAAATGAGCTGAGTACCTTTTAAATCGAGGATCTAGATAACCAAAATAAATTGCTCCTTCATTACACTTATGGCATTGTTGATTTGTGGAAGGAATGAAAGATAAGAGATGGTCATCAATATTAATAAAATCTGCACCGATGCAATGTTTAAGGCAGAATGATGTTGAGCGTGAACCAATACAATCAGTTGTTTTGCTATCAAAAGGCCGATCTTGGTATAAGAAATTATCAATTTCAGGATCAAGGTCTTCCGAGCAATACCAATAATCTCTTGAAGACCTGCTTATGGAATATGTATCAATAGTAAGTAATACAAATAAAAGAATAAATGTTCTGGCTTTTATTATTAGTGCCATAAAATAAAAATCCTATTTATGCAAAAAAAGACTAAAACGATAGCCTGATATATCACAATGATAGCTAATTAACATACCTAGTATAAATAAAACAGCACAATACAGATTCAGAGGTTTATCCCTAGATGTGGGCTTTATTGTTTCTAGATAAGTAAATAATACAGCAAACATCAGGAGAGCTGTTGCTGCAATGACTTCAATACCTTGGTAGCCGCATTTTATTCTTAATAATCCATAAATAAATTGAGAGCCGACGAGGCTAGCAGCGTACTTTATCCATAATAAAAATTTATGTCTCATGCTTAATCCAATATAGATGGATCTGCGGGAAAGGTTGCATCAATTAGATCCTTAGTAAATGTTTCTATTTTTTTCGCGCAATTTCCAAACCCTTCTAGACAGCAATCTTCACATTGCTGGGCTAGGATTTTTACCATTGCAGCACAAGCCGCGGCACCAAGAGCCCCTTTAACGCCTTTTAGGGTGAGGCTTCCACAAAGAGCATAGGCAGCTGATTCTGCGATTTCACAATTTCGCTGGCACTCAGAGAAATTTTTATCAGATATAAATTGGAAATGTGTAGATAATTGGGTATCACAGGCTTGTAGATAGCAAAGGTCATTTGAAGAGCTTTTGCCATTTCCTAATTGTTTATGGGTAAGACAGCGCATGAGATAGGCTGCAAGTAATTCATCAGAAAGGAAATGTGAGTTTGCAATTGCATGGTCAAAATCTTGAAGTGCCGCATCGAAGTTATTATCGAAATAATGAATGATTCCCTGTTCAGTATAGAAATTCAGTGTAGAGTTATTCGTAAAATTTGCAAATACAGGGGATGAAAAGAAAATAAAAAATACTAGGTAGAATACTATGTTCTGCATGCTACTCCTTTGTTGAAAGAATCCAACTATAGGAATTTGAAAGATTTTTAGCTACGAGCTTTTTGGGTTTTTGGCATGTCGTATGGACGCGTTGTGCTTACGTTAAAATCAATGAACTTTGGGTCGATTCCTTGGCTCTCAAGCTGCTGGCTAAAGCGGAGTTTTAGGTCCTGGCTAATAGCGCCGGCAGTTGTTTTTTTATTTTTTAGATCGTAGTAGGCATCTCTTCGAACTTGCAGGAGTTCGTCGACTACTTCCGGTTTTTGGAAGAGGGCCATGAGGATGGGTTTTCTGGCTAGCCAGAGACTTAGGATGTTCTGTTTTTTGGACATTTCGGTAAATTCAAGAAATGGGTAGTACCCAGCTTCTTCTTCGTGGTTGGGGGAAAGGATAGTTTTGTTTCCTTTAAAGATCTTGTATCTGACGTAGTTTTGTAGTTCGTCGTCGAGATTTAAGGTGCCTAGGTCTTTTACGCGGCCGAGCTCTTTATTTGTCTCTTTCGCTTTTTCGTAGAGATTGAGCATAAAGTGCTCTTCAAATTCTGGGTCAGCTTTTTTTGCTTCCTTGAAGAACTTTTCTTCGCTATACATGGCGCTCATCATATTTTTCATGATGGTGAAAATGGCTTTACCTTTGCCTTCATAGATGTTTAGCTCATCGCTTGTGAAGAGCTCTCCGATATGTAAGTGAGAGGTAAGATTTGGTTGTTTAGGATTTATTTTTTTAGGAGTTTTTTCTACTTCTTCTGGCTTTTCACGAATCTCTATTGGCTCTTCTTCTTCCTCTTCTGTAATCAAGGCATTAGTTTCTGCTTGTTTTGTGGAGTCGATTTTGGCAATCGATTTTGTTTTTAGTTTTTCTTTGCCCGAGATTTTAGTAAAGAGAGCGTGCGAATGGTTGTTTAGTTCAAGGAGAGATCGTGTTCGGCTCAGAGCAAAGACATCCGTAGAAACGATGTCCATAAAGGCCATATCGGTAGCCGATCGCCACTGAGATGCTGCGTAGAGAGTAAAGATAAGCAAAAGGCCATATGTTGTAAGTAATATGTGCATTTTCTAGACCTTATCGTAGAGTATAGCGTTGACCATTTCAGGTATATAGAAGAAAAGGGAAAACTCGCCTGTATTTTTCTTTGTAATCGTAAGCTTTACAAGTGTTGGTGGAGTTTCATACTCTGCGAGCCAGTCATCTGTCCAGGTGCATTCTGGAGGCTTTTTAGGCGCCTCCTCATCTGACGGATCAGCTTGACTGCTTGGTGCAAGAAAAAATTCCATTTTAAAATCTGAAACGCCTGAAAGAAGCGTCTCTTTTTCCATAATTTCAGGAAGGCTTTTTTCCTCTGTTATGTGAGGGAAAGTAGCAAGGATAAGCTCATCTTCATCGAGATAGAGTTTTGAAATTACAATACCTGAAAAGGCAGGAATTGTTTGCATCGTGTTATCAATTGTTGCCACAAGGCTTGTAGGAGAATCAGTATAGAAGTAGGGCTTGTAGGTCTGAACAAGGGTAACATTTGAAAAGAGCGTTTGCAGCTTTGCCTCTGCAACAAGCATCTGTTCATTTGCTCGTCTTAGTCTGTTGATCGATTCATTTGTCTTGGTGGTTCGCCAAAATATGCCAAAAATTGCAACAAGCATTAGCACAAAGAGAGAGGTGGCAATCAGCACTTCAATCAGGACAAAGGATCTACGTCTTTTCATTTGGCTGCACATGGGTGCGCTCCTCCTTTTTGAGGCAAAGACGTATCATGGGAAGCTCGGCTTCTTTTTTACCCACATGAAAGAGGGTAAGCTCGGTCTTCACATCCATCAAACTTTGCGAGAGCTGCTCGGTAACATCGTGAAAAACAGGCTTAAAGCAAGCTTCTACGGTCCAATTTTCTTCGCTTAGTCCAAAGTTATGGGTGCCGCCATCTTCTACAACCTTCCAGGGAACTTGGTTTGTATAGAGCTGTTCGAGGAGGACCACATAGGCTTCTTGAATAAGACGCTCCTTCTGCACTTTTTTGAGGCTTTTTCGGGCGCTTTTTATATAGCTTTCTTCAAAATTAAGAAGAAAGAAGCAGGCGCCTGTCACAAGAAAGATGGCGATAAGTACTTCAACAAGTGTGAATTTATGTCTCTTCGTTCGCATCATCTAAAATTTCATGTGGAAAAATGGCTTCAATTTCAGCTCGATCTTCGCTAAATAAATTAGGAAGGTATTTTGCTGGATTAATGGATACTTCACGACCAGAGTCAAAAAGGACTTTAATTTGAAGATCATCATGCATACATTTTGATGGAAAGAGCGAAAGGGAAAGCTCTTCTCGCGTGTTTGGCTCTATAGTGATTTCCTTGACGTAGGGAAGCTTGGTCGTCCTGCTTAAATTTGCCTTCATCCTGTTTGAGACGGCAAGGTCTGAATCAAAGGAAATAGTCGTATGTGTGGGAAAGATCACACGTACCTCAGCATCAGACATTTTCGCAAGCTGAGCTGCCATTCTCAGCTTGCTTTCGATAATGTCTAGAGTGTCCTTTTCTTTGCGCTCTTGATGACTTTTATAAAAGTTTATCGCAAGAGCTGCCCCCAAAAATGCTAAGATGCCGATAGCGATCAGCACCTCTAGGATGCTAAAAGATCGCTTTTTCATTTCGAGCGTTTTTTGGAAGCGTCGAATGCGTCAAGGCTCTTTGAGGAAACAATAATTACCTGCTCGCCATCTCGCTCTTCAAAATGGACATCATATGGCTTTCCCCAACCATCTTTGAGAAGATCTTCAGCTTTACCTGCAAGAGGTGACCCCTTTACATATTCCTGCCAGCGGCCATCAAGCTCGCTTGGGTTAAGATTAGAGTCTTCAGCAAGGGCAAGAGCTAAAATTGTTTTTATGCGCGATATGCCTTCTCTTGTCTTAAATGCTTTACCTTCAGAAAGGCTTGCATTGTAGTTATAAGCAAGGGCGCCAGTAATTGTGGCAATCAAGAGCATAACTACGATCATCTCGATCAAAGTCACAGCTCGCTTTTTTCTTTTGTGCGCTTTTTTCATCTAAACCCTCTTTATTTTTTTACCACGAAGACACAGAGACAGAGAGAAAAAGATAAAATTATTTCTCTCTTTTGCTCAGATTCTTCTCTGTGTACTCTGTGTCTCTGTGGTTAATTTTCCCCTAAAGCTTACCAAAAATTAGAGTTGAATGCTAGAGCCAAAGCTCGATAGCGGCATTAAGATTGAGAGGAGAACTCCTCCTATCAATGTTCCCATTAAAAGAAGCATTATAGGTTGTACGAGCGATACAACCCGGGTCAGCGTACGCTCGGTCTCTTCTTCGTAAAGCGTTGCAAGCTGGCTCAGCATACTCGAGAGCTTTCCCGACTCTTCACCTATAGATACCATGCGAGAAAAAAGAGGAGGGACTTCTTTATAGCGGCTAAGTTCAGTGCTAAATGAAATACCTTCTATAATTCTCTCTTCTACTCGCTGCATGATTTCAGCAAGTCTTGCGTTGCCAAGCGCTTCTTTTGCATAGGCAAGGCTTACTGTAAGCGGAAGCCCGCCTTCAAGAAGTGTGCCTAGCGTTCTTGCAAAGCGGCTAAGTGATGCGCGAATAACGTAGCTATTTATTAATGGGACGTGAAGGATTTTTCTTTGAATTGTAGCTTTGGTTTCAGGACTCCTGAGTCGATAAAAGCCATAGACGCAAAGGCCTATAAAAAGAAGTACTACAAGTATGCCCCATTCCCGCAAGAATTTAGCAGTAGCAAAGACCATCTTGGTAAACTGCGGAATATTATTTTCATCAAAGAGCTGCTCAAGTGCAGGAATAACAAAGCCAACGAGCACAGTCACTGCTACTACAAGAAGTCCTGTAAGAAGTGCAGGATAAAGAAGTGCTGACATAAGCTGCTTTCTAATCTTGTTGTCATGCACTAAAAAGTTATTTAGGCGGTTTAGCGCAAGCTCAAGATTGCCAACAGCCTCTCCAGCAGCAATGAGCGCTCGATAAAGCGGGGAAAAACTCTCAGAAAAATCTTGCATGGCTTGCGATAGGCTAGATCCCCGTTTGATGCGCTCTGTAAGGCCAAGAATTACCGGATGGTATGATTCTTCCCGCGACTGCTCTTCGAGTGCAAGCAGGCTTTCAAACAGAGGGATTTGGGCAGCAAGGAGCTGGGCAAGCTGAGAGGTAAAGATGCGAAGGTCATCTTTTGAAAGTTTAAGCCTTTTTTTGCCAATTTTTTGCGGCTCAAGCGAAGATATAATAAGTGCCATCTCGCGAAGTTTCGCTTTCGCGTCATTTACACTTATTGCCTCTATAGTGCCTTTTGCAGGTTTTCCCTGCTTTGTAAATGCCTTATATTGATATAGCATAGGTTTTAATGTGCTTCTTCTTCAGCCCGTGTTACGCGCCAGACTTCTTCTGTCGTTGTAATCCCCTTTATAGCAAGGGCTCTTCCGCATTCGCGAAGGGTCATCATGCCATCTTCAAGGGCAGTTGCCTGAATCTGTGTAGCCTCGGGACTCTTTAGCACCTGCTTTCTGACATTTGCAGTAAGCGGCATCAGTTCATAAATACCATGTCTGCCCTGAAAGCCTGATCCAACGCAGCTTGGGCAGCCTTTTCCTCTATAGAGTTTGCCATCTGGTAGCATATCAGGAGTGATTTTAAGGTTTGCAAGCTCGCTTGGTGTCGGCGTATAGGCTGTTTTACATGATGGGCAGATTGTTCGGACTAAGCGCTGCGCCATAATGCCTATACAGCATGATGAGATGAGGTAGGACTCAATTCCCATATCTACGAGGCGAACTATTGCAGATGGTGCATCATTTGTGTGAAGGGTGCTTAACACTAAGTGGCCAGTGAGTGCAGCTTGTATCGCGATTTCAGCAGTTTCTTTATCGCGGATTTCACCCACCATGATAATGTCAGGGTCTTGACGAAGGATATGGCGAAGTCCTGCAGCAAAGGAGAGGCCAATTTTTGGGTGCACGCCCATCTGGGCGATTCCTTTAAGACGATATTCCACAGGATCTTCAATGGTCATAATATTTGTATGATCATTTTGAAGCTCAGATAGCGCGCTGTAGAGCGTAGTAGTCTTACCGCTACCTGTCGGACCTGTAACTAAAATAATACCTTCAGAAAAACCGATCTCGCGCCTAAATTCTTCGAGCATATTATCTGGAAGGCCTAGCTTATCAAGGCCAAGGACAATATTGCCTTTGTCCAAAATACGAAGCACAATTCGCTCGCCAGTTACGATAGGCAGCGTACTTACACGAAAATCTACCTCTTTTCCACCCATGCGCATCTTAATGCGGCCATCTTGCGGAAGTCGCTTTTCTGCAATATCTAGCTTTGCCATAACTTTGAGGCGGGTAAGAAGCTGCTGAGTAAGTTCTTGAGAAGGTGAGAGGCGGTTTTGCATGACGCCGTCAATGCGGTAGCGAATGGTTAGGCCGGTTTCTTTTGGCTCAAAGTGTATATCTGATGCACCCTGCTGTATCGCCTCTGATATTACAAAGTTTAATAGGCGTACAACGCCAGGAAGTTCTTGCGAATCATCCAGAAGGTCATAAACCTGCAGCTCGCCAAGCATATCTTCATCGTCAGCTTGGCCGCCTTTAATGTTATCTAAGAATGCTGCGCTAGAATCGTCGCTATGATAGTACTCATGTATCGCAGAAAGTATTGCCTGCTTTGGTACAAAGACAGTCTCAACCTTGCGGCCAAGAAGGTGTCTCAGCTCTTCTATGGAATCAAGATTTAGTGGATCGCAGGTGGCGACCCAGACAGCCTCTTCAGTTTCTTTGACAGCAAGCACAAAGTGTTTTTTGACAAAGGAGTAGGGAACGCGGCGTGTAAGGCTTTTATCAATTTCAAAAGAGGATAGATCATCAAAGACCTGAAGACCAAGCTTCTTTGCAGTTTCTTTTGCCTCACCCTCATCATTAAAGAGAGGTTTTGGAGTGCTGGGAGCGGCTTGTACTTCCTCTTGAGCTTTCTTTTTGGAAAAAGCAAGTTTCCTTAAATTATCTACCGAAAAAAGCTCTTTTAAACGCTCCATTATTTAGCCTCTAAAAAGCTGTTGTCAGGACGTCCAAGAAGAAGCTTCATGCTCCCTTCAAAGAGTTTTCGCTTCTCTTTTTCGCGAGATTGAATAAGTTCCTCTAGAAATTCTGGAACATCGCCAGGACGCTTGTTTACAGTATTTTGACGCATTTTTCTAAATTCGTCGAGCTTATCAGGAACAATGCGAGGAGTGATGAAGATAAACATCTCTGTGCTTGCATCTTCCATTTTAGTAATGCTAAAGAGTTTTCCAACGCCAGGAAGCTCTCCAAGGAAAGGCACCATTTCTCTATCATCAAATGCTTCTTTTCTGCGAAGGCCGCCAAGAATTACCGTTTCGCCATCTGCTACGCGCACTTCATTTTTAATGTTGCGGCGGATAACGTTTGGACGGTCGTGCTCGTTACTTCTTTGGGTATCAAAGAGAACATCTGTAGAAAGGTGAATGAATTTTGGTCCTTCGCCATCTTCATCTTCATCATCTAGTTTTGCATGTATTGTCGGTGTAATAGAAATGGTGATACCATACTCTTCACGAGCATAGGAATCCTTAAGGCGCGTTGCCTTAGTTGTGTCAATCTCAACAACGCCTGTATTTACAGAAATTTGCTCTACAATTGCAATTCTTGCAGGGACCTGGTTTACAGTAGTTACTGTTGGGTTTGCATTGATTGTGATATCTTCCTGAGCAAGTAAAAAATTATATGCAAGATCAAATGCTGGAACTATGCCATGCTGCGTTTTTGAAATAATAAATTGCAAGACACCCCTTTGACCATGGTGCGTTTCATCGTTGTCATCAAAATCATCATCTCTATGATGGTGCTTGTGTTTTCTGTGCTTTCGGTATTCAGCGCCTTGGTTCCAGATCGTGCTGCGGCGATGCTTATGTGATGCTGCAGTACCCATCTTGAGAAGGTTTAGGCCAAATGTATTGTTGTCTGCTACGCGCTTTTCAAAGAGGAGTACATCGATTTGAACCATTTTCTTTGGTACGTCTAGCTTTTTTACAAGCTCGCGAAGTTTTGGCAAGACATTAGCTTCCACAACCATAACAATGGAGTTTGTTTTTGAGTCTACGATGAAATTTTCGTGCTGCTGATAGACCTTCTTCGGATCTTCATCAGGTCTTACCTTTGGAGGGGAAACGATGAGTTTATCGTTGTCGGTTCTATTGACGATTGTCTCTTTAGTGTCGTTACTCTTTCTGTTTTTTTGGCCTTTTTGCTTTGGCTGGCCAAATGCATCCGGGCTCTCTATCATTTTGGTGTAAACTTGGCTTAAAACATCTGCAAGCTCTTCAGCTTCAGAGTGCTTACAGGCATACCAAAAGACGGTTTTATCTTGCGCTTCTGAGACTCTTGTTTCTATCTCTTCAATGATTTGGCATGCTTTTTCGATCTGCTCTACTTTTCCAAGAAGGAAAAGAGATTGTGCAGGAGTTTTAAGTGTAAGGACCTTAAAGCCTGCTCCGCCATCTCCTGAGCTGAACGGGAGCTGGCTTTCTTTTCCGCCTTCTCCATCGCCAAAAAATTTAAAACCATCGCCTTCAAATATTGCCTGAAGAATTTTAGCGATCTCTTCAGATTGCGCCTTCTGCAGCGCTACGAGCCTGTATTCCTGCTGATGCTTGGGAAGAGAGATAAAGTCATAGATCTTCATTAGCTCGTTGATTTCACGCACATAGCCAACCATAACGATGCTGTTTCCAAGCACCTGGAGGTTCATCTGCTCTTGAGGTGCAAACTTTTCTAGAAAGGAAAAAATGCGCTTAAGTTCGGTAGGTTGCGGCTGCAGTACATAACAAATTCTGGCATCTGGGGAAGAGAGCTTTAACTCTTCTGGATTATCGATAATCGCAACGACATCTGCCTGGTTGAGTTTAAGGAAAAAAAGCTCTCTTAGAAAAGGATTTAGCTGTTTTACGCCTATGCCGTAATTTGCCAAAATAAGCTCAAGCATCTCGCTCCACATAGCCCTTGGGACAGAAAGCTGGGAGCTTACGTGCACCTTTAGGCCTGCGATTTCTGGAGGCATGAGGTAGATAAAATCACTTGAGCCGTAGTCGATTACAAGCTGTCCTATACTGGTGTCCGGCTGGTTCCAAAGGCCTTCCTGCTCAGCATCGCCAGGTGTTTGGGAGATGATTCTCCACTGCTCTTCAAGCTCTCTAATTTCAGATTTCGTTTGTGTTATTTGATCTAGATAGGTCTTTAGGAGTTCTTCAAGTTGGATGCTGTCTAGGCCTAGCTTTGAGGCTTTTGTATATTCATCTTGGGACTTCACATAGAGGCTGCTTAGCTCTTTGCGCTTTTCCTGCATCGCAAGGTTTATCTGTGCTAAACTTTGCCCATCTGCCCCTTTTGTTCCAGAATTTCCATGGGAGAGGTTTTTGCGCTTTTCTGAGATGGTAAGACTTTCTAAGGGAAATGAGAGTGCAAATAGGAGTAAAGATCCCAAAAGAATGCTGCGCTGTTTCATAGTGCTCCGTACAGTGTAATCGATCTGGTATTAGACCTGTTCTTCTTCCTCATCGTCATCTTCGTCGTCTTCTTCGTCATCATCCTCGTCATCATCTTCATCATCATCATCGGATTCTTCAGCTTTTGCTTCTTTTGTTTCATGAAGGCTTGCCTGCTCCCATGATTTAAAGAGTGAAATGCGAAGAGGGACAACTTGTGTGCGCGTGATATCGTAGACTCTGCCAATCAGGCCGACGTCGTTTCCATTCTTTTCTGAGCCTTCAAGAACGAGTAAAGGCCCGCGTATTTCGCCTGTGATAAAGTCATCAAGCTCTTGGGCGGTTGTAATTTTGTGCCAGCCATTATTTTGCATGATGAGCCAATCATCTTCGCGAAGAAGCATTCTGACGCCGCTAAGTTCTGCGATCCAGTCTTTTCTCGAACGAGCGCCAACAAGCTTTAGATCAAAATTATTTGCAAATGAAGGCATTGCGTTTGCTTTGCGAAGCTCTATAGGAATGCGAATTTTGCCTTTGGGATCCCAGAGGTCAAAGGAGATGGCTCTTTCATCTATTTTCTTTACTACAAGAAGTGGTCTTCCGCGAGAATCTGGGCCTGGATCAACTTCATACCAGCGGTTTTCCTCTTCGACGAAGACGAGTGAATCTCCAACCCCTACAAAGCAGAAGTAGCTATTATCTGGGTCTAAAAAGTCTATACGCTCCTTTTCAAATGCAAAGGCTGCATCATCATCGCCATGTTCTTGCAGAAAGAGGTCTTGGCCAAACCAGGCGCACTTTTGTCTGATGAGCAGTGAGCCATCAGCCCTTTGACCGCCAATTTCAAAGGCATTTGCACCTTGTGCTGTGTATGGGAGATGAACTTGCTGCAGGGTAAAGTGAGAAAATTCTTTTGGATCTTCGATCTTGTTGCCTTCTTTGTCTACCATGTAGACAAAAACTTCTGTGGAGCCTTCTTGCGGAGCAATCTCGCACCAAATAGATGTTTTTGCATTGTCTGGGCTAAAAGACCATTTGCCGCTGTTACCCCTGGCTTCATATTTCATGTAGAGAGGCTCGCCTACTGTGATTGGCATTGGGGCAGGGCTGCCGCGCACGCCCATCTGAACAACTTTTGCAGACTCTGAAACATCAGGTCGTACAGTTGAGCCAAAGTACACAAGAACATTTCTGAGGTCTGGCAGGCTAAATCGTATATCGTTTTTTTCAAGCTTGATAAATGGGGCGCCAAGAGCCTTTTGTGCATCACTTCCCTGTGCAAAGCTATATGGAAGGGAAAAATTTCGTTTAGGAAGAGGTTTTGGAATTGTAGCTGACTGGATCTCAATCCAAGAAAGCAAGGTAAACCCTCCTACTAGGCAAACAAGACCAAACAGAAGGACGTTGATAATGCGAAGTTTTGCGGGCTGAAGCTTCATGAAAAAAATACCAAATATAATAGTCTACGAGAATAGCACATAGAGAGGAATTTTACGACAATAATTTATTGCTCAAATTTATCCTTGTCGTGTAGAAGAAAGAAAAAGTACGTAGCTAAAGTAAACACAGATACACTCGGTTTGATCTGTGGTAAAAATTTTAAGGAGTGAGTATGTCAGGACCTGAACCTAAAGATCCCAAAAAAGAAATAAAGGGATTAATTCAATTTGTACAAGAGAATCGCTGGGAGTCAATTTCCTACGTTATCATGTTTGGTGGTCTTATTCTTTCTATTTTCGACCCATTTCTCGGCGGAATTTTGGTGGGTCTTATTTTAGGCATCTATTTTTCACAGGAAATTATAGAGCGATCCATTTCCTTCAAAGAAATGATTATTCGAGATGGAGTCTTTCGAGGATTTATTGTTATAGCTGCAGTGCTTGCCCTATTGATTGAAGCGCCAGGCTTGCTCCTCGGAACAATAATTGGTGCGCTCCTTAGGCCTTATCTCGGCAAGTCTATATCATCTCCTTTTGATAAGACGTAAGTACTGGAACTTGCTTTCGAGTTTCATGTATAGTGCTTGGCATGAATATCGAGGCATTAAAAAACTGGTTTTTACAAAATCGACGGGATTTTCCCTGGCGGGAGAATCCCACTCCCTATGAAGTTTGGATCTCAGAAGTCATGCTGCAGCAGACTCAAGCTGTACGGGTTATAGAATATTTTCGGCAATGGATGAGGCGCTTTCCAACAGTTGAGGCCTTAGCAAATGCCCATATCGATGAGGTGTTAAAAGTCTGGGAAGGGCTTGGCTATTATTCAAGAGCAAGGGCGCTTCATGCGGCAGCATCTGACATCAAAGAGCGCTTTCAAGGCAAAATTCCAAATAGTGCTAGAGATCTTTTTACGATCAAAGGCCTTGGGCCTTATACAGTTGGCGCAATTCTTTCCTTTGGGTTTCACAAAAAACATGCAGCAGTTGATGCAAATGTCATTCGAGTTTTAACACGCTATTTTGCAATCGATAGCGATATCTCAAAGGCTAAAACGCTCGAACATCTTCGCACTATCACGACAGAACTTTTGCCCGATAAGGATGCGCACGTTATATCTGAAGCATTGATAGAGCTTGGCGCTGCCGTTTGCAAAAAAAAGCCATCTTGTTCAGCCTGCCCGCTGAAAAGCGGCTGCAAAGCATATCTAGAGGAACAAACTGCTTTCTATCCAGTTAAATCTCAAAAGACAGTCTATGAAGCTCTCTACCGCGATGTTGCTGTAGTGAGCTCTGATGGCTATTATCTTGTTAGAAAAGGCAGATCTGGAATCGCTTGCAGCGGCCTTTATGAGTTTCCCTATTTCGAAACAGTCCCCGGAGGAAGTTCCGAAGAAATAATTGCTGAAGAGCTTGTAAAACAGTACAATCTACAAACTTCGTTTGAAGGACATCTTGATGAGGAAAAGCAGTCCTTCACACGCTATCGCGTGACACTCTACCCAAAGCTTTATACGGCGGGCAAGAGGGTTGCAGTTTCAGATCATGAATGGCTGAGTGAAGATAGCCTTGAAACGCTGACCTTCTCGAGCGGACATAAACGCATTCTCCACGCGCTCCAGAAGGAATAAAAAAAATTTAAACAGAAAGGCGTGGAGGCACGTAGTGCTTTGCAGGGCTGCGTGTAATTTTTTTAAATAAAAGGGTAGGGCAATCCTTTAACTAAATCAGAAAGGGTGTCATTGTCACAATATCAGGTGGCAAGTATAGGCTGTTCTCTGACAGGGGTTTGCTCATCTTCTTCGATTTCTGGGGCGCTGTCGGTGAGGTTGATGCTTTTGGTCTTTTCATCAAACTGTTTGCCAAGGAGGCGGACAGCAATTATCCAGACGACGAGTGCAGCAATTAAGATTGCAGCGACATAGGGCGTACTGCTTGAAAGTGTGCAGAAAAGAACAAGAAGGCCCTGGTGGATGAGTGAGCCCCCCGATTTGCCAAGGCGAGAGCCAATTCCATCGATTGCAGCTTTGCCTTTTAGCTTATGCTCAGGAGCAAGTGGCACGTAGGCCATCTCTTTTGTAATGTCAAAGAGAGAGTATTTAGCCGCTTTTGAGAAGCAGTTTTGGGCAGCGCCGACAAATACAGCAAGGGCAAGAGGTGTTGTGCTAAAGAGCACTGCTGCATAAGGGGAAAGGGTGGAATCTGCAAGAAGACAGCTAAAGAAGGCAAGTGTTGTAATAAAGAGCACAAGCGGAGTAATTAACGCCGTCTTTGTCCAGCCAAGTCTACGAATGATTCCCACCATGAGAAGTGCTGCAATCGTAGAGATGATACCCATAGCGGAAGTTAAGTTGTTCATAAAGACGTTGTAGTCGCCTGGATTTGGGCAAAGCTCTCGTAGTTTATCTTTCCAGATAACTTCTACCATGTGGATGACGAGATTGTAGGCAACGACGATTGCTGCAATGCAAAGGAGGTATTTTGAGTGTGAAAGATAGGAGATGCTTTCTCTAAAGCTTAACTTTTTGTCCTTCTTTGTTTTCATTGCCTCTTCGGGCATGTATTTTGGGTTATTAAGGACATTGCGCGTCATCCAGTGAAACGTTGTCAAGATGCCGATGCCTGCGATTATGAGAAGGATCATCAGACGATCGAGCGTCTGTTCCCATGCGCTTGAGCCGTAAAAGAGGTTTGGGTTAAAGACATTTGTGGAGACTGCAACAGCAATTTGGCCTGCAACAATTGATGAGAGGTTGGAGCTGATATTGAGGGCGCTATAGAAGCGGGTAGCTTCTGAAATACGAGTAATTTCATTGGCAAAGCCCCAGAAGAGAACGGAGAGTACTAAAGTGCTCCAAAGTTCTCCTATCACATAAAACATGGTAAGAGGCCAGTTGCGAATCATCGTAATCATTCCCTTAAAGCCCGCGGGAAGAATAGACTGAAGTGCATTTGCGATGGAATCGGCGTAGAGGCTCTCATGTACCGGATAGATGCAGAATGTAAAGATGCAAAAATAGGCTAAGAAGGAGCCAATAATGATGTAAAAAACCTTGCGCCGGCTAAAATGATTGAGCAGATAGGTATAGCATATTGTTGCAAGCACTGCAGCAGGAAGCATCACCCATACTTTGATGAATGGGATAACTTCAGCACCAGAGCTTTTTGCAGTAATAACAAGTGCGTCTTTGAGGTTTCTCAATATTGTGTAATTAAACGCGACAAAAAAGAGCATGAGAAACATCGGAAGAATCTTCCGTAGCTCTTGACGATAGATTGGCCAAACGTAGGAACGAACTTTTCCGAATGGCTTAAGTGGTGCCTGTTGCATCAAATCCCCGCTAGGTAAGCAGAAGTTATACCTTAAGATCGCTATTTAAATCAATCTTTAATAAGTTGTTATACTCTTGAAGCTTAAGATATTTATAGTAGGCGGTATGGCTATTATAGAGAGAAATAATAAAGCCTTCCTGGCCAAGAAGGATGCCTCGCTTAACTATATAACTTTTGAAAAATGCAAAAAGGGCGTGGCTTATCGCTTTAGTCAAAGATGACTTTTTTTTGCCCCTATTCTGCTCTGCAAAAAGCGTAGAATAGCTCTGCATTTTCGCTATAAAGTCTGACATCGTTGCATAGGGATAGTGATTAAGATACGCTTTGAGTGTGCAAACAAACAGTCCTTTAGTTTCTATTGATTCATGGACTAAAGCATCTGTGAACTTTGTTTTGCTTCGGTTGTAGAGCCTGAGGGGGGCATCTGGATGCCAGCCGCAGCCATTAATCCATTTTCCGCGAAAAAAGTTTTTTCTAGGCAGTCTGTAGACAGTGTTTTCATCTAGCTGCAGAGCAAAAATTTCATCTACAAGTTCTTTTGAAGCAACTTCATCTGCATCAATAGAGAGTATCCACTCATGCTTTGCAAGGCTTGAGGCCACATTGTGAGTAGGTCCAAAGCCGATAAAGGGCTTTTCATGTAGCTGAACGTTCTTGAAGCTTTTTGCAATCGCTTTGCTATCATCTTCAGAGCCTGTGTCCACTACGATTACTTCTTCAAAACGCTCAAGGGCTGACAGCACCTTATGAAGATACTTTTGCCCATTTTTTACGAGAATGGTTACGCTAATCATAGGTAAGTGGGGGTCTTAAGGATATCCATGCAGTGCCGCGTCTTTCTTGCATGATCTTTTTAAATGCAGCTATAAAATGTCTTTTTATCTCTATGTGCGGAAGATCGACCTCTTTTTGGTTATAGAGAGAGAGAAGTTCATTTGGGTAGAGATTAGCAAGGCCGCATATGGCGCCGCTTGCACCATGCTTCATAGCTTCAAGGAGATGTATTTCTTTACCTACAAATACTTTAAAGCCGGGAAAGTTCTTGATGATCTCCCTTGTAAGCGCAAGGTTTCCCTCGCTCTCTTTTATGCCTATAACTATTTCAGATTTAAGAGCTTTAATGATCGCCGAAGTGATGGGAATACCTGTTAGCTGAGGGATATGATAGAGAAGAAGGCGCAGTTTATCACTTGCAGTGCGATCAATCACTTGCCTATAGAAGCTAATCACTCCCTCGTCACTTATGTTTTTATAGAAGCAGGGAGGCGAGACTAGAGCATAGGAGCAACCAAGGCTGATTGATCCTTGAAGAAGCTCTACGGTGTCGGGGATATTGGAGCTTCCATTCGCAATAATGATTTTTTCAGGATCTATCCCTGCTTTGAGCATATCGCGAAGTGCTGAAAGCTTTTCTGAAGTTGAAAAAGAAGCCCCCTCTCCTGTAGTTCCGAAAAGAACGACACCCTGGCAACCCTTGTCTAAGAGATCCTTAGCATGGAAGGCAAGCTCAGCCGCATCGCAAGAGAGATCCTTATGCATAGGAGTAAGTAGTGCTGCCCAAACGCCATTTTTCATGCAAACAACTATGCCTTAAAGAGAAATTCCCGGGCAGCAATTTTTTGGGTTGATTTTATATTAAAAATTTATATATTAGATTGAGTGTGTCTCAAATTGAAAAAATAAAGGAATTCGCTATGAAAAAACTTTTGCTTTCAGTCTTTACACTCGCAGTAGTTTCTCTTGCAGCAGGCGGAACAAGCCCAAGCTCTACAAAAAATGACAACACTCCTGAGCGCCTAGACAACAAAAACGGCGGCATGCCACGTAAAAATAGCGCAGACAATAACAACAACACACGGCCCTATAACGATAATAGGTAAACTATGGGTAGAATGCTTCTTTTGTGGTTATTGGGAGTGCCAATAGTAGGTATCGTTATTCTTAAGCTGCTTGGCATCATCTAAACGGCATGGATGGGAGAGCTTCTTCCATCCTTTTACTTTGAAAAACAATTGTAAAAGTGGAGCCTTTGCTTGGAATTGAGCGCACCTCTATTCTTCCGCCGTGTCGCTGAATGATTGTGTCTACGAGGGAAAGGCCAAGGCCCGAGCCGGCTACTTTTTTGCTATGGACACGGAAAAATCGCTCAAATATGCGCTGGAGATCCTCTTCTTTTATGCCAATGCCATTGTCCTCGATTGAAAGAGATACTGAGCCGGCTAATTTTTTAAGAGACACCGTAATTACTGGCTCTTCTTTTGCATATTTTGCTGCGTTCTCCAAAAGATTCATAATAGCGACTTCTATAAGCGAGGGATCGCCAAAAATCAGACACTCTTCATCATAGTTAAAATGAACCTTTGCATGTTTATAGGCAGCTTCAAGAGTGTCGATGCAGTTTTCTGTAAGTTCAATTAGATCAATAGTTAGCTTTTGAGTATTTGAAAGATTTTCAACATCTGCAAGGGTAAGGAGGTTTTTGATCGTTTTTGTCATTCGCTCGCAGCTTGAGACGATCTTTTTGGTGATTTCATGACAGGTTGTTTGAGGAAGGTTATCATTATCGTGAAGAGTCTCTGCAAAGCCGTGAATAATTGTTATAGGTGTTTTTAGCTCATGAGAGGCATTTGCGACGAAATCTTTATGCATCTCTATCTGTTTTTGGATTTGATCCGAGAGAGAATTGAGCGTCATTGCTAATCGATTAAAATCATTTTTAGGGTCAATGTTTAGTGCTATTTTTGGAACTTTTTGCACCTTGCCTTCTTGATAGGGGCGTATAGTGTCAATAATCTCTTGGATTGGTCGTGTCAATTTATGCAGAACAAGACCTGCCATTAGGGCAAACAAGATCAATACAAAAGCTGCCAGGTAGATAAAGCCGGTCTGAAAGCTCGATCTAAGCTCCTCGACAAATTGATGCGCAAATGCAAGGCGTAATATAAAAGCTGAGCCATCAGCAAGCTCAAATCGCTTTGCCACGTAGATTAGCACTTGCCCCAGTATCTCAGAGTATTCCTCTGCATAGCCCTGTCCAGAATTGAGCGCTTCTACTACTTCCGGATGGGAGGTAAATTGAAAGGGGAAAAAGAGTGGACGATTGAGTCTTTTTGTATGTGAGTCATACAAAACTTTTTGCTCTATATCGTGCAATGCAATACGAAAAAAGCTGTAGTGCTTTTGCTGCTTGAGAATCTGAATGAGCGCATCTTGATTTTTTGCTTTAATAAGTTGACCTACAAGCTCATCCTGTCTGCTAATGAGTAAATCATAGACAATTTTATTAACAGATCCAGTAACGAATGGGTAGAGGATCGCTAAAAAGAGTATGAGAAGTGCAACATAGCTAAGAAAAAATTTTTGCCTAAAAGTCATGAGAACAATGATAGTCTCTTTGCGCTTTTTCTCTTACATCTAATCTTGATCGTAACTTTTAAAGGAGAAAACGTAACACGAAGTCTCAAAGATACAAAAGGGCGCTTAATATGATTACATGCTTTATTTGCGCAATAAAAGAAGCTATGCGCTTAAGCAAGGGAAGGAAAATGTGAGTCTTGATGGATTTGAACCATCGACCCCCTCATTAAAAGTGAGGTGCTCTAACCGCTGAGCTAAAGACTCATTGACCCCAAGGGGATTCGAACCCCTGTTATCGGAATGAAAATCCGGTGTCCTAGACCAGGCTAGACGATGGGGCCATAATAACGTGGCCGTCAAAAGTGCACCAATTCTAGTGATTTATCCGGATTTTCCGCAACATTTTTCAGATAGTAGAAATTTCTTTTTCTTTCGCTATCGTAAGATCGTCTGCATCTTTGCAGGCTTTATCTGTAAGTTCCTGTATCTGTTTTTCTAATCTCTTTACATCATCTTCGGTGATAGTGCCGCCAGATTTTGCTTTCTTCACAAGTTCATTTGCATCTCTACGCATGTTACGGATGGTGATTTTGCAATCTTCTCTCTTTTTATGCGCTTGGCCGATGATCTCTTTTCTTCTATCTGCAGTAAGCTCAGGGAACATCACGCGAATGGTCTTGCCCTCGACAATGCTGCGTACGCCAAGGTTTGCCTTGTCAATTGCGCGGGAGATGTGCTGTACATTTGCTGTATCAAAGGGTGTGATGACAAGCTGTCTTGCTTCTGGCGATGTAATCGTTGCAACCTCTTTGAGGCGCATCTCCGAGCCGTACACTTCAACCGTGACAGGTTCTAGAAGGCCGGGGTTTGCTCTTCCAGCACGGAGGCCTCTAAGCTCTTCTTTGAAGTGCTCTAGTGATTGCTGCATCTTTTTCTTTGTATCGTCTAGAATGTCCATATATATTACCTTAATGTACGAGTGTGCCTAAGTTTGGATTAATTAACACCTCAGAGAGCTTCGGTGTGGCCCACATGTTAAATACGAGTATTGGAATCTGGTTTGACATGCAGAGTGCGACAGCTGTAGCATCCATCACGTTTAATTTTTGCTGAAGCACTTCCGTGTACGTAAGCTTTTCATAGCGGACGGCATCGGGATGCTTCATGGGGTCTTGTGAATAGACACCGTTTACTTTTGTCGCTTTGAGCAGCATCTGAGCTTGTATTTCTGATGCTCTAAGTGCTGCTGCCGTATCTGTCGTAAAGTAGGGGCTTCCTGTGCCGCCAGCAAAGATGACAACGCGATTTTTCTCAAGGTGATGAATTGCCTGCTTAAAATTGTATGAGTCGCAAATCGGCTCGCAGTTGATGGCGCTTAGCACAACAGCCGAAACACCTATGTTCTCTAGGGCCTGCTGAAGGGCAATTGCATTGATGATGGTAGCGAGCATGCCCATGTGATCAGATGGAGTTCTGCCAATGCCTAATTTTCCACCTTCTATGCCACGAAAGATATTGCCGCCGCCCACAACAACGCCAACCTGAATATTGTTTGTGATAAAGTCCTTAATGCCTTCGGCAATAGTGCAGCATGCATTACCTTGTATGCCGTATTGGCCTTGGCCCATAAGCGCTTCGCCGGAAAGCTTTAATAAAATTCTTTTATAATGAGTCGAATTTATCATGATGCAAAGGTACTAAAAAGGAGATTTTTAAGAAAGAAAATAACTCCATTTTGTGCTATGAAGGTCTTATGAGAAAAAGCGCCTTATTAATTGTTTTAACGGTAATATCAGCATATTGTATCTTTTCTTCTGAGGCAGCAGTTCCCATACATCTTGCTTTGGGAAGAAAGCTCGAAGAAAATATTTTGCCACAAAATAATAGCTATCAGCATAGGCCTTCCATCGTGCGGATTAAAGGAATTAGAGGTGCTGAAAACTACATCTGTCACACAGATTGCAGCGGCTTGGTTGCAGCGCTTTTTAGAGATGCATATGGATTTTCCAAAGAAGAGCTTCACTCGTGGTTGAGAAGACCTTCAGGCTACTCAATTAGTTTTTTTGAAGCAGTGTCCCACAGGAGGCGCTTTACTCAAATTGAGAAGGTTCAAGATATAGTGCCAGGAGATATCCTCACTTACAAACTCCCAAAAGGCGCCCGTAATTTTGGCCATGTAATGATCGCAAATGGTCCTGCAAAAAAAATAGATAGTGACAGGTGGGCTATTCCCATCATCGACTGTACAGGAAAAGGCCATGGTCATACAGACAGCCGCTACTTAGAAAATGAAACATATCATAGCGGCATAGGAAAAGGCGATTTTTGTATCTATAGCGATGGTGAAGGAACCATCACGGGCTCTGCCTGGAGTGTCAGTAGTAAGTTTCATAGCATTCACTCTCGCCCTTTTCTGGTGGGAAGATTTAACCAAGGAGAATAAAAATGTCATTACCTGTACATGCCCTTACTTGCAATCTCTGCTCAAGTGCTATTCAGACTACAGAATTACTAGACTGTGCACCGGATGGCAATTTGGTTCATCAAGAGTGTTTAGAGAAAATAGCAGTGGCCAATGAAAAATTGACCGTAAGCGGTTCCTGCCAAAGGAAAATTGAAACAACTGATATAGCAAAGCTTGGCGAAGATGGCGATTTAATCCATCAAATGGGCGAAAGAGCCGGGATTATCTCTACAAAGACGGCTAATTAGGCATTCTCCTTGGAGAATGCCTCTTGAGTTTGGATATTTAGCTTAAAGAAACTTTCTTCGATGAGCGAAGCTCTTTTGAGTGCGGCGATACTTCGCCGCTTTTAAAATTCGTCAAATACTTTTATTTTGTCTGTCTTAAAGCTGTAGACTGTTTTTACAAATGATGGCGTTGCCTGCATTTCGAACGTTGCAGCTGAACACCAGGGATATTGTGAGGCAGTAAGAACTAGGCCATGTTTTACTGGATTTTGATGAACATAATGGAGTCTTGCTAAATAAGATTTATGTATCGTGATGTGTGTATCCCAATATTGATACCATACTTTTCGACCAGTCACATTATCGCGCTCGTTAACTTTTATAGCAGTCATACGATGCAAGCTTCCAAGCCACTGAGTAAGGGGCTCAGAATCTTTTGAAGATTCACCAACGAAGTGATAATGATTTGAAAAGACTGCCCATGCATGAAGAATCCAATTGGCTTCTTTTGCATATTGAAGAAATGTATTATGAAGTAAACATAGGTTCTCTTCCGAACGAAAAAAATGACTTTTTAAATAAGTACCACACGTTACCATGTAAATGCCTGCCGTATGAATGCAATGAGGCGGAGCATGTGGCCATGAAGGCATAAGTTTACCTAGAAGTGAATGATTTGCTAATTATACCATTTATCAAAAAAAAAGCGGCGAAGTATCGCCGCACTCAAAAGAGCTTCGCTCCAAAAGCTTCGCCTAGAATGTCCAAACTCGAGAGGCATTCTCCTTGGAGAATGCCTAATGTGAATACTACGGAGTCGGACAGACGCCGAGGTTTGGAACAGGGCAGGTTGGGAAATTAAAGGTAAATCCGCCTGGCACATAGGGATTATCGATGAATTCGTATGCTGCAGGATTTGTTCCTGGAACATAGGGCACAGTATGTGCATCAAATGCATCAACGGGGTATCCATCATAGTTTGGATCATCAAATGGCGGGATGCCATTTTTTACTCGTTCTGCCCAAGCATCATAGATAGGCTGAAGGCTGGAAATAAAATAGCCTTGAGAATCTAGAAGCAGCATATCGAAGAAATACTTCGTTGCTTTGTTGCCATTTGCTTGAAGTGAATCATATCGAGACTGGCCAAGAGCATTCGGCAGATTTTGGTAGAGTCCGATAATCTGCAAAAAGCCAAGTCCATAGTTAAGACCCTGCGTTGGTCCTACAGGTATTCTTTGTGAAACTTCTGTAGTAATAGGAAAGGCGTTAAATGTGTCATTTTTAAAACCGTCGCTATGTTCTGCAAGCGATGCTTTGTAGCTGCTTGAATGAACAGCTGTATCCCACTTAAGGCGAGCTGCGACTCTTGCAGTATTAGTAATCGCTGGAACAAGTGTTACAGGGTCTGGAATGCCAGTTGGATCTGTATAGTTCCAGTAGCGGTCTACAGCTGAAAGATAGCTTGTATAGCTTGGCCCAAAGAATGTCTCTATAAATACCGCCCAACCCTCTGCTGTCGCTGGGTTGCCAAAGCTTCCCGTTGTCCAGTCAGATGTCCCTGTGCTTGTAAGCATCTGTCCAAGCGGTATTTGAAGGGCGTGTCCCATGATGAACTCATGGAGAAGCGTAGTTCTTTCTCCAATATTTGTATTTCTTGGATCAGAGATATTAATAAGGTCTGTATAGGTAATAATCTCTGATATTGGATTATAGAAGCTACTCGAAGCAGTTTGGGTGTTTAGGAAGGTGTGTGCACAGAGCTTCTCAAACGCTGCTCGTATATAGGGGCTAAAGTAAAAGTTTAATAATGGATTTGCGCCTATCGTTAAGTAGTCCTGGAAGGAATGCTTAACAAAGTCGTAAAAGAAATAGTAAACTCTTGCCGATTTTCCTTGGACAATTTCAGTTGATCCAAGAAATTGATAGTAGGATTGTTTGTCTGGATCTACCTGGGAGAGTGCAAAAAGTGCATCTACGTTGATAAGTCCGTCTGGATCGAGGGGAGCTTCTGGATCGTAGATGACATTGCCATCACGATCAAGAACTGGCGGTCCATCGATACGTCCGTCGATAGTGAGTTTAAGCTGCGGCACTCCATCCCAGGAATCTGTATAGTAGGCTTCGATCTGTGAAAAATCATAGAGCGGGCCTTCGTCATCAGAAATTGGCTGGTAGTGCTGCACAAAGGCATAGATGCCGCCGTTAGCGGGATCCTCTAGATCGCCTGTCAGCCTTCCTGCTTGCGTGATAGCATCTATTGCCTCTTGACGAGTTGCAAAAACTTCTTGCCAAGTAGTTGCAGGTGGGAATGTGACTGTTACCCACTCATCGAGGTAAAAATCTATTGATTCTGTAAAGAATTCTAAAAGTGATTCTCCTGCCGCGTGAAGCTTTTCTGGCAAAGATGCTGCTGAATCATCAAACTGGACTTCCCAATTTTCAAATGGGTTTACATTTGGGGTGCTTGAAACCTTCACATAATAGGGTATAGGCGTATCTCTATTAAGGTTGAGTTCAATTTCTGCCATGTTGATGTAGTGCTCATTGCCAGCGGCCTCATCTCTTTGGAGCTCTACATCCTGCAGGTTTACATTAACGGGATCGCCATTTGTATCGTAGATGACAAGGTCAACACCAAGTGGATCGATGTAGACAGTATCTCCTGTATGCGGACCGCTTACAACAAGTCCCTCTACCCAGCCAAACTCATTTACAATAAATTTAGTGCCCCATTCACCTGGGAAGTCGTCATAGCGAGTAAGACGCAGTGCTCGCACAAATGGACTATTAGGGTCTAAATAGAGTGTATTTAGAAAATTAAGAATTGCAGGCTTTACTACAGTGTCATAGGTATCTTTTGCCTGTTTTTGAAGATATGCAGCTTCTACGGGATCCATAGCGCCGTCTGCAACAAGCATATCATAAAATGGCAAAGGATTTAACCCTTCAATTGTAAAAATGCCTCTATAAAGCAGATTATCTGAGAGCTGATCTTCAAAACTTGCAGCGAAAAGATCGTTATAATCGTTTTCAGCAAGCAGGTGTGAATCATCAAACGCAGTAAATTCGCCAGATTGTACAAGTTCGATAATATCTGGACTATATCCATAGCCCTCTTCGCCAAAGGTGGACTCGCCTTGGGAGGTAAATGGCCTGCTTCTAAGTACATGTGGATAGAATCCTTCCATCATACCCGCTTGTGCAGTGTCTAGCCAATTTTGTAAAAACTTTGGAAATAGTTTATATAGCCCCGGCATTGCCCGTGCAAAAGGGACAAGGGATGGACTATCAGTATTTATCCCATAGGCGGGAAGAAGTGCAAGGTTAATAAATGGCAAATACCAGGCATTTGCATAGTAGTAGCTTGCAAGGTTTTGAGGATTTGGCGAGCCAAAATACTCTTGGCCTAGCCAGTTTGTCATCGTGTTGCCAGCTTCCCATGCGATGATGTAGTAGCGGGCAAGGGTGATGAGGTTAAAAAGCGATACTCGCTCTTTTGGCGTTAAAAGATTTGGATCTATTCCGTAGAGACCATCGAGGATGGCGCTCATGGCTTGAGCTGCATACTGCTGCTGGTCTTTAGGCATTATTGTGCTATTTTGGGTTAATCCAAAGTTGCCAAGATATCCAACTTTAAATTCGCTTTCTGTTGCAGCAAAGGGCTTATCCACCATGAGTGCATAAAGCCTATTTGCAGCACCGGAATAAAAGTCTAGTTTTTCACTCTCGCTTGCAGTGTCAAAGTTAATAATTCCATGGATAATATATGACCATGCATTGCCTTCGAGAGGAATAAAATTTGGACTTAGTGAAGTATAGTCATACGTTTCACCAGGACCAAACTTTGTCATGGGAGGAAGAGCACCATCCGGAAAACGATCATAGTCTGGTGTGACAAAGCGCTCTTGCTGCCATACCCTGAGATCTTCAATCACATTGACATCTTCATAAGAGACATCTGCTGTTTCAAGTTTGAAGTGTGCTTCATCTGCGTTTACTGTTTTTGCATCTATTGTATCTACTTGAAGCGTGCCTGCTTCTATAGTGCGATTTACTGTAAGATCGCAAAAGTCGCCCTGCGATGCTTCAATTTCTTCAGTTTTTATTTGGCAGGCATCGAGTTTTTTTACCTCGAGTTTCTTTTTGCGGCTCATGCTACTTCCGGATGCATATTGCCGTACATTTTTTTCATGCCTGGATGGCTTTCTGTTTTGAGCAGCTGAGAGAGGATCTAAGAGAGCAAAAATTGCTCCTACATAGAGTACAAGTTTAGCAAAGGTCATACTTCTCCTTTTTGGGTTAAAAATAAAAAGGTGAATTTATAGCGAAAAAGTTTATGTGTCAAACAAAAGGTACAAGCGATGTTTTTTTCAAAAGCCCATCTTTGGTATTCTCGGTCACTCGCCAATACTAAGGGAGTAGCTATGCGGTTTCTAATTTGGATACTTTTTTTCTCTCAAGCACACCTATTTGCTTTGCAAGATGATACTGTAGAGCAAAAGACAAAGGAGGCGGCAAGCCAGGGATATCATATTGAGTTCATCGAGCTTGTAGAATTAATATACGGCAAAGGATTTCTTTCTCAAGGAGGCGAAGCTTCAGTTAAGCGTATGGTGGCAAATGTCGACCTAAATGGCAAAAAGGTCTTAGACATAGGTTCAGGACTTGGCGGCCCCGCATTGTATCTAGCTGAGCATTACACGGCAGAAATTACAGGGCTAGAGCCTCAAGCGTGGATGGTAGAAAGGGCAAATGAGAGCCTTAAAAGTATTCAAAGCAAGCTAAAAGGCAGAGTAGACTTTGTGCACATGACTACAGCGAGCAGCCTTAAGTCATTTGAATCAAATAGTTTTGATGTTGTCATCAGTAAAGAAGCGCTCCTCCATATTCCGCAAGAAGCAAAGCAGCCTTTTTTTGATGAGATCTACCGGGTGCTGAAGCCGAGCGGCCAGATTATCATTATGGATTGGATGAAGACCTCTCAAGATTATAGCGAAAAGACCAAAAAAATGATGGAAATGGACGGCGTTGCCTATAACCTCATCGATCAAGCAGACTATCTTAAAATCCTTACAAATGCTCATTTTCAACAGATAACCTTCGAAAATACAACTCGTGATCAGGCGGCTATTTCAAAACAGAATGTAGAGACAATCGAGTCTTTAAAAGATACAATCTGCAAAAAGTATAGTCTTGAGGTATATGAAGACTCTTTGCTTAGCTGGAGCTTGCAGCAGGCTGCCTTTCAATCAGGAGAGCTTCAAACAGCAATCATACGGGCAAAGAAGTAGCGAGCCTAGACCTTACGGTAAAACTCTTATTGAAATAATTTTATTTTGATGGCATTGAAACAGAAGAGTGCTTAAGTAAGGGAGCGTATTATGTCAGACATTCAAGGAAAACTTCCATTTTTTGGTAGACTCATAACTTCTAGTGAAAATCGGCTCCATAAATTTGGCGAGCAATTCTTTCAGATTGAAGGTACGAGCTGGGGAAGAACCTTTAGCGTTGAGGGAGATAAAATACAGGAGTTCTCTGGATCACGTGGAGCTGGAGTTCGCAACTTCTTACGAATAATTGGTACTCTTACCATTATTCCCGCAGCAATTGCTTTAGCATCAAAGCTGCATCATCGTTTAAGCGGCAATTTTCAGCTCATTACAGAGCCTCAAGGCGAGGCTCAAAAAGCACATGTGGCCGCATCCGATATTATGCCGACCTTTCTTCCTGCTGGAGGAGTATTAAACGGGCCGCTCGGGGAAAAATTTAAGTGGCCATCTGATCATTTGCCAATTGGCGGAAATATAATCCTTAATCAAGGGACGCTTTTGCGATTTGTAAGCTACAATGTGCTGAAACAAGAGCCTTTAGAGAGGTATATTAAAGTCAAAGACGATCCTCAAGGTCTAAATGGAAGTGCTATTACTTCGCTTAGTAAAAATCAAAGAGAAGAGCTTATTGCCAATCAGATTATTGATATGATTCATGCGGGGCAACACGTAGTATGTCTTCAAGAGTGTTCTCGAGATGTTGAGAAATTAATAAAAAAAGCTCTTCCTAAAGGGTTCAAAATAGCCTTTTCTGGAAGTGAAGGGCTTTGCATTTATAATGGAAATGAGTACCGAGCTCGAGAAAAAATAGACCGGGCTTTCAGTAACCATAATAAGTACGTCAATTACTTAGAACTCGAGGTCAAAGAAACTGGAGAAAAAATACGTATCGCAAACACCCACGTACAGCAAGGAGAAACAGACCGTCTTGCCTCAAGCATTGTCAATAATAAAGATCATATCCCGACGCTTCTTATGGGCGATATGAATGCGATGCCAAATGTCGTAGAAGAGAGCCTTGGCAACAAAATGGAGCATACATCTCTAAGCGGCAATAAGCCCACCCATATCAATACAAAAAAGACACTTGCTTGCTACGATCAGGTGCATCTTATAACAGCTGCAGGACAAACACCTCTAAGAGCTTCCGTCTCTACACAGCCGCAAGATATCTTCAAGGAAGGATCTGAGTCTTGCCTTCTGCTCAGGGAGG
>CAYWZU010000010.1:30670-60639 GCA_964462925.1 uncultured bacterium
CAGCCGCAAGATATCTTCAAGGAAGGATCTGAGTCTTGCCTTCTGCTCAGGGAGGCACATAAAACAGTGCAAGAGAATCTGGAAGCGGGGTCAGGCCTGGCATTCGGGCATTTGAGACAAGAAAGCTCTCAACTCAGCAATTTGATCATTCAGCTCTTACATAAGACAAGGTATAAATAAAAGCGACAAATGCCCGAATGTCAGGCCTGACCCTCGTTTCTCGTTTTATAAGTCAGCCGTCCGAGACCTTAGGATTTATTGGAGACAGAACAGCTGCACCTGCATGACCTCCTCCACCTTCTCCTCTCGATCACGTTGCATAAGCCATTTTCGTGCAAGGTCTTGATAGTGTACATCGCTTCCAGCTAGCCTGCACTTTTTGAGGTTGATGTATAGGTTCTATTTTCAACAGAAATAATCAAAAGCTCTTCTTAAAAGACAGAAAATGAAAGGGGCTGTGAAAGGGGCCGGCCCTTTTCACTTTTCAGCCCTTTTCACTTTTGAATGCAGGTCTTGCGCAGTATCTTATCAACCGTTCTCAAGGAAGGATCTAAGTCTAAGTCTTGCCTTGCGCTCGGGGAGGCGCATAAAACAGTGCAAGAGAATCTGAAGCAATAAACAGGGTACAAAGAAATACCCTTTTATAGGGATGGCGGTCCTTTAATCGTCACAGACTATTTGTCAATTTGGGACTGCAAAGCCTTTACGAGATTGCCTACCGTTTCATCTTCAGGTACGCAGAGGCAAAATAAAATTCGCTTATGCTTTTGGACAGGCTCTGTCACCTCTTCATAGGCGAGATTTAGCTCTTCACAGGCCTGAATAAATGTTTGCTTAACGATAGTGCTAATTCTACAAATAAGCTTGCCTGCCTGGCCATTCTGAGGAGGCTCATAGTCATAAATTCCAGCTCGCCCTTTAAAGGCTTTTAGGATCCATGAAAAGGACCTATTATAATACATGTTTTCTGAAACTGAAATTGCATAAAAGGGAGCATTAGGAAAAAACTCGTCACCTTTGTCAGCAGGCAACCAGCCAACATGGATTTGGTTCATATAGTAAAATTCCGTACAAAAAAGAAAGCGGCATCTCTTGAGTAAAGATGCCGCCAAAAAAGTGAAAGCTTAGATAGCTTGGCCTACAGTCCAGCGCAAAAAGCGTGTGATGGTAATGTTTTTACCAGCAGCTTTTGCTTTGTTTTGGACGTGGGTTTCAACTGAGATTGTATTGTCTTTGACAAACTTTTGACGGGTCAGGCAGACCTGGTCAAAGTAGGCATTGACTTTGCCATCTACGATCTTTTCGATGATGTTAGCTGGCTTGCCTTCGACTTGGCCTCTAGCAATTTCGCGCTCTTTTTCGATAACATCTTGCGCAACATCGCTTGGCTGCAAAAACTCTGGAGCCGCAGCTGCTGCATGCATTGCCACATCGCGAGCAAGTTCTACTTCATTCGGAGCTGAAACTTCCACTGCAGTTAAGATCTTACCGCCCATGTGGGAGTAGATGCCAACTGAGTGATCTTTTGGCTTTTGCCATATAGCTAAGCGTGAGATCTGGATGTTTTCACCGATGGTTTGAATGACAAGGCTTCTGTACTGATCAATCGTAATAGATGGATCTTTTGAGTAGCTTTGAGCCATAAATGCATCAAGAGACTGAGGTTTTGTGTTTGCAATCTCTTCAGTGATATTTCTGCAAAATTCCTGGAAGCGGTCATTTTTAACCACAAAGTCAGTTTCTGCATTAATTTCACAAAAGGCGACTACATCGCCAGTATCTTTCGCATTGATCTGACCTTCGTTTGTCTCGCGGCCCTGCTTTTTAACAGCAGATGCCATGCCAGCTTTGCGAAGGATGCTGATCGCTTCGTCCATATCGCCTTTGGCTTCTTCAAGAGCTTCTTTGCACTTGGACATGCCAACGCCTGTACGATCGCGTAGTTCTTTAACTTGAGACGCAGTAATAGTTTGTGTCATAGTTGTTCCTTACGCTTCAGTTTCGGCTTCGATGGAGATACTTGCAGCCATTTCTTCTTCTGCATCTTCTTTGTCATCAGACTTAAAGCCCATAGCTGTCTGCTCGTTTTTCACTTCGACGATAACGTCTGTGAGTGATTCGAGGATGAGCTTGATGCTGCGCTGAGCGTCGTCGTTGCATGGGATTACATAGTCGATAGGATCTGGATCGCAGTTTGTATCGACAAGTGCCATCACTGGGATGCCAAGCTTTCTAGCTTCTGCAACAGCAATGCTTTCCTTGCTTGGGTCTACAACGATAAGAAGAGCAGGAACTTTCCTCATGCCGCGGATGCCGGAGAGGTTCTTTTCAAGTTTAAGTTGTTCTTTTGTAAGAAGAGAGATCTCTTTCTTTGTTAAGCCTTCGCCGCCTGCTGCGATGCGCTTTTCGATGCGGTCGAGCTTTTTGATAGATTGGCGAAGTGTTGTGAGGTTAGTAAGGGCACCTCCGAGCCAGCGTTCACATACATAGTACTCGCCAGCGCGCTCTGCCTGCTCGCGCACAGTAGCTTTTGCAGCTTTTTTTGTGCCTACGAAGAGGATTGCGCCATGTCTTTTGGCGGTTTCGCGAACGACTTCTTTTGCCATGTTAAGTTCATGGAGCGTTTTTGCGAGGTCGATAATATAAATGCCATTGCGTTCGCCAAAGATAAAACGCTTCATCTTTGGATTCCAGCGCGATGTTTGGTGGCCAAAATGGGCACCTGCTTCTAACAGTTCTTTTAGTGTGGTTTGGTCAGCCAAGCCTTGTCCCTTTATGTTGACGACGGCATTCTCCCTAAAAAGGAGAATTTCGGTCTTGGGGTTAAAATAAAAACTCTTCCTTCACTGTGAGAGAAGAGGGTCATTATGATACTCTTTTGAAGCTTTGAGCGCAAGCGGTTTAGCGGCCAAAATTTACCACAGAGACACTGAGCCACGGAGAAGAAGGAGAAAAAATAATTTTACTTTCTGTTCGGTTCTCTGTGATTTTGTGGTGAAAAATAAGTTGGAAGATAGCGCCTGATCAGAATCGAACTGACACACGTAGCTTGGAAGGCTACTGTTCTACCATTGAACTACAGGCGCGAAATCTGTAAATAGAGTATCGTATGGTTGTATTTTTGACAATTTAGAATTAACGATATGTTTAATCGGCCAAGAAGAGACGAGTCAAATTCCCTTCAGAACATACCTGTAAAGGCAAATAAGGTGTTGAATATCATCTTTTGCATTTTGCTCGTTATTGCTTTTAAGCTTTGGCATCTTGCAGTAATTCAGCATGAAAAAAAGAAGGAAGAAGCCTTCTTGGCAAGAAAACGAGTAGTAATTGAGCCTGCTGCGAGGGGCACAATTCGCGATCGTTTCAATATTCTTCTTGCGGCAAATAAGCTTGAGTATCGCTTATCGATTGTCTATTCCCAATTTAGGGAGATCCCAGGGGTCATTTTTGAAAAAGATGCCTCTGGCAGTAAGAAAAAGCGCTACGTCAGAAGAGAGTATATTCAAAAGCTCTCAAATAAAATTGCTGAAATTATAGATATTGATCCTGATAGGCTTGTGGATGTCATTTATTCTCATGCCGCTCAAAATAATAGTATACCCTTTGTAATAAAAAATAATCTTACTGAGGGCGAATATTACCAGCTCAAGCTTCTTGAAAAAGATTGGCAAGGTATAGAAGTCCAAACGGTTCCCCGCAGATACTATCCGAGAGGCAGAACAATGTGCGATGTGATAGGCTATCTCGGGCCAATTTCTAAAGAAAAATATACAGCAATTATCAATGAAATACACGAGCTTTCAGACTATATTGAGCAGATTGATTCTGGTGTTGAAATAGAAGGCAGCCTTTCACGAGATGATGCCGAAAAACGTCTTTTAAAACTTACAGAAAAGGCCTATACGATTAATGATAATGTAGGGCTGCTTGGCATTGAATCTAGTTTTGAACAGGATCTTAGAGGCTACTACGGAAAGAAAGTCTACTATAGCGATGCAAAAGGGAATGTTCTCAGGCCTCTTGATGGCTCGCGCCCGACTGCTCCTGGAAAAAGGGTGCTTCTTTCTCTTTCAGTGGAGCTGCAGGAATTTGCAGAGCAGCTTCTTGCGCAAGCAGAGACAGATCGTGCAAATGATACAAAATCCCAAAAAGTGAAAGAGCCGCTCATTCGCGGCGGCGCAATTGTTGCACTTGACCCTAAAAACGGAGAGCTTGTTGCACTTGCAAGTTTTCCGCGTTACGACCCAAACGATTTTATCCGTAAAAAAAGCACCTTTTTTTCAGAAGAGCCTCAAGACTATATCCTGCGCTGGCTAGAAAATGATGAATATATTGGACGAGTTTGGGATAGGCTTTTGCCTTTTAGCCTCCAGCGCTTCTCAGAAAAGACAAAGAAATTTATCGATGTTGAGGAATATCTCACATGGGATCGTTTCCTGGAGCTGATTTTACCAGAAAATTCTGAAGCGTTTGAAAAACTCTCTTCGTCAGAGCCTATTAAAAAAATCATACAGCTTCAGCAATCTGGGGATTTAAAAGATCTTTTTCTAATCGATTTGAGCAGGCTTGTGCTTTCTGCAAACGACTTTTCCTGCGAGCTTATCGACAAGGTTGGAGATCTCTCCATAGATGAATACAGGGATTTATCGTGTGCATTTCAAAAGCTTTCCAGTGAGCTGAAAAAAACAGTACGTAAAAATTGGTCTAAAACACAATTTGCCGAGTGGAGAAAGCTAAATGAAAAGCGCTTTTTAAAAGAAAAGCGCCTCGAGGAGAAAAGAGAATGTAAATACCCCCGTCCTTACCTAGACTATCTTGATAGGGAAGAGGCGAGGCAGTTTGAGGAGTTTTGGAAAGAGGGAAGATTCGAGTTTGCGAGGATCTATCTCGAACAGGATAAACTGCCAAGTAACTATGCAGCTTTAGCTGGACAGCTTCAGGAGCTTGATAACGCAGAGCAACTAGCATTTTTACGCACGCTAAAGGGTTTTAAAGATCTCGAGGAGCCTCTTTATGGGACTTATCCCCGCCTTGTGCGCGGAAAAACTGATTGTACACTTCAAGATCTTGTAGCTGCTGTTCGAAAAGGAATTGGAGAGGGATCTCTTAGATCTTATGCCTATCGCCATCCAGCTATTCAGGGATCGCTTTTTAAACTTGTAACAGCCTATACAGGCTTAAAGCAAAAGTATGAAGAGTTAAAAGGGGCCGTTTCTAGAAAGGATTTAACTCTCTTTGAGATTGTCGATAAAACCTATAAGCATAATGGCAAAAATTATGTAGGACAGTTTACAACGGGTGCAGCGATTCCTCAAATTTATAAAAGCGGAAGGATTCCAAAAAGTCTTAATGCAAATAATGGAAAAATTGATCTCCTTGGAGCATTAGAGGTGTCAAGTAATCCCTATTTTTCACTGCTTGCGGGCGATTATTTAAAAGATCCTATTCAGCTGCTCGATGCAGCAGAGGCTTTTGGGTATGGAAAAAGGACCGGCATACATTTGCCAGGGGAAGTTGCAGGATCGTTGCCAAAAGATATAGTGACAAACCGCACAGGCCTTTATTCCATAGCAATCGGTCAGCATAGTCTTCTTACAACACCGCTTCAAAGTGCCTGCATGCTTTCAACAATCGCAAATGGAGGAAAGCTCCTATCTCCGCGAATAGTAAATCTAGTTGTGGGTAAAGATGACGCCTTTGAGGATAACCTCCTATTTGTTCCCCCCGTAGAGGATCCAAAAGACGTATTTATGCCAAAAGAAATACAGAAAACTCTTTTGGAAGGACTAAGAAGAGTTATTAAGCATATTCATCAGGATTCCTCCGGCGCGCTTAGACGATTAAGCACACATCGTCCAGATCAATATCAAGCTTTTTATGATTTACGAGATAGCCTGATTGGTAAAACAAGCACAGCTGAATCGCAGGAAAAAATCGGTATCGACATTGGCCAGCCATCCATTATCTACAACCACACCTGGTTTGGAGGCATTTCCTACGAAAATGGCGAGCCTGATCTTGTGGTAATAGTCTACCAACGCTACGGAGGCTATGGACGGGAAGTTGCGCCTATTGCTGCACAGCTTATCAAAAAGTGGCGCGATATTAAGCGCAGATAAGGTTGCAGGATGAACAGGGTCAGCTGCGCTGACAAGCAAAAGGTTATCCTCTCGCCGGAGGCGATCCTGGCATCTTGCTTATTTTATGGTCTTTTTCTCTTGCAGAATATATTTACCTATGTTTTTTTATTCCCATGTTTAAATATTCATTCATTATTTTTATCTTATGCGGCTTTCGCCTGTTTGCGTCTTGTAGCTGCACCGTGATGGGGTTTAATATTGAAGATGGCGGCGCCCTTGTGAGTTTGTCGCAAGTTATCCGCGTTATCAAAACAATTAACCCAGACATTGTCTGCATACAAGAAGCGGAAGGGCGCCTTCCCTATATTGCTGAAGAGCTTGGCTGGCCATACTACAACATGCGTATGCGGGTGATTTCTCACTACCCAATAATTGATCCTCCAGAGGGCAGGGGTGTCTATGTCTATGTTGAGATGGAGCCTGGCAGAGTTGTAGCAGTGAGTAATGTCCACCTGCCAAGCGATCCGTATGGGCCCTATCTACTTAACGAAGGAAAATCAAAGGCTTATGTAGAGAGAATTGAAAGGAAGGTGCGGCTTTCAGCGTTAAAAAAACAGCTCGCCACTCTTCCAGAGCTTGCGTCAAAAGGAATACCAACTTTTCTTGTAGGAGATTTTAATACTCCATCGTATCTTGATGCAAAACAAGGCTTTAGGTGGCCTGTGAGTGAAGAGCTTGAGCGAAAGGGGTTTCGAGATTCCTATAGAGAAGTGCACCCTGATGTCAAAAGAAATCCAGGCTTTACATGGTGGGCAGCAAGGCCTGAGGTGCCGGGCTGGAATCCAGATCCCTTGGATCCGCAAGGCCGTATCGATTTTATTTATGTGATCGGCCCAGCAGAAACAGAAAGTAGCTATACGGTAGGAGCAAAAGACTTTACCCCATGGCCATCTGATCATCGCGTCGTCGTCTCAAATTTTACTGTTCAACCGACGGATGAGCCTATCTTTGTATCTGTCGATAATAGGCTGGTAGATATCGGTGAAAAAATTTTAGTAAGGTACAACGCTCCGAAAAAAGAGGGAATGAGTATTGGTCTCTTTTCCAAGAAGAAAAAAAGGCTCATTTTTTCAAAAAAGCTTGCAAGTTCCTCGCACGGAACCCTCGAGTTCAAAACAAAAAATTTGAAGCCTGGTTCCTATGAAGTTCATCTACGCTCGAAAAACCAGAACATTCTTTCCTCCTTTCCATTCACAATCAAAAGAAAGGATGAAAAGCCTGAGCTTTCCATTTCAAAATATGTGTTTGCATATGGCGAGCCAATTTCCGTTAGCTGGAAGCATGCTCCCGGGCATAATTTAGATTGGGTGGGCATACTAGAAAAGAATGCAAAAGAAAAAATCGCTCTTATGGCTGCCTATACGAGCAGCGAAATTGAGGGTAGCTATACGTTCGATGCTGAAAGTCAGTTTTCATGGCCTCTAAAACCGGGATCATATGTCCTTGGGTACTTTCTAGATGATTCAAAAAAGGAAATTGCACGAGTTTCATTTACTGTGAAATAGTAAATTTTGTATAATAGCCGCCTAATTATCGTGACCGAGACCGTGTCCGAGACCGAGACCGGATGCTTTTCTAAACCTATTTTTACTCAAAATAGCCGGTCATGGGCATGGTCTCGGGCTCGGTCTCGATAGAGGAATTTATATGGCGTTTGCAAGTACAGAATATAAATATGGTTTTGTAAGTGATGTTGAAATGGATACATTTCCTAAAGGCATCAACGAAGAGATCATCTCAGCCATATCGCAAAAAAAGGGCGAGCCCAGTTGGCTCCTTGAATTTCGTCTAAAGGCCTACAGAAAATGGCTAGAGATGAAGGAACCTAAGTGGGCAAATCTTACGCATCCTCCAATTGACTATCAGGATATATGCTACTTTTCTGCCCCAAAAAAGCTTCCTCAGCTAAATAATCTTTCAGAAGTCGACCCTGAAATTCTTAAGACCTTCGAGCGTCTTGGCATACCTCTTGAAGAGCAAAAAAGACTTACTAATGTTGCTGTGGACCTAGTTTTTGATTCAGTATCTATCGGCACCACTTTTCAAAATAAGCTGAAAGAAGCAGGTGTTGTTCTTTGCTCTATTACTGAAGCTATACATACTTATCCCGAACTTGTAAAAAAGTACCTCGGAAGTGTAGTGCCAAGCCATGATAACTACTATGCATGCCTAAACTCTGCGGTTTTTTCTGATGGTTCATTTGTCTATATCCCCAAGGGCGTCACTTGCCCCATGGAGCTTTCTACCTACTTTCGTATCAACGACAAAAATTCTGGCCAGTTTGAGCGCACGCTTATCATAGCTGAGGAATCATCTTATGTAAGCTACCTTGAGGGATGTACAGCTCCAGCTTTTGATACAAATCAGCTTCACGCTGCAGTTGTAGAGCTTGTTGCTATGGATAATGCTGAAATCAAATATTCGACCATTCAAAACTGGTATGCAGGTGATCCAAAACCGGGGCAGGCGGTATTTATAACTTCGTTACTAAGCGCGGTCTTTGCCAAGGGAAAAATTCCAAAATATCGTGGACACAGGTTGAAGCAGGTGCGGCAATTACTTGGAAGTACCCCAGCTGCATTTTAAAAGGCGATAACTCTATCGGCGAATTTTATTCTGTTGCCCTTACGAATGGTTTTATGCAGGCAGATACAGGTACCAAGATGTATCACATCGGCAAAAATACAAAATCTACGATTGTTTCCAAAGGCATATCCAGCGAAAAATCACATAATACCTACCGCGGTTTAGTTAAGATTTTTCCCAATGCTGAAGGTGCTAGAAACTATACGCAGTGCGATTCTATGCTTGTTGGCGATGAGTGCTCTGCAAATACTTTCCCCTACGTTGAAGTCGCAAATGATACAAGCTCACTTGAGCATGAAGCATCTACCTCAAAGATAAATGAGGAGCAGCTTTTTTACTTTCGCTCACGCGGAATCTCGTTTGAAGATGCAGTTAATTTGATAGTCAACGGCTTTTGTAAAAAAGTCTTAGATGAGCTCCCTTTTGAGTTTGCTCAAGAGGCAAAAAATCTCCTTTCTATGAAGCTTGAAAATTCGGTTGGATAATATGTTAGATATACAAAATCTTTTTGTTGAAATCGATGGCAAAGAGATACTAAAAGGCATTAACTTAAAGATTAATAAAGGTGAAGTACATGCCATCATGGGCCCAAATGGCTCCGGCAAATCAACACTTGCCAAGGTGCTTGCAGGCCATCCTGCCTACAGCGTAACAGATGGCGCCATCTACTTCAAAGGGCAAAATATACTTGATCTTGATCCTGAAGAAAGGGCGCATCTTGGCCTTTTCATGAGCTTTCAGTATCCTGTAGAAGTTCCCGGCGTATCTAACCGCCACTTTTTACGGCTGGCCTATAACTCAAATCGCAAAGCAAATGGACTAAAAGAGCTTACGGAAGCTGAATTTGAAGCCTACTATGAAGAAAAAAGCAAGGCCATGGAAATGCGCGAGGAATTTAAAGAGCGCGCTGTAAACGAAGGCTTTTCAGGCGGTGAGAAGAAAAGAAATGAAATTCTACAGATGGCGATTTTAGAGCCATCTCTTGCCATACTTGATGAAACAGACTCTGGACTTGATATCGATGCTATGAGGATTGTTGCAAGAGGTGTCAATAGTTTGATGGCACCTGATAGGGCTCTTCTCATGATTACCCACTATCAAAGGCTTTTAGACTATATAAAACCTGACTTTATCCATGTATGCGTAGGTGGAAAAATAGTCCTCTCTGGTGGGGCTGAAATTGCGCTAGAGCTTGAAAATAAGGGCTATGAGCATGTCAGCTGATCTTTTATATGCAAAATGCTGGCAGCGATTTTTGCAAATGGGGCTTCCCACTAAAGCGCATGAGGATTTTCAGTATATTTCTCTTAAAGAGCTTGAATGCAGAGATTTTTTAGAGGCGAAGGAAGTATCAGCTGTAGAAAAAGCTTCAATAGTTTTTGTAAATGGCTATTTTAAGCCGGAGCTTTCAACAAGTCTGAAGGGCCTTTATTTACTGCCGCTATCTGCTGCTTTTAAAAGCTATGGGGCTCTTCTAAATAATCGCTACACGAAATTTGTACTCGATGACAACGACCCATTTGCACTCATTAATGCAGCAAAATGTAAGGATGGAGCATTTTTGTATGTTCCTCCAAAGTTTAAGGCAAGCGAGCCTATTCAAATTCTTTCGATAGTTGATGCAAATGACAATTCTTGGGTTCATCCCCGTCTTCATGTGTTTGTGGGAAGGTCTTCTGAAATTTCATTCGTCTCTAGATCAAAAGGCTGTGGCAATGTCTACAATGCTGTTTTTGATTTTGAAATAGATGATGATGCAAAGGTTTTTTTAAGCCATAGCGATGCGGGTTCTGCTGTTAACGTGAGATTTGATGCCTTTAGGGCAACATTGAAGAGAAATAGTCTCTTTACCTCAGTACAGGTTACTTCTTCTGCAAAAGCAAGAAGCGATTGGCAAGTTGCCTTGCAGGGCGAGGGCGCTGAAGCATCACTTTCTGGACTTTCATGCCTTGATGGCAAAAAAGAATCTCACACCAATGTCAAGATTGAACATCAAGAGCCTCACACGCGATCAATGCAGCTTTTTAAGGTAGTGCTTGATGATGAGGCAATATCTAGTTTCCAAGGCAAGATCCACGTTAAGAAAAAAGCACAAAAGACAGAGGCTTACCAACTCAATAACAATCTTCTTTTAAGTCAAAAAGCAACTGCCAATAGTAAGCCGAACCTTGAAATCTTTGCAGATGATGTTAAGGCATCGCATGGAGCGACAGTCGGAAGTCTTCCTGAAGAGCAGCTTTTCTATCTTAAAACAAGAGGCCTCAGTACCGATGTTGCAAAAAAACTTCTTATTAGAGGCTTTTGCGAAGAGATTTTGTCTAAGGTAGCACAATATGATGCGTGATGCATTTCCAATGCTTAAGCGTACATGCTTCAATAAGCCCTTTATTTACTTAGATACTGCTGCCACTTCGCAAAAACCGCAGTGTGTCATAGATGCAGTTTCAGATTTTTATTCAAAGCACTACGGTACAGTGCATAGGGCAGTCTATAGTACAGCTGTAGAGGCAACAGAGCTTTATGCTGAAAGTAGAAGAACTGCTCAAAAATTCCTCAATGCTAAACGCGAAGAGGAAATTATCTTTACTCGTGGAACAACTGATGGGATAAATCTTGTAGCAAGTTCATTTGGGCGGGCTTTTATCAATAAAGGTGATGAAATCATCATTACTGAAATGGAGCATCACTCCAATATCGTTCCTTGGCAGATGGTAGCTTGTGAAAGGGGGGCTATACTTAAAGTAGTGCCATTTTTTGATGATGGGCATCTTGATCTTAATGCCTTTCACAACATGCTCTCAGATCGGACAAAAATTGTTGCTGTTACGCATCTTTCTAACGTTTTGGGAACAGTAAATCCAATCCAGGAGATAGTGAAAGCTGCACATGCTCATGGGGCAAAGGTTCTTGTCGATGGCGCGCAAAGCGCACCTCACCTTCAAGTTGATGTTCAGGCACTGGGTGTCGATTTTTTTGTTTTTTCCGGCCACAAAGTTTATGGTCCAACAGGAGTCGGGGTGCTCTATGGAAAGTATGAGCTTTTAGATCAGATGCCTCCTTATCAAGGAGGCGGCGATATGATTGAGGAAGTTCGATTTGAAAATACCACCTATAATACTCTGCCTCTTAAGTTTGAGGCTGGAACTCCCATGATAGCGGAAGTAATTGGGCTTGGAAGGGCGCTTGCTTTTTTAATGGATATTGGTTTGCAAAATATCGCTGCCTATGAAGCGGAGCTTTTAGATTATCTTTGGGAAAATCTTTCATTAATTCCTAAAATAAAGATTCTTGGATCAAATAAACATCGCGGATCTCTTATTAGTTTTTATGTTGAAGGTGTTCATCCTTTAGATATAGCAACCCTCCTTGATCTTCAGGGAATTGCGTGTCGTTCCGGCCATCTTTGTGCGCAACCCGTTATGAGACATTACAAAATCAACGGGGCATGCAGAGTCAGCTTCTCATTTTACAATACAAAAAATGAATTAAAAACCTTCTGTGAAGTGCTTGTGAAGGCGATTGACAAGCTTGTATAAAAATGCAGTCAACCTGCATAGTCTTTTTTTCTTGAACTTTAATTCTCAAATATGGTTTTGTCAAAAGAACACGACAAAACGTGTATAAATTGCCTCGGGTATCGAACGCAATTTCTATATGGAAATAAACATAAATTGAGGAAAAGAAATGTTAAAGAATAAAGTGCTTGCAATTATGCTCGCAACCTCATTCTGTTTCAATGCTTCTTACGCCGACAGCTCAAGCTCAAGTGACAGCTCAAGCTCAAGCTCAAGTAGTTCAGAAACAGAAAAGACAGGTCCTCGCGGCCATCGCGGCCCTCGCGGTCATAAGGGATCTGAAGGTCATCGCGGTAAGCGCGGTAAGCGTGGAAAGCATGGTGAAGAAGGATCAACCGGTCATCGTGGTAAGCGCGGTAAGAAGGGACCCGAGGGATCAACAGGTCCAAGAGGACCAAAAGGTCATGGATCAACAGGTCCACGCGGTCATCGCGGAAAGCGCGGTAAGAAAGGTGCAGAAGGATCAACCGGCCATCGCGGTAAGCGCGGTAAGCGCGGTCAAGAAGGATCAACTGGCCCACGCGGTCCAAAAGGTCATGGATCAACAGGTCCAAGAGGCCATCGCGGTAAGAGAGGACCAGAAGGTTCAACTGGCCATCGCGGTAAGCGTGGTAAGAAAGGACCAGAAGGTTCAACTGGCCATCGCGGTAAGCGCGGAAAGCACGGCGAGAAAGGATCAACAGGTCCAAGAGGACCAAAAGGTCATGGATCAACAGGTCCAAGAGGCCATCGCGGTAAGAGAGGACCAGAAGGTTCAACTGGCCCACGCGGTCCAAAAGGTCATGGATCAACAGGCCCAAGAGGCGAGCGCGGTAAGCGCGGTAAGCGCGGTAAGCGCGGACCAGAGGGTTCAACTGGTCATGAAGGATCAACAGGTCATCGCGGTAAGCGCGGTAAGAGAGGACCAGAAGGTTCGACCGGACCAGAGGGATCAACAGGACCAGAAGGATCAACTGGCCATCGCGGTAAGCGCGGTAAGCGCGGACCAGAAGGATCAACCGGACCAGAAGGATCAACAGGTCATCGCGGTAAGCGCGGTAAGAGAGGACCAGAAGGTTCAACCGGTAAGCGTGGTAAGCATGGTGAGACAGGTGCAAGAGGCCCACGCGGTCACAAAGGTCCAAAAGGCGAAAAGGGATCAACAGGTCCACGCGGTAAGACAGGTCGCCAAGGTGGACACGGTGAGTCAGGTTCAACAGGTCCACGCGGTCATAAGGGAGATAGAGGTCCAAAGGGACATTCTGGCTCAACTGGCCCACGCGGACATAAAGGTGAACGCGGACATCGTGGTAAGACAGGCCGTCAAGGCGGACATGGTGAGTCAGGTTCAACAGGTCCACGCGGACATAAGGGTCCAAAAGGCTCAACAGGTCCACGCGGTCACAAAGGTGAATCAGGATCAAGAGGCGAGCGCGGTCCAAAAGGTAATCGCGGTCCAAAAGGCCATGGATCAACAGGTCCACGCGGTCCAAAAGGTGAAAAGGGATCAACAGGTAAGCGCGGTCCACGCGGACATAAGGGTCCAAAGGGAAGCTCAGCTTCTACTGCAGATAGCGGAGCAACAGGTCCACGCGGTCACAAAGGTCCACGCGGTGAGAAGGGATCAACAGGCCCACGCGGTCACAAAGGTGAGAAGGGATCAACAGGTCCAGCTGGATCAAGCGGAAGCACAGGTCCTACAGGACGTACTGGTCCACGCGGATGCCGCGGTCCAGTTGGTCACCTAGAGTATGCTGACTTCTTTGCCCTCATGCCAGGTGACAACTACAATGAAGTAGATCCAGGTTTTGCGGTGCAATTCCCACAAGACGGCCCAGCAAACGATGACGATATCGCACGCGTATCGAGCGATACATTTAACTTGAAGCATGAAGGTACATACCTTGTAATGTTCCAAGTAAGTGTCGAAGAAGCTGGACAATTAGTTGTAGGTCTTGATTCCGGTGCAGGTGTACAGGAACTTAACTACACAGTTGTAGGTCGTGATGAAGGTGATACTCAGATTGTAGGAATGGCTCTTGTAACAACAACAGTCAGAAACTCCCTACTTTCGATCCGCAACCCATCTGTGAATTCAGGATCACTTACAGTAACTCCGTTTGCTGGCAGTGATAATGAAAACCCAGTTTCAGCTCACCTTGTGATTACAAGACTCCAGTAATCTCGAATTACTGGTAGCTGATAAGGGGCTCTTGCACTCGCTGCAAGAGCTCCTTTTTTTTTATACCCCCCATTCCTATTCTCGTCTTCTCATCATGGAATACGAGACAAAACCAAAAAATCTTGATTTTTACTCAAAAATCTGTTATAATATTCACTATGAAAATTCATAGCCTCGCCTATCAGCCAAACTATTACACCCATACGTCTCCTCATGCTGAGAGGCTTCATGCCATTAGCGAAGCCATTTTTCTTCCTGCAAGGCTTAACGTTCAGCTCGCCGCAAGGATAATTCAGCCTCTTCCCGGAAAAGATAAAGATTCCTATTTCATAGGGGTGGCAATACGAATAGCCTCACTTGCAGCTTCCCTAATTTTATTGCCAATCTCTGTGATTTCTACAGTAGTAGGTTTTTCTTTGCGATGTATAGACCATCTCTACAGACCATCCATGTGCTACATGAATCTGGCAAAGGGAGAAAGGGCTCCAGTAGAGCTAACAAAAGAACATCCTCTACATGTGAGGTCCCATAATTTAGGTTTTGTATCATCTAGTATGAGCACTCTTGGGGATCTTCGCCACCCAGAGGAGCGGGCAAAAGAAGTTATAGAGAGCATTATAGGGGATCCAAATAAGCCAGAGATTATCTTTTTCCAAGAGGCATTTCATGAAGATGCAACAAGAATGCTATGCGAAGGAATAAAATCAGAATATCCCTACATCATTTATAACATTCACCCTCATCTTTCAGGTTTTTCGAGCGGTACGGTAGTAGCGAGTAAATATCCGCTTAAAGATATTGAGTTTGAGCCTTTTGAGAAGTTTGTAGGCCCGGAGGCTCTCACGCCTCGCGGAGTAATAAAAGTATCGCTTGATTCATCTAAAGGTCCTGTACATATTTATGCAGTTCATACACAAGCACTTCACGGAGAGGAACGTTCCAAAGCAAGGCTAAGTCACCTTGAACATTTAAAAAAAGTGGTTGATCGGCATCCTCAAGATCTTCAAATTATTGTAGGGGATTTTAATACCTCTCGCCTTACAATCTGGGGCGAAGATAACATCGAACCAAAAAATCAGGCAGAAGGTGATGTCCTTGAGCGTTTAGAAAAAGATTTTGATGACCTCTATCTTCGCGATCATGAAGAATTTACCGGCAAAAGGACCGAGGGCGCTCCACAATATCTTGACATTGACAATGCCCGCATGCAAGAGCAGCTCGAAGAGCCATCTGGAAGCTGGTATTATGGGCCCTTTGCAGATAAAGGATTCCTTCTCTACTGGAAAATGCGTCTCGATAGACTCTGGCACGGAAGGGAAGAGCCCAAAAAAGTTCCAGGAATTGCCGAAGCTGAAAGTTTATGGGGAAGAGATGGCTGGCACGCAAAGCAAACTGCAAATACATGTCGTCTTGATTACATCCTTCTTCCTAAAAATAGCAATAAACTTGACGGAAGAGTAGAAATCCGGCGCACGATTGTTCCAAAAGGCTGTCAAAGCGCATCCTCAGACCATCTTCCTATCGATGGCCAAATTTGGGCTGTTTAGTGGCATAACTAAGATATAATTTACACAAATACCCAAAAGACATGACTCTGTCTACTTCGTAAATGTAGGCAGTGGAGGAATTGGAGCAGGAGTTACAGGAGGGTTGCCTGTGTTAAATGAAGGCACCAGCTGCATAAAGTCTTTAAGCCAATCGACGCTTTCTTTTTTGAGCAGGTCGCAAAAATAGACCCAGCCGATGCAGACCATAAGGCAGGCTAGCCACGACTTAAGGCCAATCCCTAGAAAGTATATCTGCACCTGAGGCGCTAAGCGGTTAATAACGCCAAGGAAGGTGTCTGTCATCAGCATGGCAATAAGCGATGGCGCAGAAAGCTGAAGCGCCATAACAGCAAAGACCTGCAGGCATTTAAAGAGCTTTTCCTTCATGTAGCTATGCGGCGCAAAAAACTGCGGATTGAGGTACTGATCTGGCGGTACTATCTGAAAGGAATCTAGGATAGCATCCAGTACAAAAAATGGACCATCTATTGAATAAAAAATAACGATAAGCATCAGGTTGTAGATGGTACCTATGGGAGATGATTGGTTCTGAATGGTGGGGTCGTTTACCATCAGACTTGCAGCACCCCGCTGGTGATCAATAAAAACCCCTGCGCTTGTTACAATCAAAAAAGGAAGGCCGAGGAAAAATCCCATGACAAGCCCAATAAACATCTCCTTGACACCCAATAAGATAAGACTTGAGTCAAAGTTCAAGGGTACAGTAGAGGCCATCAAAATTTTGGGCATGACAGCGACAACTAAGATAAGAGAAAATACAACTTTTGTAGGGTGAGGAAGTATGCGGGCGCCAAAAAAAGGCGCTAGGGCAATAATTGGCATAATGCGAAAAGAGGTAAGGACGATAAGTGCCATTACCGAAAGTAAAGAGCCCTTTTGAGCAACTTCACTTCGCATGAAAATGTCGACGTAATCAACCGCCATCAATAGGCTCCAGCCAAAGACCTATATATAATCTTACTTACTCTTTTTAGCAAGGGCGGGAATTGCTTTGTCAGGAAGTCCTGCCAAAATTTCCGCTTGCCTTTGCTTATAGTAGGCGGCAAGTTCTGGATAGCGCATCTTTAGCCAGTCATGAAGTGGAGCTACCCGTGTGTCAAATTCAAAGACCATGCGCTCTTTGACATTTACATGGTTTCGGTGCGTTATGTGGCCAGTGTCAATATAGATAGCTCGGTTTTGCACAAAGCCAATATTATTGTTTCTCATAAGGGCAAGATCGCCATCTAAAAAGCCTTTTTGCGCCATAGAAAGAAGAAGATCAAAAATTTGATCGATTCTTGCCTTTGCCTCATCAACCCTTCCTTCATTCATCAAGGTTTTGATTGTTGGAAGCACGTAGTCTGCTTTTCGTTGCAGCACGAAGCATGCATCATCTCCGCGAAGTCTGTAAGATTGACCTGCTGAGTCATGCAGTTTAATGCCTTTTATGAGGTCGTTTGTTTTGTTGAGGTGGATGTACAGAAGGCCAGATTCCTCGGGGAACTCTTCATATGCCATTTTTGAGCTTAAAAATATCTCTTCCCTGTGTGTTTGCCTTTCATCCATTTTGTCGCGAAAGGCCTTGCTAAAGAGAAATCCTACAGGGTTATGCAAGAAGGGAACTTCTTTAAGACGTCCTTGGTGGATGAATTTGAGTACATATTCTCCATCTTCACTCACAAAAGCAGTAGCCTGAAAACCCTTGCCAAGCCAGTAAAATGATTGCTGAGTAAGCATGTTTAAAAATTGTATGGTCTCAGGAGGTGTTTTTACTTCCCATTCCGGATTAAAGGGGTAGTCGCTAAGTACTTGGCTTAAAGAAAAACGCTTTGCAGGGCGTGAAACAATGCTAATCTTATCACTTAGACGCTCAACCTTTAAAATTAAAAAAAGGAGCATCGAAAACATGACGAAAGCATAGATCCCGCGCATGGAGAATTTTTTCTTAAGCATAGAGTACTCAATGAGTTGATTTTGGCCAAATAGCATACAAAATTGCCTAAATGATAGGCAACCTGTTTTTTGATTTTCAAATCCTCTCATGATGTAAATGATTTCTTTTCTAGACCTAATTTCTTTTTACCATGTAGTGTGAACTTTAATTTTAGGAAACAAGGAGATCTCTATGAATAAAACCCTAAAAAAAATGTCTAAGCTGCTTTGCCTCGGGGCTGTAGCTATGACGATATTTTTATCAGAAGCCCATGCCGTGAAAACTCTACAGGTAGGTCAGCAAGTTCCTCTTTGGCAGCCTCTCGCACGGTATCAGGCTCAACTTGAAGCAAAACAAACTAGTCAGCAAAAAAATGCAGCTCTTCAAAAAAGGAAGCATCATTCTTCCTCGACAGCAAGCCACCATAGCCACTCCTATAATGAAAAAAAGTGGGATTATATCATCGTGGGTGGTGGTACAACGGGATGCGCCCTTGCAGCTAAGCTTTCCGATCCTGTAAAAGGTAAGTACAAATACTCAGTTCTGATGATAGAAGCTGGGGAAAACCTTACTAAAGATCCTCGAGTTGTTGATACAAATAATATTGTTACGGCAATTGCAGAGGCATTAGATCCTGCGCTTTCTATTGTAAGCCTTACGTACCCCCTTGGTCAGGATGTAAACCCATTTTTCTCTTTTGCATACACTGAAGGAAGAATGTGGGGAGGATCATCAGGCCATAATTATTTACAGTGCATTCGTGCGACGCCAGATGAGCTTGCTCAGTGGGTTGCTCTTTCAGGAGATCCTAGATGGGCTTATAGCAACTTAATTGATACTGTAATTAAGCCTCTTGAGCATTATACGCCAGATGGCTCAGTTGCAAATCCAACTCAGCGCGGCTTTAATGGTCCTCTTTTTATTACTCAGGAGCCATTTGAAACAGTGGCAAATGACTCATTCTACCAGGCTGTTGCAACTGCTGCGGGCATTCCAATAGTCACTGATTATAACGACCCAGATCAGGGTGTTCTTGGCGTATCCTCTAATCAGGATTATGTTACACCGCCATTTCTTGGTGAAAATAGCATTCGCTCGTTTTCAGGAAATGCCTTTCTTACAGGCGAGCCAAGCGTAGGAGTGGCGGCTCTTGTTGATGAAAATGGCAATGGTCTACATGGAAGAAAATTGAAAGTTGTATCAAATGCTCATGCAAACCGTGTGGTTTTCAAAAACAGAACTGCAAAAGGAGTTGAGTATGTCCATGCAGATGCGCCAGATGTAGTCATAACTGCTCAGGCCAAAAAAGGAGTTATCCTTTGTGCTGGAGGCGTTGCAGATCCTGCTATTTTACAGCGCTCTGGAATTGGTGACCCAGACCTTCTTAACTCTCTTGATATCCCAGTTGTTTATGCCAATCCAAACGTTGGCAACAACATGCAATGTTTTGTTGGACAGCAAGGGGTTATTGGCGGAGTGGAAACTGCTGTAGAGCTTCCTGCATATGGTGTTAGCTTTCTTGGCTTTGATCCAAATCCAAATGAAAGACAATTTTATGCAGAGTTTTTTAGCCAGCTTGCGGCATTTCCTCTTGGAATCGCCGATGCGCTTCAAATTTCAGGCATAAATGCACTTGGTGCAAACCTTACGCCAAAATCAAGAGGTTCTGTACAGATTATTAGTAAAGATCCGTTCATTCAGCCTCTCATCAACTTTAACTATTTCTCTGACGGTCCTGCAAGCGAGCCAGGAACTGATGCCTATAAAGTGATATCGTTCTACAACCTTCTTCAAGGTATAGCATCAGAAGCAGGTGGAGAAGTTCTCTATCCAACTGCTGCTCAGTATGCTGCAGGTGATGATGCTCTGCTTGGCGCAGCTCTTGCAACGCTGCTTCCATTTAACCATATCTCTTCAACATGCCAAATGGCTCGAACTCCAGCAACAGGTGTGATTGATGGAAAATTGCGAGTATTTGGTGTGAAAAAGCTTATGGTGGCAAGTAGCGCATCAGAGCCAGTCTCACTTGGCGGTCAGCAGGTATGCATGATGCTTGGCCTTGAAGCTGGTCGCATTTTGCGAGGTGAGTAAAGCCTCTTTTAGGAGGGGCCAGTTTCTGGCCCCTCCTCTCGAGTTTGGACATTTGGCCGAAGGTCTTTAGAGTGCGGCGATTATTCGCCGCTTTAGTTTCCTTAAAACTTAATATAAGTTACTGTATTTCATGTAATTACGCTAATTTTTGTAAGTTTTTTCTCAAATTTAAAGCGGTGAATAATCACCGCACTCAAACAGAGCTTCGCTCACTAGATAAGGCTTTTTTAAGCTAAAATGTCCAAATTCGAGAGGAGGGGCCAGTTTCTGGCCCCTCCTAAAGACGTTAATTATTTACGTATATGTAGGCATTCAAATACATGGCAAAACTTACCCAGGCCATGTAGGGAAGAAGTAGAAGAGCTGCGAGTGGGGTATTTTTCCAAAAAAGTACAATCGTATAGGCTAAAATAAGCCAGAGAACAGCAAGTTCTATCAAGGCTAAATCAGGACGCCTGAGATAAAAAAAGAGCCAAGACCAGGCAAAATTTAAAACAAGCTGTATGAAGAAAAAGGTGAGTGCTTTTTGCTTATTTAGTCTTTGGCTATTCCAAACCAAGCTAGAGGCGATTGCCATGCTGAAGTAAAGAAGAGTCCAGACAACCGGAAAAACGAAGTCCGGAGGGGTAAGGGGGGACTTTATAAGATGGGGATACCAGACCTTTACGCTTGTTTGAGTAAGTAATCCTGAAAGCCATCCGCCGCCGACGCATATAAGTGCTAAAAGTAAAAATTTTTTAATCATAGACTTTTTGGTTGTTTTTTCAGTAAGGCTTCGCTACAGTACAAGTATGTATTTTCTTTGTTATACACAAAAAATTCCTATCTCTCTTGAGACATGCTGGGACTTTTTTTCCTGCCCAAGTAATCTTAGACTATTGACTCCAGAATATCTGCAATTTACGTGCACAAATGAACCAGGTAAAATGTATCCTGGTCAAATTATAACCTACACGATTCGGCCTTTTTTACATATTCCAATAACTTGGGTGACAGAAATTACTCACATGGAAGAGAAGCTTTATTTTATTGATGAGCAGCGCTTTGGCCCTTATGCCTTTTGGCATCACGAACATAGGTTTGCCTCTATTAGTAATGGAGTGGAAATGACCGATAGTATCCATTACAAACTTCCCTTTGGACCTATTGGAAAAATGCTCAATCCGAAAGTTCAAAAAGATATAAAGGCTATATTTGCCTATCGCAGAGCTAAAATTGAAACGCTTTTTGGAAGCCTGTAACGATTCATGCAAGAAGCATCCCTTATACTACCCCACCAGCTCTATCTAAAAAGCTCCATATTGCGCAAAGAGAGGCTGGTCATCTTGGCTGAAGACCCGCTCTTTTTTAGCGACGAGCGCTACCCGATTTTATTTCATAAGCAAAAGCTCGTTTTGCATCGCGCATCAATGAAGGCATTTGAAAAATCCCTACAAGAGCAGGGATTTAGAACTCTTTATAAAGATGCAGGCACTTTTAGCTATAATAAGCTTTTTAATGAGCTTAGGATTCAAAATCTCTATGTGCTCGACCCAGTTGACTATATTGCCAATAAAAGAATTGAAAAAGCGTGTGCAGACCAAAATTGCACTCTTACTTGGGAAAAAACTGATGCCTTTTTATCTGACGTGCCAAAAGATTTTAAAAGAAGAGAGCACTACGCATTTACCCCTTTTTATATATCGCTACGTAAAGAGCTTGATATCCTGATAGAAAGAGATGGAACACCGGTCGGCGGGAAATGGACCTATGATACCGAAAATCGAAAAAAAGCAAGCCCGGATCTCTTTTTTCCAAAGCTCCCAGTTCCAGAGCGATCGCAATTTGTTGCAGAAGCAATGTTGTATGTACAAGAAAAATTTAGCAAAAATCCCGGACAAGTTGAGCCCTTTATTTACCCCGTAGCGCATAGCGATGCAAAAAAATGGCTAAAAACATTCATAAAAGAGCGTCTTTTCCAATTTGGCACCTATCAAGATGCTATCTTGAAAGAGGAGCTCGTTATGATGCACGCGCTACTTTCGCCTCTTTTAAATATAGGGCTGTTAACGCCGCACGAGGTTGTTCATGAAGCTCTTGAGTATGCGAAGGAAAAAACTATACCGCTAAATTCTTTGGAAGGGTTTTTACGACAAGTAATAGGATGGCGAGAGTTTGTACGGGCGGTATATGAAACGAGCCATGTGCGACAGCGAAAGAGCAATTTTTGGGGGCATTCACGTAAAATTCCTCAATCCTTTTATACTGCTTCAACAGGCATTGCCCCAATTGATGAGACAATAAAAAAAGTTCATTCATTTGCATACTGTCATCATATAGAACGTCTTATGATTCTCGGAAGTTTTATGCTACTTTGTGAATTTGACCCAGATGAAGTCTATCGCTGGTTTATGGAGCTATTTATTGATTCCTACGACTGGGTTATGGTTCCAAATGTCTATGGAATGAGCCAGTATGCCGATGGCGGCCTTATGACTACAAAGCCCTACATCTGCAGCTCAAATTACATTCTAAAAATGAGTAATTATAAACCCGGGCACTGGTGCACAATTTGGGATGGTCTTTTTTGGCGTTTTATGAAAAAACACAAAGCATTCTTTATCAAGCAGCCCCGTTTAGGGATGCTTGTGCGGCAGCTCGATAAGGTAGATAAAGAAAAATTAGAGCAAGCTGAAAAATTTTTAGAGGGTCTCTAGGTTCCCGATATGCTCCAGATGGGGAAATTAACGAAGATGTTAGTGGCAAAGCTCATAATTTGGGAGCCAAGCCACGATCCCATGAAGATAAGGGTAAGTGTTACGGCTACAAGTTTTACCACAAAGGGAAGGGTTTGTTCCTGAATTTGTGTAGCTGCCTGAAAAATTGCGACGATGGTGCCTAGAAACATACTAATTAGTACAGGGGGAGCTGAGAGGATAAGAATTAAGAGCAGACCCTGATAGGCAAGTGCTACAATTTGACTTGTAAACATAAAAAAACCAAATTAAATTTTTAATACGTTAGCGGAATGTTCCTACTAATCCCTCAATTAAGAGCGTCCAGCCGTCAAGCATAACAAGTAAGAAGAGCTTTAGCGGCATCGAAATAGTTACAGGCGATAGCATCATCATACCCATAGCAAGCAAGATGTTAGAGACGACAAGGTCTATGACAAAAAACGGTATATAGATAAGCACACCTATCTCAAACGCAGACTTTAGCTGCGTCGTAATAAATGAAGGTACGAGCACCATAAAGTCATCTGGTTTTAAGTCCTGCTTATAATCATCAGGAAGCAGTCTATAGATGGTTCTAAAGAAAATTCGGTGGTGCTTTACAAGTGAGTTTGTGCGTAAAAAATCGCGAAGCGGCTCTCTTGCTGCTGATGCTACCTCAAGAACATATTGGGCACTATCCGGACTAAGCAGCGTCTCGGGCACATTTTGCCTTTGCAGTACTGACTGGGCTGCATCATACATCTTTACGCCGGTAGGATACATAACATAAATACTCAGCAAAAACGCAACGCCGTTGATGACCTGGTTTGGAGGTGCCTGCTGCACGCCAAGGGCGTTACGAAGGAGCGAAAGCACCACCACAATCTTCACAAAGGAAGTTAAGATCATCACGATAAATGGCATCAGCGACATAAAGGCAATCGCTACTGTCTGTGTGACAAGTGATGGTCTTGAAAGAGTTGTAAAATTAGAAATTTGGCTTGGGATAGGTGTAAGCTGGCTGCCCATGCCCTTAGGAGGTGCCGTATAGGTAGCTCCAGTTGGGACCTGTGTCTGAGCTGCAAGCGTCGATATGCCAAATAGAACGACTAAGAGGACCCCAAGAGAAAGAAAAATACGCTTATTCATTAGCCCTGCCTCCTAATTGTATCAGCAAGTGCTTCAAAAGCAGCTTCTAGATTTTTCCAGCGATCTTTTAAGCGGGCATTTATAATGCCGCCCTCTGTTTCGATAATGCAGCCGCCTTGCTCAACATCATCTCGCTCGCGAATAGAGAGAGATTCTAAGCTTTCAAAGATATCCTTTAGCTTATTTTTGCTTTGCTCAAGTTTTTTGTAATCTTCTTTATTTACGTAGATCACGATTCGCTTATGCTGCGAGACTGATTTTAGCGCGCCAGCTACAATGTCAACAATGGCATTAGGCTGCAATGTAAGCTCTGAAGAGACGATTTTTTTTGCGGCCTTAAGTGCAATAGGCATAACAAGCTTTTGCATATCGCCCTGGACCCTTGCAATCTCTTCTTCCATTTTAGCAAGCTGCACCGTCCATTCCTTGTACCCCTCTTCGAACCCTTCTTTAACAGCTTGCGCCTTAAGCTCTTCACATTCTGCCGCTACCTGCTTTCGATACTTTTCAGCATCTTCAAGTACAGCTTTAAGTGCGTCTTCTCCAGAAAGAAGCTTTGAGAAGTCCTCTTGAGGAATTATTTTTGTATTTGGTGCCTTGCTAATGGTATTCCCATAGATTAGGCTGAAGTATTTTTTGCTTGTCACGGCGCCGTTTCTGTTTTTAGAAATTGGATAATATGCTGTACCTGAACAAGAGCCTGCGGCGTCTGGTTTGGTACCTCTTCCTCTTTTATATGATTTTGCAAAAATTTTGCACGGGGTAAATCAAGTGTATGCAAAATATGCCAGCAAAAATCCTTTGATGCGCCAGATATTGCAAAGCTAAGTTTTTGAAGGCCAAGTTTATGCAGCATTTGCGGAAATTTTTTACCCTCTTTGAGAAGTTCGCGAACGGAAAGAGATGATGGCTTTTTGCTCGATTTTTGTCGAAGAAGGTGTTTTAAATACTGCTGCTGTTCAGGAGTGAGATACTGCAGTATTGCTGTAAGAAGCTTTTTATCTACAATTTGCCTCATTTCCTCAACAAGATCATGCATAGCTAAAAGATCAACTATTTCTAGGAGCTCGCTTCTTGAAAGATCGAGAAGGCATGAGAGTTCCCATGTAGGCAAAAGCACCTTAGGAGTCACCTCTTTTTCACTGCAAACACTATGCAAGTAGGTGAGGAGGAAATCCTGTATAGTCTCATTGTATGCACTTTTTGTTTCACCAGTGCCAAACTGCTTAGGAAAAGCTTTAGCATAGACCTCTTGAAGAGGCTTTGACATCTTTTCAAGACATGGCTTAAGCCATGAACTATCGATAGATGAAAGCCAGCTCTGAGGCAAAAAGAGCATAAGCCTTGGATCGCTGCTTGCAATAGGAGGACCAGAAAGAGCATCCTGATCTTCCGCGGCAGCAATTTTTGCGAGATTTTCAGGCTTATCAGTATTGAACCTGTTTATAAGCAGGCGCAAAAATATAGAGCCATTTAGCTGTTGCATATAGTACTACTATGGTGGCTCAACGTTTTCTTGAACTTTAGGGCCTTTTGGCTCTTCCTGAGCCTTTACCTCTTCTTTCGGCTTCTCTTCAGTAGATTCTTTGGGCGATTCTGCCTCATATTCATCAGGAAGCGGTGTCATGTGGAAAAGCTGCTTGATGCCGCCTCGCTTTTTAAGCAAGGGCCAGATTTTCCAGGTTAGCCAGAAGGTATTAAAGGCTAAAAGGAGTACCAGTAGGCAAAGGGTAAAGAAGATAACCTGAAAACGCATCAGAGAATCGCGGGAGATGACGAGAGTCCATACTTTGACAAGATCCTGGCTTCCTGCGCCCTCATGTGAGACATTGAGCTCAGAAAATCTTGTTCTATCAGGAATAACCGTTACATTATCAAAAGAAAGGCCAGCCACTGAGCTTGCTACAAGTCTTTTAATCTTTGTGATAAGGTGGCTATTTGGATCATCAAGAACGCCTGTGTGCTTCACATATACAGAGGCTGTAATTTGACCCTTTTGCGCATTTGGATTAAGGGGATCTTCTTCAGGAAAAGAGAGCTGTACATCAGCATCGACAATCCCATCAATTTTGCGTATCGTATTTGCGATGCTATCGGCAAGTCCTGCCTGATAGCGTATTTTTTCCTGCATGTCAGAGGGAACAAGGCCGCCTGAGCTAAAAAGCTCGATAAGATTTTGCCCCCGTCGTCTTGGAAGACCGTTTGCTGAAAGGATTGCCATGGCGCGAGTTGCATCTTGAGAATCAACTGCGATATCCCAAAGGACTGCTTTGCTTCCTCCGCCTGCGCCAGCTTCTTTCTCTTTTAGCTTGTATGCTGGGATGTTTTCGCGGGCAAGGAGCACTAAAATTTCATTCGCTTCTCTTTCATCGAGGCCATTTACGATTGTTTTTTTGGATTCGCAACCTGTCATGGCAAAGCCAATGATTGCGAGGAAAAAGAGAACAAGTAATGACTTTTCTCTCAAAAAGCTCGAGGGAGAAAAAAGCTCTTTTATTTCCGACTGTGCATCTTCTGTATCTTGTCTCATAACGGCAGCCTTTACTGAAAATCTTTATTTATTCCTGATAGTCGTATTTCTTTTTTTTTGCTAGCAAGATTTATTCATTTCTTCTCGAATAGAATCAGGCATAAGAGGTATGAGCTTCTTATATCGCTCTTGAAGATGCTCTGGCACCTCAGGAAGAGCAAGTACAAGATAGGTGGCAAGACTTTGTATTTTTTGCACATCCCTATCTTCAAGCTGAGCTACTATTTCGCTTGCAAGCTGATCATTCATCTCGAGTGAGCTAGATACAATAGCAGCTCTTTCATTATTTTTGGTAATCGGACGTGCAGCAAGCTGCTCGATGACAAAATCAAAGGCCGGCTTTCCTATCTGGCAAAGGGCAGAAATGGCAGCACTTTCTGTATCGAAATTTTCTGTGCCGATCATGCCAAATAAGAGCTTTATTGCCTCTTTAGCTTGCAATTTGCCAAGTGTGAGGCATGCTCGAATAGGCGCAGTGCCGTAGCCTGGAAAAAGTGGATCATACAAAATGGTTGTTTGAAGAAGCTGCAAAAGATAGGGAATAAGCTTCGGTCCAAAGCTTGCAGCTTTCTTTGCTGCAGCATCTGCTTCCTCTTCACTTAAAATAAGCTCGGCAATAGCGCCTACGAGAGGTGCCTTCTTTTTGTGCTCGATTCTCTCTCTGAGAGCTCTATAGAGCTTTAAGGACTGAGCGATTTTTTCAGCATCCACTCCTTGCACAAGATAGGGGGCAAGGTTTTGTCCAAGCTGCTCCTCAAGGTGCATGAGCGCCCGTATTCGGGAAGGCTCTATATCAAGTACTGCACCTATACCCTCATCTTCATAGTGTTCGATCATAAGATCAAAGTTTTTGCTAAAATGGGCATCTCGATGCATGAGAATATCTCGGTCTTCTTCCTCCAGAAGAGGAAGCTCTTCTCGCGAGATTCCCTCAAGCGGCGGAATATAGTAGGCACCTGGATTTTCATCCTCTTCTTCGTATTTCTCAAAAGACTTAGAGAGCAAAGAATCAAAAAGCTCTCTTGCGGTAAGGTCATAGTCTTCGTTCATTCTGAATTAATCTCACACAGTTTTCCGCGCCGTTTTACAAAAAGTTTGGCGTTATAGCTTGACCTAACAAAGGGGCCAGCATAGATGTTTTCAATCCCCAAACTTTTTCCATAAGAAGCATATTCAGCAAATATATCTGGATGGATAAATTCTTTCACCCGGACTTTATGCTTGGATGCCTGCAGATACTGGCCGATGGTAACGATGTCGCAGCCAGCCTTATGAAGCTCTTGAAGGGTCATCTGCACTTCTTCTTTTGTCTCTCCAAGACCCAGCATAATACCTGATTTAACAAGAATCTCAGGCTTTTTCTTTTTTACATATTCAAGCACTGAAAGTGAGCGGTCAAATGTAGCTTTGTGGCGAATTGATGGAGTAAGGCGCCGTACAGTTTCAACATTGTGGTTGAAAATTTCAGGCATTTCATCGATGACAATATCTAGCGCACTAAAATTGCCCTCAAAATCAGATGTAAGAGTCTCTAGCGTGGCCTCTGGAACTTGTTTCTTGATTTCCCTCATGACGCAAGCAAGATGAGCGGCTCCGCCATCTGGAAGATCATCTCTTGCTACCATGGTGAGAACTACATGTTTTAGATCAAGCTCTCGTACAGATTCAGCCACCTTTTCAGGTTCATGAGGATCCGGAGCTTGAGGATTTTTTGAAAAATCGATCTCGCAAAAGCTGCAGGCACGAGTGCAGCTTTTGCCAAGAAGTAAAAAGGTTGCCGTTTTCTTGGAATAGCATTCAGAAAGGTTAGGACATCTTGCCTCCTCACATACTGTGTAGAGGCGCTTTTTTTGAATGATGTCTGTAGTAAGCTGGATGGTCTCGCGCTCTGGAAGCTTCCTATGAAGCCAGCTTGGAAAGCGGCCTTGTCCTACAAGTTCATCAGTCATTACTTTTTCCTAGCAAGAGGCGGGTAGTGCAGCGGCATCCCTTGCGCTAAAAATGCAGCCTCCATCCATACTTCAGAGAGTGTTGGATGGGCATGGATTGTATCTGTTATGCACTCGATAGTAAGCTCGTTTGCAATAGCGTAGGCAATGCTAGAGAGAAGAATCCCAGCTTCGTGGCCAATAACTTGGCCGCCAAGAATCTGCCCCGTTTTTTCATCGACAACTACTTGTGCAAAGCCTTCAGTCTGATGGGCAGCTTGCGCCTTGCCAAGCGCCTGAAAAGGATAGCTTGTAAGTTTTGCAGCAAAGCCACGTTTTTTTGCCTCTTCTAAAGTCATGCCGCAGCTTCCAATCTCTGGTATTGTAAAGATAACGCCAGGGACTGCATCGTAGTTCATGCGCTCTTTATGGCCTAGGATGTTGTTGGCAGCAACAAGGCCTTGGTGCGTTGCAACGTGTGCATAGAGCGATTTTCCTGTAACATCGCCTATTGCCCAAATACCAGATGCAGATGTTTTCATCGTCTCATCGACAACAATTGCACCCTTTTCAACCTTAACGCCTGCTTTTTCAAGATGAAGTTTGTCGCTATTGAGACTTCTGCCGATGGCAATCAGGCAGCATGAAGCAGAAATTTCTTTTTTATCTGCGAGTGTAATCAGTACGCCATTTGCATTTTTCTGAATGGACTGCACAGCAATGCCTGTCTGGATGGCAATGCCGCGCTTAGTAAATGATTTTGCAAGTGCTTCTGAAAGGGCTGGAGACTCAAGTGGGATGATGCGATCTAGCATTTCGATTATAGTAACTTTAACGCCAAGTTCGCTATAGAGCGACGCAAATTCACATCCTATAACGCCTCCGCCAACAACTGCCATAGATTCTGGGAGCTTATCGAGCTGCAAAATGGTGGTAGATGAGTGAATAACTTTGCCATCAGAAACAAATGCGGAAATTTCTCTAGGCTCCGATCCTGATGCAATGATGATATTGGGAGCGGATGCTGTGCAGCTATCTTGTCCCTTTACTTCAACTTTATTTGGCCCTGCAAAGGATGCCCAGCCGCGAAGTATAGTGATATTATTTGCAAGAATGAGGCCTTCTAAGCTTTTCCTTAGATTTTTGACGGTCTCATCTTTTGTTTTTTGCATCGCTTCAAAGTTAACTTTTACGCCGTCAACTTGAATGCCAAAATCTTTTGCCTTTTTGATGTGTGAAAGCACTTCTGCATTTGCGATAAGCGCTTTTGTTGGAATGCAGCCGCGATTGAGGCAGGTTCCGCCAATTTCACCTGCTTCAATGATGGCAACCTTTTTGCCATTTTGTGCAAGTTTGATTGCTGCTGGATATCCTCCAGGTCCGCTACCGATGATAATGACATCAAATTTTTTTTCTTCCATGAGGGATACCCTTATTTTTGGACTATGCTTGTATTTTTCACCACAGAGTCACTGAGAACAGTGAGAATTGTGAGAAGTATGAGAGCTTTTCTCCCGGGCCTCTTCTAGTTTTTCTCAGTGTGCTCAGTGACTCTGTGGTTATTGGCCACTACATTATAGCAATTTTGGACTTGCATGAAAACAGAGAAGAAGACATAGAATGGAGGAGT
>CAYWZU010000011.1:0-13066 GCA_964462925.1 uncultured bacterium
TCAAAAATGGCAACCCTCATAATCGGTATACCCTTGCGGGCCTTCTGATGCGATCGTCCCTGTAAACTTCTTTGCCTTTTCGAAAGTGTAAGGGCCCTTTATTATGTATAGTTTAATAAAAAAAGGCCTTGTTCCTTCATAACACCGTCGCTAGGAAACTACTGCAGACAAGCAGATCATAAACTAGCGTGTCTCGAAAAACGAGATAGGAACAAAGCCTTTAAGGAGCCGGATTTCTCACCCGGCTCTACTTATATTAAAATATATTCTAATATAAATTGCAACTAATTTTTGTAATGGGTTGTTTTGACAATTTTAATGTCTCCATAGAGCTTCTCAAGGATTGCTCTTGCATCTTTGCCTTCTTTTGCAAGCTGCTGCATTTCATGCACTGGAGCCATGGTCTCTCCTGCTGAGAACCAGCGTACTGTAACGAGGTCGTTTGATCCTGCTTTTTTCATTACAAGATCTTTTGTTGTCTTGAGAGCCTCTTCAAAAGGTGTATCATGTCTTTCAAAGGCTGCGCCTCTATAACCTACAGTTCCAGCTTTTACATCCCAGTACTGGTTGTTAGCAATTGCTAGCCAGTAAAGTGCTTCTGTGCGAAGCGCAATAGCAAGCGCTGCGATGGCTTCTTGCTCCGTTACATCTGATGGAATATGGGTTGAAAGAATCGATGAAACAAATTCTTCTAATGAAACTTCATTTACTCCGCCAAGTGCGCCTTTAATCTGGTAGAGATAGGCCATACCGCGATACTCTGTGCCATTTACCAAAAGCGTAGTGGTTAACTTATCTGGTACAATTAGTACTTGATAGATGCCAGGAAATTCCTGACCCCACTTAATACCGTCGATAGTAGGATACATATAGTAGCTTGATCCAACATAGGCGCTATCGAGCTTTTTGCCGGATTTTGGGTCATAGAGATTGTAGGCTCCTTTCACCTCTACTTGAGAGCCTTCGACGTCGCTCATAAGCTGAATTCTAATAGTTGGGCTGTGAAAACGTTCACGAAGTTCTTCAAGAACTTTTTGTCCTTCTGATGACTGGTTTGCCATAAGAGTGCAGCTTAGTCCTAAAAAGAGTGAGTAGACAAGTCTTCGCATGATTTATACCTCCATAAGTGCTTTGGGAATTTGCCTTCCAATATGTTTGTAGGCAAGTGATGTTGCTTCTCGGCCTCGCGGCGTTCGTTTAATGAGTCCTTGCATGATTAAAAAAGGCTCATGTACTTCTTCTAAAGTGTGAGGTTCTTCTCCAACTGCAACTGCAAGCGTCTGAATACCTACAGGGCCGCCTTGATAGCTGTCGATGAGTACTTTTAGGATCTTCGCATCCATCTCATCAAGACCTCTCTCATCAATTGAAATCATTTTTAAGGCGTCTTGTGCCAGTTTTCTTGAAAGCTTACCTTCCGCTTTTATCTGTACATAATCTCGCACCCAGCGAAGAAGATTGTTTGCAATTCTAGGAGTTCCTCGAGATCTATTTGCAATTTCTTTTAAACTTTCACTTTCTGCTTCGATACCAAGTATGGTACATGACCTTGCAAGTATTTTTTCTATCGTAGAGGGATCGTAATAATCAAGGCGCATGCTGCTTGCAAAGCGAGAGCGCAAGGGACTTGAAAGCAGGCCAAGCCTCGTTGTAGCACCCACCAGTGTAAACCTGTTAAGCTTTACCTTTACACTTCGCGCGGAGCTTCCAGAATCAATTACAAGATCTAGAGCAAAATCTTCCATCGCAGGATAGAGATACTCCTCTATGGTACGATTAAGCGCATGAATCTCGTCAATAAAGAGGATATCGCCATCTTTTAGCTTTGTCAAAATACCTGCTAAATCTCCAGCCTTTTCGATAACAGGTCCGCTAGTGACGACAATACTTGCTCCCATAGCGCTTGCGATAATGTGAGAGAGCGTCGTCTTACCAAGTCCTGGCGGCCCGCAAAAAAGCAAATGCCCGAGGGACTCTTTTCTTTTTTTTGCAGCCTCTATCAAAACCGTCATCTGATCTCGTACATTATCTTGGCCGATAAAATGGTCAAGATTTTGCGGACGAAGCGGCACCTCATATGCATTATCTTCTTTACAAAAGGAAGATTCAATAAAACGTTCAGACACTTTACTTTCCCTAAAATTACTGTAAAGATACCGTATATGCGACATATTCTCAACTTACTTTCGCGGGCGAGATCGAGACCCTTTCATTATATCAAAATTTCTTCTTGCAAAACGATTGATCTTGGTCTTCGCCCGAGTGAATATCATTTGCCTTTTGTTGCAGGATTTCGTACGCTTACAGTATTCATAGTAGCGAGGTAGCAAATGAGTTTTATTCCGGGATTTGTCGATGAAGTGACAAAAGCAGTTTCTGGTGCAGCAAGCACTGTTGCAAAAGGGGCAAATGATGCCTGGAATACTCTTACGGGCGGCATTACAGGCGCTAAAAGTGATGAGAAAAACCCCCTGACTAAAGCACCGGAAGACGCGCTTTCAGAAAACATCTCAAAACCAATTACTGAAGCACCAACAGTCAAAGATCAAGAAGACTGGTCGAAATATTCCCTCCCAGGACTACTTGCGATGCTTCGTATGGAAGCGATGCACCACTGCGAACAAAAAGCAAAAATCCCCTACCTCAAGGTAAAAGAGGCACAGGCAAAGTCGACAGAGCTTAGCACCCTCCTTCAAACGTTTTCAGCACACTCTGACGAAAATGGCGATCTTGATGTTGAAGGCGATGAAAAAACCTTGGAGCTTATGCGAAAAGCAAAGGAAATGGGTGTTGTCATCGCAGATCAAAAACGCTTTACCAAGCAAGAGCGAGATAGCGTCATCCGCAACATCGACCAGACGCTTAAAAACTTAGACTATGACATGAAAATAGGCTTCAATGATGCTCAGGAAGCTCTTCAACAGCGAAACACCTTCTATCAAGAGCTAAAGACTTGCTGGGATAAGCTTAACGAAGCAATACGAAGATTTATACAGGCGCTTACCGGAAGATAGTATGAACAAGAATGCCGCACGAGACAAAATCCTTCACTACTTTGCCTTTACCTGCTACCAGCAGGGACTTTGGCAAAAGGCTATTGCTACGTTTCAGCATCTTGTAATGTTCAATCCTGGCTGCGGTGTCTACTGGTATGGCCTAGGATCTAGCCTTATGATGAGTGGAAATGATGAAGATGCTGCGCACGCCTTCCAAATCGCCTGTGTTCATTCAAAAGATGATCCGCGTCCACATGCCTACTGGGCAGAGTGTGCAACAAGGCTTGGAAGGGTTGAAATTGCAAATGCAGCGATTGCGCAGGCAGAAAAACTTGCAGTGGGTGCGAAATTTGCTCCCTTTTTAGAGCGAGTTCAGGTAATAAAAGAGAGAATAGTTGAGGTGGCGCATGGTAGATAAAATTTCACTAGATCAAGAAAGAAGACAGGCAGAGCTCCTTGGGGCATGCATGTCACCGGCATCTTCTTTCTTTGCAGTAAAACCTATTGTCTACACCCCAACAAAAGATACTATTGGTAAAGCTGTTACCAATATTTCTGTCACCTATGGACCAAAATTTTCCCATCCAGAACTCGATGATCCGGAAGATGCAGACCCTGAAGAGGTAAATGTTGGGGTAAATAGCCTTCGCGAGCTTGTCGAAAGAGACACCACAGATTTAGTAGATGATCAGGTGCATGCACTTTTCTTGCTTATACAAGATGCCTTTACAGAGCGCTTAGCGATTACAAGAGATCTTCTTGTACAAGAAAGAACCTATTCCGATTCCATCGAAAAAAAGCGCTCAGATGAAGTTGAAAAGCAGCTTACCCTCACCAAAAATGTAAGTACATGGACAACAGTTGAAAAATCACTTTCCACCATAGGCCTTATCGCAGCAGGGGTAGCTGGTATTGCAGCAGGCGCTGTTCCCCTCGGAGCTTTTGCAGTAACGCTAGGCGTCCTTGAGCTGCTCGATCAGGTCATGGAAGAAAAAGCGAAAAAAACAATTGCCCTCTGGATGGCCCAAGGCAATAAAGAAAGCCAAGCCGAATGGCTCGATCGCATTCACCTTTTTACTGCAGCGACATCTATGGCAATAAGTTTTGGCATTGCAGCACCAATTGCCGCCCAGTACGGCGTTGCGGTTGCGACTAAATATGGCGCCCAGCTTGCTCTCCAGGTAGCAAAGACAGGAGCCGGCGGCGTAAAAAGCGTCTATGAATGGATGCTGACGAATCAAAAAGCGCTAATGATTGAGCTTGATGCTTTTTGCACACTTTCACAAAAAAATGTAAACAAACTGTTCTTTGATCTCCAAGAGCGTAGCAACGTGATCTATGAGCTATATAAAAACATGCACGATATTGAATCAAAACGAGATTCCCTATCGCGACAGATGCTACGCATACAAAATTCATAATTGAGAGGATGCTACTATGTCAATTGATGCAATAAGTTCTAACCGCGATGAGTTTAGTCATCAGCCTATGGTAATTGAAGAGATGCCAGAACCTGTAGTTCAACCTCAGGCAAAACAATACATCAACCTCAACCAGGTCCGAGACGCTGTTGAGATGGCAAATCTTGGCAAAAATCTCGATGACGAAGATATAGACTTTGAAACCATCGTCACAGAAATGGCAAAGCTGATCATCAAAGGCCAGCAGACAAGAGAAGCACACTTTTACCGACTAAGCGAGCTTGGCCGCACCATCTGGATGAGTGCAGTAAAGCGCCATGCGGCAGAATATTCCGGGACAAAGTGGAACATTATTGGCTTTCCTATAGCAAAAGGACTACTTGATGTTGCACAAATTGGTGCAACTATTGCAGGTGCCCCATCTGCTGCCAAAGTAGCAAGTATTATGGCATCATTCTCTGAGACTGGCAAAGAATATTTTGCGACTGTAGATACAGGCAAAAGAACAGAACTTCAAGCCTATGTTGAGCTTTCAAAGCTCCTCTTCGAGAGAAACGAGCGCGAAAATCAAAACTACTCACAGCAAGTACAAGAAGCATTCCGTAAGTACGATGATGCACGCCGCCGCCGCGAAGAAATCGAAGGCGCCATGGCTAGAGCGTAAAAGACAAAAACGCCTAAGCGACGCAAAGGACCAAAAGGACAATATCACTCGTCCTTTTGGTCCTTTTGATTTTTGGAATCTTTCTAACGAGCAACGATTCTTGCTCGTCCGTGATGCGGGATCATCACATACACCTTCTGCCCTACATGAAGATGCGGCTTAGCTGCTTGGACGATTGATTTTTCTTCGCCGTTATCAAGCTGGACAATGTACTGCATAGCATGTTCTGTTCCAAGTCCTTGCTGAAGAGCCGCGCCGCCAGTAGCACCTGCTACGCCGCCAAGTGCTGTAGCAACAATCTTTCCATCCCCTCTTCCAATCGTAGAGCCTAGGAGAGCGCCGACAATGCCGCCCCCGATAAGTCCTGTCGTATTGTTTTGGATGCCCTCCCCATTTTTAACTGTAACTTCGCGCATATCAAGGATTGTGCCGCGGTGGGTTGTTTCCGCCTCGCCAAATGATTCGCTGTCATAGACATCAGATGATGTCTCTCGTGCACATGCAGCAAGAAGTGATAGTCCGAGTAGAGATAGCAGCAACTTTTTCATAGCCTAAAAAACTCCTATTTTCCCTACACATACATATTAAATACTTTATCTTCAACTGGTTCAATTATATTTGGAAAAAAATTCATCTGAACTATAGATTGAGCATGTAACCAGGAGATACAACATGAAAAGTAAATCGCTATTTTTTACCTCTTTGATCCTCTCACTTGGCTTTGGAATGACTCAAGCCAATCTTTTTGCAAAAGATTGCAGCCATTGCTCTACTAGTAGCAATCATGAGGAGAGAGCAAATCCCATCGTAGGAACATGGAACTTTCAGTTTCCAGTTTCTCCAGAATCTGATGTTATTGCCTATGGAAATCTTATCTTTTTTGCCGATGGGTCGCTAATGGGTGCCGATAGTACTGGCATTGGGGCTTTTTCGGGTCTTCCTTTCAACACCTTTCAGACTCCCCTTACAGGAGGATGGAAATGTATAGGACATAAGAAATATAAAATCTTCTTTACCAATGTTGCTATCAACGATGAGACAAGAGAAGTAATCGGACGCTCAAGATTTGACGGGACATTGACTCTAAGCTCTGATGATACAAGATTTACACTTAACTTTACGAGTGGTGTATTCTATGATAAAGATAACATTTGCTTAGAGAATCCACCTCTTTTTTCAATTCCGGCTCTAGAGACAATTGGTTGCAAAATCTCATTTTAGGGTTTTGCATTTGATGTAACATTCGTTATTGAGTAAGTGCGGTGCAGTTATGCACCGCACTCTCGAGTTTGGACATTTTAGCTTAAAAAAGCCTTATCTAGTGAGCGAAGCTCTGTTTGAGTGCGGTGATTATTCACCGCTTTAAATTTGAGAAAAAACTTACAAAAATTAGCGTAATTACATAAAATACAGTCACTTATATCAAGTTTAAGGAAACTAAAGCGGCGAATAATCGCCGCATTCTAAAGGCCTTCGGCCAAATGTACAAACTCAAGAGTGCGGTGCAGTTATGCACCGCACTCTAGCAAACTGAAACCTAAGGACTCAAACCGGCACGTACCTTCGCATAGTTGAAGCGTACTTTCCATGAGCTGGAAAGAGTTGGAAAAGTATATAAAAAGCCTAACTTGAACCAGGTACATGACCTGCATGTCGCCAGCATAACGTACTGAAGTGCATCCTTTTTTCCTTTACAGATATATAGTAAATTATTTATTTCTTGATAAAAAGGATCATCTCTATGAATAACGGGCCACTTTTTCAACTGATGAAGCGCTACAAGAAGCTTTTTATTATAGAAGGCATTCTCTTCACCCTCTTTGGCATCTTTGCAATCTTGCTTCCTAAGCTTTTTTCGCTGACACTTGATTACTTTATCGCATGGCTCTTTATTTTAAGTTCTGGTGCAATTGCTTTTGGCTCTATGCAAGGCGAAGAGCTTCCCAATAGAAAGGTCTCCATCATAAGCGCTATACTCTACTTTGTCTTGGGAGTGCTTTTACTTATCTACCCAATGTCTGGTATTCTCACGCTCACGCTGCTTCTTGCCTTTTACTTTATGTTCGATGGCATCGCAAAGCTCTATAGCAGCACACAAATAAAGCCCCTTAAGGGATGGGGCTGGCTTGTGCTAAGCGCAATTATTTCTCTTGCTTTAGCAATGCTCATCCTAGCCTTTTGGCCAGGCGAGGCATCTTGGATGCTCGGCATGCTCGTCGGCATAAACCTTCTCATTACCGGCATCACGACGCTCATCTTTGTTAGCTATCTAACAGAGTAGCGGGGTCAGGCCTGGCATTCGGGCATTTGAAACAAGGAAGCTCTCAACTCAGCAATTTCGTCTTGCAGCTTTTTGGATGATAATTTTTTGATGTTAAGGCGAGCTACTTGTTTACTCAAGCTGCTAGGATCTCTATCTAATATCGCAGCAAGCTCTTCTAACGTAGCATTCGTATCTTCACAAACTAATAATGATAGAATGGCTCGAACGCTGGCTGCTTGCCGGTGCTTACCTGCTTTTTTTAAGGTAACAATGTCAATCTGATAACGTTCACTCACAGCCCGAACAAGTTCAGGAATACTTGGCTGAGGTTTTTTTGCAGATTTCATATTTTCTTTAATGGTCTTCGCAAAATCATCATCTCCAAAAATCCCGTCATGCATGCCGCGCTTAAAATCAAATTCCTCTGGGACGTTAATTCCGGCGCACACATAGCTGTGGAAATTGGAAATGGCAACAGCTGGATCCTCAGCAAAGTTGGTCAATAACACGCTTGGATCTAACCATGCTAATTCTGTATTTCTCAAATAGACATTGTGGCTGCTCCACCTATACGCCTCGGGTTGTAGTGTCAATCCAGCCCGCACAGGATTGAGATGAATATACCGTACTAACTGTTTTAGGTAACGATTGCTATCAACAAGAATCGACTTAAACCTGCCTTGAAATAAATGCCCTATACGCTTTTTTCGCCAATTTATATATCGCGTATAGCGAAAGGCGAGATTTTGAATAATGCGGGACAAAGGCACTTGATCAACTTGAATTGCTAGATGTATGTGATTGGTCATAAAACAAAAGGCTAGTAGGCGGTGACCAAACCGTTCAATGCCTTCCTGGATTAATAGACACATGAAGCAGCGATCTCTGTCACTGAAAAAAATTTCTTCGCCATCATTTCCCCGTAAAATAACGTGATATGTTGCCCCAACAGCATGATAACGAGCTCTTCTTGCCATGATGATCTATTCCCGACTTTATTGAACCTATGCCTTCGTGAATGAATAGACGAATAGTACATAAGTCATAATATAAAGTTAAGCAGCAAATGCCCGAATGCCAGGCCTGACCCTGCTTTTACTTGATAGCAAAACTGCATCGTTTACTACTCATCCTAGCCTTTTGGCCAGGCGGCGCATCTCTTTGTTAGCTACCTGACAGAGTCATAGCCGCCAACGAGGCCATTTTTTGTAAGCACTATCTGCCAAAGCTGGATTTCACGCGAACGAAAACCGCCAGCACAGGAGAGCAAGTAGTACTTCCACATGCGATAAAAGCGCTCGCCATACTTAGCTTTGAGTTTTGGCCATGCCTTATCAAAATTGTGATACCATGCCATCAAAGTATTCGCATAGTAGGTACCAAAATTATGCCAGTCTTCCATCACAAACCGATTCTCAATAGCATCGCCTATCTCTGCGATGGAAGGAAGGTTTCCATTTGGAAAGATATATTTGTGTATCCATGGATCTGTAAGCAGAGAGTCTGTATTTGCACCGATTGTATGGAGCAGGAAAATACCATCTGGCTTTAATGAACGCTCTGCAACTTCCATAAACTCATCATAGTTTTTGTTGCCGACATGCTCAAACATGCCTATAGATACAACTCTATCAAAGGTGCCTGTAAGGTCTCGATAATCTTGCACCAAAATTTCTACAGGAAGCCCCCTGCAGACCGATCTTCCATATTCTGCCTGATTTTCTGAAAGTGTAACGCCAACCACGCTCACATTGTAGTGCTCTGCAGCATACTTCGCAAAGCCGCCCCACCCGCATCCAATATCCAGTACGCGCATACCAGGCTCTAATTTAAGCTTTCTGCAGATGAGGTCAAATTTTGCCTCCTGCGCTTTATCGACACTGTCAACATCCTTCCAGTAGCCGCAGCTATAGACCATCAGAGGATCTAGCATCTCCTGATAGAGGTCATTTCCAAGTTGGTAATGCTCATCAATTACCTGCTTTGCGCCGATCTTATCTTGCAGATTAAAGAGCCATGCTTTTAGCCAAGTCCAGCGCATCTCCCACGTAGGCTCTACTTTATCGTCGATATTTGCCCGGAATATATGTTCTATAAACTGATCAACACGCGGACTATCCCACCAGCCATCCATATAGCTTTCGCCAAGGGCAAGTGATCCGCCAGCTAAAACTCTGTCGTAGAATGCATCGTTATGAACCTGGATATCCCAAGGCTTTGAGCCATTTACCTGGATATCTGCGAGAGCAAAAAGGGCTTCAACCTGCTTTTTAGATGAAGTATCTGAACAGGCAGTAAAAAGTAAAAGAGCGAGTAGAAATAACCTCTTCATAGTCGAATCTCTTATGGGTTAAAGTGAATAGTAGCCTAAAAGTTGACTTTTTCTCAAATTTATAGTACAATTATTACTCTATGAAGTTATTTGCCATTTTTTGTCTACTTTCTTTTGCTCCGATCCATGCGATAGAAGTACGCACCAGCATGCCGGAAAAAAAGTCAGACAGTCACCATTATCACCTTTTTGCAAAGCAATTTGCCGACACTATCAAAAGCCACTCCCCTGTTGATGAGTGTCATGTCATCTTAAACGACATCGAAAAAAAGCTCGAAATTCGTGTGGAATTTGAAAAAGAGGTCCTTACCAAGTTTCTTGCAGAAAATCACAATATCCGTTTTGTATCTCAATCAGATACAGACCGCTACCTTAGCAACTTTCGAGCTGCCCTCAAAAAGTCAGCTAGTGAGATTTTTACTGAAATCGAAAAAGAATCCATCACAATCCAGCTACAGATAAAGTAGCATTCTAGTCGCCCATAGTCTACACTCCACCTAAAAATGGAGTTATACTATGTCACTACCAGTTGCATTAATAGAAGGTGTAAAAGGCTATTACAAGGGCGAATATTCAATAGAGGCTGTCACACGAGCACTCGGAAATGATCCCCAAACAATCCCCACACTGCTTGCAGAAATCGCAAAAGCTCAGCAAAACCAGCGAAATGCGCTAGGCATAAAATATTCTGAGCGAGTTATCACTCTTACAGAAACACTTACCTGCATGATGAGCGCGAGCAGGCTTGCAAATGGCCATTTCTCTTCAGAACTTGTAAAAGAGCCAGTAACAAAAAGAGAGGCGCTTTCTTGCCTTTTTGCAAAAGCAACCTCTGCACTTACCAAAGAGAGTTTTGAAGCGTGCCGAGATCTTGAGGGCCCTGTAGAAATTAGCGTTGCAAACGTGCATGCAGAACTCCTTACAAGCATTCAAAATGCTACAGATGTGCTTGGCCCAATCCAAAAAGTTGCACTTCTATACACTGACTTTGAAAAAGACGCTCTCATCGCCTTTATTGAAAAATTCCCGCAGGCGAAACAAATCCAACTCTCTCAGTCTCTTGAATTAACAGATGAAGTTCTCGAAGAAGCTAACTTGCCAAAAACACTTGAAGAGATAGATCTTTGGGGGACGTCAGTATCTGCTAAGGGACTCTCTACGCTCTTTGAAAAATGTCCAGCGCTCAAAAGGGTGAACGTAGCAAATTGCGAAAACATCGATCATCTCGAGCTCGCAGGACTTGTCTGTCCAGATTCTCTTACAGATATAGTCTGTGACTCATTCTGGGTAACAGGCAAAAATTTTGAAGAACTAGAAGCTGCGGCAAAGAAAAATTCAAACTCCCCTCTTGCTTGCCTACTCTATGCATCGGCACTTCTTGAAAGCTCAAGAGCAGATAAATCTGAAGCAGTCCATCTTCTTGAACAAATCTTTACCGCACGTCCATCATTTATCCCCACAGCACTTCTTTATATAGACCTCCTTCAGACAGGGCACTCCAACTTAGAGGCAAATCTACTAAAAGCAAAAGGAGCGCTTATTCGCCTTGAACAGACAGATCCTATTTGCACGCCGCGAATGCTCTGCATAAAAGCACTGAATACACGCAATTTCGACCTTGCCTACGAAGCCTATAAAAAAGAGCCTCACGATGAATTTGTCACAAGTGTCCTCTCTGAGCTTGCATTAGAACAAGACAATGTTCCCCTTGCCGCTTTTCTTGCCAGAAGAACACTCAGGACAAATGAACGAAATGCTCGTGCACACCTCACCGCCGCAGCTCTTACAAGAAGAGATAGCTGCGATATCGCTGAAGATCACTATAGAACCGCCCTTTCAATAAATCCGCATAATAAACAAGCACTATTTGGCCTCGCTACGCTCATTCAAGATACTAGGCCCGATGACGCAATACCGCTTCTTCTTACAAGCCTTTCATTAGAAAAAACCGCTGATGCAAATTTTGCTCTCGCAAAACTCTACGCAAGAAAAAACGATCTAGAAAATGCAAAAGCATCCTTCGAAGACGCTCTCAAACTTGATCCCTATAATGCTCAAATTCAATATCATTATGGAGAGTTTTTGAGAATGACGCACCCTGATCCTGAAGGTCGAAAAAAGGCTATAGGACTTCTTTCTGCTGCCTGCGAGCCGCAAGAAAAAAAGAAGCGCATTACATATGATGATGCCCATGCATCTCTTGCAGCTTTGCAGCTAGAAGAGCTCTCTGGAACCTTTGCAAACACTAATGAAGCATTAAAGCATGCTGAGCTAGCGTTTGCTAAAAATCCAAAAGATCCTTTTGTGCGAAGCATCCTTGGCGAGCTACTGCTCCTTATAGATGAAGAACGAGCAGTAGCATATTTAGAGGACTTAGTCTATTCGCAAGATGAAATAGATATTTCTGCAGCTGTTGCGCTTGCTACTCACTTTATTGAAAGCGACGACGAAAAAGCAGAAAAATACTTTGAACTTCTAGAGGCACATGCTGAAGATGATGTTCGTCTTGCACTTGCTAAAGCAAGAAGACATATTTGGAATCTAAAATTCGACGCAGCAGAGGAAGTACTGAAAGATCTTAAGCAAGATGTAGAGGTACTCGTTCTTCAAACTGAAATTCATTTTGCTAAGGGCGACAAAGAAGCGACTAGCAAAGCCCTGCAGACGATTTCCCAGCAACATGGCAAAAATTTAAGCCATGCACTAACAGTCGATCTCATTACGCTCCTTGCACTTTATCCAAATTTTTTGGAGGACTCAAAAAAATGGATCGAACGTCTTGCTGCCAAGTAGATTTTTTTGTTGTGAAATAACAATCAATATGTTTCTTTATTGAAAACGCAATCAATATGGAGATTTGCCTATGAAGCTTTCAGTGCTACCAAAGGTTGTCACGCTTTTGATGACATCACAGATGCTCTTTGCTGATGCAGGTCAGCAACAACCAAAAAAAATCTATCCAGCTCCAGCTGGAAAGCCAATACAAAAAAAGGAAGTTCCTCTTCAGCAGGCTGAACAAAAAGAGCAAGCTAAAGGCTCCGGCTGGGAAGAATATATTCCGCACACTGTTAGAGAAACAATTTTATCAAATGGTATTGGCGGTCCCCGCGGCCCTCAAGGTCCAGCTGGTGAAAGAGGTCTCCAAGGCCCACAAGGACTTGTAGGTCCTCAAGGTGCTACAGGAGCCGCTGGTCCTCGCGGTGAAAAAGGCTCTCGCGGCGAACAGGGAATCCAAGGAAAGCCAGGCCCGCAAGGTGAAATTGGTCCTCAAGGTCCTCAAGGTGAAAAGGGCGATAAGGGTGAAAAAGGCGACATCGGTCCGCAAGGAATCCAAGGTGAAGTTGGTCCTCAAGGCCCTCAAGGTGAGAAAGGCGACAAAGGTGATCAAGG
>CAYWZU010000011.1:13166-59574 GCA_964462925.1 uncultured bacterium
CACAAGGAGAAGTCGGTCCGCAAGGCGAAACTGGTCCTCAAGGGGAAGCCGGCCCTCAAGGCCCTCAGGGTGAAGTTGGCCCTCAAGGTCTTCAGGGTGAAAAAGGCGACAAGGGAGACCAAGGAGATGCTGGTCCTCAAGGTCCGCAAGGAGAAGTAGGCCCTCAAGGTGAAAAAGGCGATATGGGCCCACAAGGTCTTCAAGGCGAGCCTGGCATCCAAGGACCTCAGGGTGAAAAGGGTGAGAAAGGCGATCAAGGTGAACAGGGGCCTCAAGGAGAAATTGGACCTCAAGGGGTGCAAGGAATCCAAGGTGAAGTTGGCCCTCAAGGAGAAATCGGTCCGAAAGGTGAGCAAGGAATTCAGGGCGAGCCTGGCGTTCAAGGTCTCCAAGGTCCTCAAGGCCCTCAGGGAGAGCAAGGCCCAATCGGCCCAACAGGTCCTCAAGGCCCTCAAGGTCTTCAGGGACTTCAAGGTCCTCAAGGCCCTATCGGAAGCATGGGACCACGCGGTCTTCAAGGTGAAAAGGGTGAAAAAGGCGACACTCATCCTCGAAACTTTGCATCCTACTACCTCACCGGCGCAACTACATTGAAGCGCTCAGGCGATGCGATCTTGTTTAACAACAAAATGGCACATGTAGGTACCGGTTTTATTTATGATGAGCAGTCTGGAAGCTTTATATTCCTCCAAGAAGGTGATTTCCATATCACATGGGGAGCATCTTTTGTACAGCCTGGCGCACGATTCTGCCTTGCTGTTAATGGAATAGTAGTACCGGGAACAGAGCTTGCCTCAGGAGATTCAACGGGCGTACTTTCAGGAAAAGGCCTCCACATGACAAGTGGATCAGCAATTCTTTCCCTGCAAGCTGGCGACGCTGTCACTGTGATAAGCAACTCCCCTACTTTGCTGACACTCAGCGGCAACGGACCATCTGCAACAACAGTATGTGCCCACTTCAGCATATCTCAGCTGTAGTATAGCCAAGACAAAAGGCTCTAGCGATTCTCGCTAGAGCCTTTTTTTTTGACATTCTAGATTATGAGTTCGGAGCGAAGAGCTTCGCTCATCAAAGAGAGTTTCTTTACGCTAGCTGTCCAAACTCAAGCATCTCAGCATCTATTTTTGCTAACAATCAATAGATTTGAAAGTAGCACTCTTTGAAAGCAGAATAGCAACCCCCAGAGATCCAATAATTTAAAAACAGACTATTTGCCAGCAGGCTGGCAATCTTTCACACATCGAAAGCCAAGATGACATAAGCTTGTATCAGGATTTGTCTTCATTCGTGCAGTAATCTCATATCCAACACAGTAGCTACGGTGACATAAAAATGAGCCGCCCCGATGGACATACTTAGTAGCATAAGGCTCATCAGGATCAAAACTTTTAGCAGGACCTTTTGGATTTACAGCAACCCCCTGTTTAGCTAATTCTTCATAATAGCCGGCGTTATAAAGATCAGAACACCACTGCCAAACATTTCCTGCCATATCATAGAGTCCATAAGGATTTGGTTTATATGTTTTAACTGAAGTTGTGCCAAAGCTTCCATTTGGCTTTGTGCTTTTGTAGGGAAAGTTTCCCTGCCAGATATTGCATTGTGGATTTTCCTCGTTAAATTCATCATTTCCCCAGACGTAGCGAATATCTTTTCTCCCTCCAAGTGCGGCATATTCCCATTCTGCTTCAGTTGGAAGACGCTTTCCAGCCCATTTGGCATACGCATTTGCATCATACCAAGATACATGAACAACAGGATGATCCTCGATGCCTTCGATAGAACTTGAAGGACCATGAGGATGTCTCCAATTGGCGCCTGCTTTCCAGTCCCACCACTCGTGGCAATTGTTTAGAGGAACTTGTTCTTTTGCGGGTTTAAAAACTAAAGAGGATGCAACGAGGAGAGAAGGGTCTGGTTTAGGAGTCCCTGGCGGCACCTGGCTCATTATTTCCTCCATCAGGGGAGCTCTTTCTGCTGTTGTCACATAGCCCGTCTCTTCAACAAACTGAAGAAACTGACGATTTGTTACGGGAGTTGTATCCATAAAAAATGCATCTAAGCGCACTTTATGTGCAGGCTTTTGATCGCGCCTATTAGCCGGATCTGAAGATCCCATCATGAATTCACCTGCTGGAATTAGCGCCATACCAGATGGCGTTTGGGCACAGCAAAAGCTGCACATCACTAAACACATTACGAGATAGAACATAAAGACTCCTACAGCCTATAGCGATTTAATAACAAATAAGCTATCTTTTCAAAACGGATTTTTTTTGGCTATTCTATGTGTAGACTTTTCAAACTTTTTGCACTTTTCACTTCACTGATTTCTCTAGCTCAAGCAACTGAAGGAGCGTTTCCCCTCTACCTCAACGGATATATGGGACCCAAAGCAGGCTACATGCCCCCTCCTGGCCTCTACTTTCGAAATGACATCTACCACCATCCAGGACATTTAAGTAAAAATATCTTAGGAGGAATTACCACCGCAAAATCGAATGCCAAAATTTCATTCGATATTTTAAGCCTTACCTACATTTCCTCGCTAAAACTTCTGGATGCAAATATTGGCTGTGCAGTGATTGCACCTTTTGGGAAAGTAGATGTACATGCAAGTATTTCTGCAACAGTTCCTACAGTAAGCATTACAAGAAATGCCTTAGGACTTCCACAAGCTACTATTGGCACCAAAACAATAAGCAGAAAAAAGCATCAAGTAGCGCACGGCATTTCAGACACCTTGGTTATCCCTTTGATGCTTGGATGGCATAGCGATCGTTATAACCTACATATACTTGGTTTTCAGGGACTTTTTGTTCCAACGGGAAGCTATAAAAAAGGCAACATTGCTAATATGGGCCAAAACCATTTTGCAACAGAGACAGATGTAGGGTTCACTTGGCTAAACCCTTCTTGGGGAACAGAAGTTTCGGCCCTCACTGGAATTACCGTAAATTTTACAAACCACAAAATACACTATCGCTCTGGAAGTGCTTGGCATACTGACTTTTTTGCGGGCCAATACCTAACACCTCAGCTACAAGTTGGGCTCTCTGGCTACTGGTTTTATCAACTTACACCAGATAGCGGAACAGGCTCCAAAGTTTTAGGCGGCTTTAGAAGTCAAGCTCTAGGACTTGGCCCCAGCATATCTTATGAATGGAAGCTGTTTGACATTCCCGTCACTCTTTGCCTGCGCTACTTTAAGGAATCTGACACAAAAAATTACCTAAAGGGCGAAACATTCTATCTTACTATGCAGCTGCCCTTATTTTAGCAGACTCTTCTTGTAAGAGCTTTTTGTCTGCATCAGAAAGTTCGGGCGGCTTAATCTTTATGTTCAGCTGCAGGAGCTTGCCTGTGAAGGTAAATGGGATCTGATAATCGCTATCATCGACAGGAGTTCCAGTATCAGATCCTATGTCAAAGGTCTCATCCCACTGAAGAATAAGCGGAAGTGTTTTTTTCATTGGCTTGGAATCAACTACCTTTCCATCAATAGTAAGCGTACCGATACCGCCCTGGCCAATGCCGCTAAAATTATTGTAGCGAAGAGTACCAGGCCCTTTCCCATCGTAGACAAAATCAAACGAAATCGTATGTCGCCCAGGAGCTAAAGGACTTGAAGCTTCCCAGCGAATTCTTTCTAAATCTACTAAATTCCAAACAAAAACAGGCTTTCCCTTAAGAAGATAAAATCCCCATCCAGCAAAGCGTCCCCCTTGTGTTGCAATCATGCCTTCTGCACCCTCACTAGAGACTTCTATGTCTGCAGTTATCGTGTAGGAAGTATTGAGCAAACTAGGCGCATCGCCCATAGGGATTCCGGTAAGAGGAGTTTTGTAGGTAAAGTCATAGCGGCCTGCTGTAAGGTTGGGGCGAGGTGCAATAATTCGTGTTGCTACTGATGCATCAAGAGGAAGTACCTGATACTTATCGCACTCAGCCCAAAGAAGTTCCTGAAGCTCTTTTAGCTTAGCAGGAAACTTCTGGCTCACGTCATGACACTGAGTCCAGTCAGTATTTATATCGTACAATTCCCACTTGTATGCGTTTGCTGGATCTTGTGTAGTAGGTCCTGTAAGATTCCAAGGAGCACGAAGCGGCGTTGTACATGCCATCCAGCCATTATGGTAAATAGCTCTATCTCCCATCATTTCAAAATACTGCGTGATATGTCTAGAAGGGGCATTTGCATGTGCTTTATCGAATGTGTAGGCCATGCTTACCCCTTCGATAGGTTTTTGGGCTATACCGTTAACAGAAGTTGGCGCTTGAATTTGTGTAATTTCTAAAATCGTAGGCACAATGTCAATTACATGATGAAACTGATTTCGTATAGCTCCAACATCTGTAATCTTTGCAGGCCAAGATATGCACATACCCTGTCTAGTTCCGCCAAAGTGAGATGCCACTTCCTTGGTCCATTTGTAGGGCGTATCAAAGGCCCAAGACCAGCCAACTGCCATATGGGGATATGTCTGGTCGGAACCCCATAGTTTATAAAAATCTTTAAGCTGCACTTCGACTGGAACATCAACGCCGTTAAAACAGGCAACTTCATTTGGAGTCCCTATAGGGGTTCCTTCAGGGCTTGCGCCATTATCACCGCTGATATAGATAACGATTGTATTGTTTAGTTTGCCAATATCTTCCACTGCTTGAATTACTCTTCCTATTTCATGATCTGTGTAGGCAAGATATGCTGCGTAGACTTCTGCCTGCTTAGCAAACAGTTTTTTCTCATCTGGCGTCAGCTTATCCCAATCCTTTAGGATATCACTTGGCCATGGTGTGAGCTCTGCATTAGGTGCAATGACGCCGAGGCGTTTTTGATTTGCAAAAATCTGCTCTCTAAGGGCATTCCAGCCCATATCAAATTTTCCTGCAAACTTTTCTATCCATTCAGGAGTTGGATGATGAGGAGCATGAGTGCCTCCCGGTGCGTAATAGACAAAAAAAGGCTTTTCTGGGTCGATCGAATTAATCATATTAATATGCGCTATCGCATCATCTGCCATCGCCGTTGTCAGGTTCCAGCGCGGATTGTTCTCATAGGGGTATATTGGAGTAGTATTACGAAAGAGGTTAGGCTGCCACTGGCTTGTATCGCCTCCTATAAATCCATAAAAGTATTGAAACCCCAGCCCTGTAGGCCACTGATCAAATGGCCCTAGCTGACTTGCCTGAAATTCTGGGGTGTTATGGTTTTTGCCAAACCACGAAGTCGCATAACCATTTTGCTTCAATATTTCACCAATGGAGGTGCAGTTCTTAGCGATAATGCTATTATAGCCTGGAAAGCCTGTCGATTGTTCAGAGACAACTCCATAGCCTGCACTATGGTGATTTCGTCCAGTTATGAGTGCCGCTCGAGTAGGTGAACAAAGAGCTGTAGAATGAAACTGTGTGTAGCGAATGCCATTTTTTGCAATTCGGTCTAAACTAGGCGTTGGGATAACTCCTCCAAAAGTACTTGGAGCGCCAAAGCCTACATCATCTGTAAGTATAAGCAAAATGTTTGGCGCACCTTTTGGAGGCACTACACGAGGTGCCCACCAAGGAGTTGACTCTGCCGCATTGAGATTTATCTGTCCCCCAAAAGGAAGTGGCCGAGGAGGAAGAGTCTGGCCATCTATTGCTTGGGTTGCATCTGGCGCTCCAATGGGGGCTTGCAATGCAGCAAGCACAAGAAATAGAGACGCGCACGCACTAACAGACAAAATCCCTTTACGAAACATAGTATCCTCAATAGCTACCTAAGAAAGCGCTATCTCATAAAGAACATACAATGTCAATTTATTTTTTTACGATATCAACCTTCACGGTAAATCATCTAAGGGAACAGTGGGAGGAAGCGACTCCTCCTTAAAAACCTTATTTGCGACATCCGCCACAATTACGGTGAGGTTATCTGTGCTTCCTACATCGTAGGCATACTTCACAATGCGATCTGCAAGATCTGGGGCATTCCAGTGCGGTTTTATCACCTCTTCTACGAGCCTTTCTTGTTGAACCGCCTTCCACACTCCATCGCAGGCAAGAACAAGCTTATCCCCTGCCGCTGGCTGAAATATTGTGACCACAGGATTTGAGCTAAAGGCTGTCACCTTCATGCCATCTTTATTTGTATGCCAAAACTTCTTTCCACCAAATACTCGAGGAGAGTTGACGCCTTGTTTGATGCCGGGAAATCTGCGATTATCAGCGACATCAATAGCAAGCCACTCCTTTTGTATTTGTTCATTATCAACAACGTCTAGATAGCGCTTTTCCTCTTTAGGATGCATCCAATCTCTCGCATCAGATATAGGTATAGCTACTACATCCCCATCATGGTTTTGATAGAGGTGCTCTTCACTATCGCCGACACTTCCTGTGTAGAGAAAATTTGTATTGTGGTCAAAGTAGGAAAAAAGCGCTGTCGATCCGCAGAGTATTTCAGGAGTTTCTTGCTGTGCTTTTTTGCAAAAGTTTCTAAAAAATGTGCGAATATCTTCTCGATTTTGCTCAAGCTCTACAAAAAATCGCTCTCTGAAGATAGAAGCTACCTTATTTGCAACAGCAGTTCCTCCATGGCCATCAAATATTGCCACGAGCTGTCCATCTTTTTGGGGAGATTCCATGACGAGGTGAACATCTTCCATTGTTTTCCTGCGTCCTTGGGCAGAAGCTACAGTGCAAAAAAGTTCAAGGGGCGTAGGATTTTCTCTAGCTTGAACTTCGAAAGAAGGCCTAAAGCCCACATAGTCCCACATATTGAACAGGTTATCTCGCATTCTCTCTTCTGGAGACCTGACCCGAGGGCGCTTTATCCCATGAGAAGACTCTCGCCTCTCAAGTGCTGCTACCTCTTCTTCAGGCGTAGAACTACTTGATGATGAAGAAATTACTTCGATTGTAGACATGGCTCTTCTCCCTCCCTTTTTTGTTTTTTCTGGGGTCTTGATTCTACAAGCTCGTTTTCTACAGTTGCAATGGTTTTCATTGCTATTCTAAGAAGATCTCTCAATGTATGATCTATATAATTTTTATGAGCGATAGTAGTAAATGAATTATTAAGATCAACTACTTTATTAAAAGTTTCCAAATTTAAAAAATCGCGCTTGGTACGTGCCATCTCCTCAAAAATGCTGTGGTACTCTTTAGCCCTGCTAATCATCACGCCAGCACTTTGAACCCATCTTCTCTTTTTTGCTTGGGTCATAGGGCCCCCTCGAAGCCACGTATAAAGCGACCATGCTGCAAAGCCGCCTCGCAGGATCAGAGCAGCTCGTCCTGCATAGTGCCAGCAAACGGGCAAATAGCTTGTAACAGGTAATGTCGCATGCGCTATTTCTTGAATAATTTCTGTGCTGTTTCTGATTATTTCTGGGGTATAATTTCGGACGCCCTCACAAAGAAGCGTAGTAAGCGGACTTTCATATGCGTGGGTAAGTGTTTGACCTGCCCCATAGAGTGCTCCAACATATGTCGCCGCTGTTCTAACAGCCCCTATTCGAGAAGATCCTCCCACAGCTGTCATTTTTCCCTCCGTAATTTCAAATTTTAGATTCTCCATCCCTACAAGAAATAAATCTACTAGAATTTAACACAAGTTATCGCTACATGGAGGTTATGTTAGATTTTGAAAAACTGCTCCTTTTGATGAGCGCGGCAGTACTATTTGTTGCTGCTGCACAAAAAATAAAAATTCCCTATCCAATTGCGCTTGTGGTTGGCGGCTCATTTTTAAGCTTTCTGCCAGGCCTTGACTTTACCTATATTGAACCAAACCTTCTCCTTACTATAGTTTTGCCACCTATTCTCTATTACGGAGCCTTCTGGGCATCGTTTGCAGACTTTAAAAAGCATGCTAAAGAAATTACCTCTTTAGCACTTGGCCTTGTAGTTGCCACCACGCTTGTCGTAGCCTTCATCTTTAAGTGGTGCTTTCCAGAGTTTTCTTGGCCGCTTGCATTTGCCTTTGGCGCTATTGTTTCCCCGCCTGATGCCACCTGTGCGACAGCAATCCTAAAGCGGTTTCCACTAGGCAATAAACTTATCACCATTTTAGAAGGTGAAAGCTTAGTCAATGACGCTTCAGCTTTAGTGCTCTACAAGATAGCAGTAACAGCACTTGCAACAGGATCATTTTCTCTCTTTGAAGCAAGCTGGGAATTTGTCTATATGGCACTAGCTGGCGTTGCTGTAGGGCTTTCTCTCAACTGGGCATTTCAGCATCTTGCTGCACGTTATTTAGAGCCAGTAGTTGGAGCATTAGCTTCCTTTATTATTCCCTATGTCATCTATATCACAGCAACAGCTATCGACGCATCAGCTGTTCTTGCAGTAGTAGCAAGCGGCATCATAGGCTCTCGGATACTCTTTAAGCATCAGACATCTTTAAGGCGGATGATTGGCAGAGTTACCTGGGATATGTACATCATCATTTTAAACTGCTTTATTTTTGTTCTTATCGGATCACAGCTGGATGAGCAGACAAGCCATCTCAGCTGGTATCAGATTGCTCAGCTTACAGGCTATTCATTTCTTATTACCGTTGTGATGTTTTTCATACGCATCTTCTGGTCCTGTATTAAGAGCATAGTTGACTATCATCGCAAACAAAATACAGATAAAGCTCATGAAATATCAGAGATTATGCGAGAAGGCGTCATTATCGGCTGGGTAGGAATGAGGGGTATCGTTTCCCTTACAGCTGCACTTGCTCTTCCAATGACGCTTGACAATGGCTCTCCTCTTCTGGGTAGGCAAGAGGTCATCTATATGGTCTTTTGCATCATACTATTTACGATAGTAATCCCGACAGTTACTCTTCCTAAGCTCCTTGCTTTGCTAAACCTTCCCGAGCACCTGCCAAAAGATGCGGCCAATGAAACAAGAAAAACCCTCGTTGAAGTTGCCCGCGAAGAAATTAATCGCCTCCACTCGAGCCAAACAGTTTCTGAAGAGGAGCGAGGAGTTCTCTATAACTATTTTACAACACGTACAAAGCTTCTTGTCCTTGCTACAAAAGAAAATTCAAACCACAAGCAGTTTGAACACGCCCGAAAAAAAGTTGTACAAGCTCAACGACGAGTTCTCCTCGAGAAATGGGAAGATGGCATGATAGACGATAGAGTCCTTGCTCAAATCGAGCATGAACTGGATGTTGAAGAAACTCAAACCACCCGCGCTGAACTCTAATAAAGCAAGATCGCCTGAGAGCGATTGCCCTTGCCTTTGCCCTTGCCAATTTTTTATATATTTTTTTTACCTTCAGCTTTGCAAGCTTCTTAGGATACGTCTTTTGAGCAAAAGCAGTGTGATTTGCTTATCATGTTTGTTTTCGATATTGCAGTTAAGAGGCTGAAAGCATGAAGCTAGATAGAAGTCGCGCTTTTTGTCTACTCGGTCTGGGTTTCCAAATAGTGATCGCTCATAAAGGCTATACTCTTTTCTTCCTGCAAAAGGATCGATAATGCCGATACATGCAGCTTTTATAGATAAAAGACCATAATAAGGAACTTTTGCGAGATCAGAAAAGCCCTTTTTCACCACATGCTCTATTATCCTCACCACCGTCATAAGTAGAGTTGAAGGAATAAGTGCTAGGCATTTTATGCGTACGCAATTTTCGCTATCATCATTATAGATATCGCCTGAAGCTTGCTCCTGAATGTAGGTGCGCGAGATGGAATCCCAGGTAAAGAGAACTTTTGACCACTTCGATTCTCCTGTTTCAAAACTGCAGGAGGCATCTCTTGTGATATCAAACTCTATAGGCTGACTCTTTATGCTACAATTTAAACAAAACATAGAGGTTTCTATTGATGTAAATCAATATTTCATCGTACATGTGAGGTATATTGTTATGGAGATACCCTATGTACAGATGGTTTTACTATACACTCTTATCAACATTTTGCATAAGTGCTAATGCTTTTGCTCACATGAGCAACCTTCCATTTGGATCTCCTCCGCAAAAATCAGACTCTTCCAAAAAAAGCAGCATTTCAAGCTCGAAGCCGCGGCGCGTGCAGTACAAAACAATCGTTGCGGTGAAAAAGAAAAAAAATAGCAAAAACAGCTCATCAGATGCTGGCAGAAATAAGCGAGGAAAGCGCGGAAAACCAGGAAAGCGCGGAAAAAGAGGCCCAAAAGGAGACCCAGGAGTAGGCATCCAAGGCTTTGTCTCAGCAGTACATCCACAGACTGCTTCAAATATTGGGCAGGGCGAGCTCATCAAATCTATGCTAACTCTTGCACACAGCCAAATTTACTATGATAGCTCTACAGGTCTTTTCACATCGGAAGCCGGCCCTGGTTTCTATGAAGTTCATTTTGGCGGACACTGGTCGCAAAATGCATCACTTGTGCTTGTTGTAGACGGAAATGAAGTAAATCCATGCCCAAGCGTACAAAACCTGCCAACATGGTCTAGAGAAACACTTATTATACATGCTACAACACCAAGGCCAACCTTTGCTCTCGGCAATGCAAGAGGCGCGCCATCACCTATGACACTTGTTCTCTCCGGCGCCAATAACGCAGCCTTTATAACGATTAAGAAGATTGGCTAGAAAGCTCTTGCCAGCGAGTAAAGAAGGCTTCTAAAAGCTCTTGCGCCTCTGCAAGAGCCTTATAAGCTGCTGGATCATTTGAAGAGATCTTTTTTTCAAGCTCTGCAATGAGGGCTTCTTGCTTCATGATCTTCTCTTCCATGCCCTCTAGCTCTTTTTGCTCTTTGTAGCTAAGCTTTTTCTTCTCTTCCCGCTTTTCGCGTGTATCTACCCCTTTTTGCTTCTCTTCTGGACGCGCTGCCTTTTTTTCAGCCTCTTCCCACTGCTTCGAGTCGGCAAACAACTCTGGCGGAACATCCTCTCGGCCCAGCCCTAAAATCTCAGTACAGACTCTATCTACAAGGCAGCGATCATGAGAAATAAGTACGAGTGCTCCAGGAAAACTCTTTAAGCTCTCTTCCATCACTTCAAGTGTGGGAATATCAAGATCATTTGTAGGCTCATCCAAAAAGAGGATATCTGCAGGCTCTAGCATAAGCTTTGCAATGAGTATGCGAGCACGCTCACCGCCAGATAGCCTACTAATTGGCATTTCAAGCCTATCTGGTGAAAATAAAAAGCGCTTTGCAAAACCATTTACGTGCATTGACTGGCCGCGAAATTCTACGATTTCTCCATTTGGTGAAAGTGCATCTTTTAATGAAAGGTGGCCTGGAAGCCGTTCTCTGTGCTGGTCAAAATAGACAAGCTTTAAATTATCTGCATATTTTCTTGTGCCCATATCAGGATCTACAGATCCTGCAAGCATTTTTAGAAGGGTACTTTTTCCTGTGCCATTTTTTCCCATAATGCCGACGCGGCTTCCTGGAGATAAGACAAGATCTAGTCCTTTAAAAAGAAATTTGCCGTTGTAGGATTTAGCCAGATTTTTTGCGACAAGGAGTTTTCTGGTCTCCCTCTCAGATGCTGAAAAGTCTATAGCGACATTTTGCACCCTATTTCTTGCTTTTACATCAGCAAGATCGTCAAAAAGGGCATAGGCTCTTTGAATGCGTGAATTTGACTTCGTTGTCCGTGCTTTTGGAGAGCGCCTTAGCCAGTCTATCTCTTCCAGCGCCTTGGCTTTTAAGATCCGCTCTTCTTTACTTTGCGCTTCAAGGAATGCTTCCTTTTTTTCGAGATAATCGCTCAGTGTTCCGTCGCTCATAAAAAGCCCTTCGGGATAGCACTTATTTATCTCTATAATTTTATTTGATACATTTTCTAAGAAATAGCGATCGTGGCTTACGACAATGTAGCTTGGGGCTGCTTTTATCAAAAATTTTTCGAGCCAAAGTATCCCTTCTAAGTCCAAATGGTTTGTAGGCTCATCGAGAAGAAGAATATCTGGTTCTGTAATTAGGGCTCTAAGGACGCTAAGACGTTTTTTCCATCCGCCAGAAAGAAGTGAAGCATCTTGACTAAAGTCAGAAAATTCTGCTTTGCTAAGGAGGATCTGAGCCTGTACAGCATCGCCGCCAGCCTCTACTAAAATCTCCTCTACGCTTTTTGCGGCAAAGGTAGGATCTTGCTCTGCATAACCCATGCGGAGGTTTGTTTTTTTTGTAATGGAGCCGCTATCTTGTGAATCTAGCCCCATCAATATTTTTAGCAGTGTAGACTTGCCAGAGCCATTTGGTCCGATCAGCCCAATTTTTTCACCCTGCCGCACTGTAAAGGAGAGATCATCAAAAAGAAGCTGCGTGCCAAACGATTTTGCTAGAGAATGTATACCAAGTAGTGACGTCATAGAACAATGATAGCAAAACCAATAATATATTTACAGGAAACCATTTGCCGGCTATTTTATCCTCTAAACCGGAGGAATTATGTTTCGATTTATCCTTTTATCGACCCTTGCTTTGACAACTCTTCGCGCCGACATGAACCCTAGCATTGAGCACGTTGTTGTTCTTATGCTAGAAAATAGATCATTTGACAATGTACTCGCATGGCTCTATAGCGAAGAAAATCCTCCCGCCTATTTTATTCCTGAAACAGAAACCCTGCCTTTTCAAGGCCTCTCTGAATCAAGCCTTGATCTCTATGCAAACGACCTCAAAGATTCATCCGGCAATATCATCTACAGCCAAGCACCAATTAAAGGCCTTCCGTCTGTTGGCGACTGGGGATATCTGAACTCTCCGCAGTTTAATCCCTATGAATCCTTCCCCTATGTCGTGCAGCAAATCTATAGCGACAAGGCACAAGACGGACCTGACATGAAAGGTTTTTTACAAAACTATGCCTCCATGTGGTGGCAAGGACAGTGGGAAAGTGATCGCGAAAAAATCACAGCTGTAATGGAAACATATACAGAAAAAGAGCTTCCCGTTTTCTATGGCCTAGGACGCCGCTATGCAGTAAGTGATGCATGGTTTTGTTCTGTTCCAAGCGATACCAATCCAAATCGCGCTTTTGCACACTTGGGGACATCAGAAGGACAAATTGCCGATGGCCCAAATTCTCAAAGCATGTTTTATGGAGATACCATTTGGAATAGATTGACAGACCTCTCGCCTGAAACATCATGGAAGATCTTCTGGCAATCGAGCTTCGATCCCGGCTTTATTTCTGGAGCCTATACAAGCCCAAATACCTTTGATGCTATGAATAAAATTCCAGATCTAGATAGCCATTATGACAGCATTGCAGGCTTTCATGAACTTGCAAGATCCGGAACTCTTCCTGCATTTAGCTTTATTGAGCCGCAGTTTACTTCTGCGAGGGAGCTTGTAGCTGGACTTCCAATAGAAGAACTCTCAGGCTTTCGCCTTATGTATGGATTTGAAGGCAACGACATGCATCCACCAGGCGATGTACGCCCTGCAGAGAATCTTGTGGCAAATATCTATACAAGCCTTATCGCAAATAAAGAGGCATGGAACAAAACGCTACTTGTCATTACGTTTGATGAACATGGCGGACTGTATGATCATGTCCCTCCGCCAAAAGCAATTGCCCCAGACACAAACTTTCAAAATGGGTTTATGTTTGATCTCTACGGCGTACGGGTTCCGACACTCTTTATCTCGCCTCTTATCAATGAAGGCACCATTGTACGCTCAGATAATAGTGAAGTACCCTTTGACCATACCTCGCTTATTTCCACAATCCTCAGCTGGCAAAATATCGATAAAAGCGACTGGAAATTAGGAAGGCGTGCCGAAATTGCCCCAACCTTTTCAAGCGTTATTACAGAAACTATCCCTCGAGATGATGCTATTTTGGCGCCAGATGACTATGTAGCCCCAGATGATAGAGATGTCATCCACTTGGGAGATAGATTCTATCTAAGAGATAAAGATGGCAACTACCTCGTCGATAACTGCCTGTTCTTTTATTCCGGCGCATTTGCTGGACCAGAAGATCAAAAAGCAACTTTAACTTTTACAGGCGGCATAGGCGATCTCACTCACGGCTCATTTGCTTTTATCGAGTCTCTTGATGAGAGTCTTGGAGATGCCAATATTTTGCAGGCTTCAATATTTGAATCAGACTGCTTTTACACAGAAAAGGCCTTTAACTCTGCCCAGTGGTGGACAATTAAGAGTGTAGATAACCCATATCTAGGAGCCCCTATTGCCTTTGGGGATAAAGTATATCTCGAAAATCATGTCTACTGGAACCTCTTTCAGTTTATTCCGGCAAGACTTACCAAATCCGATGGTCTTTTCTTCAAAAAGCTTCTTACTTGCAAATCGCTTGCAGATGAGGAAGCAGATGAGTATTACTGGATCATTGAAAAAGCTCTTTAACCCAATTTTTAGGAGAAATTATGTACCGTTTTGTGTTAACATTAAGCATCTTATTAACCAACCTATTATCAGCTATGCAAAATAATCCTGTAGTTACAATTGAAACTACGCAAGGTCCAATAGAAATTACCTTGCGTCCCGATGTCGCACCAAAAGCATGCGAAAACTTTATTGGCCTTAGCAAAAAAGGCTACTATAACGGTGTAATCTTCCACCGCGTTATCCAAAACTTTATGATTCAAGGCGGCGACCCAACAGGTACTGGCCGCGGCGGCGAATCTATTTGGGGCACAAACTTTGCAGATGAGTTCTCCCCTTCCCTTAAATTTGACCGTCCAGGCCTCCTTGCTATGGCAAATCGCGGCCCTGCGACAAATGGAAGCCAGTTTTTTATCACCTGCGCACCAACACCTTGGCTCAACAACAAGCACACCATCTTTGGCGAAGTGACTAAAGGCATGGATACTGTGAAGAAGATCGAAAACTGCGAAAAAGGTCCTCAAGATAGACCAGTAGAGCCTATCAAGATCTTGAGCGTCACTGTTAAAGATCCACAGCCAGCAGCTAACTAAAAAAAATGACAAAAGGACCAAAAACGTACCCCACGTTCCGTTTCAGGCCTTGCGGCCTTTCACTGCACATGGGGCTATAAGCTGTCTACCAGCTTCCGCTGGAAAAATAGAATGCTAACAAGCTCTCTGATTCTCGCGGCAGCGAGAGAACAGCTTTAGCCCCACGTGAAGAAAGGCCGTAAGGCCTGTACGGAACGTGGGGTAGTAATCGGGAGTATAAAGAGAGCTGCGGCAGCTGCGATACGATTAAAATGTCCAAACTCGTGAAAATAGACATTCCCTATAACCCCACGTGAAGAAAGGCCGTAAGGCCTGTACGGAACGTGGGGTACTTTGGTCCTTTTTCTTTTCTATTCCATAAAATAATCTTTATGCTGTATTGATAAGCTAAAAAGGTATTTTATGGTTATCCTAAGATCCTTGCCCTATTGTTTCCTCTTTATCTTATTAAGTTTTCTTGCAATTCAATGCACGAAAACGCCTCAAAATGGCACTGAAGCAGCCGCACATCATGCAAAATTGAAAAAGCTAAACTGGCTCATAGGAAGCTGGCAAGCGCATGATGAAAATGGGGATTTTACTTCCACCTACGCCTGGACATTAGACAAAAACTTTATACGACAAACCTTTACGCTCACCATTTTGAATCAAAAGCCTATAACGTGCGAGCAGCTCATAGGATGGGATCCGGTCCAAAAGGTTATCCGTTCATGGACATTCGATAGCACAGGTGGGTATGGAGAATGCATCTGGAATGGCGATGGGAAAACCTGGTATGTCCCTATGTCCTACACGCTCGCAAATGGCAAAAGAGCTGCTGAGACGCTAGTTTTAACTTATATTGATGATGCTACATATACATTTTCTATCTGCAACCGAGATGAAAATGGCAATATTTTACAAGACCTTGGGCCCTATACAAATAAGCGGATAGCACAAGAGGCAAGATAATGAAAAAGCGTAAAATTATAACCATTTGCATCTGTCTGTTTGTAGTAATTGCTGCCTTATTTTTACTAGGCCCGTCTTTTGTCGATCCAAATCATCCACAACTCCCCCCTCCGCCTCCAACAACAAAAAATATTGCTCCGCCTCCTACTTCACCCCCTCCACGCATTCAACCAAATCATCCTATACAGCCAAACCACCCAGTACAACCAGCTCATCCTGTACAGCCAAGCCACCCGGTACAGCCTGCTCATCCTATACAGCCAAATCATCCAATTCAACCAAGTCATCCGGTCCAGCAGAACCATCAGACAGTACCCCAACCTCCGCCTCCTCCTCCCCAAAAAGAGCTTCGCTCTGCAACGCAAATTCCTAAAGCTCCAATGCAACAAAGCCGCCCCCTCGATGAAACTCCAAAAGCACAAGCGGGGCAAAAACAAGGCCACGCGCCTTATCGAAAAGGAGAGCCAATCCCCCCTCAAGTTATGCAGCAACAAAGGCAGTACGCAAAAGATGCTGAAGGGGCTCGCGAACTGATTAGAGAACGAAACAAGCACTATAACGACTGGTTTTCAGATCGTTTTTATGAGGAACATCGACATAGGCCTTATTACTATAATGATGACTATGACTCCTGGCAGGAACCATCATGGGGTGGAGTATCAGGCTGGATACAAGGCGATTGGGATGAGCCGCTCTACTATGACAATGGGACTGCCTATGCAGCACCGCCTGCAGATACCATCGTACCTGCCGAGCCTCCAGCAGGTGAAGATGTTCCCATTCAAGCTCCTGCAGAAAGCAACTGGCTTCCCTTAGGTGTATTTGCGACAGGCAGAACCCCAAAAGATGCTTCCTATAGCTCAATGTTTATACAGCTTGCTCTTGGTCGGGATGGCAAGCTCGTCGGAACCTATTACAATAGCGCAACAGATGAAACCTTTGATATTACAGGACAAGTCGATGAGTATACACAAGAAGCAACTTGGAAGCTTTCGGACAATGAGCAAAGTCCCGTAATGACAACAGGCCTGTATAATCTTACCCAAGATGTTGCAATTGTTCAGGTTCGCTTTCCGAGCGGCACAACCCAAGCATGGACTCTTATTCGCTTAAAGAATCAATAAAAACAATACACAAACAAATTAAGAGGTTGTTTGTGTATAAATAGACCTCCAGAGTATAAGTGATTGTAAAAAAACTCTGGAGGTATAGTATGTCATCATTAAAAACTATAATAGCGTTATTTATCCTCGGTACTAATTTCTGCTTTGCAGGTACGCCTTTTTTTCCAAAACTGGTTGTTACAGGCACAAGCCTTCTTCAGAAACCAGCCGATCAATTTGGACTTACAATTAGCGTGCTTTCACAAGCTGCAAGTGCAGATGCTGCCCTTAGCGACAATAATGATAAAATGGATGCCGTAGTCAATAGCCTACAAATGGCAGGCCTTGAAAAGGGTGAATACCACACTGGCCAGTTTTCAATTCAGCCTATCTACTCAAGCCCTCCACGCATCATGCCTCAAGACTGGAGAGCAGAAATCATCGCCTATGAAGTGACAAATAGCTTAAACATTAAAACACAAAAGCTAGACCTTGCTCCTGCCATTATTGATGCAGCAGGCACAAGCGGTGCAAATCAAATTTCAAACATACACTTTGGAATAAAAGATACAAGCATTTACAGAGGTGAAGCAATCACTGCTGCCACTGCAAACGCTATTAACGATGCAGAGACCCTAGCAGCCGCTGCCAATTTACAGCTTGTCCGCATTTTAGACGTTAAACTTGATCAGCCTCAAGTCTATGGACGCCCTGCCCAAAATATGCTTTATATGGCAAAGGACAGCGCGCCCTTTATCGAAGCGCCAGATGTTGATCTATCAGCTAGCGTCTCTGTGACTTTTGAGATTGCAACGAGAGGATAACTTCCCCTACATACCCCTTGCCCTTGCCCCATAAAAAAATGGGAATGGGCAAGGCTTAAATTACCAAAGGATTCGCCTCTGTATACGAAGATGTCCCATGAGGCCCCTGATTCTCCCCAGTCATCTTGTAGATCACCCAAGTAAAAAAATGCGCAAAAAGCCATGCTCTCTCTAATGGATACCGCTCAAGCTGAAACCAGGTAACCTCCCTTTCTCCGCTTGCATCTTTTACCCACTTCTTAGAAAAGAGGCACTCTTTACATAAAGGCCCTTGAAAGGAATATTGAGGAGCAGAGGATGCGTGCGAGGAGTCTCTTTGCTTCTTTGAAGGCACCTCTTCTACCCACTTATTATAAAAGCTTCCGCCATCCTCTATTTGGATGTAGGCGCCGTGAAGAGCCTGTTTCACAACTTCTAGCTTTTTTTCATCCGAAAAGTTTTTTATAATTGCTCCAAGATGCTGCAAAAAGCAGTGTTCTTCCTTGGTAATCCTGAGGTCGTGCAGGATTCTCTTTTGAAGATAGTCCGGAAGCTTCTCTAAGATTTTTCGAAATTCAACAACGATATGCTTGGTTAGGATTGACTTTTTCCCAAAAAGTGGCTCAAGTATAAATTGACGGAGGAATTTGAGAATTTTTGAGATGAAGGTGGATGTTCTATTTGTCATGTAAAGGACTATAGGGGCATGAGTTCCCTCATCGACTGTTACTTTGCGGCTGCTCGCATTGCGAGATAGTGTAATATCTTGATCTTTAATTATTTGGGATATAATTTGCGAGATCTTTTCTGCGGTAAGCTTTGCTTCAAGGCCGCCATCATCTAGCACGCGAAAGCGAAAGCTTGCCCTGTCAGTGCAGACATCGACATAGCCTTTCGAAACAAAGTTATCGGAGAATATCTGAAATGAAACGTTTGGTATATCCATAGGTACAAAAAAAATAGGGCCGAATCAGGCCCCATTATTGTCTAAATTGCAATTAAGCAAAAATGACTAAGAATTACTTCGCTCTTTTAGCAGTTGTCTTACGAGCAGTTGTCTTGCGAGCAGCAGTCTTACGAGCAGCTGGCTTACGAGCAACAGTCTTGCGAGCAACAGGCTTACGAGCTGTAACCTTTTTAGCTACGCTTTTGCGAGCTGCAGGCTTTTTCTTAGCTGTTTTTCTTGTTGTTGTTGTCATGGTTTTTTTCTCCATTTTTTTGTTTTTACTAAAAAGTTACTGTATATACTTTTTTCCTTACGCGAATTTTCGCAAATTGTCAATACATAATTTTATGCAAAATGTAAGTATCGCCTTCAGATCTAGTTCTGAAGGCGATAATTTTTTTACATTTTTTTGAAAAGAAAGAAGAAAAAAGCTGATTTTTTACAATGTATGAAGCAGCGAAGATGTCGATTTTAGATCCTGAAGTATCATCTGCATAGTTTTAGGATCTCTTTTTTGTGAAAGCACTGCTTTAACCACTGCTTCCATATGTTTTTCGGCCCCTTGCGTGTGCGGGCCTTGTGGTTTAATGGTTATAAGACCTCTTAGCACCTGCACCGCAAGCTGTCCCTGCATAAGATTTAGAAGTTTTAGAGTAGGCACATAATCTGGCTGATCTACATATTTAGCGAGGGCCATCGTCTTTTCCTGCAAAATAACTGAAAAATCGACGCTTTTTACGATAGCAGGAAGGGTTTTTGTGCGTACAAGAAGAAGTACTTCGAGCCAATCAAGCTCAAGTGACATGACAAAATAATCAAGATCGCGCTTATTTGTATCTGAAAACCAGACTATCTTATTGCCAAGGTCATCTAAAACCCTCGACACCACGACCTTTTCTTCGAGCTTGATGAGAACCCCTAAAAAGCCCAAAAGAAGCTGATAGTCCACGTATGTAAGTGTAGATGTAGCATTTTGACCTGTTTGCACACTTGCCATCCCCTCTCTAACTGTTTTAAAGAGGTAGTGAAGAGAGCCTTCGGGATCGGTAAAATACCAGGCCGTCATAATGTCTTTATAAAGCTCAGCTGGATTTGGATGATTAGATAGGCTTTTAACTGCATTTTGAAGGGGCGGGATTGCCGATGTTATATTATCCTGCTCCACACGCGAAAGAAGAGGCCCAAGCACCCGCTTAAGAGATTCCCCATTTACCTCCTTGGCACCGCGCAAATTTTTTACGATTTCTTCAAAAACGGCCGATTCTTGCTGGTAGAGCACTACTTGTTGAGTTGCTGCCAAGAGTAAACCTAAGACAATTCCCGCTAACGTAAACGTCCAAAACCACCTTCTCATATGCTGTACCCCCATTCTTGGGAGTCATACTACAGCTTCGAAATTATGTCAGTAAAATATTTAATACTTATTTAAACAGAGACGCCGAGACACAGAGAATCTCAACTACCCGCCATGGTAAATATTTGTATTTTACTAACACTTAAGCTCTACAGGCGATTTCAGGGCAGAGATCGATAGCCTCAGTAAAGTGCAGCATGCACATAGAGACGTAGCTTTCATTACCGCCAACATGGATCTGCTCCCCTTGCATAATAGGGTTGCCATCCTTATCAACGCGCATATTCATAGTGGCTTTTCTGCCGCAGTGGCATATAGTCTTAATTTCGACAAGCTCTTCAGCCCATGAGAGCAGGTACTTGCTGCCCTCAAAGGGCTCTCCAAGAAAGTCCGTTCTGATGCCATAAGTAAGGACGGGAATGCCCAGTTTTTTGGTAATTTTTACAAGCTGAGCCACCTGCTGCTTCTTTAAGAAGTTTGCCTCATCGATGAGGATGCACTTTGTGCGCTCATTCATATGGGTTTTGACATAGTCAAAAAAGTCAAAATCATCATCAAAAAGGACAGCTTCTTGCTTAAGGCCAATCCGCGAATAGACCATTGGAGGACCAAAACGGGTATCGATATTTGGAGCAAAGAGGATGGTTTCCATGCCTCGCTCTCTATAGTTATAGCTAGATTGGAGCATGGTAGTGCTTTTACCAGCATTCATGGCAGAGTAGTAAAAATAAAGCTTAGCCATAACGATTATTTCCTCTTTTTCTCAACGATGACATAGGTAAGAAGAGTACTTACTGCAAAACCAATCGGGAAGATCATAAAGGATCTCATAAAATCGCCCTTAGCATAGAATCTGACACCCTCTACAAGCGCTCCATCCCAGCCGTAATCAATAAGCATCCCGGAAATTGGCTGAAGTATTAAGGCAAGACCCATAATTATCATGCCGGCAATACCCATAGAAGTACCTGTAAGCTCGGGACGGCTATTTTCAGTGATGAGTGGATAACCAAGAACCTGGGTACTTGTCGCAACGCCGAGGCAAAAGAAGAGAAATCCAAAAAGTGTGGGGTCAGACTCTTTTGTTGTAATAATCACGAGAAAAATAGCAAGTGATGCAAGGGCACCAGCAAACATCGCAGGCTTTCTTTGCATCATTTTATCTGAGATATAGCCGACAAGAGGGCAGCCAACGATAGTTCCCATGCAGATCATGCTCGTAACAAAGGAGGCTTCTATAAGCTTCATGCCATGTACCTGCATTAAAAAGAGCGAACCCCACATTGCGCCAAGTAGCATTACAGGAAGATTCATCATTCCTGTATAGAGACCGCAGGCAATATTTTGGCGGTTTGTAACAGCGAGACGTATTCCCTCCCAAAAAGGAATCTCACTTTCCCTGAATTCCTCTTCCTTTCTTCCATCGATGACAAAAAGAAAGACCAGCATAAAGATACCAAAGCCAATAAGTGCATCAAGAAGCAGGGCATCTCTCCAGCTAAAGGCCTGTGCAAGAAGAGAAAATGGAGTCTGTGCAACAACGCCGCCTGCAAGACCCATAGTAAGCATAAGCCCCATTACGAGGGCATGCCAGCGAGTAGGGAACCAGCGCGAGCAGAGAAGCATACAGCTTAAAAAGCAAAAGGCATTACCGATACCTGAAAAAAAGTGACAGACGCATGCTTGCCAGAGGTTTTCTGAATAGGCAAAGCCAACAGTACCAGCAATGCAAAGGCCAAGTGCAAAAAGCACAACGCGCCGTACAGAAAAGCGATCTAAAATCATACCGGCAGGAAGAAGGAATAAGACGTCAGCTAAAATATAGGTAGATCCCAATATGCCAAGATCGGTAGCAACAAAGTTTAGATCCTGCATGAGCATGGGAGTTATGGCGTTAAGCATATGCAGCTGCACAAGCTCGTAGGCTAAAAATAATGAAGCTGCAAAACAGACACAAAAAGCCTGAATCATTCTATTCTGAGTCAACCTAACTGCTAACATAACACATCATCCTCCAAAGGGTTCAATACACTATAAAGTATGCTCCCAAAAAATAACAAGTCAGCATAAAAATGACCTTCTGCTCACAGTTTGTGCAACAAAAGAAACAACTAAACATTTACATATATAATCAGGCAAGCTATGCAGAAAAAAAAGAGGTATACGATGAAAAAAGAACATGCCCTTGTTGTTGCTGGATCTATTTTTGCCCTAGTTGCCGTTGCACACCTTTTTAGAATAGCTGAAGCTACCACAATACTTTTTGGCACGCATTCAGTGCCTATGTATGTAAGCGTTATTGCACTTATTGTTTCATTAGGGCTAAGCATCTGGATGTTTTTGGCTGCCAAAGCAAAATAGTAAAATTCTTGTGTAGTGACAAGTCGCCATCAATATTGCATACTCTCAGGAATGTCACTACTTGTAAAAGCGCTCCCACTTTTAGACTCGCTCTATGCTAAGCTAGATAGCGATGATCAATTTGGTACAGATTTGCTTGTTGCGAAACTTCTTCCAATTGATGAGCCAAAGAAAGCTCTCTATCTTGACAGAGCCTGTAAAGTCATAGAAGATAATTTAGAAACTATAGCTTTTCACAAAATCTTTAAAGAGTTTGCCATACCATTTGACATTGGCTTTTCATGGTGCATGAGAAGCCCGGACAAATATACTTGTGTACGGGGTTTTGCTATTCTTGCTACTCAATACCCAGATAAAGCCCCCCGCTGCAAAGCTGAGGCGCGTGAGCTGATTGTAAAAGAAGGCAAAAACTTATATATAAGCTACCGGCAAAAACAGCAGATGGCTCCGCTCTTTGGCTACGACCTGTTTGCTGAAGATATTCAGCAAAATAGAATCGATGCGCTTTTAGATGAAGGCCGCTTTAAAGATGCCCTTGATGCATTTGGTGCACCACCTACAGAGGATATGCAGGCTATTCGGCTCATTGAAGATGAATTTAGAAGTAAAGCAGATAGTGTAAATACCCAATTTCGTCAAAATCCTCGCCTTCTTGAGCGTTTGACAAAGCAAATTAAGCCCCATCTTGAGCGTATCGAGTTTATACTTTCGAAGACGCCGAGCGGGCATGAAGAAGTAAAAAAGAGATTTCTTCAAGTGGCGCTGCAAGCAGCTCGTGAAGGTAAAAGAGAGCTCATAGAGCGCTACCTGAGCTTTTTAGAAACACAATTTCAAAAAGAGCAGGCACGATGCGCTCGTAAAGTAATCTCTATTGTAAAAGCACGCTCTCTTGAAGAGGCAGTAGCTGTCGCTAAAGAAAGAAGATGCTGGAGCATGACTTGCACTGTACTCATCCTTCAAGTTGCAGATGGTGAACCTTCCCTCTTGAAAGCGGCAGGAGAATACCTCAAAATAGCCCATGATTCATTTATTAAGGCAAAAGCACTCCTCAATCTTGCAGAGGTAAGTTCTTCTGATATGCAAAGAGAAGCAATTTCCCTTGCCAAAAGGTGCTCATATACACTCTGCAACAGAGAAAAAGCCATCTTTACAGCACTTTATGCAAGATGTTTATGCAGAATTGGAAAAAGCAAAGCTGCAGCTCAAGTAGTTGCTCGTGTAGACATGCATCTCATGACAGCAAAATTTGAACTGACAGGCTTAGATTTTGCAGAAAAAGAGGCGCTCAAAAAAGCTATAGTAAAAATTGCCTGCATTGTTCACCCCCACTTTCCCGAAAAAGCGCTCGCACTGCTTAAAGAACAAGTTCAAGACCCTAGAGATTCTCATGGCCTGAGGCATATCATAGCAAAGCTTCAAAAAATGGAATCAATTAAGGCGGCTTTTGGCGTGCATATCGAAAATACATACGTAGAGAAGCAAGATGCTCTTTCAGACTCAGATTTTCGAACTACTGGCGATATTCTCTTTGACATGCTGCCAAAAACAGCAAAACGCTTCTTCAAAATTGCATCACAAAAAAATTATCGATTCAGCGATCAGGTCCACATCGCCCTTCTTAGCCAAAATAAACAGCAAGAGCGCCTCTTTGGCCTCTTTCAAGTGCTTTCCGAGAGATCCGGCAAAATTACTTTTGATCTAGAAAGACTCCTCTACGCACTCACTCTTACTAAACCTCTTCGATGAGCAAAAAGAACCCGAGCCTTGCCTAATATCCATTGATAAAAATCACTAAAAACACGAACCTATGATTTAATGTAAGCAGTAAAAAATGGCTCAGATATAGATATCGCGTTAATTGGTAAAAATCTTACACAAAACATCACTCATATCTCGTATCAACTCAATGAAGAAACACCTCTCCCCTATTTTTTCGATGTGCTCGATTATGCTGCAATTTCCAACAAAGATCTGAAAGATCATATCGACAGAGTAGGCCTTGTATTCTATAAAGAAAAAACAACCTCCTAAAATCGGTGCCGGAGCTAGGGGTTGATTTAACATCATTTTATAAAGAGTACTTACTGGTAAAATTTGCCCTTTCGAGACCGAGCCCGAGACGGGTGCATAAATCAAATTGAGGGTAACCATCGGTCACGGTCTCGGCATGGAGCTCGCACGAAGGACAATTTTTGACAGTAAGTATCTCGGGAAAAAGGAGCTAGAATCAACACCCTAGGCCGGAGCCAATGGTGTCAACTTAAGAAATTTTCTCTTAATCTCGTTCTCGAGATTGAGAACATAGTCACTTGCTTTTTATTGAGTATATAGTGTTTAAACGTACGTATGACACAATTGATAGCCAGTGAATATCCAGTCTTTTCAGAGCGCTCGCGCTTTCCAGATACCTTAGTAGAAGGCGTAGGAGTTATTCAAAAAATTGAAAAGGTCGTAAAAACTGCTCTTTGCGATTTTCAGGATGCCATATCTCGAGCCTTCCACTCATTCTACCAGCAAAGAGCTGAAATTCATAACATCTCAAGAGACCATTGCAGATGGTGTCAAACCCTAAAAAGTGCTCGTGAAAGCATTCTCGAAGACTGGAATGATGTCAAAAGGTGTTACCCGCATATTCCGGCAATTTCTGATCCTGTTTTGAAAGCAAAAGCCCTTACAGAGATGCTCTTTCTTGAGACTCTTATGCCGGCTCTTATAAAAAGGAGCGAAGAGCTAGAAGGACACCTTAAAGATCCAGCTAAGCAAGAATCCCTACAAAACATGAAAGTCATTATCGCAGAGCTTGAATCTTTAGCAGTTTGGGACAATGTTGTGCTTGATTTCGTTTTAAGAGCAGACTCTCGCGAGGTAAAAGTAGAAAAGCTTACTGCAATTGAAAAGAAGCTAGAAGGAAAAGAGCTTCATCCACTTCTTATACGATTTATAAACTATGTTGGAAGAAGTCTAAGAGGGACTCTGTATGACCCTCCATATAAAGAATTCAAAGATGGAAAAGAAGTCGCGCTAGAAACTGCGCCCCTTATTACCGAGGAGAGCTTTAGGACAGGATCTCTTATAGGAGTTAGCTACATAAATATTTCTGATGTCGTTGAAGAAGTTACAAAGGTTGAAAGCGCTGTCAAAGCAGCAAACAGCAGGCTTTTTGCAGCCGTAAGAAATGCCTGCGAAGGGAGAGATGCGCTCTCTGAGGCATCATTAGATGCCGCAACATTAGTCTTAAATCATGCCTATAATGCATTGCAAACAAAACCCTTTTCCACCCATGTGCATGCAGGAATGTACTATGAAGATGCCGTGCGAATACATCTTTCTGAAGTACGTCTTAGCTTTGAGCAGATGAAGCTTCAGCTCGAGGGCAGTTTTGGCTGCAAAGCGCGCACACTAAATTGCCTTGCAACCTATCTTCACGCACCAGCTGATCAGCTGCATGAAAAAATTGATAGCCTTTATAAAGTGTGCATGCTTGCAAGCAAGCTTCCCCTCTTGAAGGATGAAACTATAATTTTAGAACAAACAATCGCAAAAGAAGGCAATGCCTTTCTTAAATTTACCAGCCAGGAAAAACTGTTCCACAAACAGATCTTTGAGCGATCACTTAGCTGGCATGAATCTGAAGATGCGCTGAGCACCTACTTGATGAAGGGCTTTTTACTAAATATCTTTTTTAGAGAGGAAAGCTTTCAAGATACAGAGTTTGAAGCGGCGTTCTTTATGCTAAAAATGGATCCTGCATATAAAAGGGGCTTTGAAGAAGCTCTTAAAACATCTCCCATTTTAAAGGCACTTCACGACTCTTATATGAGCCGCTATGATCGAGAAGGCTCAAGCCCCCTTCTTTGCCGGATTAAAAATGCTTTAGTGATGTGGCACGCTCCCCTTCCTAAAGGAACAAGACAAGATGCTAGAGCACAAGATGCGATGATACGTATCTATAAGCTAGAAGAGCTTATTCTTGCTCTTCAAGAAAAGACCAAGTTAGAAAGAGCCAGAAAACGCATGCTGGAGCAGATGGTGCTTTCCTATAAACAGATTAACGGCAAAGACTTTTTATGCAAACAAGAGCAGAAAACCTGTCTTTCAGAACTTTTGCACCCAAGCCTCTTAAAAGAGCTTTTTAATTGTTATGCACCTTATATCAAAGGCGTTCGAGAACTTGTCGGCGATAAACTCTTCTCTCTTAACGAAGTTCAGGGCCTTACAAGGCTTCTTCTCCAGCGCTGGAAGCTTGATGATCTGATGAAGATGGGTGAAAAATCCTCCCTACAAAAACTTGCAGACAAGTTTAGCAAAAAAAACGAAGAAGAAATACTTAGCAGCCTCTTCACTGAATTTCTTACATCAGAAGAGGCAAGAAGCACCTGGCGCTGCCAGTATGACTTTGGCACTCTAGAAATTTTGCTTTATAAGTACTATAAAACTAAAGACGACAAAAAAGCTCTGAAACAAGCTCGCGCAGTAGGCTATGAGCTATGGGAGCAGATCGTTAGTTCATATATGGCTTTTAGGGAGATTCTAAATGAACACGAAAGCGTAGCACCAGATACAAAAGAGCATGAGACGGCAGCAGATCTTTACACAAAAGCTCAAAGCACTTTTCTCTCTTGCAACACAAGCAATAAGACTTTTGATGGAGAAAACCATGTCTGCATCGCAGCCTCTCTTCTTCTCGAAATGAAAGAATTCTTAACCAATAGACGCTTCTCACACTCCAAAGAACTTTTGACTTATGACCCCCTCTGATAAATACCTGCAAAGCTACTTACAAGCGGCCTACAACATCAAAGCAGACTCGATTTTACCTCTTTTTGAGGGTGCAGATACAAACGCAGAGCGCTATAAAGTCCAAGCCCTTGATTCGCGATGCTATTTTGTAAAGGTACAGCATGGCAGCGACAGATCTCTGAAAATATTTGAACTATTTCGCGAAAACGGCTTAGACCAGATTATTTTTCCGCTCAATGCATTAGATGGCTCTTCAATTGAGCCTTCAATAACCGTCTACCCATTTATTGAGGGACCAAATGGATTTAGTCAAAAACTCACAGAAAAAGAGTGGCTGTCACTCGGAATAGCATTAAAAAAGCTTCATACTCTTGATATCCCGCCATCTCTTGCTGAGGCTATTAGAAAAGAAACCTATTCTCCAAAATTTCGAGACGCTGTCCGCGCGCTCTATACTCAAGAATGCAAAGCAAGCGACCCCATCTCTCACCAATTTTTACGCGATCTCGAAACGTATAAAGAAACCATTAAACGTCTGTTGGATCAGGCTGAATCACTAGCAGAATCTATCAAGCATCAAGCCTCCAAATTTGTACTTTGCCACTCTGATATTCATGCTGGAAACGTCCTTCTTCCTGGAAAGGATAAGCTCTTTATCTTAGATTGGGATGACCCGATTCTCGCACCAAAAGAGAGAGACCTTATGTTTATAGGAGGCGGCATTGGCGGCATCTGGAATGAGCCGCATGAGGAAGCCTTTTTTTATAAAGGCTACGGAAATACTGATATAAACAAAACAATTCTTGCCTACTATAGACATGAAAGAATTGTCGAAGATATTGCAGAGTTTGCGAAGCTTTTTCTTACAGATGTTACAAATCCTATTCGAAAAGAAATGTATGCACATTTTATCAACATGTTCAATACTAACAACGTTATAGAAATAGCCTTTAAAAGCTTGTAAAGTATCTATTAAATTACTATAATTGTTTCTTTTAATTAAGGAGTAAATAATTATGAGCATGTCCTATTTAAGTGGTTTTGCAGTAGGAGCCCTCGGAAGTGCCGCTACGTGTCTTGGAGTAAAGTCTTTATCAAGAGAAGTGATACACAAACTCGGAGATAAACCCTTTTTTGTAAAGTATTGTGTTACAATTCCTGGCACTGCAGTAATTACAGATATTTTTGCCGCAATTATTGATTCAAAAGAAGCTACAGAGTTTACTTTAGGCATATCTGCCGGCTACTCACTTACAAAACCTTTCGCTCTCTACATTGCTGGCGAAGAACTTGCGATAGACGAAATAAAGTCACAAAATGGCGCTCGAAAAATAATTAAAGATTCAGGCTTTGACAAACTGACGACACTCCATACCAACCGTCAGTGGGGCCTTATCGCAGCTATTACAGCAAACAAATTTGCTACCTTCAGCACTGCCTTACAGCAAACAATATGTGCCTTTAGTGCAATAACGGCAGTCAAACAGACCTACAAACAACAAGCTGCTCAAAACTAGCTCATCCCTATAATCGCCATCTATAGACAAGATGGCGATACTTCAACAAGCATTAGTGATCTAAACTCATGCACCACCCACTTTATCTAAGAATTGTAAATTTATTTAGTTTTCTTTATAATTTTTACCTAATTAATGAGATTTTTATAATGAATTTTTCCCTTCGCACTCTACAGTCTAGTGATCTTATGGATGCAGTTGTATTTGATGTTCCTCCAGGTACAACCTTAGAGCTAGACAGGGATATTTATAGCCAATTTGACCGACTCACAAGTTTTGGATTCTTCAACGAGCCCATATCCGAGATAGTAGACGCTTGTGATATGCGTTGTAAAAAATCAGTAAAAAAGAAATTCTCAAAAGAACAAACAACTCATATGCATCGAGCATTAGAGTGGTATCATATCCTTATCAAAGGACATAAATTTGAAACCAAATCATTAGACGAAACACTCGATTTTCTCGGCGTTAAAAGCCTTCTCGAAATTCTGAAACCTACCAATGAAATTACAAAAAAACTTGAAGAAGCTTTAGCAATTCCTGATGCAGAAAATGTCGATTTTCACAAATTTATGCTGATCGTGGAAGGGTATTTCGATGAAAGATATACAACGAATGAAATGCTCCACCCTTTTGCAAAAAGTAATCTCGTAGAGGCTATAGAAGCTTTAGGCATCTGCAATCGACCATTCAAAGCTCTAAATGCTCAAGATCGCATTCGATTAGCATTCTTTATTTCAGTAGGCGTTCATTTTATGGAGGCGAACTACGTCAGATTGCTACATCCAGCCATGATTTTCGGGAAGGAAGTGGATGATGCACTGAGGGCAATTCAACAAGCGCTATGCACCGCAAAAAAATTCGAAAATTATGACCCTCTACCGCTCACCCCCGTACCGCCGAGAGTTTTCTTATATGCAAAGCCAGATATTGCTGGCCTCCCTAACTGGATGCCTAACTCTGGAAATAGCTGCTACATTTCCTCTACACTGTGGTCTTTGTTTGTGACACTCGATTCTAAGATTAAAGAAGCAATTGAGCGTTTTGCTCATACAAATGACCCAAACTCCCCTCTTGCAAAAGCTCAGGATGCGTTTAGGGAGCTCTACTACGCTGTTGCGTCAGATGCACAAGTCATCATACGATCTGAACAAATAAACACCCTGCGCACTGCGCTGCAACATGTGTTTCCAGATCGTTTTACCGGTGGATTGAAAGGACAGGAAGATGCCTATGAATTTGCATCATGCATACTAAATGACCTTTTGCAGATAGAGAACCCCTCTAAATTTATTTCAAGACACACGTTCAAAAAAGTAGAGGGCACCACTTTTGCAGATGCTGATATGTATGACTATGAATCTGCATTTAAAGCCTCCGATGCCGAACACCCATCAAACATCATCGATATTAGGCTTGATGAAAATGCAAAAACTCCAAAGACCTTCGATGACCTTATTGGGATAATGCGCCAGACAGAAGATATAGAACGAAATTGCTACATGAAAGACAAAAGCCAAAAGGGCCACTCATCAGTTAAGGCCCACCACTTTGAACAGCTTTTAGCGCCCTCTTATGAGATGGCACCAGACTTCTTCTGCGCAAGGCTTACGCGCTTTTCTCAGGATATGCATGGAAGGGCTCAAAAGCGCTTTGACTTTGTATCACCCGACATGATGCTGCAAATCCAGGTTAAAGACAAAGAGCAGTTCGTCCTCTACGACCTTGTCAGCGTAAATGTGCATAAAGGCGAAACAATTAATGGCGGCCACTACTATAGCTATTTCATCCACAATGGAGCATTCTATAAATTCGATGACCTTGGCGGCCCTGAAGAATGTAAAACTACAGAGAAAATGTGGGATGATATCGCAAAGAATGGCTATATGTTCTTCTACAAAAAACTAACGCACGACTCAAACCCTCAAGAGCCACAATAAAGCTAAGCTCTCTTACTTTTTCACTTCTCTAGTTACTACATAGAGAAAGCTAGCTCACTCTCGAAGTTAGTGATGTACAATATGCACCCTCGAAGAGGGTGCTGCAAGGCTACTTAATTCTTCTTGAGCTGATCTGGAAGGATGCTCGGGAGGGTTTCATAGACAACGTTCATGATGCACATCGATACGCCAAGGTATCCTGCGCGAGCTACGCCGCCACGAAAAGCAAGCTGCACTTTATGCTCGCCTGACCCTTCGCAAAGAGTGAGCTTTTTAAAAGCACGAGCAAGCCCAAGCTCCTCTTCACTTGCCTGAATAACCGTTTTTACTGCTGCAACTGGTGTTGTGATGCAGCCTGCAACTGCACCTGTTGCTAAAGCTCCAATAGATCCTGCAGCAAGAGGCGGCAAAAAGGGAAGACGCTCACCAAGCTCTCTTTTAATTTTTGGAGTCACCGAAAAAATCCCCATGTTCCAAAAAAGCTCCCTGAATGCTGTAGCATAAAGTCCCATTGGACGAATGGAGCGTCTCCAGAGCTCTTGATCACCATAGGAGAGGTTATTTGCCTGGCGGTTTTTCATCGCCCCCTCGCCTATTCCAATGACAGGCGCTGAGGTGCATGCTGCTAAGGCAATTGCCCCATACTGTCCAAAGTTACTTTTAAAGGCATCATTTGTAATATAGGCAATGCCAAATGAAGCTGCCTCTACAGCGCATACCGCGTTAAAGCCGCGATAAAGTCCTTGCCACGCAATAGGCTTTTTTACCTGCATACAAGTTTCGATAGTACCAAGCGGGTGGCTTACGCCATTTACCGCAACGCTTGCGCCTGCGGTTAGGACAATCTGTCCAAATAAAGTTAAATTGTCTGAAGACATAAAAATACGTTCCTTTTTTTGTTGAATTAAAAATTACTGTAGATGAGAAACAAAAAATATCGCTGTGGCTAGCACAGCTTAAAGGAACGCTTTGAGAAAAATTTGACAAAGAAGGAGCGTGCATCATTTGCTAAAAGAGAAAAAGATGTACAGTCCGGTATAAACATGTCTCGATTATACCAATTTAGAAATTTACTTCCAGAAAAATTATCTGTTTACATCTTATTTCTTTCAATTTAAAAGATAAATAGCTATGATTATTACTATTTCGGAGTAACCATGTCTATTAATATCAATTCATTACTAACTCTTGAAGGTTTTAACCAAGATGATTTTAAAACACAGCTTGCTTTTCTCTGCAACCATCTCAGAGAAGGTAAATCCATCGAGCATACTCAAGACGGTCGTTTAGTCACACTAAAGTGCCCAAAGAAAGAGTGGTTTAAACAAATTAGCATTCAAAATGCAGCAAGCACGCAACCTAATTTAGCTATCTTGCGCGATCTAAATTGTATCATACTAAAGGTAACACAACTCGACCTGTTTGAAGAATGTTTTCATGAAATCAATGAAATTCACAGCCTTTCCCTGAAGCTGATTTTTGGCCTATCTTTAAAAGAATGCGAGCTAGACTTTATTGATGAAGGCAAAAAGTTTAAAGCCCTGCTTGCTCATGAAATCGCTCTAACAGGGAGCGAGCCTCTCTGGAATTACTTTGAGTCTTTAGAAAGAATAACTCTTAAAGACCTAAGGCATTCAATCGATGGACAAAGTGGAATTTGGGTAGCTTGCTCAGCAGCTGCCGACGGAAGATTTGAACTCATAAAGTCAATAATTCCTTCCTTTAATAAAAAACTTCAAATTGACGATTTTCGAACATGCCCTGTTCGAGGCCCTTATGCCGGTCAAACAGGTTTTTTCCTTGCACTTGTTGCCTACTCACAAGGCTATACAGGTCTATTTACTTGGATCTCGAATAGATTTACACCACTACTTACGATAGACGATTATCGAAGCGGGGCCAAAGAAGGTCTCTTACAAGGAGTCACCGGAATTTGGCTTACTTTTCAAGCCTATCTCAATGGCAAAAAAAAGGCCTTTGCTACGATGATAGAGCAGACTCAAGAAAAACCAACAATCGCTGATCTTCGAACAGCTCCTATTCATGGTCCTGATGCCGGTAAAACAGCCATTTGGATGAGTTTTTTCTCGAATACCACGTGGAACTGGCTCCTTGACAATTATGATAACGAGCTCACTATAGACGACTATACACGAGAGCCAACGGAGAATCACCATTCAGGTAAAAGCATATTTTGGCTATCTCTTCACAATGCTGCGGGCGGCCGTGACGAGCAGTGGAATCGCTTAGTTGACAGATACGAGTACCAGTTAACTATAGATCATTTTCGAGCTGCTCCAACTCAAGGAGTAGATAGCGGGAAAACAGGAATTTGGCTAATTAGTAATGCCATTAGTTCTAAATATTTGAATTTTCTTTTAGATCATTTTAAAGACGCGCTTACTTTGGATGATTTTCGAGCAGCGCCAAAATGTGGAAATGATGCTTTTAAATCTGGAATTTGGCTTGCTCTTCAATATGCTTCAGCACATAATCCGAGACTCTTACATTGGCTATTGGAGCGCCATGGAAATGGATTTCAAGTTGAAGATTTCCTCTCATTTCCTCGTGAAGGTAACGATTCTGGAAAAAGCGGGCTTTGGTTTGCCATTGATTCTTCACGCTACGGAATTTTAGAACCTTTGCAGTTCATAGAAAGCCACTTTAAAGATAGTACACGATATAAAGAACTCGTTACAAATCTTCAAGTCGGTACTGAAAAACTTCCCGATCTTTGCTTTCGTATTACAGACAATGTTTCGATACTATGGAATTGCCTCTGTTTCACCCTAGCCGAGCTGCCGCTTCAAAACCTAGATATTACTAAGCTTTTATACACTTCTCAAAACGCAAATCTAAAAAAGCTCCTCGTCCTTTATAACCAGCTTTTGGAGCTCTCTGAAGATATTAAAGAAAATGGATTTGAAAAAACAGAGCCAAAATTGCAAGAGCTATTGTCCGACGCTGAAAAAATAGAGGATCCTAATAATACTGCCTTCTATCTAATTGCAACCTTTTTATTTGAACCAAATTGCTCCATAGATGGGTCCATGCACTGTTATAATCAAATAGGAGAAACAAGCATTTTCTATAAAAGTGCTCAATCACGCGCTCTACTCCATCTTGCTTCCGGACAATATGATAGCCAAGGAAATGCAATCGAGGACCTGCCTCTTACTGATCAAGAAAATGCGCTAAAAGAAGCGAAGCAAAAAGAAAAGATGCTACGAGATCGAATGCCTACTGTATAGGAGCTTCCAAGAGCTAGTTTTCTAATGCTTTTCACTGATTTTTGAAGCAACAGCTATTGATGGAGCAATAACCCGGCTTCTATGAAACAGCATTTCGTAAAATGTGCTGACAGCAAGGCCGCCTGCCCTGTCTGCTTCTCCCATAGGACGTCAAGCAAAATTTCTGTTTACATCTTGCATAACACGATCTGTAAGGGTATTTAAGAGCACATCGCACTCCTCATTTTCAGAGGCAGACAACGTGTTAAAGTGGTATGTCTTTACCTGATTTTCGGGAACAAGCTGCGTTGTGAGCAGGCGCGCCTGGCAAGACTCTGATGTTACCCAATCCCTATCAAGGTAGGTAACGATCTCATGCGGCTGAAAGGGATGCCTTGGTATCCCCCAAGGAAATGAACGGTAGGCAATACATGTCTCTTTGTCAGCACATCTATTTTTAGGCACGCAAATTGCCACTAAATTTCCTGAGCGAATCGATAGAGTTCTATGTAACAGCCGCATAATATTATCAAAAGTATCTTGGATTGCGGCGCACGATTCATCTGAAAGAGTCAAAACTTTCCTAAGCTTTCCTATAACAATTTTTGGAACGTCTTGATTTACATTCCCATTACACATCCAGTAATAGAAAGCAGTTTCTGTAGGGGTATTATCTAAAGGATTTACGGTAACAGAAATGAGCTCATCATAGTACTTGATGAAGTCAAGAATAACGCAATACTGACTTAGCAAAAATGCTTTTGTAGACCTCTTGTGGCTTTCGCATTCTTCAACATCCTTTTTAGTAGTAAACCGTAGAAATTGAAAATCAGCCACATCCCTAGCGGGCTCTAAGCGTGCAAGTACTTTTGATAAAAACTTAGAAATCATTGCATTTTTCAAAGATTGTCCATGGAGGAATGTGTAATACCCCTCCTTACGCATTGTTTGAACAAAAGTTATTACCTTGCGGTAGGTATGCACATCCTCAAGTGTTGGCACTCTCAGGATCTTAGTAGTGGTAAAGAGTTTATCAATCGCTGCAAGTTGAATGGCCCGCCTTTGCTCTTGCATGAGAGAGCTTTTGCTCTCAGCTATTTTTTGGTTTACAATTGGCAAAATAATGTTTGTGATTTTCTCACTAAAGCGCCTGGAATCAGATTGTGTTACCTCTCGTTTGCGCCCAGCCACCCCAAAGTATATATTTTTTAAAACTGGCAATGCTGAAAACCCTATAGAAAATGCTAAAAGCCCATACCCTATAGATTTACTCATACAAAATCCTATAGATTTGCCAATACAAAACGTATTAAAGCCTAATAAACTGCCTGCCATAACCTTAAAGAAGTCAGAGACATTTATCTCTAGAGAGCTTTCTCTATTTAGCTTTTCAGCAAGGTATGTGAGATTAGTAGCAAGATTTTGCAGTTGAGGTGCAGAGTAGAACTGTAGCTCTTGAACAAGCAGGCCGCTTCTCTCATCAAACACATTTTCAATTCGTGAAATAACGCCATTTTTTGGACGCTCTGAAACAAGTTGGATTGTCCCATCCACTGCATCGACAAATGATTTACCCTTCCCCAAACAAAGGGAAGGAGTCAATAAGCCGCTGGCTATTAAAGACATTGCAAAGATGTTTTCTCTACAGCATTGATGACGATATCCTCTACAGGATAATTTCTATCTGGGCCCTTTTCGCATGTTGGGCTTTTGCCGATTTTTTCAATAACCTCCAACCCCTGTACCACTTGGCCAAACACAGCATAGCCTCTAAAATCCGCTCTTTCGTCAAGATGTCGATTATCAGAGAGATTAATAAAAAATTGACAAGTTGCACTATCTGGCTCTTCATGTCTTGCCATTGCGATAGTTCCAAACAGGTTGGATAGACCATTAGCTGCTTCATTCTTTATTGGAGCAAAGGTCCGTTTTTTTGTCCCATCTACTGTATACCCGCCGCCCTGTATCATAAAATCTTCGATAACACGATTAAAGACACATCCTACATAGTGCTCGCTTTGAGCATAGCGCTCAAAATTTGCTACAGTTTCTGGTGCTTTTTCCGGAAATAACTCAACAACAAAAGCTCCAAGATTTGTAGTTATTTTGTAATACACCTGCGCAGCGTTCATAAAATCCTTTAATTATAAAGGCACAAGTTTAACTAAACGCAACTCTTAAGAAAAGACTAAAGAAGCAAACCTCAAAAATACCTGATGGCACCCTGAAGCCCTCTGTAAACTAATTTTCAAAACTCCATGAAGGAGGACTCAGGCAATGTCTGCCCACCATCAACGATAATGCTTTGTCCTGTGATGTAGGACGCATCTGGTGATGCTAAAAATTTAATTACTGCAGCTACTTCCTGACATGTGCCAAGCCTTCCAAGAGGAATAGCACGCACCATATTAGAAACATGCTCCTCACCGAGCGCTTCTACAGATTCATTGATGATAGTACCAGGCTCTACAGCGTTGACCAAAATATTATACTTTGCAAGCTCTACAGCAGCAGTGCGCACAAATCCGTTGACTCCAGCTTTAGATGCTGCATAGTGAGCAAAGCCTGGAAAGGCAGTTGTGGGGCCGGAAATTGATGAAGTTATGACGATTTTTCCCTTCATTGCCTGCTTCATAAATGCTACACATGCTTTTACTGCAAGAAAGGTGCCCGTTAAGTTAACATCAATCACCTTTTGCCACTCTTCAAGCGTCATAGTTTCGAGGCGAGCATAGGGATAAATCCCGGCATTGTGGCAAAGGACATCTATCCTTCCATAGCGGGCCATAACCTCATTTGCCATCTTGTTCATATCATATTCACTAGAGACATCCGCTTTTAGAGCAAATGCAGAGCCTCCCTGAGCCGTAATTTCATTTGCAACTTCACCGAGCAGGCCTTCATCTCTTCCTACAAGCACAACTGCAGCGCCTTCCTTCGCAAAAGATTCGGCAATACCCTTTCCAATACCGCGAGATGCTCCTGTAACAATAACCACCGTGTCTCTAAAGCGCATACAGAGCTCCTCTCCTACTAAAAACTGAACGTTCACAAGACAAAGAGCAAAAAAAATAAGCCACATGCCCATGCCCCCTTGAAAAAGTATTGATTGTGCAAGACGAAATCCTTTTCTGCAACAATTGCCCTTTTTTTTCCTAAACGCTACTCTATTACTTTATCATGGAGTCTGGCGTGTCACTATTTGTAGAATCGTATCAGGAGAAACTTACAGCAATAGAACAGCAATTAAAGACAGTCGACACTACAAGTTATAACGACTGCTTGGGATTGTTATGTGCATTTGGAGAGGTTGATCTCGTTATTGATAATCTCTATTATACAATCCTTGGAAGGCAAAATGTTCATTCTAACAAGGTCCTTGCAGACCTTGCTATCACCCCTCCTTCAAGGATAGAGCTTATACCCCTTAAAGATACAATAGGCAAAATGTTTGAACGGGCAAAAATTGTATTTGCCACTCTCGAAAAACTACAAGAAGGCTTTACTGAAACCCCTCCCTCCCCGCTACCGCAAGAGCATCACAAAATCGCTATAAGCCTCCTGCAAGCAGAAGCTGCCATAAAAGCCCAAAGAGCCGCTCGAAACTCCTGCCAAGAACCACCTCCTCAACATAAACCAGGAGTTAGCTTTGCAAAAAAGGGCTTTTGGAATAAATGACGCTTACTTTTGTTCTGCCTTCGTGCCTTAAGGCCAGGCTTTAGTGATTCTCTAATTGATATTGGACCTAATGCAATTTCAATCTGATACCCGCACAGCATTACTGTGCGGATTTTGAAAGCGAAATTAGCCTTTTACACGAACGGTAACAGGTTTTGAAGGGATGCCGTTAGCAACTACTTCAAGCTTATAGCTCCCTGATGGTACATTTTCAGGCACATCAAAGGATGTATGCACTTTGCGATCTGAAGCTACGCCCATGTAGCTATGATCATGTGTGCGAAGGTAGTACACATATCCTGTTTTATCATTTGTGATGCGAACTAATGGGTAGTTGGTAGCCATTTGAAAATCATCACCATAAAATGCACCTTGAGACATACCATTAAAACGAATTCCCTCGATTTTGTAGGTCTTTCCGGTACGTATTTTTTTAGGAGCTTCTTCAATTACAGGAGCCCAGCTCGGGTCGTAACTTTTATCATCTGGTGTGTATATTTCTACATCATTTGAAGAATCGACAAGAAGAATTTGGCCAGTTGGCAATACAAGCATATTGCAAATATAGGCTGGATCTATAACTGCACGTGGAATTGTTGGCTGTTCTGTCAATGTAGCACCGTCAAATACAAAGAAATGGAGTGGAGGCGAATATGCCGGTTTTAATGGAGAAGCTGCAAATAGCACATTTCCATTAGGCAAGAGTGCACCTGGGCCATCATGAATTCCTAGTTGATATTCAGGCGAAGGATAAGAAGGAAGCCTAGGTCCTTGATGCCACTTTTGCTTATTTGAATCATAGATTGCAGTATTACCATTGGAACCTGCACAGAAAACTGTTCCATCAGGCCTTAACACAGCGGGCCCCATTTCAAACTCATCTGGCACCCCTTTATTCGAAAGTGTAGCGGTATCAGAGAGTGGAAAAATCGTGCTACCGCCATAGCTCCATTCACCTGTTTTTGGGTTGTAAATTTCTGACTGCGTTAGATCGAACGGATAGGGGAATGTTTCAAACCCAGTATCATTATTGATCTTATATTCTTTGTAGCAGTTTATCGTTAGCACTTCTCCACTAGGAAGAAGCGTCCAACCCTCTTCAGTGTTCATGTACTGTTTCGTAGCAGTTCCTGTCTCTGTCCAGACAGGCAGAAAATTTTTTTTGGGGTTCCAAAGTGCAGATTGCAAGCTCATCTTATCATTTATCATAAAAGTGCCATCATGTAGCACAACACTTGCCCCATCACCAACTGGATGTAAAGAGTTATTATCAAACCAAGTTGGATAAAAATTCTGAAAAAATGCCGGTCCTTCAATAGATGTCCAAATGTTCGTGACAGGATCATATATTGCACCTTTATTCGTCAGTGTAAAATCGAAGGTCGTTCCTGTATATTCACCACCTAAAAAGATAACGCGGCCATCAGCTAAAACAGCGGATGTAAAGTAGGTGGGGATATACCCATCTGGAAGTGATGCAAGCTGAGACCATGTACCATTTACATAGCTTCCATAGACATCTGGCGTCAGTTTCCAGATTTCACCAGTTGCCCAATAGCCATTATTTTGAACCAAAATACTGCCATCTGTCAAAAGAAGCGGATTTAACGCCCCGCCAGGAAAAGGCTCTTCACTATTTTCATCTTCAAATGAAACAAAGTCTGGTTGATTTACAAGTGGCTGCCAAAAGCCAAGCTTTGATCCAGAACTTGATGTAGAACTGCTACTTGCATCTGCTGTTATAGACAAAATGCTTGCCAAGGCCATGGTAGCCGTCCTTAGCATATGTTTGAATGATACTTTCATCTCGATTCCCTTTTTGAACAAAGACAAAATTTGTCTTTAGGAAAGATATATACTCCTTCCCGAGAAAATGACAAGAAAAAACTGAAATTGCAAAGCTCTACGTAGCTATTGAGTCAGAGACTTACTCGTTTCGTTAAGTCGATTGCAGAACGCTTAACAAACTTAAGTGAACTCCGAGAGGCCGACTAAATCTCATTACTAAACGTAAAGAGCCTTCTTTTGCTTTTTTATTAATGCACTTTCGAATGAGGGTGCTAGCACATTAGACCGTGACGCCCGCTCAACCCTTGTTCTTTTTTTCCCGGTAACGCTCATCCCATCGCTTTCCAAAATTATTCGATCTTTTACCTCTGTTATACTCTGCCCTCGCGTCATCATGCCAATTCGTTACATGCATAAATTACCTGAGATATATTTTTGTTAAGTTGAACGTGTAAAATACAAGTAGGACCTAATTAAAATCAAAAAAACCACTGTTCAACATATCTTTTGACTCAAAAATACTTTTATGTTAATATTTTTTATTATGACTATACAGCTAGCGCCGAATATATACCTACAAGCTCCAGCAAGTGAGCTATTTCGACAGGATGTTGAAGAGTCACTTGCCCTTTTAGCTTCAAAAAGCGTAGGAAAAAGGCTCCTTGTAAAGATCGCATCTGCAAGCCATAAAGTGTTTATCCGACAAGGATTTTGCTCCCATGTACTCGCAGGCTATTCAGACATTTCCGGCCGCAAAGACTGCTCTGATCGACAAAAAGGCTCAAGCTCCTTTATAGAACTACAATCAAGACAGCAGTACGCATTGGACCTCAAATCATTTCATAATCGAACAAACTATGTAATTGGCAAAGATAATCAACCAATAGAGCAGCCATTTTTCATTACCCTAGCGCATGAATTAATCCACGCCCACCATAATGCAAGAGGAAAAAACAAATGGTTCGAAATGTCCATGGATACAACTATCTGGACAAGTGATGAAGAGTTCCAAACAATTGAAGGATTCCCCTCAAAAAAACCCCGCCGAACAATACCCAAAATCACAGAAAACGCCATCCGCTCAGAACATGGCCTCCCCGAGCGATACGGCCATAAAACCAACCAACTTCCAGCCGCTTCACCAAACCTCTCTCCTCACGACGACATACTTACCATTCTACTAAAAGAGCACAAAATCATCTCCCTCGTGGATGGCATAGAATAAAAACGAGGCAGGAATTTTTTGTAATTCCTAAGGGGGAAATAATTTTTTCTCCCAGTGCTTCTGCAACAGCCCCTCCCAAAAACCACGATTAACCATTTTATATTTCCTTTTTCAATAGGTTTATTATCGGGCCCGCAACCAACTAAAGCACACTGTCTTAGCACACGCTAAATGAAATCTTAGTACTGAAAGGGAGCCTCGCTTCCTGTCTACACCTCTGTACCTTTTTAGATGATAAATCTTGACAGAGCCCTATCTACCCCCCTATACTTATAAATATTATATTAAAGAAACTGTACCATGTCGTTTATATTACTCTTTTTACTCGGATCTACAACGGCACATACAAATACAACTTTGCTCAACACAAAAGAGAAAAACAAGGCAAGGGCCGAGCAATGTGCAGACGAACTATTTATGAATAGATATAATGATGATATAACTCTCGAAAATTTTGATAATATCTGGGGACTTCTTGGTGATCCTGCTAGCGTGGAAGCTACACTCACTGCATTGTTGACATCAGCAGTAACCTCCACTGACAGATCTATCTATCCGCATATTCTGTCGGAAATTGCATTAGCACAGGGAATGCAAAAAAAATTCAACAAAGCTCATGAAAGCCTCGATATGGCAGAAAGGGCACTTACCCCTGATTGCGCACTTATGGAAGCAAAGATTTTTCTCATTCGAGGAAAAGTATTCCAACAAAACGAAGAACTAACAAACGCTCGCAAGCAGTTTGAACTCTCATATATGAGTTCAATTAACCATGGCTTTGACTTCTATGCCATTGATGCAGCGCATATGATAGCAATTATATGCGAAGATAACGACGAAAAAATTTACTGGAATGAACGTGCGATAGAATTAGCAAATAAAACCACCAATCAGAAAGCTCACAATTGGCTAGGATCGCTCTACAATAACTTAGGCCAAAATTATCTCGAAATGGAACGCTTTGAAGATGCGTTAGCAGCTTTCACGCAATCATTGAACTATCGAAAAAAAGAAGGATTACTAACGAATATCCGCGTTGCAAAGTGGGCAATAGCGTGTGCACAACGTAAACTTGGACGTTTAGATGAAGCCCTACAGAACCAGCTTGGTCTTTTTCATGAATATGAAGCAGTTGGCAAAAACGAAAATTTTGACATGCCAGTAGAAATTTTTCATAGTTTGCGTGGCTTTGTATCTGAAGAGCTTGCAGAGCTCTACAAAGCAAAGGCAGATGTTGCAAAATCCGCCTACTTTGCACAATTGGCCTTTGATGATCTTTCAAAGTCTACGGATCCACTTTTTGTAAAGTCGATTGCAGAGCGATTAAAAAACTTAAATGAACTCCGAAAGCAACCTTAAAAAATCCAAAAAAGCGCAGCTAAAAAGCGCTCATGCTTTTACCTAAAAAATATCATACTTCTTTTTGCTTTTTTATTAAGCACCCTCGAATGAGGGTGCTAGTAACTGTCAAGCTCTCAAAATGCTTTTTATTTCAAGCAGGCACCTTCAGCAGATACCACGCACAATTGGAGAGTTGAAGGTACTGAAATAACTTGAGCTTGTTGAATGCGATTTACGTGAGGTACCTAGTGAACTTGGAACATACAAAGCTTTAGAGGAGCTTACCATATCGGGAAATAGGAATTTAGAAGCACTCACCTCCCTCCATTTGAATGGCAATAGACTAGTCGAGCTTCCTCAAGGCTTTGGCAAATTACAGCTTCTTACATTCCTCGATCTTCGCGGAAATTCTGTAGAATCACTACCTCCTGATCTTGGCACTTGTACATCGCTCACCTACATTGACCTAGGTGGTAACAAGATCCCGGGCGAAACTGTTAGCAGGCTAAAGTCTCAACTTCCAAAAGCCGAGATACGAAAAAACTACTGAGCTCATACTGCCTGCCGCAATGAATAGAGTAATTGCCTTGACTTAACAGCACCCGGAAAGCAAAATGCTTTTCGGTAAAACAAGTATCAGGATCAAATGATTGAACAACCTATCGTAATGGAATTCAACAGTGAGAATCTCTTAAACATTCTTACCCGTTTTCAGAATATTCAGTTGCTTACCACTGAAAATAGAGTTGGATTCTCAGGAGAATTCCCAATCCACACTCGATATTTTAGCAATGGCAATAGACCTCTTGTTGCCTTGCTAAAACAGAGCGGGTCTGCAAAATTACACTATAGAAATGAAGCTATAGAAATACCTGATCAAAATTTTGTATTTTTTGATGATAGCGTGCCTCACGGGTGGTTTTTTAACAACTGCAACCTAGAGATCTACTATTATCGCCAAACCGACAATGAACGCCCCGCGCCCACAACAGGCGATTACTGCTTGGACAACTATTTCTAATCAATGCTTTGAACAGCTACGTAAAAAATGAAGAGGGCCGTGCCTAATCTTCCAGACGCGGCATGAAAAAATCCGAATGAATTTTTCTAGGGCTAAGCCCAAACGATCAGCCCTCTCAAATATTTATAAAACTCTAGCTATCAACAACTTAGACAGTTAATCGCTATAACAAATAAATATTTGACACCCAAGGGCCATGCGCGGTAAAATTATCTTATAACAGGACTATTTTCCAAGGAGCCCTCATGGATAGCAGCAATCGGTTTAGCTTAAACGAAATAAGTGATGCCCAGAAAGCAGAAATAAGAGAATGGGCGAAACAAACCCTTGGTAAGGATGTAAATGGGCATATTTATACATCTAAAGACTTAAATCAGAAGCAAAGAGCACTTGTCTCTATTGCCTTTGGTGAACAAGTTGAAAAAGCTCCTCTTGTTACAGAAAAAACTGTTGATAAGCTTATTCAAGGCATGACGAGCGGCAAAGACATTCAACAACATAAAAAGAACTTTGTTACATCAACTGTAAAGCATATTTGGGGTGGGGTATTTGGCCGCATAAAAGCAGAGGACATTGATGATCTGGTGCATCAAAGAGCTCGCCCGATTAAGGGCTTTAACCCGACTGAAACAAAAGTTACACCATCAAATAAAAAAGATTGGATTCTTTCCTACGAGCAGTTCTGCGAAAATAGAAAAAATCGTGGTTCAATCGGAAACCCTGAAACTCTCATTCGTGAGTTCAAGAATGTTGTAAAGGCTTCTGTAAATTTAGCGGCATATTCAGGCCATGAGGAGGGCTATCTTACTTCAGGTCTTATTGACGGCACTAGATATGTACGTGGTTTTGACCTTTCTCGCGAGCTAGCGTTACGCCAACCGGAGATACGCCGATTAATAGATAGTGAAAAAATGCTTCACCCAAAAACAAAGGAAAAAATACTTGAATCGCACGTCCGAACGGCAGATTTCCTAAAAAAAATGCTCGATTTTGGATATATCACCGTCGCTGTTGCAGAAGAAGAACAAAGACGTCAAGGCTTTACTAACGTACTAGAGACGAATCAGCACGAAATTCTTGACATGGAGTATGTACGCAAGGCCGCAGCCCAGGATCCTAAAGCAATGATAGACACCTGGAAAAAAGAAATGAATACACTCGCCCAGAACGTACGCGACGCTGCAGCAAAAGTAGGCTTAGACCCAGATGACATGGAAAAACTCAAGCATGCTATAGAAAGCGCAGAAACATACTTTAATTCATGCTGCACTCGATTTTTAGCTACAAACAGCAAGTTTGTTGAAGCAATGTCCAGATCGAAATTCTAAGTGCCAAAAATTGGACAAAATCCCCTCCAGTGAAGAGGCCCGTGCCTGCATGAGGCATAACAAGAAATTTCTGAGTTATGCCTCATGCCGGCACGGCCACAATCACAGGCTTCACAGCCAAGATTTCGGTTTTTGGTTTAACCTTTCAGCATTAAATAGGTCGAGTTCAACACCAACAGGATTTGAAGTATCGTAAATGGTAAATTGAGTACCACCATGAGTTGGTCTTACAGAGGCTAATTCCCCATTTAAGACCATGTAGAAAAGAACTTTCGTTAAATCAGCGCTTGTTAGTTTTTCGTACTTGGGGTTATTAGCTTTTGCCTTAAGGTCGCCAATGTAAATAATTGCTTCGCCAGCAGGGGGGTTATCTTTATAGCGTTCTTTTTGGATTTTACTATCCCTGCGAAGAGCCTGTACATGAACAGAAAGCTCTTTAATATCTTCTGGGGTTATGGTGGCATATCCCACGGTATAAACCTCCCCGCCGTCGATTATTGACAGTATTTCTCTATCCCTTTTAGTCATTTGAATACTCTTGGATTCAGATGAACCCGCCAAGTTATTCTTAGTCCCGCTCTGAGATAAAGTAGAACCCTTAAGCGCTTCAACTTTCTTGGAAGTATCTTGTAACTCTCTTGGGGCATCTTCAATCCGAGAGACATACTTTTCCGTAAGCACCCTAAATGCAGCAACTCCTCCTAATCCAAGAAAAGGCAGAGAAATAATTGTCGCAGCTACTGTACCTAATACAGTCCATGTTTTTTGAGCAAAATTTAAACGATTAAATTTGTTCAATGCACTATATTGTTCTGACAATGGATTAAAAAGAGACGGCTCTAGCTTCATCACACACTCCTTACGGGCTTTATAACAGACTAATAAAGAATGTTTTATTATCAAGTAAGGAAAATTTTACCCCCATAAAGGCTATACCTTGATCTTGCCATTCGCGAGCAAATTCCTATTGCAACTCAAGATGATGACCTACTTAAAGCTGCAAAACGGCTCAAGCTCAAAATTCAGACGTTAAGCTAATTGACCTTGCTCATCAACTGCTGCTGGAGCAATGGTAAAATCTCTTGGATGTCGCCAAGAAGTACAAAGTCTTGATCTGTGAGAAATCGAGGTATTTCCTGGTTAATGGCTACGACAACACCCTCCGGTTTGGCCTTTTTATAGCGATCTATCGTGCCTCGGATATCTCGGCTTGCGCCAATGTAGACTATCATGTCAACCTCTCGTAGCCGATCGGCTGTAAGATCCTGTTCCATAGAATCTGAAAAGACACGAATAGGAATAACTCCGCTTCGTTCATGAAGAAGATCAAAATTCCCGGTTAAAATTTGACAATTTTTGTATTTGGCAAGGCCGGCTACAGCTCTATGTGCGGGCGTTGGTTGAGACAATTTCGTCGCGCGATAGAACGCTAAAATTTTTTGAACAAGAAGTTCAGGATTATGCATTGCGTTATAGACAAAATCGTCAACTTCTAGGTTTGGATCAAGGCCAAGATCACTGTGTAGACTAGAAATCGTGTGAATGCCGGCTGCAGCTGAAATCCCGGCGCCAGTGAAAAAGAGAACTCGCTTGCTTGCTATATCTTGCGCTAAAGCCTCCACAGTAATGCATTGAGGAGTGCCGGTAGACTGCTTTTCGACTGCTTTTTCAGCTTCGGGAAGTTCTCTAGGAGGCAAGTCCCCAAAGCACATAACATAAACCGTTTTATCTCCCTGTTTCACACGGGAAAAAAGCGCCCGTTCTTCGGCTGTAAACGCTGCAGGAAGTGCATCATAGATGACATAGAGAACAACCGATCCATGGCGATATAAAAAATACCTCCTATCAAGCCCATAGGTGCCGCTTCTACTCTGAAATGAGGCAAGTATTTCCTCATATTTTGGCTCTTGCGGAGGCTGCAGTAATATATTTTGTGACGCAAAAAGAGAACAAGTTAGCCCAAACAACAAAATAATTAATATGAATTTATTAAATGCAGCCACATTACCCTCAATAATTAATATTAATAGTATATCAATTAAATTAGTTTAAATCAACTTCCAAGGAAGCGTATAAGCTTCGCAGAGTAGAGCTGCACGGCGCGGGGGGGGGGGGGGGGGGGGGGGCTTCAGGCAAACGGGGGGTTTTTTGTTTTTTATAAGTACTTGGCCGAATTTGGTGGTAGACCTTACATTCCGAGCT
>CAYWZU010000012.1:0-54369 GCA_964462925.1 uncultured bacterium
TGATTATCCATTCATTTCCGTAAGGTGCTTCTTCATAGAAAAAACCATTTCCATAGTAAGGGCGAGGTTCTTTAGGTGGTAATGTATTTTTGAATAGGTCAATGGGCGTGTAAGAACACTCCAGTCTACTGCCCCATTTTTCATGCAACATTTTTGCTTCGATATGCATTTGCTTGATTCGGTCAAGTTGAAGGGGATTAATCGGTTTATCTAGAATTGCTACCAAATCAATATCACTACTATTAGGATTAAAATCACCATAAGTCAAAGAACCAAATAGGTATAAACCTATTAAATTATTATCAAAAATTTTCCTAACATTGTTCGATAAATATATTAAAATTTTCTCTACATCTTTTTCTGACGTCAAAATTTTAGTGCTCTCTTTTCTGATCATTCTTTTCCTAACGTTCGGCGAGCCTAGAAAATCAAGATTTCTAGGCTTTTCTAGGTTAATTTCTAGGTTCCATCAATTTTTGCTATAGAAAATATTGCGCACAATACGCTCTATTTCCTGAAAATACGGGCGCGCCCGTATTTTGCGGGCGCGCCCGTATTTTGCGGGCGCGCCGTTTAGGGTTTAAACTCGTAAAATGTTCCCCTTCCTCTTCCTTTTGTTACAATTTTTCCTTCTAAAACCATTTTTTTTAGAAGTCGTTTTGCTTGGAAAGGACTAATACGGCACAAATCAGCGGCCTCAGTTCGTTGGATAGTTTCATGTTCCTTGATGTAGCTCAATACCATTTGTTCTTGCTGTATGGGATCAAATCCAGTTTGCCGCACATATCCCGCTTTTTGTCCCGTTTTTTGATATAACTTCGCGCTTAATGTATAAGTACGCGTTCTTCCATTACCGTGAGCTTCAATCAATCCTGACTCAACAAGCTCTTCCAGAATAACCCTTGTTTCTTGCTCTGGTTTTTGAGTGGAGTGAGCAAGATCGGCCGTAACCAAACGCCGCTCCTGGCGCAATCGAGAAAGGATGATCAAACTATCCAGTGGCAAGGGCTTACCTGCGCGCCTCTCTTCCACCAAGATTAATTCTAGAAAAGGTATATCGGCTTGGACATTGCTCATATTCACAACAACTGAGCTAACATTCGATCGGCTGTAATCTGGCTCTGGACGTCCATAACGGAGGGTTCCTTCAAAGATACGATCAATACCCCTGCCTGTGCGTTCAGAAAGGCCAAGACGCTTGCTAATATCAGCTAAAAGGGGATTACGAGGATGAGGCTTGGTCACAAGAAGATTGTCCAGTGTTACTCCCTCCACAAAGCCGCCAGGATTGGATATAGATAAGCCATTGTCATCAATCTGTACATGTATCGCGCCAAGACGAGCATAGTCTCTATGAACTAAGCTGTTTACGAAAGCCTCCCTGAACGCTAGCCTATCGTAATTTGGCACTGGCACACGAAACATGCCAAAATCTAATTCTTTTTCGTTTATTCGAGCAACAAATAATCGCTCAACCTCCTCAAACACCTGCAAAAGAGGTTTTCGAAAGAATTCATTCATGCGAACCGCCGTTCCCTCTAACACTTGAAAGGCAACCTCATGCGAAGGAACGTATTGTCGCAAAGTTTGCTCTCTTCCGAGCAAAAGCAAGCCTGCCAAAGTAGGGCGATCAACACCATCTACATTCACAACTAACCCTAAAGCACCATCCAGTTCAACGTCGGTAAGGGGCAACAACGAGCTATCTCCATGATAAGTCCGAACAGCTTCACGAATTCGATGACGTTCTAAAGGGTTTAAGTCTTTTATAGTGAGCTCCATTATGGGCATGGCGGATGGATCAATTAATCCTAAAGCGGATTGCCTTTGGATAAACTCATGAGGATAAAATGGAACTGCTTCTGGTTTTCCATTTGCCATCAATCGACGACGTTGTAGAAGGCCTTCTGAAGTCGAAACTAGCTGCCTAGACTTCGGTACATGGATGCGTGCTACTTTTTTGTCTCCGATATCATAAGTTTCGATTTTAACAGAAACAGATGGATTGGTTTTGTTGGCAATTAAAGCTATGATTCCCATCGTATTGAGATGATTAGGATGCAAACCGGTAATCGATCCATCATCCTCCACACCGAGCAATAAATCACCGCCTTCTGAATTTGATAAGTTCATAACAGTTGCCACAAGCTCTCGATCAGACAATTGCTTTAAATCACTCTTAAACTCTACCTTCAGAGTTTCACCCTTTGAGATGATATCCATTAATTTTTTTGTTTTCGAATCCATTACTTACATCCCATTGGAATTAATAGCTTCATCCATTCTTGATTGATCGGCCTTCCCAGACCTAATCCAGGCATCGATTTCTCTTTTTTGAAACTTCCAAAGTCTACCGACTTTGTGGGCAGGCATTCGTTTATTTTCAAGCCACTTGTAGATCGTATCTCGTTTTACACCTAAATATTGGGAGATCTCCTCTACAGAAAGCCATCTATTATCTAATACACTTTCTTCCATTCAAAAATCCTCTATGAATTACTCGGTGAAATTCGAATATATCATGATAAAACATGAAAGAAAAGAATAAAGAATGGTAAATTTATTGAGCTAACGGACGTAAAAGCTCTAAAACAATTGATTTTTTCATAAATTCAATAAAATTTATTGATTTAAATAATTTTTTCGGTTAAAATCATTTTAAATCAGCAAAATAACAAGTGAATCCATTTTTAAAAAATCAGTTGAGGATAAATTTATATGGACGTAACAGATAAGAAAATCATTGCTTTTCTACAAGCTGAGGGAAGGACTTCTTGTGATAAAATCAGCTCCGTTGTTGGACTTTCGGTTTCAGCCGTTAACGAGAGAATAAAAAGACTGCAAAAACAAGAAATCATTATTGGATGGGGAGCGCATATTTGTCCGAAAAAAATGGGACTAGATATCCTATCTTTTGTTCAAATCCTTTTGGGAGAAAAAAGCGATGAAAATAAATTTTTAACTGAAATAAAAAAAATCACAGAGGTTCTTGAGTGTCATCATATTACGGGAGAATGGTCATATCTAATTAAAGTCAGATGTAGAAATATAAGCCATTTTGAACATGTTCTTGGGAAAAAGCTAAAACCGATACCAGGCATTTTAAGAACTCATACTCTAATCGCGTTATCATCGCCTGTGGAACGGACCACTCTACCCTTGGAGCTTTATGAGCATTGATTTTTTTCTTAAGGGATTAATTTTGGGCTTTTCGATTGCTGCACCTGTGGGACCGATAGGAATTCTATGCATCCGTAAAACTCTGCAATTTGGAAGATTTTCGGGTTTCGTTTCAGGGTTGGGCGCCGCATTGGCAGATGCAATTTATGCGATTATTGCAGCTTTTGGACTCACCTTTATTGCGGATTTTCTTTTAGCCGGACAATTTTGGTTTCGCTTGCTTGGCGGGGGATTTTTGCTTTATTTAGGCTGGAAAACATTTATTGCAAAACCTAATGTTCAATCCAAAGATGTTCCCCACACGACACTTTTTAATGATTTTGTTTCTACCTTTTTTCTAACCATCACCAACCCGATGACTATCCTTTCGTTTCTAGCCGTTTTTGCAGGACTCGGACTTTCCAGTATTGAAGGAGATTATGTTCAAGCTAGCGTACTCGTGTTAGGGGTTTTTCTCGGTTCCGCTATTTGGTGGTTGACTTTGAGTGAAGGCGTGACTTTGTTTCGTAAAAAATTAAGCCACAATGTGATGTCGTGGATCAACCGAATCGCAGGTTTAATTATTTTTGGATTTGGAATCGCTGCTTTATTAGCAACCTATTTTGATTGATTCTATAGAAAGGAGGGTGACAATTTGTCCCTCCCCTTCGAAAAGAGTAGGGTCTTGCGCCTTATTTTTCTTGTTAAAAAGACCGAGAGTAAACTGGAATCTTTTTAAATATAATGCTATCTTTTCTCAATCGCGGCTGCTCTATGGTTAGCTATACGAAAAAAAATTAACCTACTCAGTCAAAAAATACCCTATATCCTCCTTTGGGTATTTCTTCGTTAAAGTCGCCTCTTCCATTGTCGGGCAGAGCCACTACAAAATCAGCATCTACTTCAAGCTCAGAAATTTTATCAGCCATTTCAGCGCTGTATATCACCAAAGCGTAAGAAGGCTTACCCTTGTCAAAATTACAAGCCTTTTCTAACTGCTCTATTCGTTGTTTATTTACTGGCTTCATGTTTACTCCTGTTGTTTAAATTTTCTTCTAAGTTTTTCAGTCTGAATTCAAATTGGTAGGATTCCAAAGCCTTTGAATAGCTTTCTACCATCTTAGCCAGCAATTCTCCTTCTGAAGGCGTGATGTTTCCTTTTCCTACAGCATTGAAAATGAATTCAATGGCAATAAGCACATCTTCGAATGTGTGTACCGATGGAAGGTCGATTTCAATGCATCGATCTTTTCTTGGTGGTAAAAACCTTTCCAAGATCATTTTTGCCGCTTGCATGTTGCCATTTAAGGCCTCTTCTTCGACTTTCTTGCAAATTTTTTCTAAAGAACCTTCCAAAAGAGCTTCTGCTGCCAAAGTAGATTTATTTCGTGCTCCTTTAGGCTTTCCTTTTGGATTGCCTGAAAATCCCTTTTTATATTTCCCTTTCGCCTGTATTTTTCCTGAATTTTCAGGAGATTTAATCTCAGTAGTCATCACTTGCTTCCTCATTTTGACAGTACTGCTCGTAACACTGAATGAGCATTTTACGAAAACTCTCTGGTGGCAACCTAAACGAATAATCTTTGCTTGAAAGCGAATGAGTACAATAGGATTGCGTTATTTTAATACCGTTCCATTTGTTTCTTTTGACAAAATCTTCTGTGAATGCTCGATTCTCATTGATATTGCTATTCAGAGCCGAATAATTTTCTTTTAAAGCAACTTCCATCCAAGCTTCAGGTTTTTTAATTCCATCGAGACCATTTACCAATAACGCAAGATGATCCAATATGCGCTGCAATTCATAGAGACGAAGCCATCGTCTCAAAGCACGTTCTGAGATTTTAAGATTTTTATCCTGGCAGTAGACAAGCAGTCCCTCCAGGTCGCTTTTTTGCTTATTTGAAAGAGGCGATCTATCGATGGCTTTTGGAATAACGTTAGGCGTCTCTTTTATATTTTTAGAATCTACGATCTGCGTTTCTTGATTGTGGCCAGCTGATCGGCCTGTTTGCTGCTCTACTTGCTGTTCTTTTTGCTGGCCCACACTTTGACGAAAAGCGCTTGTCTCTATCCTGTAAACGGAGTAAGTGCTGGCCCCTTTGTTAGCCACTTTCTTGACATATCCAAGGCCGATTAGCTGTTTTAGCCTTGTGCGCGCATTCTTTAGAGAAATTCCCGCAGCTAAGGCGCACGCTTCTCTACCAAACATAAATTCAAATGGATCTAGCCGCAATAGCTTGCTTTGTCCTTTCAATGGAATTAAGGACGGATTAGGAGAAATACGCTTAAGCATCCATACAATAAAACGAATCATGACGGGATCTTTTAAAAAATCCTCTGTCAAAAACTCATGAGGCATTGCAAGAAAAACATACGGAATCTTAGACATTGCTTGCTGTCCGAGCAGATACCATACTTTGAACAACAACCTCATGCTGGAATTGATTATTCTCCCAAGCCTCTAGATCAGATGCACGCCAACGAGTTGAGCCAGCTCCAAGTTTGACTGGTTTTGGAAAATTCCCATTTTTAGTCCATCGCCATATAGTGGGACGGCTTACGCCATATCGCACGGCGACTTCAGTGTCTTTTAGAAAAGCTGTTATATTTTTCATCACATAGCCTCATTTAAAGTTACTATGTGACATAGCATCTCATATGTAGATGCAGATAGCGCCGCTATCTACATTTATTTTTTTCTCGTTGTCGTTTGACATGATTGCAAAATGCGCGATAACCAATTGAACCATAATTACCTATGGAGCAATGCACTTTTTCTCCATCTTGATAAATAGAATCACCATCATGACTCAAAGGCAAGGCTGCCCATAGTTTTTCGTTTGTCCATTCTGTTTTGAGTTTGAGCTTTTTTCTAATCCATTGATCTAGGGCTGGCCAAGGACGTTCTTTTCTAGCCGCTTCAATTCTCTGACGCCTAGTCGCTTCTAGTTTCATTCCAGCTTCGAACATGGCCAATTCATGTGCCACCATGCTTTTTAATGGCGAATCAGTTTGTTCAGAATAAAGCCAAACCAATTTGAGCAAAAGTTGGATAATGTGAAAATGCTCTGACTTAACATTTAGAATATCACAATCCCAGGTGACAATCCAACCAGTACCTAATAGAGCTTCTTCAGGCACTTCTAAAGAGCAGTGTAGAAGAATTTTTTCTAAATCAAAATCAGTCAGTTCACTAATCCCTTTTCCAATTGGATGTTTTTGGACAAGTTTTAGAAGATTTGGAGTAATGGTCGCTTTGAACGTGCTGATCATTATGTTGCCTTAGTTAGGAGTTCTAATCTCTCACCCAATTTTTCCCACGCTTGTCTCATTTCTGCTTCATAGCCATAGCGTTGGTAAATTCTTTTTATTTTGTTTTCTTCCATATGATTCAAGCATCGCTCTGCTACTTCGGGAAGCACGCCTAAAGCATTCATGAGCGTAGCTCCTGTACGGCGCAAGTCATGCGGCTTCCAAACTCCCCGGGAAAGCTTGAGCGCTTCGACTTGCTTACTTCTGTTTTTATGGCCTTTATCGCTTCGCTGCCGATCAGTAATTTGTTTTGTTACTGTTTTTGAACAGAGATAGCCGTCTTTACGACTAGCTGGAAAGCACCATTCCCCAGAACCTGTTATTTCTTTAAGGCTGATAAAACGGCTCATGGCAAAAGAGGAAAGGTAGACAGTGTGTTCTCTACTGTTCTTGCTGTTCTGTGCAGGAATTCTCCAGCATTTGCGCTCAAAATCTATGTGATCCCAACGCGTCTTGAGCAGTTCTCCAATACGGCAACAAGTTGCTAGAACTAGCCAAATTGCAAGACTTGCTGTTTCTGCCACATTTGCAGCTGATAGTTTTTTAGCTAGCTCTTTGATTTCATCTTCGTCAAGAACACGATCTCTTTCCACATTTGCACCACCAATACTTTTTTTACTGAGTAAGGCTGTAGGATCTGATTCAAGAAGATCTCGAGAGACTGCAAAGCGAAACATTTGGCGGATGAGGCTAAGAACAACCTTAGCCATGCGATTGACACCACGTTGAAGAAGACGATCAGTAATTTCGGCAATATGTCCTTTGCGAACATCTCTGATATTCAATTCTCCAATGAAAGGAAGAACATCTTTCGAAATCATGCGACGCACTTCTGCCCCTTGATCTTTGCGATTGATGAGATCAGTGACTGCCCAGCGTTCAAAAAGATCTTTCACAAGGACTTTGCTGGCCTTCTCTTGTGCTCGATCAATGGCTCTTCGCTGTTTGTCCTCAACTGGATCAGCTCCTTCATACTTTACTTCTTTTTTGAGCCGTTCTGCCTCAACACGGGCAGCTGACACAGTCAGTCCCGTAACATCGTTGCGGCCCTGACGAAAAGGTCCAAGGCCTGTCTTACGCTCTTTCCACTCCTCTCCCTCTTTGAAATGATAGCGAAGAATCCAAGATTTCGACCCTGTTGGCATAACGCGAAAGACAAGTCCCTTGACTTGCGAATCATGAATGTAAATAGGCTTGTCTTTAGGCTCAAACTTGCGGCAGTATTCATCTCCATTTGTGCGTGGGATCATATTTTTCATAATGGCCTTTATTTTTTCATGTGGCAGGTATGTGGCAGGTAAATCCACATAAATTACAATGCATCAACATAAGACAAAATATTGATACAAATCAAGAAATTAGAGAGAGTTATGAGGAATTTTGTAGCACAGAATAAGACAGGATGATATGGTTAAAAACACGAAAAAACTTGCATGGGGTGTAAGGGGTCGGAGGTTCGAATCCTCTCACCCAGATTCTTTTTTCTTAATTACTTGCGATCATTCTAGCAGGTAGGGTCTTTTTCGTGTTTACGATCCTGTGGCGGATATGTGGCGGGTAATGCAAAAAACCTCAATAACGTTTCCCAAATATGGGTAACCGGTTGAGATTATCTTGTGGGGGTGAAGTGCCGAAGGTGTTTATCCCAATGCGATTAAACTCATTGGTGAGTCCTATTCGAATGCTTTTCAAGAGCTTGCTTTAGCCTGTATAATATGTTTAGGGGGGTGCAATGGTCCTTTTTCCCTATTTGAGTTATGGAATAAGAGAAAATGGCTTCACAGAGCTTTCTTAATGGAGATTTATGGTATTACAAATAGACCCCAAACTAATCAGTTTACTTGACGATGAAAGCTTAAAAAAACTAATGAACCGCCTTCTTTTAGGGGAAGCTTATCGAGCTGGAGCAGACGTATCGCTTGTTATTATAAATGCCGAGTCGAGAGCATCTGATCAGGGACAAGACGGATTCACCCCTGCCCCCAAAAAGGCATCGGGATGGCTTGGAGAGACCCAAACATGTTGGCAATTTAAAAGTGGCAAAGAAGGAGAGCCGGGAAACCTTTCCCATGAATTATCGAAAAAGTATCCGCAGGAAACCCTCAAAGCCGGAGGGAGATTTGTAATTATTGCATCCGGTTCAGTGAATGGAGAAAAGGGGCGAGCGGCGCGATTAGATAAACTTAGAAAAGAGGCAAACGCTCAGGGATTACCATCAGATAAAATCGATGTTTATACTAGCGAACAGCTTGCTACATGGGTTAACGAACACCCTTCCATTGTTTGTGAAGTTGTGGGGGTTCCTCATGGGGTACTTTCACTTCCAATGTGGGCTGCAAATTCACGACATGCACATGAATTTGTGCTTACAGATGCTGCGCGCAAGATTTTTCCGTTGATTCATCAAACACTAAGCGTGAAAAATGACCCTATCTTGCATGTGCACCTTTACGGTCATACTGGTATCGGAAAAACGAGATTCGCCATTGAAGCATGTCGTACTGCGGGTTGGCTTCAAGAAGTTGTATATATACCTCAAAGTCAAGAATCTTTAGCGCATGATTTGGTGGTTTTTGCGGCAGAGAATCGTGCCGTCCAAATGGTTCTCGTTGTAGAAAACGCCCTAGCAGCACATTTACACTCGCTTAATGAAGTTTTAGGACTTGCAGATGGACGGGTTCGCCTATTAAGCATTGGATCCGAGCCGATTGATATTCCACAGGGATCTATTCGTTCAATTAAAGCTCCCACCTTAGATCGAGACAATTTTACAATTCTTGTGAAACAGCTCTTCCCAAACATAGGAAGGGAGCACCTTAAGTACATTGTCCAAGAGTCAGATGGGTGTATAAAATGGGCACAGACCCTTGGAGAGACAATTAAAGAGGACCCTTTGTTATTACAAAAGGGGCCATTACACCTTCGAAACCAGCTTGTTAATAGGATGGTGGGCGGCAATCAAGATATAGCCCCATTAATGGCATTAGCTGTGATGGAATCGACTGGTTGGCGTGGTTCTAGCGCTGAAGAAGGTCGTGTATTGATTGAGCATTTGGGATTAAACTGGGGAGAAGCACAAGCAAAAATACATTGGTTTAATGAGAATTATTCTGTTGCACCATTAGCAGGGAATTATCGGTTCATATCCCCAACGCCTTTGGCCCTTTTTCTTGCTGAAAATGCATGGGAAGCATGGCCAGATCTTTTATCAGAACTTTATCATAAACTACCCACAGAAGCCGCCAAAGATAAATTTCGCTCAAGGCTTAAGACGGTATCCGGACGTTGCCAAGAGGCTCGAGAATATTGCAAGCGAGAGCTTGGTAAACTCTCTTCATTTGCAGATTTAAATAGCCTGCAAGATGTTCGTCGCTGGGCTTTTCTAGCGGGCGCAGCACCTTTAATGGCGGCTCAAAAAGTAAGGCTTATACTTGGAAAAACCTCTCTTGACGATCGAATCGGCATATCAAGTGAGGTAAGAGTGGAGCTTGTTTCTATGCTTACTGCAATGGCTAAGTCCAGAAGTGCTTTTGATGATTCTACTTTTGCATTGGCGACCCTAGCGGAGGTTGAAAATGAATGTCTCGAAAATAATGCCACAAATGAATTCCTAATGTCTTTTTCTCCTTTTTTAGGAGCAACAGCTAAACCATATCGAGAAAGGATACCTGTATTGGACACTCTCGTGAGTAGAGGAAATAAATATCGGAATTTGGCAATCCGCGCATTAGGACAAGTTATGGCGCGATCAGGCATGAGAATAGATGTGGATTTGGGTACATCTATCCTCAGGGAACTCGAATGGGAGCCCAAAGATTCCGAGTATCTGGATACTTTATTGATAAGTTTAGAACGGTTGATTGGAATAGCTCGTAATGGTTTGAAAGGATCTGAAAAGGAACTTATTGATGCGGCAAAATTAGGTGTCTGGCTTTTTTTGAATGAACAAATATATAATCGGTATCTTGAATTTGTAGAGGTTCTATTTACTTTGGCTCCCAACGAATGTGAAGCCCTGGAACTTGAGATTTTGGATATGTTGGATATTGAAAGATTGAAAGAACCTACAAATTGTTCATTATCTAAAATTCAAGATCAGGTTAAACGATTAAGCAACCCGGGACCGGAAGCACGCTTAAGAGTGCTAATGCAACGGCGTGATTTAGATCAATGTAGCCTTTCAGAGGAGATGGATCAATGGGCGCTCCAGTTAATTGGCAATCCTGAACCTCTTTGGTCAATATGGGAATGGCTGACAAGCGGGAGTGCTCATCATGCCGAGGCTTTTGGTAGGGCGTTAGGGAAGTTTGACGAAACGGGTTTATTCTTCCAGAACCTGTTAGGAAAACCCCTTGGGCAGGACTTGGGTATAATTGTAGGGTATTTTCAAGGGTATGCCGAAGTTGTTGGACAAGATGCTTTGGAGGTAGTGATAGATGAATTTGAAGAGCAATGTCACGGCTATGAAAGATTAATTTTAGATTTAACTTGTAGTGTTTCTAATGGGGATCGCGCAGGATGTCGCGCGATCCGATTAATTAGAAAAATAAAGATTCCGATTCATTATTTACAAAAAATTTCGCATGCCAGATGGGTTAAAGCATTATCTGAACCCACTTTTCTTGAGTTGACATGTGAAATTCGCAAGTGCTCGGGAGCCGCCTCTTCGGCAATGTTAATGATTCAAAAATGGATTTGTGAGCATCCAGAAAAATGGGTGCTTATAGAAGATATTGCTATAGATATTGCATCTGATTGCACAGTCATTCAAAGCGGAAATGGCACTGTGGAATTTAATTGGTATAAGCTTGCCCTTCGTCTGATTCCTAAATATGCAAGGGCAATCTTTAAAGCGATTTTAGAAGCTCAGGCTTGTTGTGGGGATAATTTGTGGTCGGCTACTCGAAAGCTACCTTCAGAAATATTGTTGAGGTGTGTTCAACTGGATTCAATCGGTTGTTGGGAAGAACTTATAAATAAGTTGATTGACCCGTCTTTGGCCCTTTCTTTCCGCTTTCATTTTCCGCAGGGATTGGTGGATTTTATTCCAAAAGATAGGGTTTATGACTGGATACACGCTGATCCTTGCGTGCGCGGGCAACAAATAATTTATATCTGTGCGCAAGATTTATCTGATTTATCCTTGTTTTCCAATATAATTGAGTTATTTGGAGACGTGCCCGAGGTGACTTCAGCGGCTGCGGCAAGATATTGTTCTGGACATTGGATCGGGATGTTATCTGTGCAATTTAACGAACGAAGTGCATACCTGGAAGAGATAGCCCAGCAAACACAATTGAATCGCTTTAGAAATTGGGCCCTGGCAACAAGTATGGAACTGAGGGAATCAGCAACAGCTATTCAGAAACAAGAAGAAGAAAATAGAATCGGTCGGTAATGACTTTTTTATTGTATTCATAGTGCAAGGGTTTATATTAATAAGAAGAGAAAGTTGTGATAAAGATTTTTTAGAAAAAATCAAGCCGTTATTTTTAACCACTTAATAATATTTTTTAAACTCTTGGAAAAGTTTTCTTTGTTTAATGAGCATTCCCAAACAACAAGTATTCTCCATCCACGTGACTTTAATTTTTTTTATTTTTGCTGTCTCTAGCCTGGGTATTTTGGATTTTAGTAGTCCAAAAAGCAGTATTTGATTTTGGAATATGGGAAATTTTACAGAAATGACCATGCCAAAAACATCCGTGCATCAGAATAATACTTTTATACTTAGGGAGTACTATATCTGGGACACCCGGCAATTTTTCTACATGAATCCTAAAACGGTAACCTGCTGCAAAAAGAGCCTTTCTCAATAAGATCTCAGGCTTGGTATCCTTACTTTTAATTGCTGCCATTATCTGGCTTCTTTTCTTCTTAGAGACCTTATCAACCACATCAACTCATCAAATGATTACTTTATGTTTCTTAAACGGTCCTGATCGATTTTGATAAATCATAATCAACCTTCACAATTTATTTCGCACGGAGTTCCTAATTCATATAAAGATTGATTGTTTTTAAATAGATCCAAAATCACAGCCTCAACAACTGGCACTGAAACAGAATTGCCAAACTGCCTATATGCATGTACATCGTTTGGATGACATTTAAATGTGTCTGGAAACCCTTGCAATCTTGCGCATTCACGCGGAGTTATTCTCCGAATTATGCCATTATCTACAATCCCTAACTTATGTGCATCGCTTGATACCAGAGTAATTGCAATGCTGTCTGGGTCGAGAAATTTAAATACCTCGAATGACATGTTTCCCGCGACAGGATTAAATTTGCCATTATCCTCTTGAAGGTAGCCTTTTGTAATAAGCGAATGAATGATCGAGTTAATCTCAGGATGGTTAAAAAATGTCTTTATTTGATCCAGAGTTAATTTTTTTCCATCTTGGAGTGCCCCAAAATGTTTTTTACGCCTATTAGCTATTAAAGAATTCATAAATTCGATTTCTATAGAACTACACTCACCCTTAATGCCGAGCTCCCAGGAATGAATTGAGTTTCCATTTCGGTAATCAATTAAGCGATATCCGTGGAGCTTATTTATATTCCCATTCGTGATTTTAGTTAGCTTGTTGATAAATTTTTCTGTACATTGAAATTTTGGGTCAGGGTTTTTTTCTAAAATATCTTTCACAACGCGATAATGAGGGTGCTCGAACAAGTTATATTGAAACAGTTTTTTTTTGAACTTATGAGAATCCGAGGAACCTAAATCAGAACTAATAGTTAGTTTTGGCTGTGAACGATCTAAGCCTATTATGTATACCCTCACCCTATTCTGCGGCACTCCAAATCCTGAGCTGTTCAATAAAAGGAATGAAACCCCATAGTCAAGCGCCTCAAGTTTTTCGATAATCGTTTTAAAAGTCCTGCCTTCGTCGTGCGTAGTTAATCCCCGTACATTTTCTAATAAAAATCCTTTAGGGCGATGTTCTTTTAATAGGCGTTCGACTTCGAAAAAAAGAGTCCCCCTTGTATCTACAAATCCTTTTTGTTTTCCGGCATAGGAAAAAGGTTGGCAAGGGAATCCTGCTAATAAAAAATCAAATTCTGGAATGTCTTTGATTTGATAAATATCCCCTTGTGGCTTCTCACCAAAATTAAGTTCATAGGTGACCTGAGCATGTTTATCAATTTCTGATGACATAACACACATTGTTTCTAGGCCTAAAGCGTGACAAGCGATTTCAAACCCTAATCGAATTCCACCTATCCCAGCAAATAAATCTATAAATCTAATCACAAAGTTTCTCTCTTATAAAATTTACCAAAATGTCAAATTCACTTTCAGAATAAGCCACAGTACAATCGCTTGCATTGCATATAGTTGAAATGGCTGTAGAGCGTTGAAAATTTCCCGCTCCATCCAATACATAAGCAATCCAAAATCCAGCACTGTTCATTAAAATTCGTCTTTCGGATGCTTGACCAGCCTTTCGTTCAATGGTGCTGTTTGTAGTGACTTGAAAGCTGACTTCGATGCCTATTTTTTTGTTATTGCGTTCAACTACTAAGTCAAACGGCATGCCGCCTTTCTTGTTATATGCATCGAGTAGGATTTTTCCGTTCCTTGTGATCGTATATGTGCTGTCAAGCGACTTTTTCAAATGATCTACTACTGCTGTTTGTGCAATTTGTCCTAAATCGTTGGCGCTTGCACCTGTAACGATTCGGCTAACATGTATATATTTTTCTTTTATGTATTTGTCTAATGCATTTTTTTCGCCCATAATTGAACCTAATACACATTGTTCAAGTGAAGCGTATTCAGCTACATCCGAGGTGGCTCCATGTAGTAGGATCATAATAACATCTTTGTAAATAGCCGTAAGCGGATTAGCCTTAATTAAACTTGGACCATCTAAATCTAATTTTTTGTTACCTAAACCACGAATTGGTAGGGTCTGGAATTTATACATTTCCTTATATCCATTAAAGAGATAGGTCATGTAGAATTTACCTTCAGAGTCCTGCGGAAATACAGACTCAAATTCCCTTCCAATTCGATTTATCTTTTCCCCGCCATAATCAGTTAAAACGCACAAATGTTTTAAAAATAAATTTGCGGGCATGCCTGTTGCATTTAATACATCAAATATTTGTTCAGGGGTGTCTTTTGATAATGTTAAAATGCTGATAAAATTATCCTGTGTTGCAATCAACTTTGGTATGACACTCAGTTCAGCTACTTTGCATTCAAGTTCTTTGGGCCACCACTTAACAGCATTTTTTTCTAAGTCCGTAAAATGTCTATCGTATGTCATTTTTAAATCCAAATTTCTCCGTGATATAACCCTTTTTCACCCATGTATCTACGTGTTCTTTTTTAAATTTCCATAGACGCCCAACCTTATGGCCAGGCATTTGTTTTTGTTCCAACCATTTATAAATCGTATCCCTCTTGACCCCGAGATATTTAGCAATTTCATCTACAGAGAGCCACCTATCGTTGTTCATATTAGCTTGCTTCATCCTTTGTTACCGGGCACTTTTGGTTGTGCTTGATTCTAATAGAACATGATAAAATAGGAAAGACATGGAAAAAAATCGAATCAACAAAATGTGGTAACATATTGAAAATTAGACAGTTGAGTGGGTGAATTTAGCCTTTGCTATGAACGAAGTACGTGTGGATTTCGCAAGGGAAACACTCCAGTACATCCATAAACACACTCATTACTCAATAATAACGAATAGAATAAGAACCTATCGGAATAGGCTCTCCAGGCAGTCTACGGCCATTATCAGGCAAAATCAAGACGTGGTCGGCATCAAACCTGGGAAAGTCGAAGGTGTCAGCAATGTCTGGGTTGCAAACAACTAGGGCGCATTTATGCCTTTCAGTAACGTTTAAAGCCTTTTCTAGTCTCTGCAGCCTGGTTTTGACCGAGTATTTCATCGTGTTGCCTTTTGCTCTAGTGTATGGAGCCTTTTTTCATAGTCGTGTGCTTCTAATGCTTTCACATAAACGTCGATAATCCTCGATAGGGCTTCCCCATCGCTTGGGGAGATGCTTCCACTGCCTACAGCCTCTGTAATTGAGGCGATCGCTTGTAAGGCGTCCGAAGGGTCTTGTAGCTTGGGTAGCTCAATGGTGATCGGATAATCCCTTCTGGATGGTAGAGCACGCTCGAGAACCATTTTGATGGCTTGAATATTTCCAGCTAGCGCCTCCTGTATCAGGCGTTGGCAAATATTGTCTAATGCACCTTCCAAAAGGGCTTCGGCCGCTAAAGTTGCTTTATTTTTAGTGCCCTTGATTTTTCTTTTTGAAACCTGTTGTTTCCCTGCTTTTTCTCTGCATTTGCAGTCATTGCTCCTCCTCCTTTTATTAAATGAACCATAAGGATTTCACATCTTGAGTACTGCCAATACTGACGTTAGATTTCTTTCGTCAGTATTGGCAGTGCTTTGGTCCTCCTATTATCGGGTTTCCTTGTATCATTAAGATCTCTACATTGGTGTAGAGAAGATTTTGGGATTAATGGCGTACTTGTAGGTGCGGCGTCCCATACCAGGTCCATTCCCACCAGTTGTGTAAGGTCTTAACCACCCTTCATCCTCTAACCACTCTAATGCGGCTTGTACCGCATTGTTATTGGTTAAGTAGGTCCATTGGTTGCGTTTCACTATCCTTGCGGTAATTCCGTCAGTTAGGATTCCTTTTTGTATTTTTTCTGCCAAGGCTTGTGCTGCCCGCAGCCCGTCATCGGCAAGCAAACCATAGGAGCGTCTTGCATGTTCCTCAAGGTATTTACACCAGGCAAGAGCTTTGATAGCAGATTGTGCACTTATTGGTCCCCGATATCCATGTTCGGCACAATCAACCAGATGGAAGATCAATGCAATTGCCGGGAATAATTTGTCATATTTTTCTAAATGTTGCGATATGAGTGGGTTGGTTTCCATGGGAATTATTTCTAAATGCAAATGGGTGGAAAATTTAATAAAAATTTCTTGTGCTTCCTCATCAAAAGAAAAGCAAGGGAATTTTATTGCATCGCCCGGGTGTGTTGCCCCCCAATCCGAAGGATTAAAGTCAGCTAGCTTTTCGAATAGAGAAATGACTTTTTTTCGAATAGCTACATTAGGAAGTCGGTCGCGCCATTCCCAAGTGCACTGGTCTGGATAAATAGCTTCAGTTTTCATTCGTCCTAAATCTTAACAGTTACAGGCCGTTTATTATTTTTCTGCCTATGCTGATTGGCTTCCTGATGCCAAGGCGCGCCACTTACGCTATGTAAAAGCGCTTATAGCTAACGGGGTTACTCCAGTCATGGGTGAATTTAAAAATAAAGAGCGTGAGTGTTCAAAATGTCATCGTAAATGGCAATCTCATGAGGAGACTGGAAACTGATGTTAACATGGCTTTGGCTCTCGTTTCTTTAGCATATCAGAACAAATACGATCGCGCCTTTCTCATTACGAATGATTCTGATCAAGCTCCTGCTATTCGCATGGTACGAAATCTCTTTCCCATTAAGAAAATCACACCTATTGTGCCTCCTCACTATCGGCATAGCAATGAGTTAATTCAGGCATCTTCAGATAAAGCCAAAATCACGATAGACCATTTAAAATGCTGTTTATTGCCTGAGACTGTTTTAGATGCTGGAGGCAATCTGATTGTTACCCGACCTCTCGAATACAAACCAAAAATTACCCCCTAAATCTAAGCTTTGGCTAGAACAGCTTTCTCTTTTAGTCCAAGTACTGGGATTAAGAAGAGGAGTGCAATTACGCTTGCACCTATCATTGTTGTAAAGTGGCCAGTCCAGCCAAATTCTTGAATAATTTTTCCAAGTGGATAGCCTGCACAAGCTGCTCCGAGATAGGATATGCAGCCTACAAAACCGGAAGATGTGGCAATTGCCTTTTTATGGGCAATCTCTGCTGCAGCAACTCCTATAAGCATTTGGGGGCCAAAGATTGTGAAGCCGATAAGGGCAAGTGAGGCCGATTCAAGCCATGTGGCTCCTACTGGAACGGTACTGAATAGTAATATAGTCAAAACCATTCCAAAAGTGAAGAGAACGTTCACGGGGCCTCTGCGTGCTCCAAAGAGTTTATCTGATGCCCAACCGGCCGCAAGATTTCCAAATAAACCACCAAATTCAATCATCATGCCGACGCTATTTGCACCAATCTGTGAATATCCTCGAGTTTCCTTAAGATATAATGCTGTCCAATCACCCATACCTGTCCTTGCAAAATAGACAAAGAAGTAGGCACCACCAAGGAGCCAGAGCCATTTATTTGTAAATACGTACGAAACAAGTTGGTTCCAAGTTGATTCATTAGAAGCTTCCTTTGTTGGTACTTGAGGTGTTACATCGTTTCTATAGACATCTATCGGAGGCAGTCCAACAGCTTCTGGACGGTCTCTCAGACGGTTAATCATGTAAATACCGCCAAGGATACAAATAAGGCCTGGTATAAACATCGCTGCTCGCCACCCGAAACTTTGTAAAATGTAGCCTGAAAGAAGGGCTATGGAAAGTGCTCCGGCATTATGGCATACATTCCATGTAGACCACCACGAGCCTCGCTCTGACTTTGAGTACCAGGAAATTAAAAGTCTAGAGCAGGCAGGCCATCCAAAGCCTTGGAACCAGCCATTAAGGCCCCAAAGGATGCTAAAGACAACAAGCGATGAGGACATGCCAAAAAAGATGTTAATTATCCCCGTTGTTATCAGGCCAAAAGCCATAAAGTAGCGAGGGCTGGATCGGTCTGAAAGGATCCCGCTGAAGAATTTGCTAAAGCCGTAGCTTATCGCAATAATACTGCCAAGGATGCCAAGCTCTGCCTTTGTGTACCCAAGGTCTTGAATGATGCCAGGCATAGCAAGGGTATAGCTCTTTCTTGTAAAATAGTAGAGCGCATAGCCAATAAACATCGAATAGAGCGTACGAATTCGCCATGTACGATACGATGAAGCAACTTCTGAATCATTGATTGCAGGAGCATTAGGGGCTGGAGCAAAGAAACGAAACATCCTATTATTTCCTTCTAATAGATTAAAAAAACATTATAGAAGATTTGGGGATTAATGGAAACTCGATAATAGTATATACTCGCCATGGTTTTTTTATTTTACCAAAGAGCCGCAGAGTACGAGAGAAATTTGAGCTCAAAGAGCGTTTTTTCTCATTATTTCAATAAATCTCTGTGATCTCAGCGGCTCTGTGGTTATACTTACGAGGTAAGAGATGCAAAAATTTGCTCCAAATCAGTTTTTTGAACTATCAGGGTTTGCCCACGCAGCCCTTTTTGAAGGATGTGAATATGTCTGGCAGGCGCTAGATCGTATAAAAGAATATTTACGGGTTTATCCGCTCGGAAAGATTGAATCTGAAGAGCAAAAGTTTGCCTATTTAGTAAATCCGGGCGAAATTCGCATTGGAAAGGGTACTATAATAGAACCTGGCGCCTACATTAAAGGCCCCTGCATCATTGGTGAAAACTGCCATATTAGGCACGGCGCCTATATTCGAGGCGACTCTATTATAGGTGATAACTGTGTGATTGGCCACACGACTGAGCTTAAAGGGGTAATACTTTTAAATAAGAGCAATGCTGCCCACTTTGCCTACCTTGGCGACACGATAGTAGGAAGTTTTGTAAATCTCGGTGCTGGTGTAAAGTGTGCAAACCTTCGCCTAGATGGTAAAGAGATTGTCGTAGATGGTGTAAAGACTGGAAGGCGGAAATTTGGTGCAATTATCGGCGATCATTCAGAAATCGGGTGCAACAGTGTGCTTAACCCGGGAACAATTGTCGGAAAAAGCGTCCAGGCCTATCCGAGTATCAATTTTGGCGGCGTTATCGATGAAAAATGCATGATAAAGCCTGCTTCAAAAGTTCAAATTCAAAAAAGGGTTTAGTATGCAGCCAAGTGCAAAAGCGATATTTAGTGAACAAGCGAAGGTAGTATTAGAGCCCTATAAAGCTCGTTTTGAAGAAGAAATGGTTCAGGCTTTTGATAGCTTTGGTCCCAAAAATAGCGTGCGAGACGCTATGGAATATGCCCTAAAAGGCGACGGCAAGCGCTTTCGTCCAGCCTTAGTCTATATGGTTGCCGATGGACTAAAACAGGCAAAAAATGTGACACCTGCTGCTTTGGCGGTTGAATATTTTCATACCTCATCGCTGATCGCAGATGACCTTCCCTGCATGGACAACGATGACTTTAGAAGAGGTCGCGCAACAACTCACAAGGTATATGGTGAAGCCGTTGCCCTACTTGCAAGTTATGCGCTAATAGCATCTGGCTTTGAAGCGATCGCGAAAAATGAAACAAAGGATCCTGAAATATCACGGCTTGCTGTCTTGCAAGCCTCAAAGACCATGGGCGCTCCAGGTTTAATTGGCGGGCAGTATTACGACCTCTACCTTAAGGATCTCGATAAAGAGAAGCTCCTCATGATCCTCGATATGAAGACGTGTGCACTTTTTGATCTTTGCATGACCCTTGGCTGGCTATTTGGCGGCGGAAGAAAAGATGCGCTCCCAGAAGTCCATAAAGCTGCCTATCATTTTGGCATGGCTTTTCAAATTTTAGATGATCTTGATGACAGCAAAAAAGATAAAGATGCAAATCGCATCGTAAACTACGCAAATCTTTTTGGGGTCGATGAAGCAAAAGCCGCTGTTGAAGCAAATGTCAGAGCATTCCAAGAGTCTTTAAAGACGCTAGAACTCCAGGAGACGCCTCTTTTTGGCTTAGCTGAAGGGCTTTTTATTCTAAGCAGGACATTCTAATGCTCGAAGAGGCGCTGAAGAAAGCCTTTGGATACAATACCTTCAGGCCTTTTCAAAAAGAGATTATCGAAGCGCTTCTTGAAAAAAGGGATGTTCTTGCAATACTTCCGACAGGTGCTGGTAAATCCCTTTGCTACCAGCTGCCTGCTATTATCATGGATGGTCTTTGCATCGTTGTATCGCCGCTCATTTCTCTTATGCAAGACCAGGTGGTGTCGCTTTATAAAAATGGCATACAAGCAGCCTTTGTAAATTCAAGCCTTCCTCAACATGAGATACGGGAAGTGCTTGACCATTTGGATGACTATAAGCTTCTCTATGTGGCGCCTGAGAGGCTTGTCGATCCTGAATTTCAGCAAGTATTGAAGAATATATCCTTCTTTGTCATCGATGAAGCGCACTGCATCTCCCAGTGGGGCCATAATTTTAGGCCCGAATATCGAATGCTATCGGTTCTTAAAGAGCGCTATCCAAACTGCCCTATAATTGCCCTTACTGCAACAGCTACAAATGATGTTCAAAAGGATATTGAACGCCAGCTTTCGATGAAAAATCCCTACATCATCAAAAGCAGCTTTGATAGGCAAAATCTGATGATTCGCATCCAATCAAAATATAAAGTGGATGATCAGTTAAAGGCTTTTTTAGAAGATCATAAAAAGCAATCAGGCATCATTTATGCAGCAACAAGAAAAGGTGTCGATAGCTGCTTTGAGAAACTTAAGTCTTCGGGATATGCGGTAGGGAAATACCATGCCGGCATGCATGAGCTTGATAGGCAGACAAGCCAGAGGGCATTTTTACACGATGAGACCCCCCTTATGGTTGCAACTGTTGCTTTTGGTATGGGAATACATAAGCCGGACGTGAGATTCATTGTCCATCTCGATATGCCAAAGACAATAGAGCAGTACTACCAGGAAATAGGAAGAGCGGGAAGGGACGGCCTTTCTGCAGAATGCATCATGTTCTATGACAGGCAAGACCTTATCATCTACAATAGTTTTTTAGATTCTCTAGACGATCCAGAGCTTAAAAGGCAGATGAAAATGAAGACAGAAGCGATGTACAAGCTTTGCTCTTCATTTGCTTGCAGAAGGTATGAACTACTTCGCTATTTTGGCGAAAAGTATGACAAAATGCCTTGTGGAATGTGTGACAATTGCCTTACCGATGTTGACCTTATTGATGGAACGCTTATCTCGCAAAAAATTTTGTCCTGTGTGTTTCGCCTTAAGCAAAATGTAGGGATTCGCACCCTTACGGATGTTCTTAGAGGATCAGCTGCTCAAGCAATACTCGATAGGCACTATAATGAGCTTTCTACATACGGCTTATTAAAGGAAATGTCAGAGCAAGAGGTTCGCTACTATATCGAGGCTTTGATCTACCAAGAGCTGCTGCATGTTACTGAGGGTGAATATCCCGTAGTCAAGTGGACAGATAAGTCCCAAGCCGCAGTAAAAGGCTTATCTCCCATATTGTTTAAGAAAAAAGTCTTCAAAAAGCAAAAAGAAGAGAAGAAAAAGCCGCAAAATGCTCCGATTTCCTATGATGAGGAGCTTTTTGAGCGCCTTCGCTTGCTTCGTACGAGCATCGCACGAGATGAACAGGTTCCACCCTATGTCGTCTTTAGCGATCGCGCACTTCAAGAAATGGCTGCGTGCAGGCCCGAGACGCAGGATGCCTTTTGCCGCATAAACGGCGTCGGCCCAATCAAATGGATCAAGTATGGGGACAGGTTCCTCAAAGAACTAGCACAATCATAAAGAGAATAGTAGAGATACTGCGTAGTAGTCGTGCAAGCATGGCGGATACCTTTTTAGGATTAATAAGATCTGCACATACCTCAGGGGAATATTTTTACACAAGACCCTATTGCATAAATCACCACTTGGCACATTGAAGGAAGTAATCAGTTACTTTTTGGTTGCTTATCCAGTGACAAGCTTTTGTAGAAAAAGAAGGTGTGGATGCTTTTGACGGTTTGGGAAGGAGTGCGAGCTAAAGTGCCACTCTAGTGGAGAGAGAGATTTTAAGTAGCTAAGAATAAGAGATTCTTCTACTTCTCCCTCTGAATGGCCCGGATAGCACGTGATGCTAATGAAACCGCCTGGTTTTACGATATCCATGCTTGCTTTGATTGCTTTCAGCGTTGTTTCTGACATGGTCGTAATCGATTTATCACCTCCAGGCAGATAGCCTAGGTTAAAGACTATAAGCTGTACGCTATTTGGCTCTAGTACCTCTTTCATACGAGAGTGGCACATCTGATGAAGTGTGATGTGATAATCTTGTATTAGATCTTTCGTTGCCTCAACTGCTTTCTCTTGGATATCAAATGCTGTGACATTTAGGTCGTGCGAAGCAAGAAAAAGAGTGTCGTGGCCATTTCCTGCTGTAGCGTCTACAACTTTATCTGCTGGCTTTACAACTAAAAGCCAAAGGGCATGAGCTATATCGATGTGAGAGAGGCGATGCATGAGAGAATAAAGAAGGGATGCTCGCGAGGGGCATATTCTCTCGCGATAGTTTTATAAATCATTGTATATTGCTGAGCAGAGGAGACAAGACCAAGCCTTTGCTCCCGCAGCAGATAGACAGCTTTAGGAATGTTCACTCGTACTTTTTTACTAGCCTGAGTGCTTCTCAGTTCCTTACGAAGGCTATGAGCCGCAACAAAGGTCCCTGAGCGCCCGATTCCTGCACTGCAGTGGACAGTAATTGGATTTGATGAAGAGGTTTTATCGACGATATCGAGAAGTGTTATAAAAAGTTCAATTTCACATGCCTTGCCATCTGGCCAGTTTTCATAGTGAATGTGCTCGATGTTTCGAATTTCGCTTCCCTTAGAGGCAGTAAACGATCTTTGCACAATGCGCTGAGAGGGTATGTAGGCACTTGTAGCGAGAACCTTTTCATCACCTTTAGTGATTGTCCACCCCTCTACTGAAAAGCTCGGAATAGTCCAGTAGCTTGCGCACTTCTCTTTGCCATTTTCTATAGCCATAACGAGAGTGACTATCGTATCTGAGTGATTATGAAGGACGGCCTTCCAGAAATCGCCTACCGTATGTGCAAGCGGGCCTTGGCATACCATGTAAGATTGGACTGGAGTTGTAACGTCATTTGCGTTGATGTAAAAATCAGGTAAATCTTGGCAGCTTCTCGTCGAATCAAAACATAAATGAGCGCTATTTCTATTTAGTTTTTTATTTTGTTTTGAAACTTCGGTGGTTTGTACGATGCGCCTTGATGCCTTTCTAAGGCCATCAAGTCCTCTCCTTATTTTTTTATAGCTATGCTGTTTTGAAGCTATCTCGGACAGGCTTTCTTTAAATTTAGACAGCCGTTTAGTTGAGCATGTACTATGTGGGATAGTATGTGTCGAGACTTTTACTTCAAAAGTAAGCGGCGCTATCCGTACAAGTATGAAAAGCGCCGCAAGAAGAAAGGAAACTTGAATCATCTACTGTTCAGCTAGTTCAAGATCGGAAGGTGCTGCAGCTTCAGCCATTCTTTGGGCAATCTTCTCTTTATTGCTTGCCATAACAAGAGCTTCGATCTCTTCAAGAAGTTTATTGTTCTTACGAAGATCGTCGCGTACGCTATCTCTTCCTTGGCCAAGCTTTTGTCCTTTATAGCTAAACCAGGCACCTTTTTTCTCAACAATGCCAATGTCTGATGCAATATCAAGGACGGAGCCTGCGCGAGATATTCCCTCATCAAAGAGAATATCAAATTCTGCCACTTGGAACGGAGGCGCCATTTTATTTTTGACAACTTTAGCTTTTACGCGGTTTCCAACTTCTGCATTATCTGCTCCCTTGATGCCTGTTACGCGGCGAATTTCGATACGAACAGATGAGTAAAACTTCAGCGCACGTCCACCTGTTGTTGTCTCAGGGTTGCCATAGACTATGCCGATCTTATCGCGAACCTGGTTAATGAAGATAGCGCATGTATTGCTTTTAGCAAGAGATGCTGTAAGCTTTCTAAGCGCTTGAGACATCATGCGTGCCTGAAGGCCCATAAATTGATCGCCAATTTCTCCTTCGAGTTCTGCTTTTGGCACAAGGGCAGCTACAGAGTCGACCACGATGATATCTATTGCATTAGAGCGTGCTAAGGTCTCTGCGATGTTGAGCGCTTCTTCTCCGCAGTCTGGTTGCGAAATAAGCAGGTCGTCAATATTAACGCCAAGCTTTTTGGCATAGGATGGGTCAAGTGCGTGCTCAGCATCGATATAAGCTGCAACGCCGCCAGCTTTTTGCGCATTTGCAACGATGTGCAGTGCAAGTGTTGACTTACCTGATGATTCTGGACCATAAATTTCAACCACGCGGCCGCGAGGCACCCCGCCAATTCCAAGTGCAAGGTCAAGAGAGAGCGCGCCAGTTTTGATCGAGCTGATTTCTCTATTTTCAGAGTGCTTGCCAAGGGTCATAATGGCGCCATCGCCAAATTGTTTTTTAATATTGCCAAGAGCAAGCTCTAAGGCCTTTTTGCGTTCGCTATTTGTCATACATCGTTCCTTTAAAATTTTACCATTGAGGTAATGAGATCGCTGCGAAGTTTTAAGATTTAGAGAATGTATATAACTTTCTCGTTTATCGCAGCGTGCTCACTGACTCTTTGGTGTGAAAATGTTATCTCTCAGATAAAAGATCGTCGATAACGGGTTTTCCGTCAAGGTAAGTAACTCTTGTACGAAAGGTTCCGTCAGCGTCAAAAAATGTGGCAACACCTTTGCCATCAATAACCTGAGATACAGGTTTTGTAGAGCCGTGTTTGATGTAGTCTCCGCGTACGAGCTTATCTTTTTCATACTCTTCGATCATCATGATCTTGCCATCTTGATACCAGGCTGTAAAAAGGCCTTGCTTAAGATTGCGAGACATTTCCTTTGAACTCTCGGGCGTACCGTCAGCATACCAGGTTTTGACTGTGCCGTGTATTTGGCCCTTGTCCCATTGTATGGCAAGTTTTGCAAGAGTTGGATTTTGCTTCCAGTAGTAGGTCTCAAGGCCGTTTTTTTCTCCATCTTTGATAAAAAGCCGCTTCAGAACATTACCAGCCTCATCAAAAATAAGAACTTCGCCCTCAGGAACTCCAGAGCGATATTCCTGCATCTCTGACATAAAGGTATCTGCAAAGAGGGCTCTTTTACCGCTGCCCTGAGCGATTTTGGCAACCAGTGTGCCATTTGGATCATAGTAGCTTGCTTCTTGAAGCAGATTGTCTTTCCAGAGTTCATCAGATTGAAGCTTAGATCCTGGCCAATAGGCTTTTGCAGGGCCGTTTTTGACGCCCTCAACATAGTTTGTTGTCTCAATTACTACCCCATCTTCATCGTATGAGAGTACTTCTCCCTCGATCTTTCCTTTTTTATAGGGAATAATTTCGGAGATTTTTCCAGATGGGTAGTAATAGCATGAATTTCCTTCGAGGATGCCTCTAGAGTATGGAATCGTTGCAACTTGCTTGCCGTCCTCATTCCAGCAGTAGCTTGTTTCGTTAAATGCCCATGTCGTTTGGGATTTTTCATCAAGGTCGGCAGCTCCGCCAAGTATCAGGGACTTTAACTTCTTTTGTCCGTTAGGGTGCCATTCTAAATATTGTCCATGTGCTCTGCCATTGGAGCATTCAAGGTACTGCCTGATTTGCCCTGTCGGATAGTAGCTCGTTATGATGGAGAGTGCATCTCCATTTTTGTCTTTTGCAAAGACTCTAAGGACCTTCTGGTATGGCTGTGCGTTTAGGTAGTTTGCGTGCTCGTAGTTCTTGACACGCTCTTTTGCACTTATCGTTTCAGATAGGCCGTTTCGGTCCATAATACTGATGCTGACAAGTTTTTGCGCATGCACCTTCTGCTGCATCTGTACAAGATCTGGGTCATCATAATGGTACATTGCCTCCTTTTGGCATGCAGAGCATGCTAGGAGCAAGAGTACAAATAATAGATTCATTTAAGGTATTCGCGTTTTATAAGCTTGATATCTAATGTAAAGACTTCCTGAACGGGTCCCTTTTTCTTTTCCATCTTCCAGTCTGTGATGATAAGGTGAGGGCGGTTTTGGGGAAGTTCTGTTTCATCAAATGAAACACCTTCAATGCGAGAGAGTATCGACTTAATGTCGTTAAAATCAGCCTCGACGGGATGTGCGAGGCTTTCCTGCGTTTCCTGAAAGTCAGAATATGCTTTTACGGAACCCTCTACAAAGGAAATGGCGTTTTGGCCAGTAGCATGGTGCTGCTGGCGTCGTCGAAAGAGCTCTTCACTTGGGTGAAAGCCTAGGGAAAGTACCTTATTTAAGGTTTCCCTCTCCTCTTGGAGGGGGGAGATCGTTTCAATTTCTTGATCGATGTAGTAGTGGTTGCAATCGCGATAGAGCGATTTTACATGCTTGTTTACAAACTCCCTTGCATTTTTATTCGTTGCATCGGTTATCGCTTGGGAAAGTGCCCAGGAGAGGTTTTGCTGGCTTTGGTTTTTGCTCATGAAGTTCATAGAAACAAAAATCAATGGCAAAAAGCCAAGGATAAGGCAGTAAATGATGAGCCTTGTTTGCGAGATTCCTTTCATGGGCTGGCTCCTTGAGCTATCTGGGTGTATTTGGTGCGATCCTTTAAAAAGAAGATCGCTTTAAAGTGGCCGCGCTGTACGCTCCACTTGAGCTCATTTTTGGGATCTATAAAGTCATTAGGCTGAAGCAGTGCATCGTGAAGCTCTCTAGCCATGGTTGGAGATGGGGAGCTAAATTCGAGCTCTACCTTGACTTGATAATGTTCTTTAAGTTTGCCCTTCTCCGGACGCTTTACCATATTGTATGAGAGCGCTTCGAGCGATATTGATTTGGGATCATCCCCGCCAATTTTTACATTTGGATGGGAGCCGAGCCAAGCAAGTAAATCAGATACCCTTGGCACATCTGGGTGGAGGGCCATCTCTTCTTTGGGATCTTTTAATTCAGCCTCTACACCGCTGAGTTTTTCATCAATATCGTCTGGCAGCATAGCAATAAGTTCGTTTTCATCCACAGGCCTCTCAAGAACATTCATAAGAGTGGCATATTGTTCAATAAGGCCTTCATGCTGCTGTCTGAGAATGGATTTTCCATAAAAGTAGCCGCCAGTTGAGAGGAGAAGCATCAAGCAAAAATAGAGCACAAGCTCTTTTTTCCATCTTTTCCATTTGTCGGGATATGCAAATTCATCTTTTCTAAAATTAATGGACTGCCCTTTTTCTTCAAAATTTACAGAGAGCGCTGCACCGATGGCTACAGCATATGCTTGATTGCTTAAAGTAATTCTTGTTCTTCCAAGAGCATTTGTGAGAAGCTCTATGAGTATAGAGTTTTCAACAACAGGTCCCGTAAAGAGGATAGGAAGATTTTGCGATTCATGGCCAAATGCAAGTAAAATTCTTGATAGCTCTCGGATGTATTGTTGAAGGCTTTCTAATTCTTTATCATTAACCTGCACCTCTCCTGCTTCGTTTGTAGAGGTGATTGAAGAAAGAGATTTAAGGCCCACTGGGTGTGAACGTGTGGCGAGAGGCTTGCCTTCTAAAATGCGCACGCACGTAGTCTCTTCGCTATCAATGTCTATACAAATTACTTCACCAGATTCTTTGTAAAGCCGCTCTACATAGTGTGAAAGTGCAACTGCTTTTGGGCAGATGTTTTCAGGATTTATTGAGAGTTCAGTAAGTTTGTCGAGAAGATCTTGAAGATCGGTTTTCTTTACAGAAAAGAGTTGCAGCGTAGTTGACGCATTTGCTTTTTGTAGCGTAATTTTGTCTACGATGCACTCATCGAGTGGATATGGAAGATGAGATTCTGCCTCGAAAGCATACGTAGCATCTATATCTTTTTGTTTAGTAAGTGCAATTTCAATAGGCCTTCCAATAGTTTTTTTAGAAGCTATGCAGCACGAGTATATGCCAGTTTGCGGGGTTATTTCTTGGACGGTTTCTAGCTTTTTAATAGAAAACGAGGTTCCTGATATCCCAAGAACAGCTTTTCGAACTTGTGTGCCGTCAAGGTAGAGGCCTACTACCTGCTGCTGGGGGATGAGAAAATTTACTAGTGAAAATGCTTTTAACATGTAATTATTTTTGGTTTAGACTATTATGTATAGATCATTTGTTTTCTTCAAGAGGCTAACGTGGTTATTTATCAAATTGTTGATTTGCTCTTTACCTGCTACATGCTTATGCTGGTGGTTCGAATCCTAAGTTCTTGGTTTCCAGATTTGCAAGATCATCCTATTTTACGCTTTATCCGCTTTTATACCGATCCCTATCTCAACTTTTTTCGAAGATTTATTCCACCGCTCGGAATGTTTGATTTAAGCCCGGTTGTTGCGCTTTTTGCACTTCAGTTTATAGAACTTTTTGTAAAAGGAGTGCTCTTCCGATGAGAGTGCAGCCGATTACCCTTGGAAAAAGGACCCTCCCAAGTAATATTTTTTATGCTCCCCTTGCAGGATGCTCTGATTTTCCCTTCCGCAAGATGAGCGCTCGCTATAGTCCTGGCCTTATGTACTGTGAAATGGTGAAGATGGATGCACTTGTGCGCTATGACCCTGGTACCTTTCACATTCTTGACTACAGTGCGGATATGCATCCCATAGGCGGCCAGATTTGCGGCAGTAAACCGCAAATAGCTGGACAGGCTGCAAAAATCATTGAAGACCTTGGATTTGATGTCGTCGATCTCAATTGTGGATGCCCTGTCGATAAAGTCACAAAAGATGGGAGTGGATCGGGCCTTTTAAAAAATGTTCATGTTATTGGCGATATCGTTGCCAATATGGTTGCAAAAGTGTCTATACCTGTCACTGTAAAGATACGAGCTGGATGGGATGAGGATTCTCTTGTCTTCAAAGAAATTGTTCGCATCGTCGAATCCGCAGGCGCTACTGCCCTTTGCATCCACGCAAGGACAAGGCAGCAAGCTTATCACGGCCCTGCAAACTGGAACTGGATTAAAGAGGCAAAGGAAGCTGCAACAACCATCAAAATAATTGGAAATGGCGACCTCTTCACAGCCCAAGCGGCAATAGATATGTTTGATCAAACTGGCTGCGATGCCGTTTTAGTTTCCCGAGGAACACTTGGCCAGCCTTGGATCTGCAAAGAAATTGGCGAGCTTGATCAAAATCAACCTTTGGCAACCCACACCGGTCTTGAATATAAAAATACTCTTTTAGAGCATCTTGAGTATATTATGGGCTACGGCAGCGAGCGTAAGGCTGTTGTTGACATGCGAAGAGTCGGCTGCTGGTATATTAAAAAATCAAAGGGCACAAAAAACTTTCGAGAAGCAATAAGCCACGCCACCACGGTTGATGAAATTAAGCAGCTTATTGTTGATTTTCCCGTTGACGACGAATAACTTCGCCGATTGTAAGAATAAATAATTCCATTGCTTTATTGGCAGGCAGTGTGTCGATGCCTCCAATGCTGAAAATCGTGTTGATGCCGCTTTCAGTAGCCACCTGAGCAGATTTTGGCAAAGATTCTGGCAGCTTGAAGGAGTCGACTGTTGGAAGAGAATCATTCTCTGGCAGCTTGTCGAACTTTTGTGATCCTGATGTACCTGATACTCTTGGCATATGCTCTTCTCCTTAGGCCATTTTAGAAAGGCGCTGTTTATGTTCTATTGCCTTCTGTTTCCACTGGCTAAACTTAGGGTTTGAACCTATGTTTAAGAGGGCAAGTTCTATACTATTAATTGCATGATCTTTTTGCTTTAGGGCTTCATAGCAGCGTGCGCTGTAGAAGTGGCAAAGTGGGTCGCTGGAGTCGGCCTGCGCTGCCATGGTATAGGCGCTAAGTGCAGCTTGAAAGTTATGGCAAAAGTATTCGCTATTTCCAAAACCCATCCAGAAAATGTAGTTTCCAGGTGTTATGCAGCAAAGGACTGAAAAGCATGCTGCAGATTCTACATAATTTTGATGCTCATAAAGAAATTTCGCTCCTTGGTAGAGCTTTTCCATCGTTTCATCGGATAAGCCAAAAAGCTCTTGAAGAGACCTGTCTCTCGCAAGTTTTAAGAGATACTCTTGCGGATTGTCTGACATGACGGAGGCAATAGCTGCAATCTGGCAGAGCTGCTGGGTTGTTTCTTCGCTCACAAAACTTGTGTCTTGAATGGCTGCAGAAGTTAAAAATTCAAGAATCTGCGACATCCCAAGCTGCATGCGATGGACAATTGGCTGAAGGCCCTGGACATACTGTCTCTTCAGCCCTTCCTTTTTGATAGGCGGCAAAAGGACCTCTTCACCCTTTAGCTTGGCAAGAAGTTCTGCTGCATCCTGAATGCATTCATCAAGCTTATCATGTATTTCTTCTGATTCTGGATCGTGCTTCATAGTTCACCTTAGTGGAAACCTGTATAAAACCAATAAATAATAAAAATAAGTTTAATTTACAACAGGAAAGGAAAAATGACATAAAGGAAATAAGGGATCAAAAGGACCTAAAAGACTTGTAATGCGTTCTTTAGGTCCTTTATCTTTTTAGATAAGGCCGAGCCAGCTCCACCAGAGCGTACCAAGGCCGCCCCAAACGACTATGTAAAAGAGGCTTGTGAAAAAGCCTATTTTCCACCAGGTTTTTACATCGATGTGGCCTTGGGAATAGAGAATAGGAGCCGGGCCAGAGGCGTAGTGGGTAAGCGCGCCAAAAATTGAGCTTAAAAAGCCAAGAAGAAGCATAGCAATTGTAGGCGGTGCGCCGGCTGATACTGCAAGGGCTAAAAAGGGCCCATACATCGAGCTTACATGTGCGACAGTGGATGCAAAAAGGTAGTGGCTGTAGAAGTAAATGAGCGTAAGCAATAGGAGCTGAACATGCCAGCTTGCATCTGGAAGAAAGAGAATGACAGAGTCTGTAAACCAGCTAATGACACCTAGTTTTTGCATCTGAGAGGCCATCATGATGAGGATGCCCATCCACATAAAAGTATCCCAGGCTAAATCCTCTTCAAGAATATCTTTCCAGGAAAGTACCTTTAAGAGAAGAAGGAGTCCAACGCCGTAGAGAGCAGCTTCAGTTGCATGAACAGAAAAGTGCTGTCCAAAGGACCAGAGGATGAGTAGGAGGCCAAAAACAGCTACGAGAGCCTTTTCCTGCCAAGAAATGCTGCCCATAGTGGCAAGCTCATCTTTTGCATGATCCTGAACTGCCTGAGCGTTTTCAACAGTGCAAGGAATAAAAAATTTAAGTATAAGAGGAAGCGCTAAGAGAGAGATAAGGCCGGGAAGACAAGCCGCCCCCGCCCACGTGATCCAAGAGACCTCTATACCCATATTTTGGGCAAATTTTAGGATGATGGGATTTCCGGCATTTGCAGTAACAAACATGGCAGAGGTAATAACCGAGGCGTGCATGACGATAAAGGTAAGATACGCTGCAGTTGCTCTATTACCATCAATGACCGTAATTATCGATCGAAGGACCGGAAGAACGATACCGGCAGTTCTTGCAGTTGTGCTTGGAATAAGAGGAGCCATCGTGCAAGAGCTTATGACAAGGCCGTAGCCCATTCCCGCTGGCGAGCCTCCAAAAAGAGATAAAAAGCCGTAGGCGATGCGGCGGCCAAGGCCAGTTTTTATAAAGCCTCTAGCAAGAAAGCAGGCAAGTACGATAAGCCAGATCTGATCATAGGCAAAGCCTTGAAGGGCAGTCTCTAAGGTGAGTGTTTTTGTGAGCGTCAGAAGGCCTACGCTAATTAGTGCAATGGCCCCCATAGGCAGCGGCTTTAAAATAATTGTCACTACTGTTGAGACAAATATGACAAAAAGGCGCCAAGCTTCTGCTGTAAGTGCTTCAGGTTTAAAAAAGTACCATATAAGAGCGCTAAAGAGCACAATCTGGAGCAATTTAAAGGTATCTTTAGAAAGTATAGATACCTGTTTAGATGTAACTTGTGATGCAGAACTCATAGGTAAATAAAATAAAAGATTAAGGCTTAATTTTCAATGAGTTATCTTCTAAGATGCCGCTCTCTCAAGCTATTTAGGAGTGTAAGATAGGACACGTAGCGCAGGTTTGAAATTTTTCCTTCCTCAACTGCTTTTAAAATGGCGCAATCCGGCTCGTTATCATGCCGGCAATCTGGATATTTGCAATGAACTGATTCTTTTTGAATCTCGTCAAAAAAATGGCGAAGGTCCTGCTCCTTCAAATCCCAAACACCAAAACTTTTTATACCTGGAGTATCGATGCAAAACCCGCCAAAAGGAAGCGATAAAAGATGTGTAGCAGATGTGGTGTGGGCACCTTTTCTTGTTGCAGCAACAGTTCGCCCAACTTTAAGGTCAAGGCCTGTGACAGCATTGATGAGCGAGCTTTTGCCAGCGCCAGACTGCCCAGAGAATACAGAAATTTTATCCTTCATAAGTTCCTTAACCCTATCAATACCATAGCCTGTCGATGCACTTACTTCAATAAAAGGGATGCCAATTGATTGATAGACGCTGCAACATTCATCAAGCACCTCTTTTTCTAGAAGACGCTCTTCCTCTGAATATTCAGGACTATCGAGAAGGTCATATTTATTGCAGATAATGATAGGACGAAGCCCCCCCTTTTCTGCAGCAATAAGGTAGCGATCGATTATCGTTGTGCGAAGAGGAGGATCAACCACCGACACTGTAATAAAGACTTGGTCAACATTCGCTGCAATAGCATGTTCTTTTTGATGTGAAAGATGCTCAGCTCGGCTGAGGACGCTTTTTCTTGGCTCTACAGAATAGATGGATCCTGTATCTTGATCGCCTGGGATAAAGTGTACGATATCGCCGACAATGACCAAATTTTTAAGCTTTGATCTATCCTGCTTGAGGCTGCCTCTCAAAGTGCATGTAAAGGTTTTACCATCTGATTCAACAGTTGCAAGCTCAGGACGTATTGTTACAACGATTCCTCTTTTAAGGTCTTTTTCAGAAGGAGCTATTTCCTTTTTTTGGAGCTTATCTTGATCTGTCTTTTTGTAGAGGGAACGATCGCGCTTTCTTGCCATTTTGCGCTCTTGTCTTGCATCTTTACTTGTCGAAAAGAAGTCGCTTTCCTCGTGATGTATAAATTCTTTCATATGCCATCCTGGTAGAGATAGAGAAGTATAGAGCCTGCCTGAGCTACATTTAATGATTCCATATCACCTTGCATTCTAAGTGTCACTTTTTCGTGATTGAGGGGACAATCTGCTCCGTTTGCCTCATTGCCAAGGACAAGTGCAAAGTCCTCACCTGTAAAGCTGGAAGGGGATTTACCCTTCGTGTCCGCAACAATAATTTTGAGATTTAGCTTCGCTAGATCGTCCCACGATCCAAAAGCAAGCGGAAGCAAAAAAGTCGCGCCCTTGGCTGCTCTAAGGGCTTTATCATTATATGGATCGCATGTGCCTGTGATGCAAAATGCCCCATCCCATCCAAAGGCAAGTGCTGAGCGGATGAGGCTGCCAAGGTTTCCTGGGTCCTGTATTCTATCAAAAACAACAAGCTTTTTTACTGAATGAAAAGCCGCATATTCTGGCATGTCAAGTTCTGCAATGTAGCCTTCAGGATGCATGGCAGTTGATATTTTTTGCATGACAGAGTCCGTCACAAGGTAGTGCTCATCAGCAGCTATGTCTGAAGGTTTCGTGGTGATAAGCCGCCTTATTCTTTTTACCTTTGCAATATCCTGTATGCAGTTTTTTCCTTCTAGAAGTACGCGTTTTTCCTCTTTTCGGGACTTCGCACTTTGCATTAGGCTTGCCCAATACTTGACAAGTGGATGGTCTTTGCTTGATATCTCTTTCATGTGTCTATCCAGCTTGGGTCTTGAAGCAGTTTTTGTATCACCTCTTCTGTCGTCTTCAGATCATTTTCGATTGTGAGACGCTCTGCAATTTGCAGAAGCTGGCCCATCTTTTTTCCGGGGTGTATGCCAAGCTCTTGAAGGTCTTTTGCCTGTAAAAGAGGCTTTTTTTTATGCAGGCGCTCGATATGAGGTTGAAGAGCAAGCTCGCACTGAGCAAGTTGTTTCATAGCCGCGTTTTTGATTTCAGGCGTTTGTTTATTAAAAACAATCTCTAGGCATGCCCTTGCGCGCTTGTTGGCAAGAAGCTGCGTCCATTCATAGCGCTTTGTAAAGTTTGGATCTTGCTGCCAGAGTCCTTTGATTTCTAAAAGCGTCTCGATCCATTTTGTTTCATCTTTAGAACCTCTCAAATAGATCCCAAGGCCGAGCACGAAGGGAATGTCTTCAGGGCTAAATAGCTCTGAAAGGATAAGGATAGCTGGAACTTTTTCAGAAACGTTATTAAGCCCAGAGAGGCGCTCTTTTATTATTTGAGAAGGGAGCTTTTTAAGAGGTGGAAGAGCTGTGCCAAGAAGTCCAAGCTCACTCATTTCTATGATAGCTTCGGCAAAATTTGGACCCTGGCGAATTTTTTGCATCTCCTGCCAAATTCTTTCCATAGATACGCTGGGAATTAGCGTATGGGAGAGATCTATGATGGCAGATCGTGTGGATTGCTCAATAGAAAAGCCTAGTCGATAGGCAAAGCGAATGGCCCGTATCATGCGAAGGCGATCTTCTGTGAAGCGCTCTTCAGCTCGTCCTATTGTGCGAATTATGCCTTTTTGGAGATCTTTTTGGCCGTCTACGAAATCTAATACTTCATTTGTAATTGGATCAAAGAACATGCCATTGACAGTAAAGTCTCTTCTCTTTGCATCTTCTTCTGGAGTGCTTCTCAGCGTGACTTTTGTAGGGCGTCTTCCATCTTCATAGGACACATCCTGTCTAAAGGTTGCAACTTCAAATGAGTGGCTTTTATGCCGAACAACGCATACTCCAAACTGAGCGCCCACAAGAAAGTGCTCTGGGAATATGGCTGCAATTTCATCTGGGAGGGCATCTGTTGCAATATCGATGTCAGACGAGGCAATTCCAAGGAGTTTATCGCGCACAAAGCCTCCTGCATAGTAGGCCATGTACCCCTTCTCCTTAAGTTCAATAACAATATCTTTAGCTAGTCGCTCAATGTGGCTCATTCCACTATAATACTCTGTTTAGGTATAATTGTTTAGTATGGAATGCATCGTATATTCTGAAAAACCAAGCGACTTCACGATTCAAAAGGAAGCGGCCGGCTGCTATTTTTGGTGCCAAAACCGGATCCTTCTCTTAAAAAGACACGATAGCAAGCCTCAAGGGGGCACTTGGGGTGTCCCGGCTGGAAAACTTGAGGAAGGTGAAACTCCTCTTGAGTGCGTTATACGTGAGATGCAAGAGGAATTAGGAATTGATGTTGGTGTTGATCTTATCGATTTAGGAAGCCTCTATGTAAAACTGGGAGAGCTTTCTTATGTGTTTCATATGTTTTTAAAACCGCTAGGCTCATTTCCTGAAATCAAGCTCTCTCTTGAGGAGAATGTAGAAGCTCGCTGGACACTTCTTGATGAGGCGCTCTCGCTTCCGCTTATTAAGGCTGGAAAAGAACAACTCGTTGCCCTAAAAAAATACGTGAGCATACATGGCATCTAAGATTAGAATATTGGATGAGAGAACAATCAACCAAATAGCAGCTGGTGAAGTAATTGAAAATCCAGCATCTGTTGTCAAGGAACTAGTTGATAACGCGTTAGATGCCGGTTCAACAAAAATTGTCGTTGAGGCAACAAATTCCGGAAGGCAGCTTATAAGTGTTCAGGATAATGGCTCAGGAATTGATCATGATGATCTTTTGCTCTCAATCGAGAGGCATGCCACATCTAAGATTCGAGCTCTTGAAGATCTATGGGAACTTGAAACTATGGGTTTTCGCGGCGAGGCTCTTTCTTCGATCGCGTCTGTTTCTGAATTTCAGATACGCTCTCAGCCTCAAGAGAAAACGAGCGGAAGCTCGCTTGTAGTCTCTGGAGGCAAAATTGTATCCCATGAGGCGTGCATGAGCCTTCCAGGGACCTATGTAGAGGTTAAAAACCTATTTTATAATGTTCCTGCGCGCAAGAAATTTTTAAAATCTCCTGTAAAGGATGGCGAAGCAATCAAAAAAGTGCTCATACAACTTGCACTTTGCTATCCAGAGGTTTCCTTTGAGCTTATTTTAAATCATGTTAGGGAATTTTCCTGGCAGATAAAGCCTTTAGAGGTGCGCATCAAGGAAGTTTTAGGCGATGCGTTTTATCAAGAACTTATTGGGGTTTCTTTTGAAAATGAAGAGATGGAAATTACTGGATTTGTAGGAAAGCCGCACCTTTCGCGCCCAACGCGCGCCTATCAGTATCTCTTTGTCAATAAGCGCCCTGTCACCTCCCTTGCAATTTCACATGCTGTCAAGGAGGCGTATGGCTCTTCAATCGATGAAAAGAGGCATCCTGCTTTTCTTCTCTATGTGAAGATAAAACCTTCCTTGCTTGATGTGAATGTACATCCGCAAAAAAGAGAAGTGAGATTTTCAATTGAAGAGCAGATACGTGAGGCCATCATACAGGCAGTCTCACGTAGCCTATTTACGCGAAATGTCAAAGAGGCGCCGGCTCTTATGCCGATGAGTTTTAGGCCGGAGCCAAAAATTCATGATTTTATCCCCGCGAGTATTGCTGCTCCCGAGCCCCTATTTCAGCCTTCCTCATTTCTTGAAAGTGCTATACATATCTACAAAATCCTTGGGGATTACATCGTTGCAGATATTGATGGTGATTTTTGCGTAGTTTCTACAAAACGGGCTCTCTCCCGGCTAGCATATGATGGATCAGGCGATCAAAAGGAGCATAAGGGCTCAAAGCAGATGCTTCTTGTGCCAATTTTCCTCGAGATGCAAAAAAGAGAGGCAGAGCATCTGCGCTCTATCATAATCCCTCTCGAAAAAGCTGGCTTTCAAATTAATGAATTTGGCCCAAATTCCTTCTTGCTGCAGGCGCATCCTGCGTACTTAGAGGGAGCTCCTGTCGAAGAACTGCTGCGCTCTCTTGTGGAGAAGGAAGTGTCAGAAGAGAGTGTACAAGAAGAGCTTGCAAAAAGCTGCAAAAGGATTACATATTCCTATCGCATTTCGCGAGATAGTGCGCAGCATATCGTAAAAAAGCTTATGCATTCGACAAATCCCTACATATGCCCAGATGGTGATGTTGTAATTGCTAAATTTACCCCGGAAGAGCTGGAGAAAAAATTCCTATGAGTCAAAAACGCGTAAAACGAGTTCAAAAAGCACTTCAAGGGTGGGGTGTAGATGCGCTGATCATCAAAGATCCAGTCGATATTTATTACCTAACCGGATCGCATGTAACAGTTGGCACAGTTGTTGTTACCAAAACTAAGTCAACCCTCATAGTTGATAACAGGTATTTTGAAAAGTGCCAGAAAGAGACCTTTATGCCCGTTGTGCTTCAAGCAGAGGGTGCAGTAGTAAAGCAGCTTGACAAAGCAAGCGCCGTTGGCTTTAGCCAAGAAAGTTTAACCTATGGAAGCTACATTGCGCTACAGAAAGAGGGAATAAAAAATCTTGTACCGCTTGAGCATCCAATGCAAGAGATCAGAGCTATCAAAGAAGCTAGCGAGGTAAAAAAGCTCGAAAAGGCAATTAGCCTCTGCTACAAGGGTTTTGACTTTGTCCTCGAAAATCTCAGGACGGGAGTATCAGAAAAGCAAATTGCTAAGGGACTGGAATGTTTTTGGCTAGCAAACGGCGGAGATGCGCTCTCTTTTGAGTCAATTATCGCATTCGGAAAAAACTCCTCCATGCCGCACTATCGATCTCAGGATGCCCCTTTAACGCCGGGAGACATTGTCCTTGTGGATATTGGAGTTGTCGTAGATGGCTATGCATCTGATATGACTAGAACATTCTTTTATGGAAAGCCGCATCCAAAGCTTTCTAAAATCTACGATATTGTTCTTGATGCCCAAAAAAAATCGATTAAAGCCGCAAAGCCAAACATGAGTGCAGCAAGTCTTTATGAAGTGTCTAAAAAAGTAATCACAAAGGCAGGCTTTGAAAAACAGTATCTGCATGGGCTTGGTCATGGTATAGGCCTTGAAACTCATGAATGCCCTTATCTAAGGCCTACTTCAAAATCTTCAATACTCACACCTGGAGTCTGCATTACAATTGAGCCTGGTATCTATATTCAAGACCTTGGCGGCGTTCGCATCGAAGATATGATACTAATAACAAAAGATGGCTCACGTACGCTTACGAGTGAGTATCCAAAGGAAAAGCAAATAGTAAAAGCTATTAGTTAGAAATTTGATTTAGGATAATGTCGAGATGACTTGGCAGATCCTCGGCATCAAAATCTGTAGGCTCTAAGATTGCAACGTAGTCTATATTTTGCAGATCTATTGCCGCAGGCCTTGCGCTAAGCTCATACTGAAAGGCGCCTTCAGAAAGCGGCTTTATTGAATGGACGTAGGCTACTTTTAATCCTTCAGGGAAAATGCCATCTAAGCCAGATGTTACAAGAAGGTCTCCGACCTGTAGAATATTTGAGGATCTAAGATCCCTGCTAGCGCCATGCTCATCAGTGAAGTCATAGTTAAAGCCAGATCCCTTTAAAAGAGATGAGCATCCTTGTCCTTGCAGGATGCCTTTAGCTAAAAATTCCTCCTTGCCATCACTTTTCTCGTGGTTTTTACAGTGCTCGAGCATCCACATGAAGGCTACCTTTTCATCATCAGATCTAAATTTAAGTGCGCCCTCATCTGCTGCATCTTGCAAACGGGTGATGGCAAATCGAATGGAAGGATCAACTCTATTTCTTAGGACTCGAACAGCCGGCTGCATTTTTGTATCTGTAATAAGGCGAATAAGGCTTGATCTTTTTCCTACATACTCAACAACACCAATGAGAGAGTCGTATTGAATAACGGGACTATTTTTTTTGACAATAGGGCTGTCGTCAGATCCAATATTTACCCAAATGCTGCTCGTAAAGTGGGAAGGGCTGCGAAAGATGACGCGTGCAAGACAAAAATTTTCATTTTTTAAAAGAGCTGGTATTTCTAGATCATTTGCAAATTTTGATTCTAAATACTCCTTCGTCGATTCTACCATCTTGTTGCATGTGGCGGCCTTCTCAGCAAGGCGGTGCTGCATTTTGCTATTGAGGAGGCTTGGAAGAGACATAATCGTTATGCCAAAAAGAAGCGGTATGGCTATAACTGGTATATGCTTTCTTTTCATATGCCTTTGAGGCCTTCAGCAATTTGAGAGATATTTTCTTTGGTAATAGCAGCAAGAGCAATTCTTCCATCGAGCGCTACATAGATGCCATAATTATCTCTAAGCCTTACCACTTGGCTTGGTGAAATATCTAAAAGGCAAAATAGCCCTTTTGTTTGCATAATATGGGTAGCTGAGGTTGCATCTACGAGCATTTTTCTTTGGTCTTCAAGCCTTGTGCATATTGCCTGAAGCTCCTCTTTCCAGAGTGAATAGAGCATGTTGTCGGATAAGAGCTCGCTTGCAAGATGGGCTCCGTAGGCAGGCGGCGAACTATAGGTAGTACGAATGATTGAGCGGATGTGGCTTGCGATAGTGTCAAGTTTTGCTTTATTGCTCTTTACCGTAAGAAGCCCTACACGATCATTATAGAGGCCCATGCTTTTTGCAAATGTTGTGCAGATCATCATTTCATGATCATCCTGCAAGAAGGTAGCTATGCCTTCAACATCTGCTTCAAGCGATCTTCCAAGGCCTAGATAGGCAAGGTCAAAGATTGGGAATACCCCCTGCTCCTGGATAGCCTGGCTTAAGATTTGCCACTCTTTACTTGTGGGATCAATTCCTGTTGGATTATGGCAAGATGCCTGAAGCACAATAGAAGAGCCCTCTGGCATTTCTTTGATTGCATCTACCATCTTTTCAAATTCTAACGATATTGTCTCTTTATTGTAGTAGGGATAGCTCCGAACATCGAAGCCTGCCGCTTCAAATAGCTGCTTGTGGTTAGGCCATGTAGGCTCTGGTATGTAGACGATAGAAAGGGCGCTTCTTTTGAGCAGTTGTGCAGCAACAAATAGGGCGCCTGTTCCTCCAACTGTCTGTGCACTAAAGAGCGTATCTTTAGGAAAGCCTGCAGTCACAAGCTTTTCAGCCTGCTCACAAAAAGAGGCAAGGCCTGAAATAGGAAGGTACTCTTTTGAAAGTGACTTTGCCTGGACCTTTTTTTCTGCCTCCTGAATTGCCTTAAAGCGAAAAAGCTTTCCAGATTCATCCAGGCAGATGCCGATGCTTAGGTTAATTTTATTACTTCTTGGGTCATTTCTGTATACCTGCTGCATGCCATATATTGGATCAGGAGGGACGAGTGTTAGTGTATCGAACATATTTTCCTTGCGACTTTTGATATAACAGTCTAACATTTTGTAACCTTTTTTCGGGGCGTTAGCTCAATTGGTAGAGCGCAACAATGGCATTGTTGAGGCAATCGGTTCGAATCCGATACGCTCCATTTTACCTCTCCTCGCTATATTTTTACCACAGAGACACAGAGATCACAGAGCGCAAATGAGAGCAATGAGAATTTTAATTTTATTGCTCTCATTTTCTCCACTAATGCTCACTGTCTCTGTGGTATAGATTTCTTATAAAAGTCTTTCATTTTTTCTGTGATGGTGGATAGCTTATCGAAGACCTCTTGGCACTCCGGCAGGCTTTTAAGAAATATCTTTCCATAACCTTTCTTTAAAATGCGGGAGTCAAGGCAGATAAAGCAGCCTCTATCCTCTTTGCTGCGGATAAGCCGGCCAAAACCTTGTTTAAACTTCACGGCGGCCTTTGGCAGGGCGTATTCTACAAAGGCGCTCTTGCCCTTGGCAGCAAGCAGATCGCTTCTTGCTTGGCTTATAGGATCATTTGGCACGGCAAAGGGAAGCTTTGTGATAATCACGCAGCGGAGGCTATCGCCAACAATATCAATTCCCTCCCAGAAAGAATCTGTGGCAAAAAGAACCGAGGATGGTTTTGCAATAAATCGGCTAATAAGTGAGTGGCGATGATCATCGCCTTGTTTAAGAAGCGTAAACCCTTTCTCTTCAAGATCTGGCTTTAAGCTTGTATAGGCATTTTTAAGGGCATCGTAGGAGGTAAAGAGGACAAATGCATTGCCTCGAGATGCGATTACAAGCTCTTTAATAGCCTCTATCGAGCGGGGGGCAAATTCCTGGCTATCAGGAAATGGCATATCTGTTGGTATGCCGACAAGCGCCTGCTTCTTGTACGCAAAGGGAGAAGCATGAATTTTCTCATCGGTTTTTGGATGATCGAGAAGGCCAAGCCTTGCTCTTGCAAAGGAGAAGTTTTTATTTGTGGCAAGGGTTGCACTGCAGAGTACAGTTGTCGCCATTTTATCAAAAAGATTTTTTCTTAGAAGCGATGAGACGTCCGGCTGCGCAGAGACGAGCTGTATTTCATGCTGTCCTAGCTGTATCCAGAAGATAGTTTCCTCATCCTTGGGCCCTTTAAAAAAGGTCTTTATTTTTTCGCTTGCAAGCTGAAGCCTTATAGAAAGCGCTTTAATTTCAAGCCTTAGCTGTTTGGTTTCTTGATCGAGGGTTTCTGATTTACACTCCACAAGCCTATTCTCAAGTCCTTGCAGAGCCATCGAAAAGCCAATCAATTCAGCAGATAGCGCTGATGAGCGCACAAGGAGCGTCTCGATCCAATACGGGTGAGTGAGGTGGTGAGGGCCGATTTTTAACTTTTGCTCATTTTGGCCAAGTAGCGTTGTAAAGGTAGCTACGCTATCAAAGAGCTCGTCTGTCAAAAAGAGGCACGACCTTCGTATTTGGGAAAGCGATTCAAATATTTGAAGAAATTCTTGAGATAGGGCCTTAAGCTTTTGCCTGAGAAGGGCGAGCCTTCCGGCAAAACGGTCAGTAAATTCAAGCGACAAAAATGAAAGCACTTTTAAAATTTCTTGCCTTGAGACTTTAGCAGCAAAATGCTCTGTAGCGATATCTTCAATGTGGTGCGCTTCATCGATAATAAGCCTTTTATAGGCAGGAAGGAGCCCTTGCTGTCCAGATTCTAATCGTAGTGCTAAATCGGCAAAGAGCAGGTGATGGTTTACAACGATGATTTTTGCACTTTGCGCTTCCTGCTTTGCCTTAAAAAAAAAGCATCTATTAAAGTGCTCGCATTTTGGGCCAGAGCAAAGATCGCTCTGTACAGAAACCTGCTCCCAGGAGGCATGTGTCGGAAGAAATGGAAGAGAGGAGCGGCTGCCGCAAATAGAAGTTCTAGACCAATTTTGAATTGATATAAGCTCTTCTTCTGATGTTGTAGCAAAAAGAGACCTCTCAGATACTGCCTGATCCAGGCGACTGAGGCACGCATAGTTTGACATGCCCTTTGCCAGGACATATTTGGTCTCAAAACCAAGGGCCCTAATAGCAAGGGGGATGTCTTTGTTTATAAGCTGTTCTTGAAGGGCTATAGTATTTGTTGAGATGACTACTTTTTCATCATATTTTTCGGCCCAAAGGATAGCTGGAATGAGGTACGCGAGGCTTTTTCCTGTTCCTGTCCCTGCTTCAATAAAGGCAGGATACTGGCCAGTGAATGCTTGAAGGACATCTTGGGACATGAGCTTTTGCTCAGCTCTTTCCTCAAATCCCTTTACAGTAAGCGCAAGAGGTCCCCCTTGACTGAAGAATGCATCAAGGCGCTCTTTCATCGGAGTTTATTCTTCTTCTAGCATGTCTAGGAAGGCGCGAAGCTGTTTAGAGCGTGTTGGATGTCTCATTTTGCGAAGTGCTTTAGCCTCAATTTGGCGTATTCTTTCGCGTGTGACGTTAAACTCTAGGCCAACTTCTTCAAGAGTCTTCGGTTTGCCATCAAGCAGGCCAAAGCGTCTTATAAGGACTTTTCGCTCGCGGTCTGTAAGAGTATCAAGAACGTCATTCATCTTGTCTTTCAAGATAGAGTAGCCTGTAGCTTCAGATGGTGAATCGACGCTTGTATCTTCAATAAAGTCGCCAAACTGGCTCTCGCCGCTATCGCCAACTTCTGCCTGCAGCGATATTGGATGCTGCGCAATCTTATAAATTTCGCGCACGCGATCAGGTGTGATGCCAACTTCTTCTGCAAGCTCTTCTGGTGTTGGCTCTCTTCCAGTTTCCATCATCAGCTTTTTAGCGCCGCGAAGTACTTTGTTAATTGTCTCAATCATGTGAACAGGAATGCGGATAGTGCGCGCCTGATCTGCAATCGCTCGCGTTACTGCTTGTCTGATCCACCATGTAGCATATGTAGAGAACTTATAGCCTCGGCGGTATTCAAACTTCTCTACGGCCTTCATAAGGCCCATATTGCCTTCTTGAATAAGATCGAGGAAGGAAAGACCGCGGTTTGTATATTTCTTTGCAATGCTGATAACGAGGCGAAGGTTAGATTCCACCATCTCGCGCTTCGCTTCTTGGCTTTTATCCATCCAGCGCTGAAGCATGCGGACGTCTTTTTTAAAGTCATCAAGGCTGCGGCCAGCTGCAAGTTCTAGCTTCTTCAGGCGTCTCTTGGCAGCATCAAGCTTGCTTTGTGCAAACTTGTTGCGGAGTGCTCGCGGGGTAAGTTCTTGAATTTCTCTTTCAAGCTGCAAAAAGCGATCATAGGCTCTCAAGATAACTTCGCAGAAGTCTTCTGTAATGTTATGTCGAAGGTGCAGACGGCGAAGGTAGGCCTGTGTGCGGATACGGCTTTTTTCGATCTCTTCGAGAATTTGCGGTTTATCGCCTTTCTCTAAAAGTTCCTCGAGGAGCAGATCTTCTTTTTTGAGGAGCTGCGACATCTTTGGAAGAAGCTGCATGAATTCTGTTCTATTGGCTACCTCTTTTTCGCTGATTACTTTATCAAAGCGATCTTTACCGCCAATGAGATAGTTTGCGATGGAAATAGCCTCTTTTGCAGAGTAGCGAAAACGCATAATAATGCGCTCGATTTGAATCTGGGCTTTTTCGATGCGCTTTGAAATTTCTACTTCTTCTTCGCGGCTCAGAAGAGGAACGGAGCCCATCTCCTTAAGGTACATGCGAACGGGGTCGTCGGATGTGCCCTCAATTCGCTTAGGAAGCCCTTCAAGCTCTTTAGCTTCTTTTTTCTTTTCTTTTTGCCTGTCAACTTCAGCCTGGTTGAGGATCTGAATATCAAGACCGCTTAAGAAGATAAGAACTTGATCGATCTGCTCTGCCGAGTCAAATGACATTGGCAGGACTTCGTTGATCTCTTCATATGTGATATAGCCCTGCTCGCGCGCAAGTGCAACCAGTTCTTCAACTTTCTGTTGCTGCTGTGGAGAAAAGACTTCTTTAAAGTTTAACCTGCTCATGCCGTGAAATAATTTGAAATTTTTGTCTAAACGTCGTATTAGTGTTTCCTATATTGGGAGTTTCGGTCAACTAAAATGCAACTTTATGCACTTGATACTGAAGGAAAAAAATGTTTTGTACGCTCCGTTCAAAAAGGAAATGACTATTTTTGCTTAGAATGCTCATCCCGTGTTCGCGCAAGGTCAGGTGTTGCTACACGCCCTCACTTTTACCACGTAGCTGCAACTAAGAATTGCTCTCAAGCGGGCAAAACAGAGGAGCATATTGCTATTCAGGAGCTTATCTTAGGCCAAATTCAGGATGCGCATCTCGAGATGCGCTTTGATGCAATTGGCCGCATAGCAGATGTCTTTTGGGAAGAAAAAAAGCTCGTTTTTGAAGTGCAGTGCTCGCCTATTTCAAAAGAAGAGGTTGAGGCAAGAAATCGCGATTATGAAAGTCAAGGTATTAATGTAATCTGGATACTCTATGACAAGACGTTCGGATATAGGAGAAGAACAGCGGGCCAAAAGATCTTGCAGCTCCACACACACTACTATAGTGATGGGAAAATACTGTATGACATGAAAAGCCGGTTTCAAAAAAAGGAGATATTGGCCTCTTCCGTACTTCCTCTTTCCTTTTCACATACTAAAGCACTTAATTTTGCAATGCAGCTTCGCTTTCATAGCTGGGCATACTATGCAAAGGAGGATTATCTTTGGCAAGCGCTAGAGAAAAGCGAGAGAGAGGTATCTTTTTCCCTAATTAATCTTGTGCGTATTTTTAAAAGTATTTGGCAGCTAATCTTAGAGAGAAGTTGTAAGTAGCTGAGACCTCTTTTCTATTCGAAGAAGGGTATAGAGCTCAAATTTGAGATCCTCTATTTCTTTTTCTTTGTCTTTTAGGGTCTCTTCTTTTGCTGTAAGAGAATCTTTAAGGGCTTCGAGTTCTTCAAGAAAAAGTTCTTTTTGGGAGTTAAGATCGCTTCTTAGAGAAGCTATTTTCTGATCTTTGTCCTCCATTTGAACGGTGGGGCGAATATTCATTGTCTGAATTGCAAAGTCTTTAATTGAAGATTCTTGCTTTACAGTGATGATAGGGGTGGCTTTTTCTTTTTCTACAATTGTTTTGACAACCACTTTTGTTTCTTTGCAAGAAAGACTTTGCAGATAAAGAATGAGGCTTGAGATGCTAATTCCCGCAATTCCCACAAGAAATGCTCCTATAGAGCCTGGAAAGGCCATCGGTGCAAGAAGAAAGAATAGAAAGGGTAGAAAGTAGCAGCAAATAACGGATATTGCCATAACAGATACGGGCCTTTTTTCTCGTAAAATATGAGTATCGGAAAAATGATAGGAAAAATCAACACTTTTTAGTATCATTTTTGGAAAAACATTCGAGGACCAATTATGGCAGACCCAAAAGACAAAGACGCAAAAGCACAAAAGCGCCCTACTCCACAAAAAAGACAAGAGCAGAGCGAGCGTAGCCGCGTGCAAAATAAAGCGCTCCGTTCACGCCTACGCACTAGCGTGAAAGCGTTTTTGGAGAGCGTACGTGCTGGCAAGAAAGAAGCTGTCATGGCAGCATTTTCAGAAGTTTCAAGCCTCGTCGACAAAGGCGTAAACAAAGGCGTCTTTAAGAAAAATAAAGCAAGCCGAGTAAAAGCTCGCCTTTCCGCAAGACTTCAAGGGTAAGGTGTAAAAAGTTTTTTTGGTTCCTGAAAGGACCAAAAGGGCCAAAAAGACATAGAGGACATAAAAGACGTATATTGTCGTCGTTTATGTCCTCTATGTCCTTTTGGTCCTTGCTTTTTCTTGTTAAACTGAGAGCGAGATCTTCTGAGTCTTGGTTCTTAAGTATTCAGCTCGCTTAGTTGCTATTTCTTCGCTTGGGCTTTCTTCATGCAAAATATAGGTAAGATGGCTTCTGCGAGAGTCAAAGTAAAGCGTATTTACTTCTTCTATGCTGATTCCCTTTATCCAACCTAGTTCGATGCCAAGTTTTAAGAAGCTGAGCGCTCCAAGGGCTTCTGTTGCCTGCAGCTGATAGGAGTGCTTGAGAAGGCCGATTGCACGTGAAATATGGTCTTTAAAACGGGGATTTTGGCGCGCCTTGATTTCTGAGCGGGCATCTTTTTCTGCCACAACAAGCCTAAGAATTGCAGATCTGAGGGTTGAGAGGATTGTCTCTTCAGAAAGCCCCAGCGTATAGCCATTTTGAAGCATGAGGATATCCCCTACTAAATCATTTGGACTTCCTTGCAGGCCGAGCGTCTGAATCCCCTCGAGCTTTTCTTTTTCGAGGTGGTCGTTTAGGGTATGCAAGTGGATAAGAGCTGGCAGGTGCAGGTAGCTAGATACTATAAGACTCGTTCCAGAATGATGAGGGTCAGCAGTTAAAAAGCCAAACTTTTCAGAAAAGGCAAAGTTGCTATTTGCTCCAAGGGCATTTTCAATTTGAGAAGTTTTCGCCCAGCATTTTTCAAGATCTTGCGTGCAGTCTGTGCACTGGATTTCGATATGCTCCTTTACATTAAAACTTATTATAGTTTCCCCTGTCTGATCAAGTAAAAAGGCAGAGCCTGCTACGGCTTCTTGCAAGCCTTCTGTGAGCAAAAAATGTTCAATCAAAAATTCTTTTTCTGCAGGACTCATCTCGCTTGCGTGTAAAATGTATGGTTTTACAAGTCCTGGTGCTTGCAGGGCTGATTTACTCAAAAGGTCGAGAATATGCTTTTTTTTCTCGATTTCAAGCTTGTGTGCAAACTTAAATTTTTCGATATTTCGGAGAATACGGACAGTCGATGCGAGCCATATGGCATTTTTATTATGATCCCATGGTGCATGGAGCGTTGTCAGCGGCGAGTTACTATTGGAGGGGTTTTTGTTCATTCTGCTCTCCTTCCGTAAGTGCTTTTATTTGATCGCGAAGCCAAGCGGCTTGTTCATAATCTTCTCTAGCAAGGGTTTCATTGAGCGCTTGGTGGAGTGCTAAGAGCTTTAGTGCTGGATTTACAGTGGCAGGCTGGCCTGGAGATCTTCCCAAATGAAGAGGCATGCCTCTTTTTCCCTTGTGAAGAGCAGGAAGCCTCTCCTGGGTGCTCATTTCCTGCAAAATGAGATCTTCAAAAACCTCATAGCAGGATGAGCAGCCAAGCTTTGCCCCCATTTTTATCTCATCTGCTCTCGTCTGGCAATTTCCGCAGGCAAGGCCTGCTTTCAGAGCAAGGGGGCTATATGGTTCATAGCTTTGGACTCCGTAGAGTTTTTGCCTGAGCATCGGGCAATCTGAGCACATTGCTACCCTGTACATCATCTTTCCTACAAGCTCTGTATAGATGACGGCAACTGGCTTTTTACATTCACCACATTCAAGCGGTCTGTCAGGCGGCTGCTCCATTTGCGATTCCTCCGAAAATTGTACTATAGCTCGACTTTGCAATTTTTTGACGAGAGATTTCCCTATGTAGAGAAAAATCCGTCCAAAAACTGTAAAGTTAAGCTACAGAGCAATAGGGAAATTTGAGCAAAAGAGGAGCGTTTTTTGCGTTTCAGGATGGATAAATTCTAAGTTTGTCGCGTGAAGCGCTAAGCGCTTATAGCGGTTTGTCTTTGCGCCGTACTTGGCATCTCCGACGATGGGGTGGCCATGATTTGCAGCCTGAACCCGTATTTGATTTTTTTTGCCAGATTCTAGGGTGAACCGGACAAGAGTCTGGCCATTTTTAGATTCAAGCGCTTCATAATGGGTAATAGCAAGCTCTCCAGCTTCTGGATCATCTGATGTGTGGACAAAGTAGGAGGCATCTTCATAGAGATACGATTTCCAGGTGCCAGATCCTTCAAGCTTACCTTCCACCACTGCATGATATGTTCTTTTGATCTGGCGAGCTTTTAATGCTTCTTTTAGCGCCATATAGGTAGGCTGGTGCGTAGTAAAGAGCATAAGGCCAGACGTATCTTGGTCTAAGCGATGGACAACAAATACTTTTTTTGGATAATAGCGTTTTTTAAGTTTTGCATGCGCAGTTTCCTTCGCTTCAAAATTTGATGATACACTTAAAAGGCCGCTTGGCTTGTCGATGACGACAAGAAATGGATCTTCAAAGACAATTTTAAGGCCACTTCTGTCATACTTTATCTTGTGCTCATCGAAATAGAGTGTTTGACCAGCTTCCAGAGTGAGATCGCTCCTCGTAACAGGTTCTTCATCGATTGAGATGCGACCCTGGCGCACAAATTCGCGTAGGCGCGTTTTGCTGGAGTCTGGGCATAGTGTGGCAAGTGCCTCAAGAAGAGGTGTAGGCTTTGAAATAACAAGTTTCATAGCAATAGTATAAACGAAGGGATGATTTATGAGTAATATTGTATCGATACAAGGCCTTGAATTATTAGATTCTAGAGGAAATCCAACAACGGGGGCAAAAGTTGTCCTAGAGAGCGGCCTCTCTGCCTGGGCGATGGTGCCATCTGGTGCATCGACAGGCCAGCACGAAGCTTTAGAGCTTAGAGATAATGACAAAAGCAGATACAGAGGCAAGGGTGTTTCTAAAGCTGTAGGCATAATAAATGGCGAAATTTGCAAATTACTCGTAGGGCAGTCTTCCCTCGAGCAAGCCAAAATTGATAAAATGATGATAGATGCCGACGGTACAGAAACAAAATCTAAATTTGGCGCAAATGCAATACTCGCGGTTTCCCTTGCCGTAGCCAAGGCAGCTTCCATGGCAAAAAAAGAGCCTCTTTACACCTACCTTGGTGGTAAAATTGCAAAAGATCTTCCCTGTCCGATGCTCAATATCATCAATGGAGGCGTTCATGCCGATAATACGCTCGATTTTCAAGAATTTATGATTCGTCCGCACGCTGCCAAGACCTTTTCTGAGGCTCTACGATGGGGCGTTGAGGTCTACCATGTGCTGAGATCGATCTTAAAGCAAAAAGGACACATCACGTCAGTTGGCGATGAAGGCGGCTTTGCCCCAAACCTCAAATCGCATGAAGAGGCTCTTGAGCTAATTGTAGAGGCAATTAAGGAAGCGGGTTTTCAGCCAGGCAAGCAGATTTCTATTGCCCTTGACTGTGCAGCCTCAGAGCTTTATAAAGACGGGCTCTATCTTGGAAAAAATAGTTACAAGGAGCAAACAGCCTATCTTGAGAGCTTAGCTTCAAACTTTCCAATAGATTCAATTGAGGATGGCCTTGCAGAGAGTGACTGGGAAGGTTGGAAATACCTTACTGAAAAACTTGGCAAAAAGGTGCAGCTCGTAGGTGATGATATCTTTGTAACAAACCGTTCATTTTTGCAAAAAGGTATTTCAAGTCATGTTGCAAACTCGATTTTGATCAAAGTAAATCAGATTGGAACACTCACTGAAACGCTTGATACCATAGATCTTGCCCAAACAAATGGCTACTCAGCTGTCATCTCCCATAGATCAGGCGAAACAGAAGATAGCTTCATCGCAGACCTTGCTGTAGCATGTAGAGCTGGCCAAATCAAAACAGGTGCTCCCTGCCGAAGCGACCGCGTTGCCAAATACAACCGCCTATTGCAAATCGAACAGGAGCTTGGAGCTCATGCCATCTACTCAGACAGCAACATCTACAAAAAATAAGATGCATAAACCGTAGCGAAAGAGAGAAGAATATAAATAACTATACGCTTCTTCGCTGCGGTTTTGTCTTTTCTTTGCATGCTCTCAGATCTCTCCGTTGGATAAATTTTTGAAAAAATGGTAAAATGGTATCATGGAGGGCCTATGGACAACTCGTTTATAGCGCTATTTGGGGAAGCGGAAAGGGGGCAGCTTGATACGCTTTACTTTTGCCCCTCTCTTCCTGTGCTCTTTGAGAGGCTCGGCGAGCCGCCTACTGATACCCAAGGCCTTTATTTTGCTGTTCAAACGATTCTCTACCATTTTCCTGTGATTTTCTTTAGGGTTAGAGAGGAAGGCGTTAGCATACAAGATTATTTATTTGGATTCCGTCTTCTTCGAAACCTCAATTTTGCTGCACTTTTTTTGCCCGGTGCTTCACAATCTATGCTCATTGACGAGGGAGTTCATTTATGTCAGGAAACACATAGCCTTCTTATTGTCAACGAATCAGACTTTTACGACTACATGTCACTGAGGTAAAACATGAATAGAGTTATGATTGAGGCCGGTTGGAAGGATGTGCTTCAAGATGAGCTTAAAAAACCCTATATGCAAGAGCTTGCCGCATTTGTTAGAGAGGAGAGGGAAAAATATGGCACTATCTATCCTCCAAAAGAGCTTGTGTTCAATGCGCTCAATCAGACTCCCTATGATAAGGTTAGAGTAGTTATTGTCGGCCAGGATCCCTATCATGGACCAGGACAAGCGCATGGCTTATGCTTTAGCGTGCCAATGGGAATTGATCCGCCGCCCTCTTTAAAGAACATTTTTAAGGAAATTCGCGATGATCTTGGACTTCCAGTTCCTACGCATGGATGCCTGCTTAAGTGGGCTGAGCAGGGAGTGCTGCTTTTAAATGCCACCCTTACCGTCAGAGAAGGCTCGCCGCTTTCTCATCACAAAAAAGGCTGGGAGCAGTTTACAGACGCTATTATTCAGAAAGTTGCTGAAAAGAAAAATCCTGTGATTTTTGTCCTTTGGGGACGAAATGCACAGGAAAAGTGTAAAAACATTGATAAGCATCATATCATTTTAAAGGCGGCGCACCCGTCTCCACTATCAGCTTATAATGGATTCTTTGGCTGCCGCCATTTTTCAAAAATCAACGAGCTTTTAGAGAGCCCTATCGACTGGAAATTGTAGCCGCTACGTAGTCTTTGAGGCCGGCATGGGTTGCTTTCATGCCTTTTTTGCCTTGCGACCAATTGGCAGGGCAGACTTCTCCATACTGCTCAAAAAAGATTTGAGCATCTAGGATGCGAAGTGCTTCTTCAACAGATCTTCCAAGAGGAAGTGCATTTACAAGCTGATGAAACACAGATCCCTTCTCATCAATAAGAAAGAGTGCTCTAAAGGCAATCCCTTCGTTTGGAACGAGGACGTCGTAGTCGCGTGCAATTGTCTTATTAAGGTCTGAAACGAGCGGATAGGTGATTCCTTCAATTCCGCCTTTTGCTTTTGCAGTTTCTACCCATGCAAGGTGCGAAAAAGCACTATCGACTGAACAGCCGATTACTTCACAGCCTCTTTCTTCGAATTGATGAAGTCATTCCTGGAAAGCATGAAGCTCAGTTGGGCAGACAAAAGTAAAATCTAAAGGGTAAAAAAAGAGGCATACTTTTTTTCCTAAAAACTGCTCAAGTGTGAAGTTTTCAACTATTGCCCTATTTACTACAGCTTTTGCTGTAAAATTTGGCGCTTTTCTTCCTACTAAAACTCCCATTTTATCCTCCAAAATAATGTTCAGCGTTGTTAAGCCAGCCTTCTTGGCCTATTGTGGTAGGTCCGCCATGGCCTGGGAAAACTCGTGTTTCCTTTGGCAAAAGACTTAGTTTTTTAAGCGAACTCCACATCCGCTCCGGCTCTGCAGTTGGTATATCAATCCTTCCCATGGAGCCTCTAAAGAGGGTATCTCCCGAGATCAGCATCTCTTCATTCTCAGAGTAGAGGCATATGCCGCCTGGGGTATGTCCTGGGGTGTGTATTACTCTCCAGCTGGAATCTCCCACAAAGAAGGTATCGCCCTCCTTAACAAAACCGATAGGCTCTACAGGCTCTATCTGCATCCACGTTGGTACTCTATCTGATCCTGGGGATCTAATGTTGCCTGCATCTTCTTCATGAATAAGGGGCCTTTTTGAAACAAGGTAGGCCTCTGCAATATGGTCCCAATGAGAGTGTGTAAGTATAAATTTTTCTAGCGAAGCCCCTCTTTTTTCGCATTCTCTCTTCACTTTTATGTAGCTATCAGGAGGTGCATCTACAAGGGCAGCTTTGTTTGTCTTTTTGCATACGATTAGGTATGCGTTAGTTCCAAGTGGTCCAGAGGGAAAAGCGACAAGGTCAATATTTTCTTTTGAAAAAGTAGGCATGCTTGTACTACCTAAAGATGCGCACTGGAGAGGATTCGAACCTCTGACCCCCTGGTTCGTAGCCAGGTACTCTATCCAACTGAGCTACCAGTGCAAGATGCCCAAAATGATAGCGGGATTAGCCATTTTTTGCTATCTGTAATTTAATCTAGGTTTAAACAAGTGAGGTGTTTCGTGCAAGTAGCAATAGTGGGCAAGGACCTAGTTGCAGAAAGTGTTGCTGCAAGATTTGAAAAAGAAAAAATTTCTATCACAAGAGTTGAGCCTGAACTTGCGGCTGTCGAAACGGCATTTAAAAAGAATTCTTACGATTTTTTTATCGCGCTTGATGATCGGGATGAGACAAATTTGGTCTTATCGGCACTTGTAAAGCAGCTTGGCAGCCCTCGGACTGTTGCATCTCTTACAGGCTCTTCATTTGTTTCAGAAGAGATTAATATTCAGAGAGCCTTTCACGTAGACCACATACTATTTTCTGATCTATTTGTAGTAGACAAGCTTGAAAGCAGCATTTTTGATGAAGGTATTTACTCTAGAAGTTTTCTGCATGGGAATGTGCTTTTAAGAACAATGCAGGTGCCAGAAGAGAGCTCCTTTGCTGGAAAGACTCTTTCAGAAATACGAGATACATATAAAGACATGCTTATCTGCTTGATTCAACGAGCTAATAAAGATCTCATTTTTGCCCATGGAAAGGACCTTCTTTTGCCAAATGATGAAATTACTATGCTTGGGCGGACAGATACAGTGCTTGAAGCATCGAAACATCTTTCTGTTCATAAAAAGACAGCGAGTTCGGTTTGTATCATCGGCGATACTCGAGTTGCCCATATGCTTGGGGAAAGGCTCAAAAAACGCGGTATGAAAGTGCGAATTGAAGAGAGATCTATTCATATATCGGAGCTCGATCCCTCTACGATATTTGTAGCTTGCCATAGCGATGAAGAGCATAATTTTGTCCTTGCAGTTCAGGCAAAGGACCATAAATTCGAAAAGGTCATCGCTGTCCTCTCTGAGCCTGAAACTATCGAGGAAGCTGAGCACATGGACATCTTACATGTGCCATCCGCTCCAACTACTATTGGAGATAGGCTGCTCGAAATAGCGCTTGGCGGCAAAGTGAGTTCTATGATGTCGCTTTATGGTGACAAAGCTGAAATTCTGCAGGCTGCGATTTCTGTGGATTCTGCTACTGTCGGAATCCCTCTTTCTATACTTGGACCAACCCTTCCAAAAGAACTATTGATTGGTGTCATCTACAGCCGAGGCCGTATCTTTATTGCTGGAGGATCTCACATTTTAAAGCCAAATGATGAATGCCTTGTTATCCTTGATCCTAAGCATCGTAAACTCTTTGAGAAGCTTCTATGAAGGCAATGGTTTTAACACTGCAAGGCAAGCCCCTTGTGCTGCAGGATGTCCCTATTCCTACTCCAAAACCCGGGCAGATCCTCATCAAAGTAGAAGCGTGCGGGGTCTGCAGAACAGATCTGCATATTGTAGATGGAGATCTTAAAGAGCCAAAACTTCCTCTAATACTTGGCCACCAGGTTGTTGGTAGAGTTGTTGAGAATGGAAAGCTTGGACGAAGAGTTGGCGTGCCCTGGCTTGCAAAAACGTGTGGTGAGTGTAGCTACTGCAGAGAAGGGAGCGAAAACCTCTGCGATCATGGCCTTTATATGGGCTATCAGCTTAATGGTGGATTTGCAGAATACTGCATAGCTTATGAGGAATATGTATTTCCAATTCCTGAAAGCTACTCAGCA
>CAYWZU010000013.1:0-52351 GCA_964462925.1 uncultured bacterium
AGCACGAGAGCTTTATGGCACAAGCATCTTCCACTGTCCCTACTGCGACGGTTGGGAGCTTAAGAATATGCCACTTGGCATACTTGCAGAAGGGGATGAGCGGGCGGGGGATTTTGCCTTAGAGCTTTTAACGTGGAGCTCTGATCTTGCTATCATCTCAAATGGCCCTTGCAACATATCAGATGCCCAAAGGCAAAATCTTGAGGCGTACAATATTGCTGTTTATGAAAAGAAAATCGCTAAACTTGTAGGAAGTGATGGTATTTTGCAGAAGATTATCTTTGAGGATGGAACTCAGATTGCAAGAAGAGCTCTATTTTTTAACTACTTTTCCCCGCAAAAATCACCCCTTGCCGAGCAGCTTGGATGCCAGATTGACGAGCATGGCAGTGTAGTGGTGGGGCATAATGAAAGTACAAATGTCCCCGGCCTTTTTGTGGCAGGGGACGCATCTAAATATACACCGCAAGCAATAATTGCAGCAGCAGAGGGTTTTAGGGCTGCCGTTGCTATTAACAATGCGCTGCAAGCACAATCTCTCCGAGCCAGCAAGAAGTCTTAGAGATAGATTCTACTTTCCAGCCGCTCTTTTCTGCGATCTCTTCAAAATCCTTCGCATGTCGTTGGCAGCCATCAAGGTTTGCCATAAAGTAGACATCGCACATAAGGGCTTCTTTTTGTGGAAGGATCATCTCATAGAGTATAACTTTTGCTCCTGGTTTTGCAGCTCTTTTACATGTTTTTAGTATCTCTACTGCATCTGCATTGCTCCAGTCATGGAGCACGCGCTTAAAGAGGTAGATATCAGCTTCTGGCACTTCTTTAAAAAAATCACCTCCTACAATATTGCAAGAGATATTTTCTAAGACGTGGTTTTTTACTGTCTCTTCCATGTCAAACAAGATTCCCTGAACACCTGGATATTTTTTAAGGACTTCTTTAAGAAAGATTCCTTGTCCACCGCCAATGTCAGCAACTCTGCAAGATGTTCTGATGTGCATGCCTGCTTGCTCTACAAGTGCGCTCACCTCGTGGCTGCTGACAAAGCTCATCGCATCTGAAAAGAGCTTTTCTGTAGCAGGCCGTGTTTTAATGTAGGAAAAATAGCTCATCTGGTTATCTCGCACAAAGGGTACGATGTTGTCTCTCACAGCATCTTCAAGGCCGCCAAGTGCCCTCATCCTTGCTTCATCATCGTGCAAAATAAATGCTTGAAGCTTTGGGTCTAGAAAGAGCGCTCCTTTTGCAGTGTTTTTTCCATCTTTAATAAGACCTGCTTTCTCTAAGTGGGCTGTGATGGGTGAAGGGTCTTTGTCTTGTTTTTCAAATAGCTGCATTTTACATGCCATTTGAATAGCTCTTGACTGCATGTAGAGTCTGCTTAGGCTTTCAACATATGTGAGATTTTCTTCTGGTTCTGTAATGGTTTCAAAATCATACCAATACCTATCTTGATTTTCGATAATCGAAATTCCACGGTTTTTCAAGAGAAGCTCTTCTGAGAGAGCTGTCTTATGATACCGCTCATTTTCGTAGCTAAATATACCTACAGATGCGAGGTAGTTTATCAGCCGTTCAAGCTGCTTTTGGTGGGGAAGGCAGAGCTTATCTGAAAGCTCTCTTCCTGAAAGCGGGCCATTTTCTAAAGCCTCTGCAATCTGCAATTTTGCTCCTGTATATATGGCTCTTGATAAGATAAAGCCGTAGTAATCTGGAAATATTTCACTAAAAAAGACTTGTGTCATGGTTTTTCTCCTTGTTAGCAGCTATTGTCATATATTTACTAATTGTTGATAATAGAGGTAGTAGTTAACGATTCATAACCAATGGTTATTAATGAGCCAATTTGAAAGAGTGAAAACCTTTGTGACAGTTGTGCAGGAGTCTAGCTTTGCCAAAGCTGCAAGCAAGCTTTCCATCTCATCGCCTGCTGTGAGCAAGCAGATAAGTCTTCTTGAACAAGAGCTTGGAATGCAGCTGCTTGCGCGTTCCACAAGAGCGCTTTCTCTCACAGAAGCCGGCGCCTCCTATTATGAGCAGGCAAAAAAAGTGATAAAGGAGTTCGATGAGCTTGCTACTATTGTGAATGAAGGGCATAAAGAGCCAGCTGGCACGCTCAAGGTGGCAGCAGCAGTGCACTTTGCAAAAGCACAGCTCATTCCACATCTCTCAAAATTTTTATCGCTTTACCCCAAGATTTCACTTACATTAGAGCTTATGGAGCGCTTTCCTGATATGGAGTCAGAAGGTATAGATATTGTCATAGGCATGAGCCGGCCGGTATCAGAGCTTTGCATACAAAAAACAGTAGGATACACACACTACGTCCTCTCAGCATCGCCTGCCTATCTTAATGAATTTGGCATCCCAAAACGTCCTCAGGATCTAAAAAAACATCGCTATATTGACCACAGCCTGCGAGTCCCCGTACACATCACACGCTTTAAAGGCGGAAAGGAGGTGCATTTTGAGCCCTATCTTCTTGTGAATGATACAGGCGCCATGAAGGAGCTTGCCCTTCAGGGACTTGGCATCGTCAAGCTGCATGCCTATATGGTAGAAGAGGAGTTAAATAGTGGAAAGCTCGTGGAAGTGCTCAAAGACTTTAGAGAAGAAAAGCAGCCAATTCTTGTAAACTTTATGCCCTATAAGCACCTGCCTCCAAAAATCCGCAGCTTTTTAGACTTTTTCTGTCCTTAAAAATGGGATCAGGCCGGACAAACGGACATTCAAAAAATATCTTGCAACTTTAATGCCCACTTAGAGAAATCAGTTTTTTCTGATTATGATCGCAAGAACCTAAAGGGGTTCTTGTTTTTTCTTAAAGAATTGAGGCGGAGTAATTTTTTCTGCGGCATTTTGTAATTCAGGGTAGACATCACCATTTTTTACCACCTCTTTCGCATAAGCAAAGACATGTTCCTGGAAGTTCTCTGGAGGGATGTCATTTCTGTGCAGACAATTGTATACGGCTTCGAAGACATTCCTAAAAACACAATTACCCATTTTCTGTCCTGGGCGGTAATAGGCTTTATCCTCTGGGGGACTAATATGTTCTATGCCTTCTTTGTTAAAGCATTCGTACATCTGTTTGGGCTCTACAGCCTCATTAAAGGCTTTCATTAAATTAAAAACCAGCTCTTCTGCGACAGCATCATCTTCACATGCAAATTCATATGTTGGGACATATGCATAGATTTCTTGATTATCGCTATCTTTGAAAATTTCGGGATTATAGAGTTGAGTTCTACCATCTCCTACGTTACTAATTCTCACATGAACCTTTCCGTCATCTCCTCTTTCGACTTCAAGGCCTACACAGTGTTCAAAGCATCCAACTTGGAAAATGACCGGGCTGTTATCGATGTTGTTAATGAGGCGATTCGCGGCATCTTTTAACGTTTTGTCGTCCACGCCATCTACATATCTTTGCTCTAAAACTCTTGCGAATTCAAATCCAGCCTTAAGCTTGCCTAGAACTCCTTCTAGCACTTGCATCTGGCCCGCATCGAGCTTTTCTGAGACCTTATATTCCTCAAAGAGATAGCCTATGAGATCCATAGCCCAGGACAGCTGTTTTTCGCCTTCTTCTTTATTTTCAATTCCATGCACTTCTCCAACGGACAAAAGATGTCGCATATCCATTGTTCTTAAATTAAGGAGATTGTCTGCAACAAATTGACTCTTGAGCTGTTTCAAATCCTCAGGTTTTAGTTTTGTAAAAGACGTCATTACCTTGTCGATATTTATCGGAGTTTCAGTCCCGACTGTAGGTCGATCTGTGAACGTGGCCGTTGGCTTATCGACATGAAGTGGAATCGATCCTTGGTTCAGCAGTATTCGGTTGAATAGATTTTTTATTTTTCCATCACCCTCATGCTTTTCACCCTGTATTATAATATTTGGTCGAACTGCAGCTGTTTTGATTCCAATTTTCTGCAGTATGTTATCGAAAAAACCCTGTACTCTTTGAAAAAAATGACCACGTCGAGACTCAGTAGACTGAAAATTCAGTTTTATATCATGTCCCATAAACATTTTTCCCATTTTTTTGCCAGCAAAGGCCCCGTCGTTATTTAGATCTGGAACCTCTTTCATCTGAAAATCTGGGATCTTGTTACTCATAAATAACTCCCATTTCCTTATTTCTTTATTATAGTATATAATAAATTATTTAACAAATAAGTAAATTAGGCTGTTTGAGCAAGAAAAGCAGAAATAATAGTGGGAACTGTCAGGGTTTTACCTTCTTTGATGATTTTGCCTTTCTCATCGACAATGCAGATGGTAATGGTCCATGGGTTACCCCTTATATTGAGTGTTTTTTTCGCAAAAACCATCTTACAACCTTGGAGAGTTTCGGCTACTTTGTTCAGGAGTAACCCTTTTCCTCACCATGCGCAATTACCATATGTCAGGCCGGACAATCGGACAATTGAAATGTCCGATTGTCCGGCCTGACCCCACCATTATTTTTAGGCGGCGGCTAGTGCTTTTGGCAGCTTAGGTGTTTTTACTAGCTCGGCTATCTTTATTTGGAACTGGGTTGCAAGGTGTTGTATGCCTTTTTTAAATCTGCGGCCACCTTTAAAGATGGTTGCAAAGATAAGTCTTTGTTCACCCGGTTTAATCTCATTTTTTGGAACCCACTTACTGTAGATAAATGTTCCGACAGAGGCAGCTGCTACTGGAAGCGCTGCGAGAGTGAGGCCTGCGGCAGCAGGTGGGCATGCAAGTGCAATAATGGTCATCACAGCACCTGCAATTTTTAAATTGGTCTTTAGAGCAAGTATGCCAACGTGTTCGCTTGCTCGGTTTCGGAGTGATTTTGCTATCTGGATGGTCTCGTCTTTTGCTTTTTGGGCAATTTCCTTGTTTTCGGACTTGAGAGCTTTAAGAATGTTTTTGAGTCGGGGTTTGAGTTCGGCCTTTTTGGTGATTACTTTAAATTTTTTAAGAGTTTTTTCCTGCGCAAGAAGCTCTTGGCATAGAGCCTCTGGCCCTTGGCGTTTAGCGACTTTTACTCTTTTGGAAAAATTTACATAAAATTCTGTTTGCTTGCCAAACTTATAGGTGGCGAAGATGGTTGAAATAAAAGTTATAGGTAAAAAGATGATGCCAGTCACTTTTGTCCAGGCAAGATCTGCTTTAGTAAGTACTTTAAGTTTTTGGAGGTAGGAGAACACCGTCTCGACAGCGCCTACAATTTTTTTGGTGGATTTGATAATTTTCCAGCCTGCAATCACTCTATTTGTAATTGAGATTTTTGGTTTTATGATTTTAAGGGCGCTCTTTCCGAGCTTTGGCAAGGCAAGCATTCCTTTAATTATTTTAAAAGACTTCAGTGCGAGGAAGATTTCGTCAAAGGCTGCCGGCACTTCAGTAAAGAGATCTATAACGCCAAAAATTTTTTTGCTAAATGATGTTGCTTTTTTCGTATACTTGAATCCTTGAATTCCACCATTTCCAACTTTGTCAATTATGTCAGGTTCTTTAGAAACCTTATTAACATCTTTGTTTATTACTTTCATAATTCACCTTTGTTAATAAATTAATGAATTATAATAACAAAAGATATAATATTACACGACCTTAAAGAAAGTTTATGTAGTTAATATATTTTTATTTAGGCAACTTTGTGATTCGAATCGGAGGAAAGTTTGGTAAGAAAATGAAGTTTTGGATTTTTTTTGCAAAGCAGCTCAAGGCCTAAATGATAGAGCCTCTCATCTGCATGAAATTCGGCAATCGGTCTCTGAAAGCCGTGCTGCCAAGCAAAGAGAACCTCAGAGACTGGACACTTTTGTACCTTTGCAACGCGGATTGCTTCAAAAATAGCTCCAGTTATAAAGCAGATGTGATTTACCTCTCTTGATGCAAGCTTTTCGACTTTACCGTGGTAGGATGTCAGCTTGCTCAAAATAAAAACTCGAAGATAGGGGGAGATCTCTCCAAGGGCTTCTTGGGAATATATACCTTCATTTATTAAAACCTTTCTTATTTCCTCCTTATCCGGATCCTCTAAGTTTAAAAAGCAGACCTCATTTGTTTTCTCATGAGCAAAAAAGAGCGTGCATTGCTCTTGACTAAATGCGAAAAGAATATATTTATGGGTACGGATATTTTCGAGATGTGCTTTTAAATCTTTTACATATGTTGTAACGCAGACATCTATGCTTTTCATATGACTACATGTGTCTTCAATATCTGTAAAACTATTTGCACGAGATCTTGGAGCGCAAAGAAGCCGCCTTTCTTGTCCTGCTGCAATGTTTCCGGGGATAGAGTCTACTAAAACTGGATCCCCAGAAAATTTTGAAAGACTTTTTGTCTGTAAATTGCTTTTAAAATTAAAGTGTTTTTTCTGTTCTTTATAGGCTTCCAGTGTGTCTACGGTGAGATCTTTTTTGGAATAGACTCTTACAGATTTTCTTACCTCTTCGTAGCGATCGGGGCCTAGCGCATAGCTTAAAAGCATTTCAACAAAAGCTTTGGTTTTCTGCTCCTCTTCCGAGCTAAAAAAGGCGACTTTAATATTTTCAGTTTCAAAAAGAAGTTGCATGAGTTCAACAACGCCCGGCAAAATAAATTGCTGCACTTTGCTTGCTGTAGCGACCATGCCGTGAGGTAAAAGAAGTTCAGCGACTCGACTGTCAAAAGGGACTGCCAAAACGTGCGAGATACTAAAGCATATAGTAGGTGTAGTTGAATTAAGCATCATAGCTCACCTCCAATTTGGAGTGTGCTGCAAGGATTGGCTTTTAATCAACTTCTTCTTAAGTCATATGTCTTAGCCACTGAGCTCACAGGGAGGGAATGAGCAAAGGGCTGAACGTTCTCACTCTCTCAAATAGCTCAGTGTGTCTCAGTGGTTATTTATGATGCAGCAAGCGCAAGGTTTCCTTGCATGCGGTTTAGCTCTTGATGGCGCATCGCCTCAGTAGTAAGAGGCCTGATATGGGAGGTGGTTCTATTTTCCTCTTCTCGTTTTTGTATTGCAAAATGGTGATCTGCGATGCGGGCAACTTGGGAAAAGTGCGTAACTGCAAGCACCTGGCATGATTTTCCAAGCTGGGCAAGCTTTTTGCCTACGATAGATGCCGTTTCACCGCCGATATTTGCATCAATTTCATCAAAGAGAATGGTGCCAACAGGGTTTTTATCCATCATGACGCATTTGAGGGCAAGAGAGAGTCGTGCAAGTTCGCCGCCAGATGCTGCTTCTTGGATAAGGATGCGCATTTCGCCTTTGTTTGGGGTGAGGTAAAAATGGATCTTTTCATCGCCTAGGCTGGTACGCGCCTCTTTTTCGAGCACAATTTCAAAAAGAGCAGATGGCATATTCAGCTCAACGAGTTCTTTTGTAATGCTCACTGAAAGGCAAGAGGCTGCAGCGCGGCGTTTTGTTGTAAGACTTAAAGCAAGCTCATCCACATGGCGATTTTGAAGTCTTATTTTTTCAATGAGTTCATACTCTGTGAGGTTTTGGCTCTGAATTTGATTCAATTTGCTTATTTGAGCGTCTTTATAAATAAGGACATCAGCTAGGGTGGGTCCATATTTCTTTTTGAGCTCAAAGAGCTCTTTTAGGCGAGTGTCAAGCGTCGTGAAGCGCTCTTCAGTTTCTTGAGCCTTTTCATACGCCTGCACGAGTGTAAAGGTAATATCCTGCAGGCTGCTCATCGCTGAGCTAAAAGCTTCTTTTGTCTCGCAAAATCTTGGGTTTTTTGATGCAAGTTTATCAAAGCCAGATTTTGCCCTTCCAAGTGCAGCAAGAGGGGATTCTTCAGGGTTATCAAGAAGGGCAAGTAATTCTCCAATCTGTGTGGAGGATTCTTTTTCTTTTGCAAGTTCAGAGTATTCCTGAAAGAGCGCATCATCTTCACCGGCTAGTGGATTGCATGTCTCGATCTCTTCAATTTCGCGCTCTAAGGTTTGAATGAGGCGATTTCTTGCCTGTTCCTCTTCGAGGAATTTTTCCTTCGTTTTTTGAAGGGAAAGGAGCTCCTTATAGGCTTTTTGAAAATCAGAAAGGAGTTGTCCATTTTCTGCAAAGGCATCGAGAATTCTTTGAGGCGCGTTTTCCTCTGTGAGTTCAATATGAGCATGCTGCGCAGAAACTTCGATAAGAAATGGAGCAATTTTCTTCAAAAAAGCAATCTGAACTGATTGGTCATTGACAAACGCTCTACTTTTTCCAGATGCAAGAAGCTCGCGCCGAATCACTACCTCATGTTCATCGCATTGAATGCCTGCTTCTTCAAGAAGAGGGGTAATCTTTGGTTCAATAAAAGTCGCTTCCACTATGCTTGAAGTGGCACCTTGACGAATGAGCGAGCTATCTTGTCTCTCGCCAAGCAGGAGGTTTAAAGAGGAGAGTAGTATCGATTTTCCAGAGCCAGTTTCTCCAGTGATGACTGTGAAGCCTTCACTAAATAAAACTTCTGAAGATTCTACTAAGACAAGGTTTTTTATAAGGAGTCGTACAAGCATCTCAAATCTCTTGCGTTGTCTTAAAATGCGATTTAGAAATTTTAGGTAAAACGTCTCTGCCAAATTTTTCTACGGCATGCCTTGCGGCCTCTTTTACTTTAGCAGAAGCTCCTTTTGGAAGTTCAAATCCAACTTCATCCGAGAGCTTTTTTAATCCATGTAGAAAGGCGGCTCTTGCAAGTATTGAGGCGGATGCCACAACAAGGTCTTCTTCAGCGCGCACTTTTTGGGTAAGTGTAATGTTTAGCTTTTTTCTTGCAACAGCACGCTCTACAACATATTCATGAGCAAATTTATCTACTACGACATTGATGCAGAGGCTTTTTTTGGAGACATTTTCAATAGCCGTTGCATGGCCCCATGCAAGAAGGCTGTTAAGGTTGCCAAAGGATGCATACATTTCATTGTATTTAATAGGGCTTATGCGGATCACTTCGTGAATAAAGCGTTTTTTTATCTCTTCAGCAAGCTTGAGCACAGTTGCATCACTTAAATTTTTTGAATCTTTGATCCCAAGTTCTGCCATTTTTTTGATATCATCGCCAGAGCCGTAAACACTAGCTATGCACAAGGGGCCAAAAAAGTCTCCCTTTCCCGCTTCATCGACTCCAAGCCTTGGCGTGAGGTCTAATTCTTTTGCTTCTTCTGGCTGAGCAAAGGTGAAAGTACCGAGAATTTGAGGCTCTAAAAAAAATTCTATAAACTCTTTCATCTCTTTACCCATAACAGTGAGCTTAAGAGAGGTATAGAGCGTGACAGAAACTCCCTTCTTTTTGCCTTGAAAGTGGGTGTAGGGTGGTGTAGAGAGCTCAAAGCCCTGATCGAGAAGGCCTTGTTTGAGAAGCTCGATTTTACTTGCGTCAAGCTGGGCAACAAATGGTTTCATGTCTCATAAGATAGCGGATAGCTTGTTTATAATGCTCGCGATTTTTTACAATGGAAGACACTTCCAAGGATTGAAAATATGGCACAAGATTTAAAAGGAATAGGTGACATGCTCCGCTCAAGGCGAAAGGAGCTTAATATGTCCCTTAAAGATGTGGAAAATTCAACATCTATTCGTTCAGGATACCTTCAGGCAATTGAAGATGGGCAGATGGAGCGTCTGATTTCTCCTATCTACGCTCAAGGATTTGTTAAGCAGTATGCAATCTTTTTAGGTCTCGATGGTGAAAGACTCGTTGCAGAAGGTGCAGATCTTTTTAGAAAGCCCATTAATCAGGAATTTTCATATGGCATAGGAACGCTAGAGCCAAGAGGAAACCACGGCGCAGGTGTCAAGTGGATGCCTGGATCTGTGTGGATTGTAGCCTTTTTTGTATTACTTTGTATCGCCTACTATGTAGCAAGGCTTCTTGAGGTTGTTTAATGAAGAAAGCAATCGGCACTTTTTTGTCAGGACTCTGCGTGGGAGCGGCAGATATTGTGCCAGGGATTTCTGGTGGCACTGTTGCGTTTATAATCGGCATTTATGAAGAGCTTATCGAAAGTATTGCAAGCGTCAAATTTTCCTTCCTCTTAACGGGGGAATTAAAGCTCTTTTTTAAATCCATTCGATGGAAATTTTTGCTCTCTTTTGTGCTCGGGGCCTTTTTATCTTTTGTTACCCTCGCTAAGGGCTTTCAGTACTGCTTGCAGCATGAGACTTTTAAAGCCTATCTCTATGCAGGTTTTTTGGGTCTTGTCATCGGATCTGTTTTCTTTGTAGGCAGAATGATCTCTCGCTACACAGTTCTGACAGGAGTATTTTTCGCTCTTGGACTTATGGCTTCCTACTTTTTGTCTGGCACAGACTCGCTTCCACGAGGATCTGATGCTACTGCATCAGATGTTTGGGTTGTTATCTGCGGCATGATGGCAGTTTCTGCTATGCTTCTTCCAGGCATATCAGGAAGCTACATTTTGAATATTGTAGGGATGTATGGCCCTATACTTGGGGCACTTATTAGATGGGTAGACGGTGTAAAGACGGGTGTTTTTGATTTAGTAGCTTTTCGCACTGTAGCTTGCATGGGAGCAGGAATTGTACTTGGCGCTCTCCTTTTTTCCCGGATCGTTAAATACTTGCTTCAGCATTATAGAGAATATACACTTTCTGCCCTCGTTGGCTTTATGGTAGGGGCGCTTAAGTGTGTATGGCCCTTTTGGATTGAAAACGAAGCCTATCTTCCAAGTCCAACATCTACCCTTTTTCTTTCCTCTCTTCTCTTTTTTGCTGGAGGGGTGTCTTTAGTATTTTTGCTAGAATTTTTTGCTGCAAAACGAGGTGCACGTGCTCAGTAGTATACGAGAGATCTCATATCCTACAAAGTCACTTGTCTATAGAACCTATGATGCAGTCCTTACACCGCTCCACATTGTCCTTGGGTCAAAGAAGCTTACATACCTATCACCAGGAAAGTGGCTAAAGGAGAAAAGGCGCGATCTTCTTCTTGTCGTTGTCATAGCAAGTCTTGCCTGCCTTATTTTTTCACCACTTCTTCTCTCAACTATCCTTCTAAAATCCAAAAACCCAGAACATAAGCAGCTCACGATGCTCTACTATAGAGACAAAAGAGAATCAGCTCTTCTTGAAACAGGCTTCAAAATCCTTCGTTTTATTCCAGATAGAGAGAGCTTTACCCTCCAAATAGCAAAAACAAGTCGTGAATCATTCCACCTTACCTACAACTGGCAAGGAAAACTGACAAAGTTTGTATAAACTTTCGATGCAGGATTTCTTTACATTCATTTTTGCCCAATTTTTTTACTAAGCATCGTCACTACTTTTAAATGAGGTTCCTCTTAGTAAAAAGTAGTTTTTATTTGACCGCAATGGTAATTTTAGATAGTATAAAATCTTATGAATGCAGCAATTACCGCAATAGGAATAGCACTTGATTATTACAAGTCTCCCTTATTTTCTTGTCGATCTGAATCTGTTGAAAATTGTTCAAAGGTAGATAAAAAGGTAAAAACAGTAATTGCCCCTGTATTTACACAGTTTGGCGTAGATCCGAAACGTATAAAACTGTTTATTACAGATGATGAAAGCTCTCCCTACGCAAGCTCTGGGTCTCTTGAAGGTACTAATACCGCTAAAATCTATATAAGCCGTAAGGAACATAATGCGATACTTGCTTCGGCATCGCTCTCTGCTCGGACAATGTTTTGCATAGGTCACGAAATTGCTCATCTAGTAGCAGACCATATGCGAAGTAAAGTGATCCGAAAAGAGAGGAGAAAAAACTCAAATTTTATTGCAGGAGTGCTAACGGCTGCATTATTTTCCTATTATCGGTGGAATGCAGGCATTGCCCTTATTGCTGCAAAAATTGCAAGCATTGGATTCAATTGGCTTTCAAAAAATACACATGAGCTGCAAGCACAGCATGAGGAGGAGTTTGAAGCGGACCTATTTGCTGCTATAACTCCTGAATTTTGTGAAGGCGGCATTGCTTTTTTTACAGAACGCAAGGAAAAGTACCTCAGCTATTATCATTCCATGGAAGGCTTTTGTAGACAGTATGAAGGGGTTTTTTGGGAGCTGCAGCCTTCTGCGATTAAAGACTATCGAAGAGGCATTAATGATCAAGGGGAGTGGACATGGGATCGCACCCATCCGCCCCTAAGTGAGAGAATTGCAAAGCTTCAGGAGCGGCTCGCTTCTTTTACTAAAAGTAATTAGTGTAGTCAGGTTATTAGTCATCAATCTCTCCTCGCTTTACTGAGCTCCCGATTCATTTGAAAATAGTTCAGCTGTCTGTTTCATCTCACTATTTGTTCTAGTTCTCTGGGGGTTAAACAGTCATGCCGGGGTCTTCATAGGACTGTGGGTAATTATTAGCAGAACTTGGGCAGCAATCCGTTGCACTTAGCCATTTGGAAGTTCCACAACCTAATATGCAAACGCCTAAGAGAAATCCACCAATCATAATAGTCCCTCCAAGCTCTCCTTGGATGTCTGTTATAGTAGGAAGGGCAACTGAGGCTACAGATACTAGAGCTCCAATACTCACAAGTGCTATTCCAGCTATGCGATTTACTCTTCTTGTAGTAGATTGCGGATCTTCTGGTTCAACAAGAGGCTCTGGGGCAAAAGATTGGGGCCTGCCTATGTGTTGTAGTGGAACTGACATGGATATCTCCTTTTTTTGAATAAGTATTCTCTAAAAGAGATTTTGGAGATACTGTATTGGATACTGTACATTCCAAACCACTTGACATTTTCTTTATAAAAAGAATACATATATGTGCATGGGCATTTCATGTGTACAAGCAACATGTCAAGAAGGATGGCAAAAAATAGAGCCATATATCTTGCCTACGACGATTGCAGTTGGTGTTGCTGTTATTGTCAACCAGCTCTGGGGCAGTGTTGCTGCATGCGGCTTTGCGGCGGCTGTCGTTGGAACTTGTGTTACCTTTCCCTTCCTCATATCAGAAGTTACTAAACAAGACATGGCGATAAGCATTGCAAGGCTTACGCTTATTGCTGTTTTACCATTTTTTGGCACATGGGGAATTTTGGCATCTGTTGCCCTCGCGGCAGCATCTGCCTTTACGCAAGATATACGCCTCTACAACATTCGATCGATTATTAAAGAAGCAAATAGCCTTGCAGAAGATATCAAAAAAGAGCGTGCATCTCTAATCCTCGCACGAAAAGAGCTCTTAGAGGAATGTGAGGCAAAAAATAAGAGCGCAAAAGAATTTTGGGAAAACGCACGCCCTCTTAAAGAGGTGAATGAACTTATTTTGCGCTACAAAGAGCTTGCCGCGCAGAATAAAGCATTTTTTGATAAGGTGATTGAAGACCTTGACAGACAAGGGGAGACAGAGCAAGCGGAAGAATTTGTAAAAACTTTTGATCTTCTTAAGAGTACCATAGAGGATCTTAGGGTGAAGTACTCAGCTCTTGAAAGTGTTGTTGCGGGGGCTTTGCAAAAAAATGGTCATTGATGAGCTCTTTAAGGTTTTTTCATGGCTTTCTTTTTCCAGCACGCACTGCGATGTACTCGAAGAGCGAAGTAAAAGCGTAGTTGAAACAATGAAGGAGCTTCAGACGCAGCAAAAAGATGATGAGCTTCTCTTTCAACGAGAAAGGCGCTGCATAGAGGAAGTTCATAGAAATCTCGGCGAGCTTGCAAAAGCAGCTGATGCAATCGAAAAAGCTGCCAATGAGGCACTCCCTGAGATGAAAGCTCAGGAAAAAGCCTATGTAGAACAGCTAGAAAGGATGCAAAATGTAGCCTCAGCTCTTTTTGTATCTGATGCTGTACTTATGCGGCAAGAGCAAATACTTGAGAGCTTAACTAAGACTCAAGACGCTATCAACCACATTCAAGAGGGGGTACGAAAGCTATGACAATTTTTGGAGAGTTTTTTCCCAGGATTCAGCACTCTGTTGTTCAGGCAGTACATAAGGAGTGGCCAGTACATATCTCTCTCATACACCATTCTGTATCTCTCAGCAGTCTCTTTTTACCCTATCAAGCAGGCTCTCTAGCTTGCGCTATTGGTATGTGGAGCGGTCTAATTTTACATATTGCACATCGCTTTTTTTCAAATCTCGGCTCTCAGGCAAAAAAGTTAGAGCTTGAGACAAAGGTGTTGATTACAAAACTTCATGTCATACGCAATATGCAAGGTCAGGATAAAAAGCTCTGTAGAGAAGCAAAGAACTACTATGATTCCATGCAGGCTTTGATCGATCTTGCGAAGGAGCATCTTGTAGATTGCGATCCAAAGGATGTCGAGGAGCTCTCTGTAACTATTAAAGAAAATCAGCATATTGCAGACCTTCTTCGCGAACGAATTTTACGGCAAGAAAGGCTTCATGCCGAACTTACAAAAAAATGTCATGAGATTCGTAAGATTGCTATACAAGATTGCGTAAGTTATGGCATACCTCAATCTCAAACTCTACTTATGGTATAACGGAGGAATGATGAAAAAATACCTACTACCAGCTTTGCTCTTAGTATGTCCGCTAACCGGCTTATCTGCAGCGTCCACAAACTCATCCTACACAACCTATAGCGGCTCTGATAAAAGGATCGGAGACTTTAACATGGTTGCTCTTGGTCCCCACAATAGCGTAGGTCTTTCTAATAACCTATTCTATCGGCCTACGAATAAAGAAGATAAAAGGCTCGTGCGCGACTGGCTTCCAGGCCATCGAATACGTGTGCTCATTACACACGACTGGGATCGCTATGCGTTGATAAATCTAGATACAGGGCAGTCAATCAAAACAAAAATCTATAGCTGGAAATAGAAAGATGAAACAACTTACTTTAGTACTTGGTCTCGCTATCACAATATGTAGCTTTAGTGTAGATCTTTCGGCAAGAAGACATAGCAGCACATCAAGCATCAGAACTCCAGGGCTTAGGCCTAAACTCGAGAGTGTGAAAAGCATCGAAAGCAGAGGAAGAAAAACAGGCCTTTTCACCATGCAAGGAAGAGGTGGTAAAAAGAGCATTCTTCTCTCCAACAACATCTTTTACAGACCATCGCATGATCATGATGCTGATAATACGAACGACTGGACAGTCGGACAAGCAATAAAAGTGCTCAAAACCAAAGAAAAAGGTACCTATATTCTCGTCAATCAAGTGACAGGCGAGACCATGAAGGGCACCATCTATCATTGGGATTAGCTTAAGTCGTTAGATGTAGTCGTATGTTCGCTCATTATTCTGAGCAATAATGAGCACAGCTCATTTTGCCGAAGTCTCGGCAAATAGCTCACACAATAATTCGGTTGTTTGCCGCGTTGCTTGCTGTACAGGCAATAGGGGGGGGATGGGACTCTAGAATATATCAGTCAGTCCCATGCTTTTAAATCTGTCATGCCGGCAATCTGCTATTCAAATAGTTTTTTTTGATCTTCCGGCCATCTTCAAGAATAGAAAATTCAAAGAGAGACTAGATGGTTTTTTCTAGGAGAAAATGTACAGGGCCAGGCGGATTGAGGGAAAAATCGCAGGTATATTTAATTTCTTCTTTTCTTAATGTGTGCAATCAGATACACTAAAGTAAATATGGAATATAATTATGGACATTAAATCAACACCAATTCCTGTAAAACGCGCCATGCAAAAGTTGGGGAGAGATTTGCGAGATGCACGAAAGAGGCGGCGGATTCCTATGCAGCTTGCTGCCGATAGAGCCGGCATTAGCCGAACAACCTTAGACAAAATCGAAAAGGGAGATGAAGGTGTAGGTACTGGGGCTTACGCACGAATTTTATTTGTACTGGGAATGGTAGAGCGATTTGCAGATCTTGCCGACCCAAAATTTGATCAGATTGGCATGGAATTAGAAAGTGAGCAGCTCCCTAAACGTATACGCTTCTCAAAGAGAAGGTGAAAATGGAAAACAACATACTAGTCTATCTCGATATCCAGGCCGTACAAACTAAAGTAGGACAGCTGTGGATACATTATCGTAATGGCAAGGAGAGCTTGACTTTTGAATATGACCGCAAGTGGCTTCAAGCTTCAGATCGCTTTAGTTTAGATCCAGCTCTAAAACTTATTTCAGGGCCTTTTCATGCCTCTATTGATAAACCATTATTTGGTGCGCTTGAGGATTCAGCTCCTGACCGTTGGGGACGAATGCTCATGCGGCGAGCAGAAAGAAGGCAGGCTGAAAAAGAGCACCGGCATGCAAAAACTTTGCGCGAGAGTGATTTTTTGTTATTAGTTGACGATGAAGCACGACTTGGAGCTTTACGTTTTAAAGAGAGAGAGAATGGGCCTTTTTTGACAACATACGCAAGTCAGCATATCCCTCCACTTATCTCTGTCAGCAAGCTACTTGCTGCTGCCAACCGAGTTGCAAGAGAATCGGATTCTGATGAAGATTTACAACTGCTGCTTGCCCCTGGTTCATCACTTGGCGGAGCGCGTCCAAAAGCCAACGTGAAAGATAAAGATGGGCATTTAGCAATAGCAAAGTTTCCAAAGTTTGATGATGAAATTGATATTATTGGCTGGGAGGCAGTAGCACTTACCTTGGCCGCTAAAGCGCATATTCAAGTGCCCGAGTGGCGATTAGAAAAGATTGGTCGCCAAAGAATTCTTGTTTCGCGGAGGTTTGACAGACATGCAAATGAGAGAATTCCTTTTCTTTCGGCAATGAGCGTTCTTAGTGCAAAAGATGGAGAGCTCCGTAGCTATCTTGAAATAGCTGATGCTATTCGTCAGTTAAGTGCGACACCCCAAAAGGACCTTCATCAGTTATGGCGCCGCATTGTTTTTAATGTATTCATTTCTAATGTAGACGATCACCTGAGAAATCACGCTTTTTTGTATGCAGGGCCTGCAGGCTGGAGCCTATCTCCTGCGTATGACCTCAACCCCACACCAACAGATATAAGACCACGGGTGCTGTCAACTGCAATAGATTTTACTGACCCTACAGGCTCACTTTCCTTAGTACTTGAGACATTCAAATATTATGATCTTACGTATGCAGATGCACAAAAAATTGTACAAGAAGTAGCCGCTGCAACTTCTGAATGGAGAACCGTTGCTCTTTCTTACAAAATTCCCAAAGCTCAAATCAACAGAATGGCTTCCGCTTTTGAGAGTCACTGATCCTGAAAACAGAGCTGCCTAAAGCCGCATTGTGCGCGATCCGGTGGCAGTTTTTACTATTGAGAGCATTCTAGCAGGGCGAAGTCTCTCTGATTTGAGATCATAAATCATAATAGACTTTATAGAGGGTGAGGCCATGAGCTGGGGCTGTGATGCCGGCACCCGGGCGAGCTCCGCCATGTACAAGCTGTGCGAGGGTTTCTAGCGAAATTTTTCCTGCTGCCACATAGATCAACGTGCCAATGATATTGCGGCACATTTTATAGAGAAAGTTGTTTGCACTTACCTTGATTTCTAGGATGTCTTTATCTGTTTTGTCGATGGTAATGTCAGTAACGGTGCGCCAAGTGTCGTCCGAGTCAATGCCTTTACGCATGTTGCGAAAGGCGGTAAAGTCATGCTTGCCTATAATGGCTTTTGCTGCCAGCTCTAATTTATCAAAGTCAATCGGCAGTAGAACATGCCAATGGGTAAAACGAAGCAGCGGGGGAAGAACCTCGCCATTATAGATTCGGTAGAGGTACTGTTTTTTTCTTGCATCTAAAGTTGGGTGAAAATGAAGAGGAACCTCCCTTATGGAAAGCACTCGAATGTCATCTGGCAAAAGACCATTTAGGCTTCTCTGCAGACGTTTTAAGCCGAGAAGATCATTTTCTAAGAAAAAGTTAACTATTTGCCCTTCTGCGTGAACGCCCCGGTCTGTTCTACTTGCAGCTTGGAGCGGTGCAGGGCGCTGCAGAATTTTTTCTAGAGTCGTTTGAAGCGTATATTCAATACTTGGCTGGACGCTGTCTAAATTAGTCTTTTGCCAGCCAAGATACCTTGTCCCATCGTAGGCAAGGTGGATAACGATATTACGCATTGTTAAAGAGCAGGATCACTCCGGCAGCAACACGCTGTACAGAAATCAGCACTAAAACCATGCCCATCAGCTTTTCACATGCGGTGACACCGCTTGTTCCAAGCAGTCCTAAAATGCGCTCAGAATTTAAAAGGATAAAGCATGATGCAACCCACGCAAGCACAATAGCAACTACCATTGTGAGGATAGAAACTTCAGTCGCTGCATAGAGCATAATTGTTGCTAGAAGTGCAGGGCCTGCAATCATGGGTATTGCCATTGGAACTATAAAGGGCTCGCCTGGCGGCATTGGGAGGTCTTCAAGGTCTGTTGTTGGGAAAATAATTTTTATTGCTACCAGAAAGAGGATAAGACCAGATGTGAGGTAGATAGTACTCTTTGAAATAGCGAGAAGATTAAAAAGAATTTCACCCAGAAAGTTAAAGGCCAGCATGAATCCAAGCGCAATAACCATCTCTCTAAAGATGATGAAAATTCTGCGCTTTGGCTTAATTCCCTTTAGGCAGTGAAGAAAGCCTTTTACGTGACCTATTGGATCCATGATTAAAAAAAGAATCAGCGTAAGTGTAAGTAGGGTCATCTTAATGGAACTCCTTCAAGAACATCGTAAAACCTTTAACAAAAATCTCAGTTGAAATCATCAAAAGAATCATGCCCATAAGCTGCTCAAGAGCTATAAGGCCGCGTCTGCCAAAAATCTTTTGCATGTAGGCAGAACTAACCACAATGGCTGTTATGGCAATCCACGCTATCACTGTTGCTAAAAATATTTTTGGAGTGTTTTGCTCCTGCGATGAAAAATAGATAAGCGTTGAAAGCACACCGCCACCAGAGATAAGGGGAATCGCGATAGGGACGATAAAAGGCTCTTCAGGTTTTCTATCCTTCCCATCTACTTCAGTTGATGGAAAGATCATGCTAAGTGCGATAAGCGAAAGCACAATGCCGCCAGCTAGGCTGATTGCATAGGTCTTGATCTGGATAAGTTCAAAGAATGTTTGCCCTAAGAAAAGGTAGAAGAGGGCAAGCAGGAATGAAAATATAGCTTCTCTAAAAAGAATAACCTTTTGTCTTTTAAAATCAAAATTTTTGACAATCGAGACAAAAACAGGTGCATTTCCTATAGGATTTGCTACTAAAAAAAGTGCTAGTGCTATCTGCCAAACGCTCACGATGCATATCCTTGTTTTGCTTCAGTATAGACAACTTGTAGTTTTTCTTCCATTCTTGCTATCGCTTCATGGATCTTTTCACGGGTAGAAAAGCCGCTAATCCGTAAAAATCCTTCACCTGCTGGGCCAAAACCAGCTCCCGGTGTTGTAACAATATGTGTTTTATGCAAAAGCTCATCAAATGCTTCCCATGAAGAAAGCCCTTTTATGCGAGTCCAAAGGTAGGGGGAGTGTTCTCCGCCATAGGTCTCAAAGCCAAGGTTCTTTACTGTTTTTGCTAAAAGCTTTGTGTTTTCAAGATAAAACTGCACCTGTGCGTGCACTTCTTTAAGCCCCTTTTCGGATAAGCAGGCAATGCCGCCTTTTTGAGAAAGAATTGAGGCGCCATTAAAGAATGTAGTATTTATTCTCATCCAGTCTGCTTTAACGGATGATCCATCACGAAATTTGAGCGCTTCTGGAACTACGGTCCATCCAAGGCGAACGCCGCTAAATCCTGCAATTTTTGAAAATGAGCCAAGCTCTATTGCGCATTTCTCAGCGCCCTTGATCTCATAGATGCTCTTTACTTCATTTCCCTGCACATAAAAGCTGTAGGCAGTGTCATAGACAATCAGTATTTTATGCTCGAGTGCAAAATCAACAATTTTTTCTAGCTCTTGCCTGGAGAGAAGTGTGCCTGTCGGGTTGTTAGGGACACACAAAAAGAGCACATCAGAGCCCTTTGCCTTTGTAATGTCTGGTGTAAAATTGTTTTCAGGTGTACATGGCAAAAAGGTAATAGTGCCCCCGCGATAGATGAGAGAGCTATCTAAATAGACGGGATAGGCAGGATCTTGCAGTGCGATTTTTGCATCAGGTCCAAATAAAAATTGAAGCCTGCCAATATCGCATTTTGCACCATCAGAGACAAAGACATCATCTTTGTCTACACTACCATTATAGACTGTTTTACTAATAGCATCACGAAGCTCGCAGATTCCTTGCTCGGCTCCGTATCCCGTATAGCCATCTCTTGTTCCAAGCGCCCTTGCTGCTTCTTCAAGCTGCGAGGTAATGTAGCTTCCAATAGGCTCTGTAGTATCTCCAATGCCAAGCCTAATAAGCTTACTATCTGGATGAGCTGCTAAAAAGCTATTTGCACGCGTGCGTATTTCCTGAAAGAGGTAGCGGCTTGGGACTTTATCGAAGTGCTGGTTTCGGATCATGACTGTATGCTTTGTATAGTGTTTCTAATTTTTGCTGATTTTGGCTCGATGGCGGTGTAAGGGGAAGGCGGACAATACCTGTATCAAAACCTGCAAGCTTCATAAGGTGTTTGATTGGTATAGGATTTGTTTCAAGAGATACTGCATGAAGAAGAGGCTGCAGTGCATAGTGTTTCTCTTTAGCTTCATGTAAGTTGCCATTTTGTATGCAGCGTACAAATTCTACCATCTCGCGAGGGATGAGGTTGGAAATAACAGACATAATGCCTGTAGCACCAACTGCCATCATAGGGAGGGTGACAGGGTCATCACCGCTAAAGAGGCTAAAGTTTGTATGTTTGTTGCATATGCGATCTACGATCTCAGTAATTTGCTGAAAATTTCCACTGCATTCTTTTACGCCGATGATGTTTGGAAGGGCTGCAATTCGTTCAAGCGTTGCAACTTCAAGATTGACAACACATCTTCCGGGAATATTGTAGACACAAATTGGAAGGTGGGTAGCCTTACTTATTGCTTCAAAATGCAAATAGAGCCCTTCTTGAGTGGGTTTATTTACATATGGGGTAATAATTTGTATGACATCTGCGCCGAGAGCTTCTGCCTTCTTTACCATCTCAATTGTTTTTTTTGTGCAGGGGGTTCCGCAGCCGACCATGATTGGAATTTTGCCCTTAAGCTCGCGGACCGCAACCTTAACAAGCAGATCTCGTTCATAGTCTTCTACAGTTGCAGGCTCTCCGGTTGTTCCAAGCAAAACGACGCAGTCGATGCCGCTTTGATGCTGCCTGTGAAGTGCTTCTACAAGAGTTTTTTCACAGATTCTGCCGCTTGTGTCAAAAGGAGTGATAAGTGCGGTGTATACACCTTGCATTTTGAGGGTCATATTAATGTCTCATGTTCTGTTTTAGCTTTTCTTCGATCATATCATCGAGAGAATATACGCCCTTTTTATCTATAAGCCAGTAGGCAGCAAGTAGAGCGCCCCTTGCAAAGCCTTCGCGGTTTCTTGCGCGGTGGGTAAGGGATATTGTATCTTCAGGGGAGTCAAAAAGCACTTCATGTGTTCCGGGATGATAGCCTGAACGATGACTTGCAAGGTGAAATGTCGACTCCGGCAGGGCTTTTGCTTTTGGAAGATCTTCAGTGAGTGCTTGCTCTGGGTATTTTTCCATAACTTTTGAGGCAAGAGCAAGGGCTGTGCCAGAGGGTGCATCATGCTTTTGTCTATGGTGCATCTCTAGTATGCCGACATCATATTCTTGAAAGGGGCTAAAGAGCTCTGCAGCGTAGCTTACAAGGCGGCTAAAGAGGGCGACACCTAAAGAAAAATTTGGCGAATAGAGAAGCGCGCTTTTGTTGTCTTGGATAATTTTTTTGATTTCAGGGTATTCTTTATCCCATCCGGTAGTTCCAACTACAACAGGCTTTTGCTGCTTAGCTAAAAGCTCAATTCGCAAAGAAATATCCTTAGCTTTTGCAAAATCGATAACAACATCTGCATTTTCAAGTGCTTCACTAGTAAGCTCAGTATAGCCTTGGCAGCGCTCTGGAAGCTGTACGCTCTCAAAGTTAAGATTAGGACTTACAACTCCGCTTATTGCAATATTGTATTGAGGTGCAAGATGCGCGATAAGCTTTCCCATCTTGCCATAACCTATTAGTAGCGCCCGCATCATAAGTAACACCCTGTAAATCTAGGAGTGTATCGCAATCACTCTTACGCCGCAAGAAAAAGAGTCACAGCGAAACTACTAAATAAAGAATTGAGGCATTCCTCATGCATGTTTCCTGTTTAATGATGGCCGTGTCCTCCACCATGTCCACCAAAGCCGTGATGTCCGCCTCCAAAACCATGGTGTCCACCCCCAAAATGGTGACCTCCGTGAAAGCCATGATGTTCACCATGAAAGCCATAGTGACGGTCTATATGACCATATCCACGGTAGAAAGGGGCATAATCATAGTCATAGTACCCATATCCCGGACCATCATAGTAAACCCCAATTTCTGGATCTTCATCATCACCTGCATAAAAGCCTGCATGAAAACATCCTGAAGTCATTGTGAGCATAAATAAGAGGGCTGAGAGCAACAATAGTTTGTTCTTCATTTCTCCTCCTTAGAGACAAGTGTCCCCATTTCTATTGTAAAGGAAAAACTATATAAGTACAAATGATTGTTAGAGAGAGCAAATGAGGCCGTAATACTGTTCTGGAAGGAGCCTAGCCAGTGCTGTTTGCTCGGCTTTTAAGAGCTCGTGATGTTCTCGAAGGAGCTCCCTTACTCCAGCTTGATACTGCTTTGATGGCTCATCGAGTTTTACCTTCTGAATAATTTCTGCAAGCTCTTCTACACTTTTTGCTTTGGGAAGCGTCTGCAGTGTAAGAATGTCTGAAAGAGGTTTTTGAATGTCTGCAAAGATCTTGTTATAGGTTTCTCGCTCTTGGGTATTTAGGCAGTCCATGTTAAAGATCTGCTTTTTGCTGTCTCTATCAAGGTTAGGAGCGAGTATGCGATATTGCGGCATTTTGCCGGTATTGCAATGCCTATAGTCGATTTTCTGATGCTTTTTTAGTGTTTCAACAAATTCAGCGTGCCCATATTTATTTGGAGTATGTCTGCAGGTACAGAGTTTTCCAAACGCATGAGACCTCCAAACATAATTTGTCTTTTCGCTTTCGATTGTCTCTTTTGCTATGGCTATGATGCGGATCATGCCGTAATCGGCAATGCCAGTTAGACGCTGTCTTGCTGTAGCAAAAAGCTCTAAGGCGTATTCTTGCAGGTGGTAATTAGGTATATACTTTCTGATAAACTGTGAATCGAAAGATTTATGAGTCATTCCTGTGGAAGAATGGGTATCCACAATACTTCTATTAGATTTAAAAAAGTGCTGTGCAGACTCATACCACTCATTATTTTCGGGTATGGCATCGCAAGAAATAATGGTGTCTCTATGGTTATCATCCATGCTGTAGCCAGCATTTATTTGGTGAGCAATATGGCTTTGCATGTATTCTTTGGTGTTTGCAAAGTATCGTCCGACGCCTGGAGCTCTAAATTTTCGCGCTGATTCATCAGGCACTTGAAGCTTAAAATCTTCTGACTGATGCTGCCTGTCAAAGTGTGTGGCAAGCTCAAGATGCAGGGTAATAGGGTAGCTATGGGCATGTAAAAAGACGTAGTAGCCATGATCTTGCAGCTCTTTATAGAGAGCTTTTGTCCTATGCCAGATGATTTGCCCTCTATGGCCACTCCACAAGTTAAGAAAGCCCTCATTAATCCAAACACGTCCGAGGGAGACGATCGTTTTAAGGCCAGAATCAAATTGCGGCTCAAGGTGAGGCGTCATCTTTACCGCAGTAATCCGCTTTTTTTTATAGAGGGTGCGTGCAAAGGCTTTTTGTATCACTCTTGCCTTTGCTTCCATATCTATGGAAAAGTCCCGAAAGAGTGAAATCCGTCCCTCGAGCTCATCTTTTGAAACAACAGTCGGTAGAAAGAAATAGGCTATGCCAAGGGTGATGATAAGGAGAAAGAAGTGCTGGTTTTTTACAGATTGCCAGATGTCTCGGATTTCATGCTCTTTTTTAAGACTATGCAGAGTTGCATCATAGCCAGTAAAATCTAGAGCTGTATTTTGATAGATGATCTTTTCGGTAATTGTTGGCATAATTAGTGAGAATTATGCCATAAAAGCTCATTTAATTCAATTTCGCCTCTTTTAGCGTTGTCTGCCAAAATGCTTTAAGTTTTATTTGCTGCTCATCAGTAAGCGGGTAGAGAAAGGTGATGTTTTCAGAGTTCTGGGTGAAGGCTGCTTTTGTCCAGTTAGCAGAGCCCATGATCAATGTTGTATCATCAATAATTGCCATTTTTTCATGCAAAAGTCCAACACGGCGGCTTGTATAGATCTTCATTTTTTCCTGGCAAAAGCGCCTGTAGGCTTGATTGCTTGTCTTTCTGCTTGAGTCGCTATCGAGCACGACTTCAACATCCACGCCTCTTTTATGTGCGTCTGCAAGCGCTGCAATAAGATCTGGATGTGTAAAGGTAAACATGGCAACTTTTATAGTCTTCTTTGCTGCTCCAAGCTGGTTAATAAGCTTGTGAAGAGCGGTACCATCGTCTGGCAAAAAGCTAAAGTCTAGATTTTGCGTTTTTGTAGCGAGGGTAAGGGGTGTAAATTTTCTGCCCTTTTCATGAATACTTTTTGCCTTTTCTTCTATCGTATTTGCAAGAATGGGATTTACAATCCCCATTACAAGATTTGCATGAAGATGGAGGGAATCGCTCGTAAAGTTTGCAGAGCCAAGCCAGGAGACCTTTTTATCTACAGCAAGGAGCTTATTATGCATAAGGCCCTTTTGCCGCTTTGGGTGAACGGTGATTTTTGGTCCTAGCTTTTCTTTGGCATCTTGCGTAGCAACAGGATCTGTTACAATGAAAACCTCAACGCCTTCATCTGCCTTATTTTTGAATGCCTGAATGATCTCCTCATCATTTAGGGAATAGATCATGCAAATAACTGATTCTTTTGCATCGCCTATTGCTGTAACAAAAGTTTGCTTAAGATTATCTCCAGCTTGATTCGAGTAGAGGCTAATTGAACTTGGAAGCTCAACCTCTTTTCCCCAGGAAAACCAATAAATCGTCAGGCTATAAACAAGGATCGTAAGATAAATAAAATATGGTGGAATGCGAATAGACTGTTGTTTTTGTGGCTTTCTCATGTTCATTTCGTGTCCGAGACCGAGACCTTGACCGTGACCGATTATTTTACCAGAAGTACTTTCAATATAAACATCGGTCACGGTCTCGGTCTCGAATGTTTTGCGCAGTTTATGGTAGTTAGATTAGTTCTAATTCGTCAAGAAATAGCGGCTCCATTTGGAGTCGACGAGGTCTTTTGTAAGGCTGTCTACGATAAGCTCTGGTGGGTAGTGGCTTTTTTTGCATAAAAGCTGAGGTTTGGTTCATATTTAAGTATTAATTGTTTTAAAGCTGACCATTTGAAGCAAAGCTGTAATTGTGCACAGCTTGTCTTGAGTGGTTTTTATGGTTAATCTTCCCAGTGAGGAGAGTCACACTCATATTCACAATGAGGTGGGTCCATATATTCTGACGAGGGTGGATCTGGCCCTGAGTTCCTTGGCATCAGAGCCGCTATGGCCCGCTCCGGAGCGCCTTGAGATTGATCAAGCTGTTGTATACGGCTATTCAGGAAAAGTCACACTGCTTACAAAAATTACACCTCCAGCACTCTTGAGCCTGGATCTGTTGTAGAGCTTAAAGCAGATGTAGACTGGTTTGGCTGCTCGACTGTTTGCGCGCCTGGCACTGCCTATTTTATTATGAAGCTTCCTGAAGGTGGAAAACAGCCAAATGTGACAAGCACCGTCAGCAGAGAGGGTTTAGGCTTAAGTCTTGTCTAAAATAGGTCATTGTGCTATATCTTATCGTAACCGGCATTACGGTAATAGAGGTTACGATGATGGATTTTTTTGGAAGAAAGGCAGAGCTAAAGCTGCTAGAAGAGAGCTACAAAAGGAAAGATAAGAGCGCCCAGATGGTGGTTATTACTGGTAGACGTAGAATGGGCAAGACAATGCTATCGCTACACTATACCCAAAATAAGCCTCATCTCTACCTTTTTGTAGCAAAAAAATCAGAACCACTTCTTTGTCAGGAATTTATAACCCAGATCACCACTCAACTACCTGGATTTACTATACCGGTTTTTGGTGAAATCACACAATTCAAGGATATATTTGCTCTTTTGTTAGAGATCGCAAAAAAGCACCCCTTTGTTCTTATTGTAGATGAATTTCAGGAGTTCTATCACATAAACCCCTCTGTATATTCCGACCTGCAAAAACTTTGGGACTTAAACAAATTTGAAAGCAAAATTCAAGTGCTATTTCTTGGGTCGATCCATTCCTTAATGCACAAAATTTTTGAAGAGTCTAAAGAGCCTCTCTTCGGGCGTCCCGACCGCATGATCCATCTACGTCCGTTTAGCATCGAGGATATGTCTATAATCCTAAAAGACCAGCATCAAGAGAGCCTCGAAGTTTTATTTAATTATTACATGCTAACAGGCGGCACCCCCAAATATATTGATCTCTTTTTATCAGAAAAGGCCTTTTCTTTTGACCAGATTATCGATTTTGTACTCTCGGAAAATTCACCCTTTCTAAGCGAAGGCAAAAATCTTTTAATCGAAGAGTTCGGCAAAGAGTATGGGACATACTTTTCTATTCTCGAGCTTATTTCTGTCGGCAAAACAGGTAGAAGCGAGATAGAATCTGTACTTCAAAAAGATGTTGGCGGCTTCCTTGAAAAACTTGAGAAAGACTATTTTGTGATCAACAGGTACAAGCCGATACATGCCAAACCCGAAAGCAAATTAATAAAGTATAAAATTAAGGATCATTTCTTGAGATTTTGGTTTCGTTATATCTATCGAAATCGGACCGCTGTTGAAACAGGCAATTTTGCCTACATCAGACGGGTACTGGAAAACGATATATCCACATTTTCCGGCTATACCCTAGAGCAGTTTTTTCAGGACCTTTTTGCAAACTCTCACCAATACAACCAAATTGGTAGCTATTTTGAACAAGACCACACTAACGAAATAGATCTTGTTGCCATCAACGATCTTGATAAGAAAATGGTAATTGCTGAAGTAAAGCGCAACAAAAAACGTATACGATTGGAAGAGCTCAAACAAAAAGCCAAAAAACTGCTCCAGTCCTATCCAGATTATTCGGTGGAGTACCTTGCGCTTTCGCTTAGTGATGCTCAGGGCCTTATTTAGACCTAAAACGGCAGTTTGTCAAACAGCAACTCTGGGCCGACTTTAGGTGATATGGACACAAACTCCCTCGTACACAACCAAGAGGTTTCTAGGAAGGAATAGGACATTCAATCATAGTGCCTTTTCTTTCCGGGGAGAAGAGGCACTATGACTGTCCCCGCTCGATCTACTTTTGCCTATTTTTCAGAATTTTTTCGGCGCATTTAGAACGTTTTGATTGAATTCACATGATATTTATTTAAAATTAACCGCTTTATGCGATAAGAGAACGCTACCACAGGCTGCTTCAGTGGTTTTTAAGGCTTATCCCATCATCAAAAATCGAGGAAAATGAAACTAAGCAATTTAAAGGATGGTAATTCAGGAGCCAGAGCTTTTAAGAGAAGCTGGTTCGATCATTAGGATAATAGCGCGCTCTTCGGCTTTAGGTTTATGTTTAAGACCTTTTGGAATAACGGCAATTTGTCCTTCTTTAAGTGCTATTGGCCCTTTTTCTGTTTCAATGACAATTAAGCCCTTGTAGACAATGAAAAGTTCATCATCTTCATGAGAATGCCAGTGATATTCACCTTTTATTGCGGCAGCTCTAAGGACCCAATCATTAATGTAGGCGACATCAATTGGCGACCAAAGGGTGTCTCCAAGGCGCTGGTCAAGAAGCTCGAGATCACTGTATTGCGTAAGGCTAGTAAGATCAAACATAGAATAAATTCTCCTTTCAGACGGCATTTAGTGCAAGTAAATATGAAAAGTGAGGCTTTTAGTCCCTCGCATAATGCTCCTGAGAGTCTTTGCAATAATGAGAATAATTACGAATATGTTTGAGCTTTCTACGCCATTTACACCCAAAGAAGACCAGCCCCAGGCAATCGAGAAGATTGCAGGCGCTATTGCACGCGGTGAAAAGGCGCAGGTATTGCTTGGTATCTCAGGGTCTGGAAAGACCTATACTGTGGCTGAGGTCATAAATAGGTTAAATCGGCCAACCCTTGTGATTGCTCACAATAAAACGCTTGCTGCGCAGCTCTAAAATTTGAGGAAAGTGATGGCTGGTATGGAATTTTTATTATTAATAAACCAGCTTTTATTCATGTTGTCACACAACAACAAGATGAATTTAGAAGGATTTTAGGGCAGGATATTACCCCCGAGAAGCTCTTATCTCAGCTTATAGATCCAGCAAATAGCTTTGAGCAAATTGTAAAGCATGATGATTGTTTATTAGGGATCCTTTTTGGATATGGGTATAAAAACGCTCAAATGTTTAAACAAAAAAAGCAGCTTCTAAGCTCTGGGGGAAAGGAAAAAATAGAGGCTGAGTACAACATTCTAAACGAAAAACTTAAACCAACTGCACATGGATCGATCCTCGATTTATTTCCTGATGTGGGCTTTCTAGCAGATCTTGAGAGCGAAGAAACACAAAAGATTCTGAAAGAATACAATCAGTCAAAATGTGAAATAATGAGGGCTATTTCAAGTGATAATCTTCTTGCATCAATCTTATGCAAAGTAGCCGATGAACTTGAACAGGATCCTGATTGTTTTTTATCAACTGTCGCAAAAAAAGAAAATGTACAAATGTTGGTTCCTCATAAGCTCTATTATGAGGTTTTACAATCAGGCAGCCAATCACTTGCTTCGAGCAACCTATTCCACTATAAAATTACAACTCTTGATGCAACAATTGTTGCATACACATATGCTGAAGGGGCGCCGAAATCTGTTTGTCTTGAAAATGCTTTACCAGGATTTGCTCGAGGAGTCGCAGGCATGAAAATGGGTGAAAAAAGGAGATTATATATTCACCCAGACCTTGCTTATAGAAAGATTGGAGTATTCCTGCCCCCGCAATCACTCGTCATCGTTGAAGTAGAAGCTCTATAAGTGAGAGCCCGCCGAGGGCGGGCTCTTGGTTGATCGCGCCATATTTTAGGCAAGCAGTTGCTTTTCTAGTCTGAATCCCATCCTATAGAGATCAGCTAAAGATCTATCAAAGAAAGGTTTATTGTCAAAATCGCGAAAATTAGGCTCTTTCGGTGGTGGAGGAGAAAATTTTTGAGGTGGTTTCTCGTCTTTTTTAATCACCCCTTCGACCAATTTTGCAAGAGGTGCTGGGAAAAGAGTCTTTAAAGCGCCCATTGCTACGGACTCAATTGTTATAGAGTTTGCAATAGCGGCATGCTTGACGCTGTAGCCCTTAAAAGCAGAGTTAAAGTAGGTTCTTACACGAATATCGATTAGTGCTATACCGAGAGTAAAAATTGTAAGCGCAAGGCCTTTTATCAGGTTAAGTACACGGTCAGCAGTATCATGCATCTTTACATAAGAGACTACTCTATAAGATTCATTACCAATCTGCATTTTTGTGTAGCCGGTACTTGGTTTCTCAGCGAATAGTGACGTAATACTTGCAAGTTCCAAAAGCTCGGATTTGGCAAATTCCACCAGTTCCTTCCCGTTATTTACCACGGAATGGACATACATATTTGGATAAATTGGGTTTGTAATTGTTCCCATAACAACTCCTAATATTTGTAAGACGTATATTATATCAAATAATATATTTATTTGTCAATATAAAAGTTGGCTTTTGTAGGAGCAAAGTTCAAATGTCGTAATCCAGCAAAGTAGAAATGTCGTATCCCTCTCTTGGCCCAGGGGGTCTATATGACACAAAAAGAACTCAATAGAGCAGAAATTCTCTCTAAAGTAAAAGATAAGAGGCTAAAACAGCGTCAGGCTGCCGAAAAGCTCTTCTTCTTTATTAAAGCAGGCTGCCTAAAGGGCTGTCATCAATTGTGTCAACTTAACTTTATCAATCTAAATCTTTTTTTGACATGCTCTCTGAAGAGATAGATTAAGATCGTGATTGCGAGGAAAAAGAATTCGTCAAGAAATAGCGGCTCCATTTGGAGTCGACGAGGTCTTTTGTGAGGGTGTCTACGATAAGCTCTGGTGGGTAGTGGCTTTTCATGCGGGCATCGATCACGAGGGGGAGTGAGTAGGAGATGTGGTGGTTTTTTACCTCGTATGCTTTTGGATGGATGTCGGATGCAGGATCAAAGCGGGTGAAGACTGTCCATAAAAATTCTAAGCTTGAGCTTGTAGTCTTTTTGGCATCATCAACATGGATGACAAGTGGCCAATCTGGGAATGCATCGTTGGGAACTTCATCTCCATCCACAACGAGGCAGCCTCCGCAGTAGGGGATAGCATTTTTTATGGTTCTAGGAAGCTCGCCTCTAAATTCTTTTGGCAGGGCTCGTTTCGGCTTTCCAGTACCAATTAAAACGGCTTTTGAGCCGCGGTTAAGCTTAGGCCCTGTGTAATCGAGTGTATCATTACTTGTCTTTGAGAATATGTAGAGGCCAGATGTTGGGGAAAATCGCTCAAGAACTGTCTCAAGAAGGACTTTTGAGTCTGTAAGATCAATAGGCTGATCCGTGATAATTAAAAACTTGGTAAGTGAGAGTTGTCCCTCCCCAAGTATGCGAAAGGCAGCAGAGAGCGCCTCCTTTTCGTAGCGCTCTTTAACAATTGCTGCAGCTAGGGGATGAAATCCTGTTTCAGCATACGTGTGGAGTGCCTTTACCTGCGGCATTACGAGGGGAAAAAGCGGGCTGAAGAGCTTTTGGAGGTAGTCTCCGATATAAAGATCTTCTTGAATAGGCTTTCCTACCACTGTTGCTGGATAGATAGCATCTTTTCTGTGATAGATTCTTTTGCAGTGAAAGACCGGAAATTCATGTGCCAGGCTATAGTAGCCAAAATGATCTCCAAAGGGGCCCTCTAACCTTTTTTCATGCGGATTTGCATGGCCGATAAGGGCAAAGTCGCATCTGCTTACAAGCGGGTGTGGATGATCTGCTACTTTTGTCGTAGCAAGTTTTTGTCCTTGAAGAAGCGATGCAAAGATAAGCTCTGGAACATTTTCTGGAAGGGGAGCAATTGCTGCCATAGTGAGTGCAGGCGGGCCCCCTACAAATATTGTGACGGGGAGTCTTTCATTTGCTTCTTCAGCCTGCGCAAGGTGGAATCCTCCTCCCTTTCCTATCTGAAAGTGTAGCCCTGTAGTCTTTTTATCAAATCTCTGAATGCGATACATGCCAAGATTATTTGATGAGCCGTAACTTGTATAGACAAGGGGAAGGGTAATAAAATGACCGCCATCATCAATCCAGGTTTTTAAGAGGGGAAGTTGTTCAAGATCTGGCGGATCGATTATACACTCAGTAACTGGAGCGCTAGAGTTTTTCTTTAAACCAAGGGAGAGCAATCCCTTTAACTTCCAGAGGTCTTTGACTTTTGGAGGGATAGGGCCTTGAATTAGGCCTACGAGGTCTTTTATGAAGGTTTCCGGTTCTTTGCCAAAGGCAAGCTCAATTCGTTTTTCTGAGCCAAAGAGGTTTGTTGCGACAGGAAAAGATGAGTTTTTAACACGGTGAAAAAAAAGCGCCTTGCCCTTTTCTTGGACAATGCGCCTATGAATTTCGGCTATTTCTAATGCGGGATCTACCTCTTCATGGATGTGAAGCAGCTCGCCCTCTCGGTCAAGAGTTTTGACAAAGCTTTGGAGATCCTGCACGATTTAGACTTTTTGACCGTCTTTACGCATCTTATGGACAACAGCAGCAATACCATTCTTTTGGATGGTTCTCATTGCATTTGTTGTAAGGCGGAGCGTGATAAAGCGGTTTTCTTCAGGAACCCAGATACGCTTTACTTTAAGGTTTGGGTTGAAAACGCGTCTATTTTTGCCGGTAACTTTAAGACCGATACCTTTTTTCTTCTTTGCGATACCACGCGTAACGTATTTGAAGCCGCGTGCAGGCTTTTTGCCTGTAACTTGACATACCTTTGCCATAGAGTGTTCCTTTCTCAGTGTAAAAGTTGGATATTTTAGGTCTTCTTTCTTTTCTTCTCAACTAAAAACCACACTCCTAGTTGATTAAAATATTTATTACTGATACTTATAAAAAAGGAGCACAGGAGGCAGCAGATGGGTCAGCATGAATCATTTGATCAAGAGACGCTTGTAGAGCTTTGGAGACTTGCCAAAGAGACAGAAAATGCTACCAAGTGGCATAGCCATAACCTTGAGCATATTTACATCCGCACCTGGAAAGATGCACTTGCTGTCCGAAATGAGAAGGGACTGATAGCTAGTATCTTACGGTTTTTTAATAAAAAGTGGTATGTAATTGAGCCAAACTCTCCGACGGCTGAGCACTTACGTCATCTTCACGATAAAATAGCAGATCTTAGCGAACATACGCTTGCAAAGGCAATTAGTGCATCTGGCTTCGTTCGCGAAGAGGTAACCCTTAACGAAATAGTCGATAAGATTAAAAGCGCCTGCCGCATACTAAACCTTATCTTACAGCACATTATGGAACATAAAGTTGAAAATGCCATCGAAAGCCGCCAAGAGGGAATAAAGCTCTTCTTTTCCGGTCTTTTCCTCCCCAGCTGGGGGGTAAGCGACGCACGAAAGGGCGAGACTCTCAGGGCTTATGAGGAGCTTCGCAGGGCGCACACTATGGCCCAAAATCAAGCTCTTGGCATTGTAGAGAAGATTCAAGGCTACCTCGATGCTGCAACGGCTCAGCTAAACGTTGCTATGTCTGGCAAAGAGGAGGCAGAACATATCCTTGAGCAGGCAAATACAGCCCGCTCTCAAGAAAGTATAGATGTCTGCGCCGCACGGGCAAAAGAATGCGCAAGCTCTGCTGACGAGGCCCTAAAGCTTGTCACTGAAATCGCAAAACAGGCAGATATCCTCGTAAAAGCAAAATCAGCCTCACGAGCCCAGCCCGTTCTAAATTTTGGCGAGATCGAAGAGCTCAAAAAGATCCGCGAAATCATCAACGTAGTTGGCCAAGTAGCCGAATATGCAGAGTCTGCTAAATCAGCTGCTTCTAGAGTTGTAAACATTAGTTTACAAAAATAACTATAAAATAATTTATTTATTATGTTATTTTGAAGTTAAAAGACCCTTTATTACAGGAGAGGTTTATATGAGTAGCTCAGGTTTTTCTTTATCAAATCTTACAGGTAATTTGCCCACCACTGAGATTAAGTATGGTGATCAAACAATCAAAGCAAAAGATTTGGGTGATTTTAAAAAAGAACATCCTAAGATGTATGCTCTCCTTAATCTTCTTGGGTTGGCTTGTTCATTTGGTGGTAAAACGATTCTTCTCGATTCAAGTACTCGAAGAAATGTAAAACGATTCCTTACAGATCATGGGGTGGATAAGAAAGCTTTCACCGGGCATTTTGTTGCAACTGTTCTGAAAAATTTTCAAAGAGATGCAATAACATCTGCGATGAAGGGCGAAGAAATTACTATGCCTAAGTCACTCTTTGATGCAGTATTGCAAAAAGTATGTCGTGCCGACCAAAAAACTCGTGAAGCAGTTGAAGCAAAATTTACCTCAAAAGATGGCAATATTAGCATAACACATGAGGATTTTCTTACTGCGCTTAAGAATAACGGAGTCAAGATAAGTGCTACCGACAAACGTTATAAAGATTTAGCTCGTGAATTACAAGTTCAATTAAAAGGCTTCGAACCAAAAACGCCAGCGCAGGCGTCTAAACAAGAAGTGGCAAAGAAGGTGGAGTCAGAAGCTGCAAACCAACTCGCAAACGTTAGCAAAAAATCTCAAGATCCAGAAAATCTAGTGCGTGATCTTGTAAGCACCTCTGGACAAGCAGGGCTTGAAAATCATGTTCAGAAGCGAGGAATGGAGTTAATGGCTTTCCGAGCTGCATTGAGTTCTCCAGATCTTAAGGGGTTTAGCAAGAATGAAACTGCGGCAGCGCTAAAGTGGATAGATTCAATGATGGAGAAGGGCGCTCGCATGGGAGAGCTAACAGAGAAAGATGTTGCAATTATGGAAAGACTCTATCAGACGGGTCTCAAAGAAGCCATGGCACATCTTTCACCCGAGCAGCGTAATTCGTTGCGAGAAGCTATTCATAATGTGATGCCTTTAGTAAGCAGTCAGCCAATGTTTGCAATAGAAGCGCCTCCAACAAGACCAGCTCAGGAGAAAAAGCTTCGTGAAAATATTCTATCAACGCTCGATAGCGTAGTCAAAGCTGCCTTTGAAATTAACGGTAGCGACAACAAAAGTGTTCTTGCAAAATCGCTAGGAAGCGGAACAGCCCGCATGGGTATGGATCCAATGAGGTCCAATGAAAATAAATGGATCACACAGCAACATGCCATGCTTAGAGATGAAATGGAGAATGCAAAGGATGGCTGGTTTGGAAGTCGTCGAGGTAATGCTCTAGGACCAAATTTTCTTCGTGATGTGATTATGGGAGATCCTGATGCAACTGGCAGTGGAAAGCTTGGTATTATTGGTCTCATTCGTAAGGGATTTGAGCAGCTTCCTGAAGCAGAGAGAAAGCAACTCAAAGGTAAAATAGATGATCTTGAGGGACAAATAAAACGACTTGGCGGCCATCTTGAATCCTATGCCAAGCTACGTGCACCTGTGATTACAAAGGATATCGAATTTGAGACAAAAGAGACGTACCGTGCAACGATGTCAACTAAAAATATTACGAAAGTGACTGAGCGTGCTGAAAAGACGATTGAAACAGAGTCAGTAGAAACTCGACATAGATACATTGTAGCCAGAGATGAAGCCGTAAGGATGCGAAATGAAATGCTTGTTGCCTTTTCAGAAATGAAATCTGATGGATCAGAAGCTCCATGGGACTTGCTAAATGATGCAAATGTACGTCTTCTCTCAGACATAGCAGAAGACACAGACAATCAAATCAAACAACTTGTAATAGATGATGATGTCCTCAAAGAAGCAATGGATGAGGGACTTGAGGCAGCGGGTTTTACTACTATTGCTCAGTTTGAAGAAGGTGCAACGCCAAACTGGCCTAAAGATTTTCGAGATGCATTTGTTCGTTATGAGACAAAGATGAATGAGCTAGGAGCTATGGTCGAAAAGCTTGTTCCGTCTCAATCATCACGTCTTGAAAGAACCCAATCACAAATATTTAGGCGCGAAGATATAGAAGCGGGCGGAAAGCCAAGATCAAAAGAAGAAGGCAGTACTGTTACTGATAGAACATCTCTAGACAGTCTTAATGAACGAGCGCAATTTGCTATTGACGCGAGAAAAAAAGAAAGAAAAGCCGAGGGCAAAGCGCCAAAACTCTCAAGACAAGAAGCGGAAGCGGGTCCTGCTGCAGTACGCCGTATTCGTGCAAAGCCTGCTGCACCAAAAGAAGCTTCAGGTGTAGATGAGACAAGAAATCTTGAAACGCGAGAGAGAAAGCAAGCAATTAGAGATCAGATTGTTCGACATTATGACAAACTCAATGTAATGCTCGCTCAACATGAGGATGCTTTAGTAAGGTCCTTTGGGGTATTCTTTGGAACTAAGTCACATGATAACAAAGAATATATGACATACAAAAATTTAGATTTAACAGATGTGGATGATATAGAATTAGAAAGCGTAGTGACTCACTACGCTGATATTGTTGAGAAAGGTATCCAGCAAATCAGCGGCGGCAAAGGTCCATACGATAGCATCAGAATGGAAATTCGCATGATGCGTCAAGCTATGGATACTTATGGCAAGCTATAAAGTATGAGCAAACAAATCGACGGGATCGGAAAGGAATTTGATCGACATAATGCTGGGTTTACGGGGACTGATATCAGCACCGTAAACCCGGTTTTGCGTTTTGTGGCGGGGTTTTTTGGATTTACGTTTCGCTATGGGGATCAGACTATTCTTTTAGATGCAAAGACTCGGGCAAGTGCAAAAAAATTCTTAGATGATAACTATAGTCGGGCGGGAAGCGGGGCTTCTGTAGTGACGATGCTCAATAGCTTTTTAAGCGAGCAGCTTGGAAAACAGCTGCTTACAGCGCAGAAGGTTGAACTTTCAGTTCCTCTTTTTAGACAGGCTCTTTACTCCGTGGGCATTCAAAAACAAGATAAAATAGAATTTGTGGAAAAGGAGCTTGGAAGTGCGCAAAATGGCAAGATTACTGCCACGCATAGTGAGCTGATACAAGCTCTAAAGCCTTATGAGAGTGATGTGGTAATAAATAATTATTACTATAAGAATATTGCGGAAGAAATGAGAAAGCAGCTCGCTAGCGAGCCAGTTAGAGTTATAAAACAAGTTCCGGCGCCTCCAAGAGCGCAGCCTCGAGTTATTCCCGAGGCTGAAAGACAAGCAAGCATTCAGACAGCACATGCAGCACTCGTGCAGGCATATCAAAACCTCGGGCAAATACTTCGCGCTGATAATACGATAAGGGATTCACTAAGCGGAACTACCGGATGGCTTGGACGCTATCTAGGCTGGGCTGAATATAAAGATCTTACCGATATCTTGGATACAGATATTTCAAGACTTAGCGTAAATGACCTCTTGAAACTCAATCATGAGCTAGAAGCGCTTGTAAAAAGAGCCTATAGTCAAACAAAGTATCAGCCAAGTCGCGAAGTTCGTGAAAGCTTTGCCATATATAATAGGGCATATGATGTTTGGTGGCATGCAAATGCTGCAAAAGTGCCGCCAGAAGTACAAGAAAAGGTCTCAGATCCTCAAGCGCTAGAGGCGGCTCGCACAAGAGGCCGCCCTGTCACCAAGGAGCAGGCAGAACGACTTCGAACAAGCGATCTCAGAAGCGCTATCGTGTCTCGCTTTACAACTCTTATCCAAAATATAAGCACAAATCAGCAATTTAGAGATGCGTTGAGGAGAGAGATTCCAGATCACTTTGAAAAAGCGCTCGATGTTTTGCATGAAATTCAACGAGAAGTGATGAGGATAGAAGAATCGGGTTATAGCGCGGATTATATACTTTATCTTTTTAAGGGTAATACGGATGCAGTCCATTATAGCTATGATGGTGATCTTCGCTCAATAGTTGAGCGCTATTATGGCAATGACCTTCCTAAGGAGATTAAAACTGAGCTTAAGGCTCTATCAGTTCTTGTTGATCAATATTCTGCTCAAGATAAATTATAAAAACAAATAACCACAGAGGCACAGAGAACACAGGGAAAATTTGAGAATAATGAGAAAATACAAAATGCAATCTCACTAATCTCTTTAATTCTCGGTGTGCTCAGTGTCTCTGCGGTGAAATATGGCCTATGGGCCACTCGTTATTGTGGGAAAATAGCTCCTCGTGGTAATAATATAGGCATACTCTCTCGAGGAAGCGATAATGAGCGCACCATCACCTGTAGTTGATCTTGATTCTCTTGGCAAGTTGCTAAGCCTTGCCAAAAGTCTTGAGGAAGTAGCTCAGGATTCACAAAGTCATAAAGCTATTGAGCGCGTGCTTATCCGTACTACGCCAGAAGGGCAGCTTGCTTTTCAGGTAAAGGGGGGTATGCTCTGGCGCTTTTTTACCATCACACTGCCAGGCCGGGAAAAAGAGTATGATCTTGGCCAAAATATCGCCCAGCTTCAAAGCCTTTTTATGGCGATAAAGCACCCATCTGATCAGGAAATCAGAAGAGCTGCTCAAGGTATGGCTATGTATGGGGAAACTGTTATAGATACTACCGATGCTATAGCAACGCTTATTCGCCTGCAGGATGCGCTCAATTCTCTTATTGACCATGTGAAACAAAATAAGCTTAGACGCCAGCCGGATGAAGAGCGCAAAAAAAGCATCGCGGAAGCCCTTGATGCCATGAAAATTAACTGGCGCATTCAAGGAAATAGTCCTGCTCCAAAAACAAGGAAGAAAAAAGCTACTTCTTCTTTGGAAATGCAAACCGCTTAAGATCATCTGCGGCATGTGTATTGCTAAAGTAGGGCCTTGCCTCTTCCTCAAATACTTTAGAATGTAAATATCTAGCTGAAAAGTGAGTGAGGATTAGCTCTTCGACGTTTGCCTCTTTTGCAATGCATGCAGCATCTTTTGCTGTAAGGTGAAAGTGCTTTCTTGCAAGATCCCTTTCTTCCTCAAGATAGGTGCTTTCGCAGAGCAGCATGCGAGCGTCCCTAGCGATCTCTACAGCTTGTCTGCAAACTCTTGTGTCAATGACAACGGCGATAGATTCCCCAGGCCGAACGACGCTTACATCGTCTAAGGAGATTGTTTTGCCATCAATTGTAAGAGAGCCTTGTTCTTCAAGCAAAGTAACGTTTGGCCCGCGTACACCAAATGCCGCTAGCTTCTTTGGGTCAAATTTGCGGCTAGGGGCTTCTGTTATGCGCCAGCCTATGTTTTCGATGCCATGTTCAAGAAATGTCGCTTCTATAACAAATTTGCCGTCATCGTGGACGATGCCTTCCTCTGATACAGGATGTTCAATCACCTGAATGAGCTCGTGGTAGCTTGTGCCGTAGCGGAGTCTATCAAAGTATTTTTTGCCAGAAGCCGGGTAGTAGCAGTGGATAGGATGGGTAACCTTATCAAGATTCAGACGCATGAGGATGGAGCCTAGGCCAAGGCAGTGATCGCCATGAAAGTGGCTGACAAATATGCGCGTGATGACAGTAGGTGCAATCTCTGCGAAGATAAATTGCCGCTGCGTGCCCTCGCCTGGGTCAAAAAGCAAGCCTTCCTCATTCCAACGAAAGAGATATGCCCCGTGGTTTCGATAGCGTGTTGGTTGCTGGCTTGATGTGCCAAGTATTACTAAGTCTCTAACGCTCATGATGATAATAAATAATTTTTAAATTGAATAAGTGCTTTGGACCTTGCCGATAGTTTACTTGCTACTTCGAGCGGCATTTCCGCAAAGGTCTCGTTATAGCCTGCAGGTAGTACAATAGAGTTCCAGCTATGAGTATGTGCCATACGGTCGCCTCGCGGCCTGACTATAGAGCCCTCTATCTTTCCCTCGAAGATGTGAGCTTTGCCATCATGGCCCATAAAGGCAATGCTGCAGACAACAACACAGGAGTGATCATTATATTTTAAAATTAATTCTGCAAGCCCTTCATGTCCGATAGCTTCTAAAAATGATCTCACGTATGGTCCTGGAAGGCCGCCAATTGCTTTGCAGTTGACCGAGATGTCATCAATTAGGCAGGGCTCTTTAAGTACGCTATAAGCCTCTTTGATCTTGTGTGCTGCAATCTCTTGGCTATTTCCTTGAATTTCTTCAAGGTTGAGAGGAGTGTGAATGAGTTCAAGTCCTTGAAGTACAGTGGCTGCCTCTTGAAATTTGCCTGGATTTCCTGTCACGTAATGTATTTTCATACAAACTATAGTAGCTGTTTTAAGGCTATTTTGCTATGAGTAAAAACCATACAGAAAAGGAATAGAGATGGATCATGAAACCCAAAAGCGTATAGATTTTTGGCTTGAAAAAAACTTTGATGAAAAGACAAAGGAAGAAATACGACGTCTCCAAAAAAGTGATCAAGCTGCACTTATAGATGCTTTTTATACCCAGCTTTCCTTTGGTACCGGCGGGATGCGCGGCCTAATGGGTATTGGCACAAATCGTATGAACATTTATACCGTGCGCTGGGCAACACAAGGGCTTGCAAATTACCTGAAAAAGGCTTTTCCTGGAAGCCCGGACCTTTCTTGCGCAATCGGCTATGACTCTCGCCATAATTCAAAGCTTTTTGCTGAGGAATCAGCTCGTGTTCTTGCTGGAAATGGCATTAAAGTATTTATCTTTAGTGAAATCAGGCCGACTCCTCTTGTTTCCTTTGCCTGCAGATTTCACAAATGCAGCGCTGCCATCATGGTTACAGCATCCCATAATCCTCCTCAGTATAACGGCTATAAAGTGTATTGGAATGATGGAGCGCAGGTGCTTCCACCGCATGATGTGGGTATTATTAAAGAAGTAAAAGCCCTTAATGATCCAGATCAAGTGAAGCTTGCTCCACTTACATCTGAGCTTATTATTCGCATGGGTAAAGAGGTGGATGATGCATACCTCAAAGCAATTAAACCGCTCGAGCTTTGGAAAAATGAGCAAGGCGATCTTTCTGTTCTCTACTCAAGTCTTCATGGGACAGGCATTACTATGGTGCCAGAGGCACTTAAGCAATTTGGCTTTTCAAATCTTGAGTTTGTGGATGAGCAGATTATTCCTGATGGTGATTTTCCAACCTGCAAAAAACCAAATCCTGAAGAGCGTGCAGCACTTACTCTTGGCATACAAAAAACCATGCAGGAAGAGTGCGATATTTTTATTGCAACAGATCCAGATTGCGATAGGCTTGGAGTAGTAGTAAGGCATAATGGCGAAGCTGTTGCACTTACGGGAAACCAAATTCTCTCGATTGCTGCAGAGTATGTCTGCAGAGCCTTTACTCCAATGCCAAAGAAGCCCGCTTTTGTAAAGACAATCGTCACAACAGAGCTTTTTAGGCATATTGTGGAGGCGCATAATGGAACATGCTTTGATGTTCTGACAGGCTTTAAGTATATTGCAGAAAAAATTAGGACCTGGGAGGAGACGCCAGATTCCTATAACTTTGTCTTTGGCGGTGAAGAGTCTTATGGATGCCTTCTTGGTACTGTTGTCCGCGATAAAGATGCTGTCATTGCAAGCTGCCTTTTGTCAGAAATTGCACGCTATGCCAAATTGCAAAATAAGACGCTTGTTGACCTTCTCAATGATATCTACATGCGCTACGGTCTTTTTGTAGAGCATCTTATATCTGTTGATTTTGAAGAGACAAAAGAGGGCAAAGAAGCAATGCAAAATACGATGCAGCGCTTTAGAACTAACTGCCCCACTAAAATCTTAGATCACCAGGTTGTCCGCCTTGCGGATCTTCTTCAGTCAAAATGGCTTGTGCTTGCAACAAATCAGGATGAAAAGATAGACCTTCCAATATCTGATGTCTTAATTTTAGAACTCGATGATAAAAGCCGCATTGTAATACGGCCATCAGGTACAGAACCTCGCATCAAAATCTATATTCTTACTCATGAAAGCCCTGAGCTTATTAAGCAGGTAGGCCTTGATGCCGCGAGAGCGAAAGTCGAAGAAAAAGCTAAAGCCTTAGCCGCTGCGGTTGCTTCCTAGCGGGTCATTTTGTAAGTGGAGATAGAAATAGCCTTGTTTTACCCGCGTCAGCTGCTACAACGAGGCATCCCCCCATAAACTGCAGCCAATTTGGAGTCTCCCTAAGTGCTGGCATATTTGTTGCAAGAGCAATAGCTACTGAGGCGAGATCGACGCTCTGTCTTCTATATCGATAGGCAAAATCGCCTACTGATCGTACTGCGGTTGATACAAATCCTTCGTCTTGTTCTTCCCTGCCCCTTTTTTGGGGAGCTTCAAGAGGTTCTTCCTCTTGGTCAATATCCATGCGAGCATCATCCACGCGTACTACTTCTTCTTCTACCGCTTCTTCCCTTGGGCGTTTTTTTCCTTCTCTTGTTAGCGCTCGTACATCCCTATCGACATCTTTTTGAAATTCTTTGATTGAGTCGCGAAGCTTTGTCTTTTTTTGAGGGGTGTATCCAGTAAAATTATCTACATGTTTTGAAAACTTTTCAAGAAAGGGGTCGTCACCGCATGCGCGAGCTTTTGCAAGGCACTCCTTTAATTTTAATTGAATATTTTCAGGTTTGCCTCTTTTAGATGTAATAAGGGTTATCATTTTGTTAATGTGGCCAAGTTGCGCTCGCTTCTGTTTTAAGCTGTCCGCTGGAGGAAGATTTCCTTCTTCGCCTCGTACTTCTGGTATCATACGACCTCTCCTTTAGTATTCTTGCTGCCTGCGTTTAGCTGCAACACTCCAAAAACCTGTAGCTACTTCATTTACTCCTGATATTAACCAGCTAAGACCTGAAGGCTCTTTGGGCTGAGGAGGTGCTGCTATAGTTTCGGGGGGTGCAAAAGGCGCGTCTGCTACAGGTTCCGCGACCTTTTGAACGACAGATTCCTGAGATACTGCTGCAGGTATTGGGGTGGTTATATTTTGGTAGGTTGTATTTTGAGTCATAGGTGGTTGTACTATAGGCTCTGCCACTTTTTGAAATAGAGGCTCTTGAGGGAGTGCCTCAGGTATAGGTGTAGTTGCATTCTGATAGATTGGTTCTTGACGCAGAAATGGTGGATTAGGCTGCGTGACGTTTTGAAAAATTGGCTCTTGGGCTTGGTTTGTTAGAGGATTTGGTTGGAATAGGGGAGCATCTCCTACAGGACAGATATCTTGAGTTGCATTATGCGCTTCGGGCAAGCTGGAAACTGCTTGAGGGCGAGTGGTTACGGTGTAGGCGACGTTTGTAGGCTCTGGCGGCCTTACATAGTATTGGAGAAGGAGCACAGAAACCACTTGTGAAACAGGCTTAATATAGCTTTGTATAGCTGCGTAAGTTTCTGTAGGCAATGTCTTTTGTGCAAGCTTTGATCCAACATAATTTATGGCAAATGGCGCAACGGATGCTAAAGCTATTATTCTAGGATCTCTATTACCTGCAAAAATGGAAAAAAGCGCCGATAGACCAACTTCTGAGACGACGCCTGCAACAGCTTTTAACGTGCTGCTCGATGTGGTAATTTGGGTAATTTCACGTTCTTTTACCTCAGGGTGATCTTCTGGTAGAGGCTCTTTTGGGAGAGCTTCTACTGCATGATCTAGCATGTCGAGAATGCTGAGCGCTTGTTGTCCTGTCTCATCTAGCTCTTTTTTAAGCTGTTTTTTTTCGGATTCAGTAAACCGCTCATCTTGGTCAATGTTTTTACTAAGAACTGTAACTGAAACCCCAGCCTCATATGCAAAGGTGCGAAGCTCTTTAATATTCGCTTCAAGATTTTCAGGATGCTCAAGCAGGTGCTCGTATGTCTTTTCAACGACTTCCAGGTTATCAGTTAATAAATCCAAATTGTTGACAAAGTCCTTGTAGAGCGTTTTATTTGCTCTCGCTTCTAGAGCTTTGGGGATTTCGGCTTTTTGAGGAGCAAATCGATCAAAGGAGATGTCTTTTAAAAGCCTTGCTTTCTCTCTATTTTTACTCTTTTCTGCAACGTGCTTTTTGATTTGCTCTAAGTTCTCTATAAAAGAGTTCAGCTTTTCTGCTTGTTCATCCTTAAGGGGTTCGCCTTTACACTGGTTAACAAGTTCCTGTATTTGATAAAGATTAGAGACTATATCGTAGGAGTTCTTATCTCTAAGACGGGTTATGAATCGTTGAACAGTTGCAAGTATGCCTCGCAAGCCTGTTTGCTTTGCTTCAAAGTGATTCTCTCTGTCACTGTCATTTATAGAGCGTAAAAAAACTTTAGTAACATCTTGATCCTTAGTGCTTTTTACAGATTTTTCAAAATCTGTAGATAAATCTAGTAGACGCTGTAGGTTGCTGCTCGGTGAGATAGTCATGACGTACCCTCCCCTTTAGTCCTATTCTAATATAATATATATTTTAATTTAAACGTAAATTATTACTAATAAAAAATTGACTTTTTAATAGATATAGTATATAATTATTATTTCAAAAATAAATGAGGTTTAATAGGTGGCTATCACAGGCGTTTCAAGAAAATCTCCGGATTTCCTCGATAGGCTTTTTGAGACAGGGGTAGAGGGGAAAAAGTTTATAGCGAAGCTCTCCTCGCTTCATGATAAGATCTTAAGGGTTGCATCTGTATATGCGGCAGTGCCTGGCGCCTTAAACGAGGTAAGTATTGCCCTAAGGTCATTAAAAATTATTACGGGTCTCTTGGCTATTCCAAAGCTTTGTAAGCAGGTGATGTCTGCTATTAAGGCAGAGAATGCTTCTTGCCGTTTTTTTGCTGTCTGGGGTGCGATTAACTCAACTAAAAAGGTCATCGGGACAGTAGAGGGTGTCTTTTACTACCTTAACCAGCTTCAAATCATTGATAAGGCAGCGCTTGCTTGGACAACGATAGTGGGCTACATTTTTCTTCCTATTTCTATTATTTCAACAGGCATTCAGGGGTATCAGTTTGGAAAAAGGCTCACGCACATGCGCACATTCAATATGGAACTTCGCTCGATTAAACAGTGCGAATCAAGCGATAAAGCCAAAAAGCTATGCAAGCTCCTATTGAGCCAGCAAAAGCAGCTTAAAACGTATAAAGTCATCACAAAAGAGTGCCCGCTAAAAGAGCGGCTTACTTCAATACTGGATCGTCTTGAGAAAAATAATAAGGAAGCAGAAACCGAGCTTCGCCACATCAAGCGCTGCATTAAAAATCGGGTTCGCGAGCAGGCTGGTGTTGCAGGTACAAAAACGGTCCTTTCTACAGGTGGTGCTGTAGCCTCGATTCTTAGCCTTGCTTGTCCGCCGGCCGCGGTTGCCCTTGCTATTGCTGCAGTTGTAATGGGAGTCCTCTCGCTTGCAACTTTTGTATACTCTCGCACCATTCCAAATGGCGATTTTACTGAAAATGAAAAGACGCTTCTCTTTACTCGCATGCACAAATGCACCAAGTGGATATCTGAAAGCATACTATCAAAGATTTCTAGCAAAATAAAGACTGCTTGAGTATAGTGTCATTGCATGACGCCTTCCTCAATCATAATTCCTGCTGCAAATAATGCTATTCACTTTTTCAGAGCTGTCAAAGCCATAGTTCAAACCTGCAATCCTTCAAAAGAGCTAAAAGCTGAAGTAGAAAAAACATATGTCTTTTCTGCTGTAAAAGGCTATGTAGGTGTTTTTACCTTGTTTTCAATCTCAGGTCCTCTTGCTGGTTGGGAGCTCATTAAGCGCATTCGTCGCCTGATCTCTAGTCTTGAGTGGACATTCAATACATGCATTTTTTTGGATGTATTAAAGCTTCCTTACGATGGCCTTGCACTTGCTGTAATCCTTGTGCGCTTTTCAGATGGTTCCGACACTACAAAGCTCGCCTTGAGAGCATCATCTAAAATCATCCGGATCTCGGTGATCTTTATTCCATCACATCGCCTCTTGCTAACGTTATTGGAAGCTGCTATAAAGACAACAGCATTCATATACTTTACTTATGGACCAAATCAGAAGAGAACATGATCGCGATGTAGAAAAGCTCCAAAAGCTTGTAAAAGAGCAAAAGGAGCCTCTCTGTCTTGCTAAAAAGAGCCTTCATTCCAACACCACACGATCTTCAGGCTATAAGAAAAAGGCCTTTAAACTGCCTGTAGATTCATTAAACCGCATCATTTCAATTGATACAGAAAAAAAGCGCTGCCTCGTAGAGCCTAGGGTTTCTATGAAAGCGCTTGCCCAGGCTACAATCAAAAAAGGATTGGTGCCGAAGGTTGTCCCTGAATTTAAGGGGATCACAGTAGGCGGTGCAGTAATGGGGTGCGGAGGCGAGTCAAGCTCTCATAAAGTAGGACTTTTCCATAATACTTCAACCTTCTTTGATATTCTCACTGGGGATGGATCGCTCGTTCGTGCAACTCCGCGTGAAAATAGCGACCTTTTCTATGGAGTAGTTGGATCGTATGGATCTCTTGGTCTATTAGTTGCATCTGAAATTGAATTAGAAGAAGCAAAGCCTTTCGTCCGAATAAAAATACATAGATGCACTTCAGGCAAAGAGGCTCTTAAGATAATTGATCAGCTCATGCATCTCAAGATGCCTGCAGACTTTATTGAAGGGATTATTTTTGATAAAGATTTTGCTGTTGTTCTCGAAGCATATAAAAGCGATACACCAAAAGGATTTCTTCTCAAAGATAGCCTCGGATCACCTTGGTATTACCAGTTTACAAAAGAGGGGAGAGAGGAGTTCTCGATGCCTCTTGAAGACTATCTTTTTCGCTATGACAGAGGCGCTTTTTGGATGGGAAGTTACGTCTTCAGCTTGCCAATTATGAAAAAGCTTTTATGTGAGGGAATCTTTAAGCTTCAAGAGCCAAAGCCTCTGAGTCTCGATGAGCGCATGAGCTACTCAAGTCTACGAGATCCTAATGCCTTTATTCGAGCAGTAACCTATCCTATTGCCGCAAGCCAGCCGCTCTACTCGCTCCTTCATAAGTGTGAAGATTGGGTAGAAGAGCGTTTTATCGTACAAGATTTTACACTCCCTGTAACAACGTGTGCGGAATTTCTTGATGCTGTTGAAGCTATATGTCCTGTCTATCCGCTTTGGCTATGTCCAGTCCGCGCGGAAGATGGCCCATCTATTTTTGCGCCGCATAACCTTGGGGTAAATAGCATCAATATTGGAGTTTACGGTATGCCTAAAACAGGGATGCCTCTTGCAAGTTGCCTCAAAAATCTTGAATCAGCGCTCAAAAGACTTTCCGGCCGCAAATGGCTCTACACAAATTCCGGCTATACAAAGGATGAGTTCTGGTCAATCTACCCAGAAGCTGACTATAGAAAGCTTAGGCAGAAATACCATGCTGAAAATACATGGCTCAGCATCGAATCCAAAGTACTCAAAAATTAGGGAGTAGTTGACTTTGCAGCTATTGCAAAGAAGCAAAAGCTCACAAGCGCTGTCACTAAAAATGCCGCAAGATTTGCTAAAAAGGGAGTGGGGGTATTGAGTGCTACAATTGGAAAATCGAGATAGAGTCCAGTAAGAAACATAAAAGCGAGCAGTGCAAAAAAGAGCCCAGCGATGCTGTAGAGTGCTTTTCTCATATACCTCGATTTTTATTTATCTCTATCTATAACGGCTGTAGAGAGATTTATGCAAGCTGCAAACTTGGCCTAAGGCTCAAAATTATCGCTTTTTAAATTTATATTTTACCATTTTTTGCGGGCTTTCATCAAGTTATACAAACCAAGATGAATAATAGTTGGTTATTGTTAATGTTGGTTTGTTTCTTTTTGTGTAATTACATTTGATAAAAAATAAACGGTTGTCTTATTATCTTGCTTCAAGATTTAATCAAGGACAATTATTATGATTCAACCTGTGCTAAACAGAGTGGGTGGCTATTTTAAAACGGCTTTCAACACTGTTAAAAGTGAATTTGGCGTTCTCTTTTTATCAACTGGTTTTCTTGTAAAAGGAGCTCAAGGGCTTAAGATGCTTACGATCGATAATCCGGCTATTAAAATGGCTTTGTCGATCGGCACGTTTGCCAAGGCATTTTTTGAATGCTTTCCAGCTGTTCCCCAGCTGATTGAAGTTAAGAATCTTAGATCAGATCTTATGCCGCATCTCGAAGAGCTCGAAGCAGGGGCTACAAGAGAGCGTCGCATACAGCGAGTCCAGACTGCTTGCGATTTTATTATAGCTCAAAAAAAGCGCATACAGACTACTCTTAAGATCTCAAAACAACATAAGCTTATTGAGCGAGCCAATCAGGCAAGAGATCCAGCAAATTTAGAAGCTGGAGAGGAATTTTTAAGAAGGCTTAAAACTCGCGTTAACCAAAAGACTGTAACAGACTCAGCTCAGGTGATAAGCAAAACCTTCAGCCTCGCAGTCTCTGCAGTGCTTATACCTATGCCGGTCAATCCTGTAGCACTTAGCCTAGCTGGAGTTGCAGGTCTCTCTATATTAACGCTTTGGGCTGTTGAAAAGGTTCTTTATACGAAGGATCCATTTAGACCAGCAGAAGATATTTGGTATAATAAGCTTGCGGCTCGTGTCCAAGAGCTCTTCACTTTCAATGTGAATAAAAAATTTGCTTGACATACTCTAAAAACTAGGCTATAAATAGTAAGTAAGGAGACTTACCCTATGGAGCCTAGTTTTATTCGAGAATATAGCGCTCTCTACAGAGAGCTGCATACGCCAGATAATAAACATCCCCATATTAAAGAAATCGATCAACGGATTGTTACAATCACAAAAGCAATCCACGATACGCCTGTGTTTTCACAAGAAACCACAATTTCTCCCGATGAAATAAAAACACTTTCGACGAGTGAAGTAGAAGATATAAATCGCCTTGCCCGCGATACCCTACTCAATGAAAGCGGCTTTTTAAAAAGACTTGTCATTCGATTCTTACGTTTTATTACTGCAGGAAACTACGTAGGCGTACACCAAATTCCTGTAAAAGAGTTTACGGCGTCTGTTACCAAATACATCGAAAAATCAAAAGAGCTTACAAAATTTTTAGATCCTATTCCAGAAGTTAAGGAAGGCTATTTGGAAGGCTGCACAGATCTTGTGCAAGGCAAATGCTACTATGTCTGGAAAAATACTGATGCGGACAATGCTCTTGTTGTATCTATTGTAAATGAAAATAACTGGAAACATTATGCGTGCAGTTTTTCTGATTTTTCAAATGACAAGGTAACCCTCACAAATACTATAAATGAGAATGATAAATTTACCGTAACCGTTTCTCATTTAAACAAATTTGAAGAAGAAATTGAAAATCGTCTCGATGTTCCCCCCTATGGAAAGGTTCGATTTGAAGAACTTATGAGGCAATACGTGGTAAGCGTTCCTGTAGGCAAGTATACAACGATTCTTGCACTGCTACGCTCGTGCGAGGTACTTAAAAAGCCAATTTCTGCACTCACGCAGGGACCTGAGGGTTATGTTGTTTCTACAATAGATGCTGCAGGCAAAATTACTCAGGAGAAGCTGAGCGTGAATTCTTATGGAAAGGTTACGCTTACAAATGCAGCAAACGATCAAGTACGTACCTTTCAGACTATAGAGCAATTTAAAAATAGCTATTTTACAAGAGACAATATTCCTGTGCTTGATGCAGTGCGTTTAGTGAACCTCGGTGAAAAGGGACGCATGCAGGTGAATGCTCAAAAGGAGCTCATTCTGAAAGGTGCAGAAATTCTCAAAATAGGCGTATCTTCTAAAGCTGTAGATGCTTTAAAGCGCGAAATTGAAGGGCAGTCTCTTTACCTAGAACCATCGCGCTGCGGCGGTTTTCTCTATGAAACAAGCGATCCACAGCTTGTAAAAGTGGTGTATGCAACGAACGAAGGTATTGTAGAAAAAGATATTCATATTCGAGATCAAGGGGTTATTTTCGGTGAAAAAGGGTTCCCTCTCAACACCCCGTTGAATATTATCCTCGGCTGGGATGAGAAGCCATTTGTTCCTATGGAAAATGCAAGGCGCTCCCTTACCAAGATGATGCAAGAAGGAGTTTCTTTTTCTGATGTTTCAGAAAGGCTTCGAAGGAATCCGGCTTTTTGTCTTCGCGAGGATCTAAACGATGCAGTTCAAGATATTGCAGAGCATTCAGATAAATCGAAGCTTGCTGGGCTTTATATGATTGTTCCTACAGGACAAAAGGCTAAAAGCTGGCTTGATGCAATACTTGGCGACTATGATCCAACCTTCAAAGAGTTTTCTCTCTATATAAATAACGGTAAAGGGTTTGAATCTTTACAGATACAAATTGACCCTTCAACTGCTTCAAATCCGTACGTTTATATGGCAAAACACTACCCATCGCCTGAAGCCATTCTTCAAGAGCAAAAAGCGCATCTTAGGTCGCTATTAAAGCCCTATAAGCAGTTTTTCCCAAAGGTTGTAGAAAAGCAAACGCCATCATCTCAACCTAAACCACTACCAGCACCTCAAATAAGGCAAGAAGAGCCTAAACAAATAGAGCCAGCGAAGACTCATGAGCCAAAGGTTCCCGAAGGGCCAGGAATTATAGCGCAATTTATTTCGGCTGTTACGCCTCTATTTCCAAAGCCTTCTGAAGGTGTAGTTCAAGCTCCCCGCCCGGTTGAATCTCAACAGCCAGCAAAACCGCTTCCAGCTCAAAAAGCTCCTATAGATAAGACACTAAAAGGTGTGCGAGATCGGCTTATTAATTCAAAGACGGGTGCTTTTTATTCTTTAAATGCCAAGGCTGCTATAGAGCCACGCAAGGCGCTGATAAATCAGCTAGGGGAGTGGAGGTCTGCAGGCATAACTTTAAGCAAAGCTCAGGTAGATGAGGCCTTTTCAATCCTTTTATTGAACGATTCTTATGAGGAGCTCTATCCTTCGCTAGAAAGCATTACTATTTTGAGTTTGCAGGTTCTGCCTGCTGCAGGGAGGAAGGCATTTAGAGATGAAATAGTATCCTGGCTCTGGAATCAAAAATAATACTTGAATTAAATTCTTCTTTTTATTATGATTTTATTTCATTTTTTAAAGGAGAATACTAATGGCAGTATCTGCTGTACATAATAATCAAAATGTTTTTGAGGTGCCAAAACCGGTCAAAAAGACAGGTTTTGTACAAGAAAAAGCGGCCGTTCTCGTCGATTCTGTACAATCTTTTGTTAATACTATCGATCATAGCATTAGCAAAGTTTCAGGAGCTGTTAAGCAGGTTTTTGGAACGCTTTCATTCGTTGGCGGCTTAGGGCTCTTTTTTGCCGTACCGAGCATGGTGAGCAATATCACCAAAGCTGTTGCAAACTCCCATCCTGTCGAGCGTATAAAGAGCATTGGAAGAGCTGTTCTTGATGGCGTAAGCGTCTGGATGTCAACAAATGCAATTTTAAATGGTCTTCAGAGCATTAAGGTCATACCTGCAAGTGCACTTAGCTGGACTTATGTTGTAAACGTTGCGCTCTTTCCTCTGCAGCTTATTGGCATTGGTATTGATAGTCACGAGCTTGGCGAGCTAAAGGCGCAAAGAAAAGAAGTTCTCTCAAGACTTTCGGTAAAAGATCTAACAAGGTCACTTGACTATGTGAAGGAAAATCATCAAGAACTTGGTAAAATCTTGGCAGTATCTAAGAAATGCAAAATTGCAGAGCATGCTGAAGCTGTAAAGACAGATAAAGCAAAAGCTGAACAGTTTATCAAGATGCTTCGCACAAGAATGAGCACAAAGTATAACCTCAAAGTGGCAGATCTTGCGATTAAGGTTACGACACTTTTTGTAAGTGCAACAATGCTCTTCTTACCGCTTAATCCAGTGTCTATGGGCTTCGCAGGTATTTGCGGACTTGCGGCACTTACGAACTTTGGTGTGGAGAAGCTTATGCTGACTAAGGATCCTTTAGCCCAGTCAGATGCTTGGTACTCCAAAGTGGCAAATAAGATGCGCTCAGTTTTTAATTACGTAACTGATGCAATAGATAGAAGAAGCAATGCCCCAGGCATTGCAGCATCTGCAGCGTAGCCTTTTTTAAGGAGGTCTTCTAAGGCCTCCTTTTTTAATGTAGTTGTCGTAATAATTTCGCTTGGCTCTAGGCGTAATTTTGTGGTTTTAACAGCGCCTCGAGCGAGCACTACAGTCATCTTTTGATTGAGAAGGCCCGGAAGTGGAAAAAAACTTCCTAGAATTGAAAATTCACATCCTTCATACCCTGTCTCTTCCAGAAGCTCTCTTCGTGCAGCATCAAGAGCAGTTTCTCCCTCATCAATAAGTCCGCCAGCAAAGCCGTATACCTCTTGGCCCACAGCGTGGCGATATTCCCTTGTAACCAAAAACTCATCCTCTGGTGTGATCGCAACCACAAGGACTGAATCCTTCGTTGTAGTTACCACAAAATAATCCATCTCATGGCCATTATCAAATTCAAGCCTTTCACGGCTCACCTTGATAAACCCATCTACAAGCTCATTTCGCTGCAATATCTTCGGTTTTTTTCTCATATGAGTACATATACAGAAAGACAACGAAAAAAACAAAAACCAAAAATCAGCACAACATGATTTGCGTACTGGTAAATTTTTGGTTGTCTAATTTTAACGAAAGGCTATAGACTCCGGCAAGTTGTTAATTTTGAGGCTGAATATGAATCGTCTTTTGCTCGCAGGAGTGCTCTGTATCTTTTTGAGTCCGCTTTCTGCCGCGGAACATGCAACTAAATTTGTGATAACTGATCTGATTGTCCAGTATGGTGCTCAAACTTTTTCCGGTATCACTGAGCAAGCGAATGTTTCACTAGCTGGAACAAACGTAAATGGCACCACGTATGTAAATGGCAATCTCACTGCAAATGGAGCTCAGCTTCATGACGTTGTTGTTAATGGCAGCGCAACTATTGTAAACTCTACCATTAATGGCTCGATTTCTGTTTATGGAGAGCTTCAGCTGCAAAATTGTACGGTTTATGGGGAACTTTCTACCTACTTTAACATCCTCACACTAACGAACACATCGGCAAATACAATCATAAATCTCAATGCTTTTGGCCAACAAAACATACTTTTGCAAAATGGAAGTATCGTTAACGGCTCCATTACGTTTTTATCGGGAAACGGGATCGTCTCTCTCTCTACCAATAGCTTTTTGGCTGGTGCGGTAAACGGCGGAAAGTTTGTACGCAGCTAGTTTTGGGGGCCGGGCCTGCGTAACTTTGCGTAACTTCCAAGTAAACATTTAAATTCACATCATTCTTTTGTT
>CAYWZU010000014.1:0-47896 GCA_964462925.1 uncultured bacterium
ATGAACAAGATTTTGCTTTTTGCGACAGTTATTTTGATGGATATTTTGGTGGGGATGGAGTTTGATCTCTTCGCACCAAGCTTTCCTGAGCTTGAACAAGTGTTTGACCTTACCCCCTTTTGGGTTGAAGCCACGCTCTCTATCAACTTCGTTGGCTTTTGCACTAGCCTATTTTTTGTGGGGGATTTGGCAGATCGTTTTGGAAGGCGGCCCGTGATAATAGCAGGGCTTAGCCTCTTTGTACTTGGAAGTCTCTTTTGCCTGTATGCACCGCATTTCTCATTTTTACTTTTAGGCCGCTTTTTGCAAGGTATTGGCATAGCAGCTCCTGCAATATTAAGCTTTTTGCTCATTGCAGATAGCTTCTCACTCCATAAGCAGCAGTTTTATCTTGCAATTCTTAACGGCGTGATGAATGTATCTTGTGCCCTTGCACCAATTTTAGGAAGCTATATTACCCTGTACTATCACTGGGAAGGTAATTTTTTTACTCTTCTTGCACTTGGGGCTGTTGTTTGTGCCATGACCATTTTTTCTGTCCCAAAGTCTGTACATTCCGAAAAAGAAACAGGCTCCTATAGGGCAATATTTTGCTCAAAACCACTCATGCTTCTTATTGCGCAGATTAGCTTTATGTTTGTGCCTTGGTGGATATTTGTAGGGATCTCTCCCCTGCTCTATATGGAAGATTTAGGGGTGCCGCTTGCCCATTTTGGTTTTTATCAAGGCGGCCTTGCCCTTGTCTTTGCTATGGGGAGCCTGTTCTATGGCTTTGTGATGGATAAGTTAGATCGCAAAAAGATGCTTATAGTATCTAATATCATCTTTATTGCTAGCCTCTTTGCACTCGGATATATCAGCTTTATAGACTGCAAAGACGCCATGGTTATTAGCACAACATTTTTACTTTTTATCATCGGGCAGATTGTTCCCACCACAATACTCTTTCCTATGGCGCTAAACTGGCTTCCAGAGGCTAAGGGACGAGCCGCTGCCCTGATCCAAGGAAGCCGCCTCATTCTTTCATCTTTTGGTTTGCAGCTCGCTGGCCTCTACTATACAGGTTCATTTCAACATATAGGAAGCATACTTTTGGTATTCATTGCTGCAACTTCTGCGGCGCTTTATTTTGTAATAAAAGAACTGCATTATAAAATCGCCCAAACCAGTTAAAGCGATAGTAAAGCTTTTGAAGTAGACAACAAAATATAACTCATATAAGATTATTTATATAAGGAGCCTACGCTATGGTATGTATAACAGTTTCCATGTCAAATCAAGGCCAGCCGGTTTTCCAGGCAGATAATCCAGATGCTGTTACTGAACTGCGCTGCTGCAAAAACCGCAAAATAGCTTCCCTTCCCGCAGGCATCGAAAAACTTAGCCACCTTAGGCGTTTAAATCTTTCAAATACAAGTATAGACTCAATTCCTTCAAGCCTTGCAGATCTTAAAGATCTTAGCGTTATTGACCTTACAGGCACCCCAATAAAGGACCTTCCTGAAGCAATCCTGCAATGCAGCCACCCTCTTACAATTATTCTCCTGGATTGTAATAAAATCGTTAGATCTAACTTTAGGCATGTTAGCCCGAACGTTACCCTCGTTTTGCAGGAATAATTGTAATAATTATAATTTTATGTTACCCTTTAGTATAGAGGGAACATATAATGGAAAGCCTTCATTCTCAGGGCAATACACCTTTTAATATCGAGTTTGGTACTTCTAGCCCGCCTGATAAAGCCAAGGAGTTGCCGCATCAAGAGGAGCCAGCTTCTTCTCCCCCAAAACTAGAGTCTGTATCAGAAGGTAAGCAAAAAGCTTCGCAAACCATTGATAGCAACGACGTTGCCAAACTTCTTACAGGCCGCTCTCACGAGCCCAGCGGGCTTACTCAAAAAGTAAAAGCTCATGCCGAAGAATATGGAAATAAGGCAGCAAATTTGATTGTACTTGAGAGTATTTGTTCTTCAGTAAAGAGCAATACATTTCAGACCCACGTCCCCCCTATTGTACCTTTATCACACGAAATGATACTCGCACACATTAAAAGCCAGTACCCGAGCTTTGATAGTGACTGGGAGCAGTTCGTTCAATTGCAGTCAGGCGCCCAAACACTCACAGATGAAGGCAAAAATCAGCTCGATAAAATTCGGGAAAACATTCGCCAGGTCTTTACAGAGCATCCTCTACCCACAGACCTCTCAAAGCTTGGCAAAGGCCCTTTGATGGTTCGCAGCACTGGCCGCGAAGATACGAAAGAGGGAGCAATGGCCGGTGCCAATGAATCCATCGCAGGCGTAGCTTGCACTGCCCAAGAAGTTTCTGAAGCAATAGGAAGCGTTGTGGCCTCTTACCTATCTGAAGGCTCCATGATGCAAAAAATTATTGCAGGAATGGATATCCAAGAAAAGCCCTTTGTACCAGTTCTTCTACAGGTAATGGTTGGTGAAGATCCTCATTCAACACCCACTCAAGAAAACCTCATGGTTGCAGGAGTTGCCTATACCAAAGAAATGGCAGGCGAAACAAAAGATTTAACTGTGGTTGAAGCAGCCTATGGGCATAATGAAGGCGTTGTTAATGCCCAGGTAAATACTGACACTTTCTACATCTATCCGAATGGCCAAAGTCACCAAATTATTGCTGAAAAACCAGATCGATTAGTTGCTATGAGCTCTCAAGCGGGTGATTCAAAATTTGTGCGCGTAGATAATCCCTCAAGCAAGGCCAAACTACCCTCGCTTAGTCGCGAACTTCAGCATCACATACGCCTAGTAAGCAAGGCCATTCACGATGCCTACGGCGAGCCGATGGATATTGAGTGGGTCTACAATCCTTCCAAAAAAACTCTCTATGTTGTGCAAGCAAGACCCATTGTCCAGCGCTACGAGGCAACACCAGGAGTGGTTGATAGAGCAAGCATGGCAAATGTCTCTAAGGGACGAATGATTGTGCATCGCGGTGGAGAGCCAGTAATTATCACGAATCCTAACCAGCTCATACAGAGGCGAAACCTCGATTCAGCACTTAAAGTATTTTTGAATCCTGAAAATCGAGGAAAAATCAAAGCCATCGTAGTTGAAGAGATGGGTAGCGCGCTTTCTCACGCAGCCTGCGTTTTTCGTGAAAATGGCATACCTGTACTTGTGGCAAGCCCTCTAAATCTCGAAACCTTTTCTACAAAAGGCACGGTTGCGGTTTTGGATGGCCAGCAGGGGCTCATAGGAACAATTCAGAGAGATTCCTTTGCAGGAAAGGATCCTAGCCATATCGGCCAGGCTCTTCAGGAAGAAGGCACACTTAAACCCGGTTGGTACAAACACCCCATCGGAGCGGATGAGTCCTTGCAGGATTATGGACTTTCAGAAGCCGACTACAGGCGGCTCGGCAACCTCCTGCTAACAGGTGAGCCTTTAGGTCCTCATACTCTTTCAGAGCAGTTTCATGCGCTTTCATCGGATAATCCAGCACAAGTTGCCCATGCTGCTCGTACAATAGTCACAAGTATGGCGCTTACTGTCAAACATCTTAGTGATTCTCCAGATCCATCTGTGCAGCCTCTTGCTGAAAGGGGACGCCATCTTTTAAGTAATGCCCTCGTTATCCTAGATTCTCTCCTTGGAGCACAAGATCGCATGCAGTGTCTACATGCTGCAAGACGCTTAGAAGCTCTTTGCTATCAGGAAGGATCGCCAAGACTCATAGATACTGAATCCTTACGAAGCCTCTTCAGTGCAAAACAGGCGGTAGAGGGATTTGATGCAAATGCTACACCCCTTACAACAGAGGATCAAGCGACACTCAGAATTATGACTGCTCGGGCGAAGGTGGGCGATCAGGCCATGCAGCAGCGTCTTGCAACACCTATGACAGATAAAGAGATCTCGACAGCCATACTTGTATTTAGGTCGATAAAACCCCTTATTCTTGATGCCGGCGCAAAACAAAGATGGGAAGAGATTACAACAAAATTAATAGCCTCAAGATCTCGCGTGGCAAATCAACTTCTCATAGACCTTATCTCACAGGTAGAAAAGGTTGGAGTCCTTTCAGACTGGCTAAACCTTACAGTAGCCTCCTCACCACCTGAAATGGAAACCTCTTTAGGCCTCATCACACAGTGGCGAGAAGAGTGGAGAGAGATAAGGCCCGCACTTAGTGAAATTTCTACTCTTAAGCGAAGCCTTACCCAACTAGAATCTGCGGGCGCTGCCTGGAAAAATCCAAAAGCTTTTGCTGCACTATGGCCTAAAATGGTTGACGAAGTTGTTACACCCCTTAAAGAACAAATTGCAAATCTCACCTCTCAAGATGTGAAAAATCCTCTTCTTGCTGCTTCGTTGCAAAGAGTAATAGTTGATGGCATTGAGACACTGGACCATTGTATTAAATTTTCACGGGGCGACACGGAAGAAAACATAGAATCAAAGGTCGATCGTTTTGCTACTATGCTTGTCTCCTATCATGAGCTTATGCTGCAGCTATTTGATGCAATACCTCAAGAGACGTTCAGTCAATGGACTTCGGGTATTGTGGCAGCAGAAAAGCATAGCACAAGCGAAGGCTACCGAAAGACAATGCGAGCGACCATAAACGACACATTTGAACTAAAAAAAACAATGCGAAATGCCGCGCAAATTGAGCCAAGTGGAGGCGCAAATGTCATGTCGCAATGCGTAAATAGCGGCGCCCTGTTTAGTATGACGTTTCATCCTGATGAAACAACTTTGGAGGATCTCTTTACGCTATTTCACCAAAATATGCTTGCGGCACTCGACTGCTTTAGGCCCTCCTACGATCCGTCGCACTTCCCTGAGCCCCTGCGAGATGCCCTGCAGTCTATTGAGGGCATCAACAAAACAGTAACATATGGCGGAATAGATCTTACCCTCCATCCTACTATCGTAAGCCAAACTATTAAGTACCCTTTTGTGACATCAGTCTATAACATGCCCATCAAGTATCACAGTAGTAAAGTAACTGTCACACATAACGTTGTTAGCAATACAACTACTATTAAATTTGATATATATGGGCATAATCTCAATAGTCGCATGGACCTCATAGCACTCCTTCTTGCAACGAAGGGATGGAATGAAGCCATTCAGATGGCGGCAATGCCAGCCTATGATAGCGAAACTCGCCAGCTTTCATGCCAACTAGCATGTGATGGCAATAGCGAAAAGATTGCCCAATTGCTGCTAGACGCAGCTGAGAATACCCTTGAAGGCAATTTTGGTGTTGTAAAGTATATTGATGCCAAGATACTGGTCAAAACGAATCCTCAAGCACTTACAACAATTACACAAACTCCAGGCTGTCTACGGCAGCTTGCTTTATCATCTTCATACGGAAAAAACTACGTCTGGGAGCTCATAAATCAAGCGTTATTAGAATCCCAGAACATCCCAACAGAGGTCATTTGTAAACTGCTCGCAGAAATGAATATTAACGTCCAGGCTAACAATCATACTGAACTCTTGGCAAATCTTCATTCGCTTTTTAAACAAAACCTCATCTCAAATAAAAATGACGAACTCGTTCCCCAAGGTTGGATCCAGGTTCCGATTGATCCCATCAAACGTCTTTTTCTTAGTCAATCAATAAACCAAAGTCCATTGATCCATTCATTGTTGGAGGGCATAACTGAAGAGGACTTTCCGATGTTTTTATGCCCAGGAGCAGGAGAAATTGGGGGTTCTGGCTTTTATTCAGATGTATGCATGCAATTTGCAAAGCATTTGCAAAAATCAGGCAAAGAAGAATTTTTATTAAAGTTTCTTAATTACCTTGCACAGCACGGACAATTTGCAAGCGCACTTGCCATACAGGCAAGTATTGATAGACCAAATCTTACCGTTGTTAAAGTTCCGACTGGATTTCCAGAACCAAAACCTGAGCCTGCATCAGATGATGAGGGATATGGCACAGATTATGGAGAAATGCCAGAAGGCCTTGAAACAATGATTGAAGACTCTATTGAAAAACCCAAAGAAAAAGAGTTCCACCAGCGATTTGACGACGCTCTTGGTGCTTACAAAATTCCCGGAAGGCGCGCTACAGAGTCTGAAATGAGCAGTGATCCAGTAGAAGATGTACACATGCTGCAGCCCGGAAATTGGCTTTTACTTCCTCAAAAAGCTCGTGGAAGCGGCTATATAAAAGATCACTACACTCTGGTAAAAATAGAAAGCATATCACTTGATCCCTTAAATATCGTGGTGGCTAGGGGCGAAGGCAAAACAAAAACGCTCACATCCCTTGAGTATGTAAAAGTACTTCATTAGACTCATCATTGCTACGCTTTATTTTGTAATAAAAGAACTCCATGGTAGAATCGCCCAAATAACTAATTAGAGGCGATGATGAATTCTGTTTTTACATTGAATAACTGGATGTGGTGTCAATTAGAAGATGTGCTTACTCCCCTTCCAAGCAAATCAAGAGAATCACGAGTTTTACATGCCCTTCCTTCAATTGCATATCTGCCGGCAGCAGTAGCAACAGGCCTAGCGGCTGCAGTCTGCAGAGCAGCTTCCTATCTATTTGGAGAAACGGAAAAGAAAGACCCAGAAAAAGACTTCACAGCTATTTGCGAAGACTCTCGCCTCTGGGAAAAGCTCGGAAAATTGAGACTTAAGCTCGGAAGGGACAATCCAAAGTTTCATTTTGGCACATCAATTGCAGAGTATCAGGTATCTGGCAGCATCAACTGCCCCAATTCTCAATGGGCTGATTGGGAAGAAATAAAGGTGCGAGAGGATAATCGCTCGGAAAAAAGTGTCGATTTTTACAATCTCATGCAGACAAAAGAAGGCCGCAATCTTATTGTAGATAGGCTCAAAAAGCTTGGCGCCAACTCCTTTCGCTTTAGTGTAGAATGGAGCCTAATAGAGCCGAAGGAAGGAAAATTTGACAAGAAAGTGCTCGAAATCTACAAAACCTTCTGCAAGCACCTTCGTGACCATAACATCCGCCCTATGTGCACCCTTCACCACTTCTCTGAACCTAAATGGTTTCACGCTAAGGGAAGCTTTGAAAAAGAAGAAAACATAGACTGTTTCAAGCAATTTTCCGAGCGTGTTTATAAGGCCCTCACCATCTCCTACAAGAAAAAAACTCTTGTTTCTGACTTTTGCACCATAAATGAGCCAACAGTAGAGGCTGCGCTACGCTATATAATGGGAGAATTCTCTCCTGGATATCGCCTCAGAGTAGAAAAAGGTGCAAACTTTCTCAAGACGATGATTAAAGCACATAAGGTCGTCTATACTGCACTTAAAGCAATCAGAGCAGATACAACTATCGGAATCGTGCATCAGCCCTTTTCAAACATAGCTGCAAACATCTTTGTATATCCTGTTGTACGCTATGCCAATCGCTTTATGGATGAAGCTGTGCGAAACTGCTTTAAGACAGGCCGCTTTGAGCTTAAAATGCCCTTTTTCTGCAATGTGCAGGAGGATATCGATGTAAAAACAGATGTCGTCTATCTTCAGTACTATGCACGGCCAGTCACTGGAATATTTGGCAGCACAAGCCTGCATGAGCCAATGACGATGATGCCATGGCGAGAAGATCCAGAAGGCATCTATGAAGCAATACGAGATGCCCACACAAGCTTTCAAGCACCTGTAGTCATCTCAGAAAATGGCATATCCACGCAAGATGAGGCGCAAAGAGCGCGCTATATGTCTCGAGCTCTCTATGCAGTAGAGAAGGCGAGAGAAGATTTTGGGAAAGATGTCGTCCAAGGCTACTACCTCTGGTCACTTGTAAAAAACTTTGAATGGGCCTTAGGCTCAGATCCCCAAGACTTTGGCGCCTACACTACAACCAAAGATGGCGATAAACGCATCATCGCAAAAGACCCCCGTCCCGGCATTGCACCATTCATAAAGGTAGCAAAAGCCTGGCAGAAAGCACATGGAGTTAGGTCAAAAGCATGAGCGGGCGTACATGTATCTTTGTAGTTGATCCGTAGTGTTTTTGGAGGGCTAAAAGCGCCTCTGAGGGAGCGAGTGCTCCTGTAGACATGAGGCCTTGGTTATTATCGAAGATATAAGTGCCAAAGCTAAATTTCAAAAAAGCAACAGCGTGCGCCCCTCCAGAGTCTATAGCAAACCCTACAGAGGAAGTGCCAAAGTCTTGTGCATCAAAACATGAGCGCTGCTCGAGCTCTTTAAGATCTACATAGAGGTTCCAATTTAGGGCTGCTTTGAGCTGAAGTCTGACCATTTTTAAAAGCGTATTATAATGCGCATGAAGCTCAGAGAGATATTTCATACTTTCTCTAACAGGCTGAGTTTTTGTATACATCCAATGAAGAGCAGCTGCCTCTTCATTGAACCCTTCCTCAAACTGCTTTGCATAGGAGACGAGCTCAGCTTCTGATTCTATCTTTTTTTCTAGACATCCTTTGATGAAAGTAGAGGCTGCCCCAAAGCAAATACCTGTACTTTTTGCACCGCGAACATGAGCATCTCTCATTTTGTGAAACTCACTCTTATAAGGATTTTGAGACAAAAACTGATTTCTCATAAGCTCTACGGCTTTAACATCCTCCTCGTTCAAAATGACATCTCTTCTCGCAATATTCTTTGAATGGGTAAGAAGAGGTAGCGGCGAGGTTCGCTTTAATGAATAGATACTATTATGGTGTACATAGACAGCATAGAATTTTTTAGCTGAGTAGGCAAAGTAGCGAAAGCTTTCTTGGCATCCAAAAAGACGTGAAATCTCAGCAAGCGCTTTAAGCGCAAGAACGACAATATAAGAAGCACAAGCAATCGGGATTCCAGATATAGCAAGCCATCTTCTATTATATAAACAGCTTTGTACAATTTCCATGGGGTTAGTATGGCAGAACGCTACTTAAAAATCAAAAAAACAATAGTAGAAACAGAGAGGCAGAGAGAAATTCTCCTCAATGTTCTCTATGTTTCAAATTACTTTGCTAGTTGCTCTGCAGGTTTTTGCGATTCAAAGAGCTCATGCCACTTAGCAGCGATTTTTTCCCAGGTATATTCTTCTAGGATAAAGTCGCGCATTTTCTCTCTTGTTTCTAGTGTGCAGCCCTGAACGAGCAGCATTGCTTTTACAAGCTCTCGGTGATAGAGGTTTCTATCTGTGCAGCTAAAGCCGTGGCGTACTGTTTCATTAAGGCCTGTATCTTTAATAACCACAGGAATGCAACCATTCATTTGAGCTCTTAATGCTGTGATACAGAATGTTTCTGCAGCAATACATGGGTAGGTCCAGAGGGATGCCTTGCTATAGGCTTCATTCAATTCTTCGTGGCTTACAAGACCATGTTCTTTGATATCGAGAAGATCATAGACATCAACTTGCGCCTTCATAAAGGCCTCTTTTTGCTTTGAAAGAAGGCCCCACGTTTGCCAGCCGTAGTAAATATCAAGCGTTGCAAGTGGAAACCGGCTCTTAATTTCAGGCCAGATGTCGAGCAAAATTTCAAGTCCTCTTGCATAATTTGAGCTATAGATGCAGGAGTAGGGATTACTTCTTGGCTTTACAGGGCTAAACTGCTCTGGGTTGATGCCGTTTCCAAAAATTTTTGTAAACTTTGCAAAACCCGGGTTATAGACCGAGTAATCCTTTTTTTGCCATTCAGAAAGCCAAAGGACATCATCAAAGCCATCTATGAGGTTTTGCAAGATAGGATAATAGTGCTGATCATGCGGCCAGAGATAGACTTGCTTGGCTCGCTTTTTTAACGTAAGGGCATTTGTAGCAATACGCCAAGATATAGCAATATCAGACTCTGCACCATCATCGTCACTTGCATCAATATAACGCGGGTTTGCTGTAGGAAGAGAGTGCAAAGATCCAGGAGGCGGCATAGCAACTACTAAGACTTTGTATCCAAGTGCTGCAAGTTTTTGAGACATATAGATTACAGCTTCTTCAGAGCCAGTAATCCCCTCTTTGATGCTATCTGGATCCCAGGGCTTTGCCCGGGAATCTTTATAGCCAAAGATAGTAATAGTGCGAGGCTCTCCTGCTACAAGTGAACAGAGTGAAAAGAGCGCAATAAGATAGAAAATAACGCTTTTTTTCATAGATTATGTGCCTACAGCAAGAGATGAGCTTTCACACACTTCCATGAGCAGCTTCTCATTTGCAAAACCAAGGTTTTGCTCTGCACAATTCTCATACTCTTTTGGTAAATCTTCTATTTCAAGCATTGCAAGTGATGCCTCCTGGCACTCTTTATACTTTCCTATCCAGTAGGATGATACAGATATCTCCATGAGCAGACCATAGTCATAAATCCAGTTTTCAATGAAGAAACTATCGTCAGGGAGCGGGATTGTCTTGCCAAGGGATGCAACAAGGTAGCACCTTGTGTTATCATTGATAGATCTATAGTATCGAGCAAGATGGTAGTAAGGCTCTGCGCGATTTCGAGCATGGCGAACAGCACCCTTATAGCAATCAATCACCTCTTGTGCGGGAGCTCCAAGCTGCTCGAGAAGCTGTCCTGCACTCATAAGCGACCAGCAGGCTTCTAGGTCATAGCTTGAGCCAACTTCAGATCGTTTTTTGTACCATTTTATAGCCTCTTCCTTAGCGCCATAACTTTCGTAGCTTTTTGCAAGATAGAACATATAGCGGCTGTTATTTGGCTCTTCTTTAAGCGCAGCTTCTAACACTTCTGCATCTTTTTGATATTTTTTTGGATCGCGAGATCTCACACCATCTACTGTGTAGATGTTTTTTACATTCTCTACAGTTGCAAAGCTATGTTTGACATGGGGAACAATCACTTCATGAAGTACGCCTTCCCATCTAAAGTCAGGTATATTTTTGATGAGGGAAATTTTTGACCATGAAGATCCCGGCCAGGTTAGTATAAAGTAGTAATAATCCTTATCAAGTTCCGGCATCTCAAACTCATCGTCATAGACAAGATATTCATCTGCATCGATAAAGAGGACATAGTCTGCCTTTCCTCTTGCAGCATCGAGTGCCTCATTTCGGTTATGGGCAAAATTTTTCCATGGACGCTCGATAAGCTCTCCGGGAACATTTTTTTCTTTCATATATTCTTTGATGATCTCTTGCGTGCCGTCAGTAGAGCCGGTATCAGAAATAACCCAGTAGTCAATCATAGGCAGCACAGATTCAAGGCATCTTGTAATTACCTTGCTTTCATCTTTTACGATCATATTGAGACAGACTGTCTTTTTTTCAGCAGAAAGCGTTGAGACAGCAAGAAGGAGAAAAAGAACAAAACGCATCATACAGACCTCCAGTAAGAAGAAAGAGACTGTATCAAACGAACTATTTATACTCAAGCCACTCGCGAATAAGCCACTTTTGCACCCAAAAGGCAGCCTCTTCGCCCACTTCAACTTTTTCTAAAGCATCCCCTATAGTAGCACCCGCTTGAATATGCCTGAGTAGCAGATATTCATTTTTCTCAAGAGGCTCCCACGATACATTAAGATCTCTGTTTCTAAAGATAAGGTAGTAGTAGGTGCCATCTTTTGAGCATTTTGGAAAGTCATGTTCAACCCAGTAGGCATGCTCTTCTTGCAAAAGCTTTTGCCTAAAGGGCAACAAATCACCATCTGTTTCTATGAGATAGCCTGCGGCTGCAATTTTGAGAGGCTCATCAAGTAAAAGATCTGCTTTTTCTCCCTGATATTTTGAAAGATCAAGTGGAGATGCTTTGGGAGCAAAAAAACACCTTTGGCACGCCCAGTCAATTTCCGCTGCATCTAGGATGAGTTTTTTATCATTTTGGGTATAGTTATCTTGCAGCCACGAGAAAAGATCCTTTCCAAGGAGGTTCAGGCTCCAGTGTGTAGGAGGATAGCATGTGAGATAGTCGATGCCAATCTCATCATCAAAAGCATCTTTACCAAAAAGTCTTGAGAGAAAGGGGTATTCCTCGTGAAGTGCTGCAAGAAGCCTGAGCCAGTAGCTTTGGTTATAGAGCTGCATTCTCTCCCCAGCAGATAAAGTCTCTGTGCTTACAATGTAATTAGAGGGCTCTTTTTCATAGGCAATATCGCTATAGATTCTTTGGGTGATGCAAGATCCAAACCATTTTTGCACTTCAAAAAGCTTATCTGGTACTGAGCTCATTCTGGTATGCCTTTGCCTTTAGGGCCTCTTGCCAGGTATCTTCAAACGATAAAAAGTTATCATCCCACTCCAAAAGCGTGGAAACTCCGCCAGTTAAGGGATAAATCTCTCCATAAAGCTCCCACACTTCATCGCAGACATAGTTGTCATGCGTATCAAGAATATAGCCATCGCACCTTTTATGGCCGGCAAGGTGCATCTGAAGTACGCGATCTAGGGGCAAGTTTTTGTAGTATTCTTTTGGATCAAAACCATGATTTTGGCTTGAGACGTAGATGTTATTTACATCGAGCATCATAAAGATGTCTGCTTTTTCAACAACCGCTGCATAAAAATCCCACTCCGGCATCTGATCTTGCGTATAAGTAACATAGGATGAAAGATTTTCAAGTGCAAAAGGAACTTCTAGGAAATCTTGAACAATCCGTGCACGCTCTGCAACATAGTCTATTACTTCCTTTGTATATGGAAGCGGCAAAAGATCGTGAAAATGGGCTCCTGGCAGCCTTCCCCAGCAAAGATGATCCGAAATCCAGGGGGTCTTTGTAACTTTTGCAAGTTTTTTTAGCTCTTTAAGGTACTCGAAATTGAGCGGATCTGGACTGCCGATTGCAAGGTTTACCCCATGCTGGACGACAGGATAGTGCTCGAGAATCTTGTTTAAATTTTTGAGAGGAAGCCCTTCCTCTATCATAAAATTTTCACTTATAATCTCAAACCAATCGATAGCGGGCAGTGTGCTGAAGATATGGTCATAATGGGGAATACGCAGCCCTATGCCTATTCCTAGATTTGGTATGTCTCTGTTTTTTCTCAAAAATACGATCTCTTAAAATATCGAGACCGAGACAGTCCTTAGCCAGGACTTCGTCTCGGTCTCGAAAGAATTACATATTTGCGCGTTTCATGCACATGTTTACAGCATCAGATGCTGCAACTTTGCATGTGCCTTGGCCTTTACATGCGTTTTGGCCTTTGCAGCTATTGCTGTCTGATTTGCAGCCGCCTTGGCCTTTACATGAATTTTTGCCTTTGCAATCATGATTTGCTATCTTCATGCACATTGAACGATCTTGATGGCCCATCTTCATGAAGGAATCTTTTGCACTGCCCGAAAGCTTATTTGCAAATGACTGCTCATCAGATGTCATGTGAGCTTGATCTTGGGAGGACTGTGGTTGCATTGAATCAGCAAACGCTACCACTTGCTGGCTCAAAAATGCCGCTGAACAGACACCCATAACGATTTTTTTTCGCAGATTATCTTTCATTTTCCTACCTTTAAGTAAAGTTTTTTACACAGGTTCTGTGTACAGGTAAAGACACTTTTTGTCTAGCGAAGATGGTGGATAATGCCAAGGACAGATTCTCGAAGAGAATCAATTTGGGCCGTTACGCTATCTTGAGCTGCTTCATCGCTTGAAAGCTTTTGCCAATTTTCTCCCCAGATTCTTGCAAGCTCTTCAGATTTTGCAGGTATTGGAGAAGGAAGGAGTGATCCCATATCGGTGATAATGGCGATATGTCCCCAGCCAAGAAAAGCCTCTTTAGAATCTTGATAGATGGTTTGATTGACGATTACCTGAAGCTCTCCAAGATGTTTGAGTACTTCAAAAGCCGCTTGACGGGTATTTCGATTATGCTCTGTCGCCTCTTCGCGCCATGTAGAGTAGGTAAGGGCAACGATTGCAATAAGCAAGCTCAGTATCGCTATAAAATGCTGCTTAATCTGCTCTTTCATATATCTCTTTTGCAAATTGCTTTGTAAGAAGAGTATTGTTTTTTATTTTTTCTGGATCTCTTCCACTATAGTAGTAATAGCAGCCTTTATACTTCATGTCAAGATAGCCGCATGTTTGGGAAAAGGCATCTTCAAAACCCTTTGGAAGCTCATTGCCATAGCAGGCAACAACATAGAGTTCCTTATTTGCAAGACTTCTACCGAGATCCTTTCTATGTGTAAGCAAATCGCTCCAGCGATCAAGAAATGTCTTTAAAGGAGCGCTCATCGTATACCAGTAGACAGGGGTGGCTAAAATGATGGGATCATGCTGCATCATTTTTTCTGCAATTGAGATGAAATCATCTTCCTTATTTTTTGCTGCATAGTCATAGTAGGAAATATTATGAGTGAGAAGATCCACAATAGGAACCTCTCTTCCCTGCAAGAGCGCATCAACTGCTTCTTGGGTGTCTCCATGTGTTTTAGAACTTCCGAGAATAATTATAGGCTTTTTTTTCATACGTATATATTTTAATCAATCGCTATAATAATTGCCATGCTAGAACTTGCTCAAAAAGAGACGCCGCCGCATGAGGTAGGCCAGTTTCGAAAAACGGACCTTGTCGATCTTGAAACGATTGACGCCCGTTTTCAATTTGATATCCGCTACGCGACAAGTAATAATTTTGTTGGAATACCCCTCTACAGCCATCCTAAAGCCTATTTGCAAAGGCCGGCTGCAGCAGCACTGCAGCGCGCAGCAAAAAGCCTTGAAAAAGAAGGCTACGGCCTAATCATCTATGATGGCTATAGACCATGGCATGTTACCTGGATGTTTTGGCAGGTAACCCCAGATGATAAAAAAATCTTCCTTGCCGATCCCAATGAAGGCTCTAAACATAATAGAGGCTGCGCAGTTGATCTTGGCATGTACCTAATAGAAACTCGTGAAAGCGTAGAATTTCCTAGCGATTTTGACGAGATGACCGAGCGATCCTTCTCAGATTATGCCGGAGCAACCAAGCAACAGGCCTTGCATAGAAAAATCTTGCGAGATGCCCTTGAAGCACAAGGCTTTACAGTCCATCCCAAAGAGTGGTGGCACTTCGACTACAAAGACTGGCCGCACTATTCAATCCAAAACTTTTCGTTTGAGGACTTACTTATTTCCAATCATCAAGGACCTAAAGGACTTTAGCCATTACCATTTTTTGGTTTGACCGTGATGTGGGGCCGCTTTGACTTCACAAACAATCTTGCATCCTCAAATGTTGGATAGCGATCAGGGTGTTTTTGGTAGAGGTAGGCAATAACAACCTCCGCGCTTCTCCCGCGGCCTGCTTTACAGTGGACAAGCACCTTTTCACCAGCTTTTAGCCAATTGTAGACGATGGCAACTGCCATATCAAGCTGCTGAGGTGTTGGAGGTGTAAAATCTGGTATTTCGATTTGAGCATGCTTAATGCCAAGCGCTTGCCAGTCATCTGGACGCACAGGGTTTGATACAAGGCCTCGAGAGGTATTTTCAAATCGCTCTGTCATTGTGAGAATTGCCGTAATGCCCTCTTTTTGGATGGCGATGTGATCTTTCGTATTTTTAAGAGGCAGCCTTCCTAAAAAAAGAGAGTCTGTAATCTTGCTGTATATTGGATATTTCTTTGGCCACAGCTTATTCATGATATAGCCGTAGGTCAAAGTTGTCAGATAGAGAATTTTCTTATACATATTTACTATTTCGTTGACAAGTTAAGACAAGTTTACTATGATTCTATAGGCAAAAAGCTCACTTGAATTCCCATGAATTATTCTCTATTCACACTTATATTTCTCCTACTTTCTCTAGAACTTTTCCCTTCAAATGCAAAGTATGATGTACTTGGCATAGGGACAGCAATCACAGATATTCTTATACCTGTGGATGACGCATTTTTAGAAAAGCATAACTTCCCCAAAGGCGGCTCAAGAGTTGTTCCAATGGAACAACTTGATGCACTTATCATCGAAGCCGAAGAAGAGGCAAAGATCATGCCAGGCGGAAGCACAGCCAATATGCTTAAAGGGCTTGCAAAACTTGGTGTAAAAACAGCCTTTCATACCCGAGATGGCATAGATCCTTATGGCAAGCAGTATGAAAATAGCCTGAGAGAAAATAATGTATTACCACTTAAAATCGATGATCCAAATCTTGCATCTGGCCGAGTAATCTGTTTTATCACGCCAGACAAAAACCGCACCTTTGTAGCCGCGCCGGGAGCTGCTGATGCCTTTTCAGCCGCTGATCTCAATTCAAGCTATATGAAGGAAGCAAAGATTGTCCATGTAGAGGGATATACCCTTCGAAACAATAACCTTACACGCTCATCTATGCAGCTTGCAAAAGAGCATGGAGCCCTTATTAGCTTTGATCCTGGAAACTACAGCCTTGTTGAACAACATAAAGAGCAGATTGTAGACCTTCTGACAAACTACATCGACATAGTCTTTATGAATGAAGATGAAATCAAAACGCTCTATGCTCTGCCAGCAGAAGAAGGATGTAAACTTTTAAGTAAAATAGTCCCAGTAACAGTTATATTACTTGGTGACAGAGGCTGTCTTATAGGCTTTAAAGAAAAGGTACTTGCTGTTCCTGCAAGACGTGTAACCCCTAAAGATACAACAGGGGCTGGAGATCTTTTTACAAGCGGCTTTTTATATGGCATGCTGCAAGGCTATGAGCTTGTTGAATGCGCTAAAATTGGAAATTATCTTGGTTCTGAAGTTGTCCAAGAAGTTGGAGCAGAAATCTCAAGCGAGCGCTGGTGCGATCTAAAAAAAGTGCTTAAATGCGCGTACGAGGGATAATGGGAGTTTATGTTGTTTTATTTTTAATAGGGTTTTTAAATGCCCTGCACAATAATGGAAACAACGTATCCATATACCTCACTGAATGCGGCTACTCAAAAGATCTTATCGGTATTTTTGTACTACTTGGCCTCCCCTTTAGTGTAAAAATCCTCTGGTCAGCAGTCATCGACTATCTACCTCCGCCTATTCTTAAAGAGAGCCCTCGTAAAGGCTGGTTTATGATAGCGCTGCTTGGAATGGCTCTTTCTTTTGTGGCTATGGCAATTTTTGATCCTGCACACTATCCTTGGTTATTTGCAAGCTCACTACTATTTCTTGCCCTCTTTGCAGGCTGTTTGTACATGGTAGGGATTGCCTACGAACTTGAAAGCCTGCACTCTAATGCCTACCAGACCGGATCTAGCCTCCTTATTACTGGATACAGAATAGGCCTTCTCTATGCAGGTGCAGGGATTCTCTATATAGCACACCTCATCTCATGGCCGATGGCCTTTTTAGCAAGCGCATCCTGTACCCTCATCGCCCTAGCCATCATGCTTGTAGTAAAAGAGCCCTACAAATCTTCTGAAACCATAGCTATTAGAAGAGCTCGCTTTTCTACACATGGCATCTTTAATGAGATCGTTCTTGCACCAGCAAAAGCATTTTTTAGCAATTCGGATTGGAAAAAAATACTTGCTGTAATCCTTCTCTTTAAGCTCTCAGATCACATGTCAAAACCAATGGAGGGGCCATTTTATCTCGAGCTTGGCTTTACAAAACAAGATCTTGCCCTTGCTGCAAAAGTCTTTGGCTTCTCTGCAACAGTCGTTGGAGCTATTACCTCAGCAAAACTGCTAAAAAATAAAGAGCCCTTTATTGCATGCGCAGTCCTCGGCCTTCTCCACACCGTCTCAGAATGCGGCTGCTTCATCCACAGCATAGTGGGAAAGTCATTCTTTATGCTCTATACTACATCCCTCTTAACAAACCTTACCGGCGGGATGGCAATAACTGCTTTTATCTCGCTACTTTGGAAGAGCTGCGACAAGTACTATGCACCACTTCAATATGCCTTCCTCTGGTCCCTCTCTTCAATTCCTACAAAGCTTGCAAGCTGCCTTGGCGGCTTTTTAGCGGCAAATATGGCATGGCCTCAGTTTTTTGGCGCAGTTTGGATTACAGGATTTATAGCAGCTTTGGCTCTACTCATACTGGTTTCTCAAAAGGCGCAAGCTACAACAGCGATGCAGCGATGAGGTCAGAGTCTATTTCTCGAAGCTCGCACGTGATGCGCGACTGTCTCGTTGGATTTTGTTTTTTTAGGGCCTCTGAAAATAGCCGTAAAAGCTCTTTGGTGGCGGCTTTTAGTTTTTCCCTGTCTCTTCCTGCCATAAGTTCGAGGCGGATGTGTGAATAGGTGTTATTTAGATTCCCATCCCCCACAACACAATCTGAAATAAAGAGCAGCTTTGTCTTGAGCTTTTCATGATGGAGGCCAAGATTTTCAGCCAAATAGGCATGCATCTCCTTAGCAAAAGCCGCTAAATCGAAGGCAAAATCTTTTGGTAGTTCAATCGTTATAAATGGCATGCAGCCTATACTACGCTACATTGAGAAAGATGGGAACAAATTTTCGCTTAATAGGGTCTACAATTTCTGTAGATGCGATTTTTTTAACTTTTTTCTTAATGCCCTCTACCGCCCATTCTGCAGTAAGCCCTGCCACGTGGCGAAGCTTGATGGAGGCTGAGGCCTCATCACCCATAGTTCTAAAATCAAGTTTCATAAAATTCCAGCCCGTAACATCTTTGAGGATTTGGGAGGAAACAGAAGCTGCTGAGACAAGCTGGCGTGTCAAAAACCTTCTCAGTGATTTATCGACACCTGCTACAAGTTTAATCAGGGCGCGGCCTACCACCCATCCTGTCCTATCTTTTGCACTTAGGCAGCCGACAGAAACTGAATAGTCACCTCTTCGAAGAAGTGCGCACACCGCCTGCTCTGCAACAGTGGCATTTGATACTCCCTTTGCTAAGAGCGCACACATCGTTTTCCATTCTTCATCATCAAATAGGCTACTATCTTGCAGTTTCTGAAGATTGTGAAGTGCGTCTCTATTAATTTCTGCCTGCACTCCTTCATTTTTTGGCCCACCCTTTTGCGAGGGGCTTTGTATGGAGATGTTGAGAAGAGTTGCTGAGAGTGTAACTTCCCTTGTTGCTCCAGGTTTTAATCCAGGAAGAGGAATATATACCTTATCTCCATCAATATGAGGCCCATCTGTTCCAAAGACGACTGTTTTGCCATTAAACTCTCTGAAGATTTCTGCCATATCAAGAAGCTCATTTGTCTCGTCATGGACCCAGCCGCATCCTTTATCAATAGAATGTTTTGCAGTGTCGAGAAGCCGTACATCAATAACTTTCCAGGTATTTGCAGTAAGTTTAGAGAGATCTCTTTGAGCGGAAGCAGTCAGATATTGCAGCATCAGCACATTCATGCGCTCTCTACGAGAAAAAAGCGCCTTCTCTGGATTTTCTAGTTCTTTAATTGCCATCTCTAGTGAGGCAAATGCCGGTGTGTGAGGTTTATAGCGGGCCTTTTCTTGTTGAAGTTTTCTTACAGCCTCATCTTTTAAAGCCGCCCCTCCTTCTACAATTTTTTTAAGCTCGCGCAAATTTGTGGTGCCGTTTCTGAGATCGCTCATCACTCCAAGACGAAGAAGCCCGTAGCTTTCACTCCCTTTGCCAAGAGTGAGCTGGATATTTCTCGCGTTGACAAGGCCTGGATTTACTTTGTCTGCGAGGATTTTATACAGCGTACCATCCAGATTCATCCCGCGTAATTTTTGCAATCCTTCTTTCATAAAGGCTCGGTGATAATTGGAGTCAAAAAATTTCCTTCTATCGACAACATCATCTGTTTCAAGGTTTCTATACATTTCTCGATTGGCTGCGATTTTCTTCCTGATGTCTTCAAGCTTTGCTTGGATCTCGGCTGTTTTAGCTTGGTCTTTAGAAAGGAGCGAGAGTTCTTTCATATAGGCAAGCTCCTGTTTATGAAGCTGCCTAAAGCTTTGCTCAAGCGTTATGGAAAGTGCTCTTTGCCCGGGAATGCGGCTTGCAGTCTCCTTGGCAAGTACATCTCCCGAAGGATTCATATACTCGCCTTCTATCGTTCTTCCAGCTAAATCTTGAAGTTCAATTTCTCTTTGAAGACCTATCAATTTGGTTGAATCTCTAGAGCCGGTTTCAAATTGGCGCGAGCGTCTGACAATATCAAGAGATCCTCTTTGCCAAACGCTCGAAACCTTACTTGAAACACCTGCTAAGGCTGGCATGACTTTGCCGCTGCTACCCTCTGAAGGTCTATACACAAAAGAGCTGCTTTCCAGGCTATTACTTGGAATATTTGCCATATGAATTCCCTCTGTAAGCCATTATAGCAGATATTTTATTATACAAGCATTGACGTAATAGCTTTTATTTTAATAAATGATACGTTTTGTTACAGTATGAGTAGAGGCATAAAGCTCCTCTACGGAGGCTACTGTGAGATTTCCGCCCAGCCTAGGTGACTGGTCAAAAACCTATTATACCCTAGAATTTGATCATGCAAAAAACTGCCTTTCAGTAAAGACTTGTGTATTGAATGTTTTTCAAAGAATTGGACGCTTTTTCGGGGCATATCAAAATACCATCTGGACCCAGCCCAAGATCGACAAACTTGTTGAGAGATATAAAGCAGATGATGCATCCCTCAAGAACATTGAAGACCTAGTCAAAAGAATTAATGAAAAAGGCAAAAAGATTCATGTTACTCTCCCTCATAAAAACGAGCCACCGGGTCTTTCTCCCCCAAGTCCACCTGCTAAGGTACTGGAACCTGAAGAGGTAAAGCAAGACAAGGAGATAGAAGCAAAAAGTAGCAAGGAAGACGCTCAAACTATTCCTCAAAGTAAAGAGCAAAGCAAGCTACCTGCGAAAAAAGAGAGCCCCCCACCTGCTGAGGCAAAAGATGCTAGAGAGGTAAAGCAGGAGCAAAACGAGGAGACAGAAATAATAAGTACCGAAGACTTTTCGCCTTTAGATACTTTTACTCATACATCGATCTCAAAAGCGACTCGTTTTATCAACGAATTTGATCCTCAGACAAAGTTTTCGCTCCTTTGGTCCTTTGTTGATGGATCCCCTAACCGCGAAATTCCCTACAGTGATCTTCCAGCTACTGTTGAAAATGGCCTCTACCAAGTATCCATTTTAGATTTAGAGCTTTTTATAAAAGATATCGACAAAAGTATCGAAACGCTCCTCTCTCTAGCTGAGCAGATAGATCCTTCGCTTCACCCAATTTGTGAAAATATAGTGACAAGGCTAGATGAAATACGCGAAACGGCAACACTTCTTATCGAAAGTGTAGACATGCAAGAGCATGCAGGCCTCGTTCTTGATGAAGACACATTTGCCTCCTTAAAGCTTGAACCAAAAAATCTAGATTTACGACTCAGAATACAGCTTAAGGATGCACTTGAAGATCTTGAGAGAAAGATGCTGCATCAGTTTTATGGCGAGCTTGCTCATCTCACGCTTAACGGTGGAAATAATAGCCATTTAGTAACATTGGGACTTGAAAAATTACGAGATTTTATCACTTCACGAAGTCCTAGGGCAAAAATGGTCATGGATAGGGGCAACATGGGCGTTGCTGAGTTCGTTCATGAATACTGTTTAAAAAAGCTCTTTGGCACTTCAGTGCTCAGCGAAATAGTTCCCGATTTGAAAACCATGCGAAATGGAAATCTCACCACGGTTGCGCGTCCTGTAAATCTGCACGGGCTTCACTTTATTTGCTATGTTGAAACTAAAGAGGGCCTTTATGCACTAGATTCAATAGGATCAAAAAAAACACTTATAAGATCTGGCAATCCAACCTTTACCCTTGAAAATCCAGAACCTGCCACGGTTTGTGTTGGAGATGCATTTTATGCAAGTTGCACACCCCTTTCTATCGATCAAATAAGCGTGCCACGGCAAAAAGAAAACAACTGCTACCTCGCAGCTGGCTGGCTTACTTTTTCTACCTTTCTCTATTTCTACAACCAATCTATTGCAGCAGCAAAGCAGCCGTAGCTTTACCTATTTTACTTCTACAAAACCAAGTGGATTCTGCTGGCTATTTTTGGATATAGTAAGCTCTCCTGAAAAGTATTTGCGGTATACATCCAAAGCTTCCTTAGCTGTCTGAACACAGTAAAAGCAGCTTGATACCCACTCTGACCCCTTAATCGTGCCATTTTTGAGGTTTACCTGATAACGAGAGGTTATTTTATCTCGCCAGTAGTCTACCTCTCCTACGAGGAGCACTGGGGTTGGATTCACGCAGCCCACCTTCCTTCGCACCTCTTCGAGGCAAAATTCAAAGTCTGTACCGATTCCCCCCATCACAAAGATTGGAAAATCAAGGTTAAATTCTGCCTGCCTCTCCACAAGCTCATAGTGGCGATAGGTCATTTTGGCTTCAATATAGGGATTTTGCCTCTGCTCATTTACCACATTTTGCGAGTTTGATCCAAAGTCAGTAATTCGGGCACCGGAAAGAATTTTAAGCTCTTTTGCAATCCTGTTGCCTGTTTCCATAGCACCAGGGCCGCCTCCTGTAATTAACACAAGAGGAGTATCTTTGTGCAAAAGCGGGTGGGACATAACAGACTTCATCTCCTGGACACCTTCTAGGATATCTTTGAGGATTGTATCAAAGCCTCCAGACAAAAGATTTGAGCCATATACGCCAAAAGTTGTCGCCTTTATGAAGGTCTCAGTTTGATTTAGCGGCACAAACATGCCAGTTTCTCTCTTTGGCTGCTGTACATACTGCAAAATTTTGCCCGTTACTTCATCAACCCAAAAGACAGGAATGGCAAACTTATAGAGATCATTAAGCATTGCCCTATCTTCATAAGAAAAAAATTGCCCATGATTTGCAGATGGGCACTGAAAGTAGATTCCCTTTAAGCAGCTAGAGACGCGCTCAGAAAGGAGCATGCGTTTCATGATTGGAGATGGAAAGTAGCGAGTAAGTAAAACGCCCTGGCTCGTAATTTCTCCATCTTCAATTGCTTTGAGATAGTCATATGTTGGCTGCTGCTCGATAAAGCGGGAGATAAGAAGTGCCTGGCGGGTTCCATGAGAAATACCTGGCAAATCATGAAAAACAGGAGGACGGACAACCCAATCGGCTGCCCGAAGCTCTTGCATCTGATGGCCCTTTACAACAAAGACTGCACACCTCTCTTCAATAGGCTGTGGAGCGGTTTCAAAAGCTTTAAAGAGTGATTTTGCATCTTCAAGGCATATTTGGAGCTGGTCTCTATCAGAAAAAAAGACGTGCTCCCGGTAGGGCTCTAGCGTATAAAATTCTAGCGGGATGTCATTAATTTCTCTTTTTGAGCTGCCAAAGAGCTCATAGACATCGCCAGATGCTGCCGTATCAGGCTGCAAGACAGAAGCTGAGGTGTGGGTATAGCCAGAGGAAAGCAGGCCATCTACAACTCGGGCAAAAACAGTACGTATGTGAAGAGGGCTTGTACGAAGCAGCAAGATTTCATCCTCTTGCACATTTCGAGGAGCACCCTCTAGCCAGTCTTGGTGCAGACTGAGCATGTCTCTTAGAGAATATTTTTTATGGTGAAGAGATTTCGCCATTGTTGGCAAAAAGCCAAAAATCGACCCCTCATAAGAGATTCTTCCATTTTTCAGAGCAAGGTAGGCAACAGTTCGTCCATCGATACGATCTAAGATCATCGTATCACTTCCCTGCATGCCGCCAAGTGAAAGAAGGGGCCTTCCCTGCCTATCTGATCTTCCAAACATACGGGTAAGATAATCTGGATCTCGAACGCGGCGTCTCAAATCAGCTGCAAAAAGCTTTCCAATGTAGGCTCCCACGGTTATATGTGAAAGCATCTCTCTTGCAATAGGCCCTATAGCTGAAAGGCGAACAACCACCCTCGCACATCTATTTTTTTGATCGAGTTCATACTGCTCACCCACACCATTTAATCCAATTTGCGCAAGCGTACTCTTTATATTAAAAAATACAAGGCTTGGTTCAATCTCATATCCTACAAATGTCGGATGGATCCGCTCAATCAGCACATGTGCGATGGATGTCTTTTCATCAATTTTTTCAATGCTTGTAATCATACCATCTGGCGTTACAAGGTCTAGTTGTCCGAGTTCCAAGGGCTAAAATCCATGTTAGTTCTTACTTGTTATTTACACATTTAGTAATTTTTGAGAAACAAGGAAAGAACGTTAAGAACATTTTTAATTCGTTTGGGTCCATTATGTTCTTTTGGTCGTTTTAGTTGCTATCGGATTGACCAAAAAGCTAACAAAATCTCATAATGATTACTAAAAGCCTATCTCCTTATGACTCAACCTTCACAGAAAATCCCGCGATCCTTTGGCACCCATGATGGTACATTTCATGCTGACGAAGTCACCGCCTGTGCGCTCTTAGAATTTTTTGGCCTGATAGATTCTGATAAAATTAAACGTACGCGATCGGCTGAAGAGCTTCGCTCTTTAGAATATGTATGCGATGTTGGCGGCATTTATGAGCCATCCCTTAAACGTTTTGACCATCACCAAGCAGACTATAAAGGTCCCCTGAGCTCCGCTGGAATGATTTTAGAATACCTCAAGCATAAGGGCATGCTGCAGCAAAAGGAATTTGAATTTTTTAACAACTCCCTTGTTCGCGGAGTCGACGCCCATGATAATGGCAAAGACCCGCAAATTCCTGGCTTTTGCACCTTTTCTCAAGTTATATCGAACTTTACCCCAGTACTTTATGACGCACCACCAGAGATGCAGATGGCCGCCTTTTTGGAAGCGAAAAATTTTGCCGTGGGCCATCTTTCTCGACTCTGGCAGCGCTACCAATATAATCAGTCTTGTAGAGAAGTGGTCCAGCAGGCCATGGCAGATTACAGAGACTGCCTCGTCTTTGAAAAATCAATTCCCTGGATGGATGCCTTTTTTGATCTAGATGGCGAAAGGCACCCTGCCCGCTTTGTCATCATGCCCTCGGGAAAATGCTGGAAGCTTAGAGGCATACCTCCAAGTTCCGATGAGAAAATGAAAGTCAGACAGCCTCTTCCAGAAGAGTGGGCTGGACTTTTAGATGAAGAGCTGCAAAAAATCTCAGGAATCGAAGGTGCACTGTTTTGCCATAAAGGACGCTTTATATCAGTATGGAAAACAAAAGAAGATGCCGAATCTGCCCTCAAACTCGTTCTTAATGCAAGGATAAATTCATGAAAAATGTGTTTATGCAAATCATTGATGGGGAACTGCCTTGCGATAAGGTCTTTGAAAATGAAAGAATAATCGCCTTTAAAGATATTTATCCTCAAGCTCCTGTCCACATTTTGATCGTTCCTAAAAAAGAAATTAAAAACATCTCTCACGTAGCACCTGAAGATGGCCCTCTCCTTATCGAAATCATACAGGTTGCAAATGAGCTTGCCAAAAAGTTTAAAATTGAAGATGGCTATCGCCTTCTTACAAATAATGGCCATCTTGCCGGACAGTCTGTCTTTCAGCTCCATTTCCACTTAATTGGAGGATCACACCTTGGACCTGTCGCCTGATACATGCGGCTTTTTGCTGATAGATATTCAGGAAAAGCTCTTTCCAAAAGTTTTGGATTATCAAAAAACGCTTGAACGGACGCAGCTTTTTTATAAGGCATGCTCGATTTTAGGGATTCCCACCATCATCACAGAGCAATATCCTCAAGGACTTGGGAAAACAGCCTTTGAATGCTCTGAAAAGCCATATGAAAAAAGCTCATTTTCATGCCTTGGCGAGCCAAAAATAGGAGAAGCACTCAAAGAAAGAAAAAACTGGCTTATCGCAGGAATCGAAGCCCATGTCTGCGTCTTGCAGACTGTTCGAGACCTTCTTAAGCATGGCTATAGCCCTATTGTGCTTAAGGATGCCATATCATCTCGAAATAAAGTAGACCTAGAATCAAGCCTCGATGAAATGAAAAGGCTCTCTGTTCGGATAACGACTGTAGAGACCGTTCTTTTTGAGCTGATGCAAGATGCAAGACATCCCCATTTTAAAGAGCTTTCAAGGCTTATAAAATGAAGGCTCTTTTGCTTTTTTGCATAGTTTCTTCCTCTCTTTTTGGAGGGCGCATTGACTCGCTTCTCTTTCTTGGAGATACAGAAGGGGCACTTACAGAACTAAAGCCGCTTCTCGAAGAAGATCCAGCCGATACACATCTCCAAAGCCTAGAAATACTCTGCTATGCAAAGCAAAAAAACATTCGGGCGCTTCTCAATACTTTTTCAAAGTATCAAGACAAAAATGACCCAAAACTTTTAGAGGAAATCGCCTGGGCGATAGTTTATAAGGCCTCTGAAAGCTGCTCTCCAATAATTAGGCAAGAAGCCTTCCTTACGTCATTTATGGCAAGTGATGCCCGAGGCATTCCACTGGCTCTTGAGGCATTGAATGATCCAAGCTTTGAAGTGAGATGCTTTGCCATGCGCTTAGCTGCTACTTGCAGGGATGAAGTGCTTATCAAAAAGCTGCTTCATATCCTTGAATCAGAAAAGGCTCATCGCCTAAGGATGGAAGCATGCATAGCACTTGGCAGGATGCGTGCAACAGATGCAAAAAAGCCTCTTCTTGCTCTCCTTGAATCCCAAAATGCCGATACCGAAGAAAAGATGGCGGCAAGCTTTGCGCTCTCTCTTATCACCAAAGAAAGCGATGCGCATTTGATAGAACAACTTGCTGCAAGTGAAGAAAGAGGGCTAAAACTTTTTGCATCTGAGCTTGTGCTCAATAAATCAAATGTAGAGATGTGCCACCTTCTTTATCCCCTTATCAATGATAGCTCCTTTGATGTACGGATGGCAGCTCTCGAGTGCACACATTGCCTCGGAAAAAAACCGCCCAGAGAGGCCATTCAAAAACTTCTTTCTCACCCTGATATAAAGACACGGATACTTGCAAACTGGCACTTTCTTGATGAGAAGCCATCTATAGAAGAATTTCAGCGATTTCTGCTGCTCGAAGATCAAAGCTTACGCCTTTTTGCTGCAGGTGCAATTAGCCATTCACGATGCAGTTTCCCCTTTCAATCAGAAGATCCTCTCGTTTCATTAAACCTTGCGATTGGAAAAATCTGGCAAAGAAAAGATGTTGAACAGGCAGCAAAAGCAGTTCTTGAAGTGCTTAATGACCCGATACGCCTATCAAAACAGCGAATTGGCCAAATAACATTTATTGGACAATCTATACAAAGTCACGTTGCGGGAATTTCGCGCGTTCCAGAAACTGAGGATCTTCTCGTTCGGCTCGAACTCTACTCTATGCTCGCAACATGTGGAGTTGATTGCAAAGAACCACTTCGCAAGTTTTTAAAAGAGCGAACTTGGGGGATAACAACAGAGTCTGCCCATCTTTTACTCCAGGAAAATCATCTATTTACAGATGAGCTTCGAAAGCTTTTATCAGATTCTTCTCAAGAAATAGCCCTTCAGGCAGCCTTTATTCTCGCATCATGCGCACAAGATCAGGAGGCACTTAGTGTACTTAAAACAGCCTATCCAAAAGCATCCAGGCAGATGAAAGAGTATATTCTCTTTGCCATGGCTTCCATTGGTGCAAAATCTGAGCTTAGTTTTTTTGTGAATGTCCTCAATGAGCCTTTTGAGACTTTGAGGATTGTTGCGGCAAGAGGGATACTGCTCAGCCTTAACAAATAAAAGGAGCTAAAGGACTCCTGCAACTGTCCTTTTGGTTTCGTCATTTTATTTAGTAGAGATAATCCTCCACATCAATCGTGGTACCGATAAGATCATTGTCATACTGCCAAGCTGCAAGCTTTTTGGCAGAATCTAAGGAAAATTTTTGCTCAGAAGCTAGTGTAGGATAGGTTTTTTGCCAGCTTATTTGCTCCCATGCAAGGGTTTTTTGGCTTTTATTTGTCATTAAATTGGCATACATCTCAAAGGCAAGCTCTGGTTTTTCTCTGCAAAAGTCTATACTCTTTTGCATAGCTCTTTGAAACTGATCAACAAGATCAAAATTTCCAGATGCCGCAACAACTACTTCTTCATACTCTGGCATACCATAGTCTGTTCCAAGGAAAAAGCGTACTTTATAACCAAGTGCCTGGAGATATTCTGCTTCTAAATTGCTCAGTGCGCCGTAGACAATATCAATTTTTTTGCCGACAAGTTCATCTATTGCCTTGTCTTGCAGATTGAGCCTGCAGCCAACCTGAACATCATTGAGATCTAAGATAATTTCTGCAGAAGGGAAAATACTGTAATTTCCATCATAGCCTAAGATGCGGCCATGAAAATCATCAATGCCTTTGATGCCGCTTGCAGCAAGAGTCAAAAAGCCTTTTAGCGGTTTATCGATAAGTTTTGCGCATACAATGCAATTGCTTCCTCTTGCAATTGCTCGAAAAACCCTCGGAAGGCTAGCAAGCACAAGATCAGCCTTCCCCTCATCAATGAGCCCAAGAGGGCTGCTATTGTCTGGCTTTTGGATATCAAGTGTAATCCCCTCTTCACGAAAATATCCAAGCGCACCGCCCACATAAAGTGGTATATGATTTGGATTTGCTGGCCTATCAAGGATAAGTGTCAGGCGTGTAAGATCCCCACCGGATGAGCGACATCCAGTAAAGAGAAGAAGCATAGCAAGTAAAAACCTGAACATACAAAACCTTCTGTACATCTTTGATCAATGTCAGTATAGTACTTTAGCAATTTATTGTTTCCAAGGAGCTCTATGGAAAAAACCAAGATTCCGCGAAAAAAGTTACAGGTCGAAGAAATTCAAAATCATATTACGACCCAAAATGGACTCGACGGCTGGCTCATCTATGACTTTCGCGGAAATAATGCACTTGGCCTCGATCTTCTTGGTATCGACGAACATCAACTGCTCTCGCGCCGCTTTTTTTACTGGATACCTAAAAAAGGCCAGCCTGTAAAAATTGTCCATAACATTGAAACCCATCCCCTTAAACATCTCCCTGGAATTGAAATTGCCTACGACAGCTGGCAAAGCCTAGATACTGCCCTCGCAACTACCTTAAAGGGTAAAAAGCGGATTGCTATGGAGCACTTTCCTAAGGGAGCAATACCTGTACTCTCGACTCTCGATTCAGGCCTGTATGAATGGCTCTCTGACAAGAAAATTGAAGTGACCAACTCGTGGAATATCGCAAAAAATTTTATCTGTCGCTGGAGTCCTGCACAGCTTAAAAGCCATAGGGAAGCTACAAGCTTTTTGATGGAATGCTTTGAATCAAGCTTTGAGCGCGTGCGAGAATCTCTTTCTGCAAAAAAGAAAATCACAGAATATATGCTGCAGCAAGAGATTGTCTCTGCCTTTCAAAACCATCACTTTGTGACAGAGCATGACCCTATTGTCGCATCTGGAAAAAATAGCGCTCTCCCCCATTACTGCCCGGGACAGGGTCAAGATAGCCAAATCACGAAAGAGTCTCTCCTGCTTATAGATATTTGGTGTAAGAAAGCAACACCGAGCGCTACATTTTCAGACCTTACGCAAGTTGCCTATTTTGGCAAAAAACCGCCTCAAGAGATGCTGAACGTATACAAGGTTGTAAAAGAGGCTCAAAACGCAGGTATTTCCTACGTCAAAAAGCAGCTTAAAAAAGGTATGGAAGTACTCGGCTGCGACGTCGATGATGCATGCAGAAAAGTTATAGAAAAAGCAGGTTTTGGCAAATACTTTGTCCACCGTACAGGCCATAATATCCACACAATGATGCATGGGCTCGGACCAAACTTAGATAACTACGAAACGCATGATACGCGCCCGCTCATGCCTAGAACTTGCTATTCAATAGAACCGGGCATCTATATCCCAAAAGGCTTCGGAATACGTCTTGAATGTAATATCTTTATTCATGATGATCTTACTGTTGAAGTAAGCGGCGAAAGCCCAGATGACCTTCCAATCTTCTAGCACAGGTTTTTATGCACTATTTCGCTGTTTTTTTGCTTATGCTCACAGGCACGCTCTTTTCTGCTGAATATCCACTCACAAATGAGCCCATTGATGTTGTACTTGTCACCCACCCCAAAGATAAAGAAGCATTAGAGCTTGCCATATCTGGCATTCGCACCTATGGAAAAAACATTGGCAGAGTCATTGTGGTTTCAAATGAGCCACTTTCAGAAAATGCTGAGTGGTTCGATGAAAAACTCTATCCCTTTTCTAAAGATGATGTAGCATTAGAAATAGGACGTGGCGACAAAGAAGTAGCAGATGCCTTTTTTGCAAGAGGCGGCCATCCACCAGGCTGGTACTACCAGCAGCTTCTGAAACTCTACGCTGCCTACGTGATTCCAGATATTTCCTCCAATATCTTAGTCCTAGATTCAGACTCCGTCTTTATCAATGATGTAGAATTTTTAAATGAGCAAAATGGCGGCCTTCTCTGCATACACTCCAAAAAAGCAACTAAAGGGCACTACTGCAAACATGCTGAGCGGATGCTCCCAAGCTATAGCCCCATCTATACAGATGTAAATAGCGTAAATCACCATATGCTCTTTCAAAAGCCAATTCTTGATGATCTCTTCAAAGAAATTGAAATGAGCCGAAATGAGCCATTATGGAAAGTCTTTTGCCATGAAGTAGACCTCAGCCGCAAATATGGATCTGGCTCTGAATATGAACTCTACTTTAACTTTGCCCTTAACCACACTTCTCAAGTAGGCATTCGAGAGCTCAAGCGAAGAGCAAGCGCAAGCTTCGACAAAATCGATTTCTACAAAAATGAGGGCTTTATTCTTCTCTCCTTCCACTCCTACATGCGAGAAGAATAAAAAGAGCGAATAAATTTTTTAAGTTATAGAGAACCGCAGGGTTTGCTTTGAGAAAAAACCTCATAATTTTTTTCTAATCTTCCTCTGCGGTTGATTTTTTCTATTCTACAATAGTTTTCGTTTCAACAATTAAAACAAATATTTGTTTTTTAATATCGATTTAGTTATAATTTTCCTTAATTTAATATGGAATAATAATGAGTGTCGATAATATCAGTTCCCCTTTTATAGATTGGGAAAGTCCATTAAAGGCTGCAGAAAAAACAGCTCAGCCAAAAACTGCACGTCCAAAGCGCCTTAGCTTTGATGAGCCAAAAGAGCCCGAGTCACTCACAAAAATTTATGGCCATCAATTAGAGAGCCCTCCATTTGAAGATGATGGGACATTTTTCACTATACGAGATCTTGTTGCAGCAATAAACACCCTTTTACAATCACATCCTCAAGGCAAGGTTGCTGACTCCTGGATTAACCGAGTACGACTTATACTTGATGGGCCGGGCTATGACAAAAAAATGGCAGAACTTGGGTTGATTGTATTTTATCTAAGTAAGAATCCAGAAAACTTTGGATCTCTTGCCGCGACAGGTTCTTTACTAGAATATAGAGCAGAAGAAATTCAGAAAGAGGTTGAAGCATACATTAAAAATAATAGCTTAAGTGAAGATGCCCCCTCCATCCCCTCTGGTAAAACCCACTATCTTATGCGCGCTTTTGCACATATGGTAGTTCAGCCTGTAGCTAATAATCAGGTATATAATCGAGGAGGACTCTTTGCAATTAAAGAATTTTTAACAAATCCACCTTACCAAATTGCAAAGTACTTACAGCCAGAACATGTAGATCACATTTTAGTTGTTGTAGGTGAGCTTCTTTCAAATCGAAAAAATTACGAAAGTATTTTTACTGCTCCCGCTCACGTAGCGGATTCTATGCAGGATCTTATTCGAATAGATCTAAAACGTAAAAGAAAAAGCCCTACCAATTCCCTTCTTGTGCTCTATGACTGTTTAATGGCTCTTTTTGCAGATATCCGTCAGCTTGACTATGGAAACTGCTATGCCGTCGGATCCGCAATTTATGCGAGCGAAAACCATACGCATAAAACCCTCATAAAAATGCTTGATTGGCTAAGGACAGGCTATTTTAGCTTTGAAGGGAAAAACATCCCCATTCGTCCTCTGCTTGATCAAAGACTTAAAGAGTGCAGAGACTTTGACGTACAGGTAGATGCAGAAAAAGTGCTTACCTCTCAACCGATCGAACATATCTGCTCTACATTGGAGCTAAAAAAATCAACAGCAAGTCAAGGTGAAGAACCTCTCGAGCAGACATTTAGAAAAATTCTAGAAAAAAATAATGCCGAAGATCAAATTCACTATATTGCAGAGCTCTATAATGGCTATAAACACAATAGCCTGGTCGAAATGCTGATTACACTTTTAGAATTTGCAAGCAATTCAAGCCAAGCAAGTTATTTAAAGACACATTTTGTTAACGCATGTATATTTGCCGCACTTACAGGCCACAGAGTTCCTAGAGAGCAGACCGAAAAATTGCGTCAAAGACTACAAGATCAGCTCTACTTCCAAAGCTGCCATGAAAAAAAAGCTCTCGTCCATGATGCCCACATTCAAATTGGCTCAGAAGACGTAATTCAATTCGATGGCGATCGAGAGGCTTTCTATAAACTTCTTCGCAATTCAAGGAGAATCGTATTTCTTGATAGCAATCGCAAAATTCGAACGCTTCGTTCATTTACCGACCTTGGAAAGACTATCCAAATTATTATGAAAGAACTTGGCTTTTCAAACGTCATCGATAGCAAAAAATTCAGGACACAGATTGCGAATTTTTGTGCTACCCAAATAGAGATGCAAAGCGAAATTCAAGCAAGCGATCTCCTTAAAACCGATCAGCTTGTTCTCCGAGACATCGGAGGCAATGAACGCGCAGTTCTTGATCTTGTATTTGGTATCAAAATTGCTACAAAAACAGTCGCTGCTTCCAGAACCCCTTATCAATTTTTAGAAAATCTCTTTTCCGTGATAAAATCCTTAGAGGCGGAAAAGGTTGGCACTTATCCAAGATTATTACTTGGTACACCAAGTAAGCACGCTTGGACGATACACTCAAATTGCTGGAAGCTATTTTTTGGATCTCAATTTGAATTTTATCAATTTGTGCAGAGAACTATCTTTAGACCAGCATTAAGAAGACTCGATACTGCTATCCCCCCCTATACACTAGAGGAGATTATTACTCAGATAGCTCAAGATGAGTTCGAAAAAGAGAAGCTTTCAACAGTACTTTTATCAATTGAAAATCCTACTTTTCGTTTGATTCGAAATAAGCTGCTACGATTTGCTATGGAGACAAGAAGAGGTGAAATAGGCGCTATTGTTGATGAAGAATTTTCTAAAATTTCTCTTAGCAAACCAGAATTCTCACGCACGCTATACCATCTAAACCTCAAAATCGATAGCGCAAGTTATCACAGAATGTACCAACAACTCGCTCAAAATAGCTCAAAACCATTTATTATTGCCTCTAAACTACGAGAGATCTTAATACTTGAAAAAGTTGCTGTCTTAGATACCTATTCGATTGAAGTTGCAATTTGCAAAGCGGCTCAGCTACCAGTTCCTTTTCTACTTGGAGATTCTAACTGGGTAGATGTGCAACGAGAAGATTTCGGCCATGAGCTCTTTTGCACTCGTTTTAGCTACTGGGATCACAATATTTGCTACTCCATACGCAATCAAAAGGAAGAACGAGCAGATTCAAGACTCTCGTTTAGACGTTTTGAAATTAGTCACCCTAAATCTGCTCCATAAAGGCTCTTCCAATACTGTTGCATCTCGGGTGAGAGGTATCGGGTGAGCTTTTTGTAGCCTACCTTTTTTTTGTAGAAGGATTGTGTATCTACAAACGCTACTCGCCCATCTTTTGTAAAGGGACAGTTTGCAGGCTTTGTGCAATCCCTAAATCGGTATTTAGTAACGACAGTATAGATCGCATCAAGAAGCTCTCTTGTCGCACGAGTACTTTTCCACATCTCTTTGTTTTCTTCATCGGACAAAATGTCCATATCATCTTCTATCAAGATATATTGTTTGGGTTTGCAGTTTGCAGGAAGCGGCCTATATGCTGCTTTTGGAAGTTTGTAGATCCACTTTTTTGGAACTTTTAGAAGATGATCGTAGTTATATTCTGCAATTGCTAGGCGAATGAGATCTGCACCCTCTGCCCGTTTTTCGAAATAATAGCTCTCAGGCCTGCCAGCATAGTATTCTTGGGTATCTAAATATGCCTTTATTACATAGCCTTGAAGGCACGGGTGCCTTGTGACAATAATACCTGTTGTTGGCTGAGGGTCAGCATAGTCAAATCCTGCCATAGTCATTGAATCAAGATCATGAAAAACTGATCCCTTTTGCTCCTTAGTAATTACATCAAGGACCTTTTTTGCCGGATGATCATCTGGAATGAGGTACTCATCTATTCCATAAAGAAATGCGGAGCAAAAAATAAAAAGCAGCTGTGCGTATAACATCAAAAACTCACGGTTGACATGTTAGGTGATTCCAGTATACTGACCGGACCAAAAAAAGGAATTTATGAAATGATTCGCACGCTCTTCGCGCTTGTCTTACTTTTGCAAATAGCTCTACATGCCGACGTCTCAAATACTGTATCGAGACTCTTTCAAAATCCAGAGATTGCCACATCAAGAGAGCTGCTCGAAGAGGCAGGATTTAGCCTCTACAGTCATAACCATAGAGGAATCTGCATAGCGGAGCATCCAGAACTTCCAGGCTATCTTATAAAGCTTTTTATCAACGATGCGCCACGAGAGTTTACGCTCAATAACTTCATGTCGCGAATTGAAGGGGCAAATCAGCTTAGGGAATTTATAAAGAAGAATAAGCTTACCAAGATTGTGGTGCCGCAAAAACAGCTTTATACACTGCAAGATGGCACTCCCCTGCTGGTTGTTGAAAAGATGGATATTATTGATTCAACCAGTGAACTTGAAGAGGCCTATGCTTCTATTGATCTTGATCTCTTAGAGGAGCTCTGCAAGGTCGTAAAGCGATTTAGAGGATTAGATTCTATCCTCAAAAATATGCCCTTCACAAGAGATGGCAAAATTGCCTTCATAGATACTGAAAAATGGAAGAGCCCTCGATCTGGCTTTTTACACTATGTACGACCTCTTCTAGATGATGAGCAAAATGAAGTAGTTTCGCGCTATTATGAAAATGCTGTCGACAGCTACCTTATGCCAAAGGAGCATCCTGCGTATGGAAAACTCAATAAACTATTTACAGATGTAGAACTCTTTGATAGCCCTGAGGCTCTTAGGGAAAATGGCTTTGAAGTAAACAAGCGCGTACATCAGAAGCTTATGGTATTTACCCACCCTTCAGTCGACGGCTATATCTTTAAACGCTTTAAAAACTCTGTCGATAACGAAAAACAAAAAGAGCTCTACCTAAAGCGGCTCAAAGGTGCAAGCCTCATCAGGCGCCTTATCAAAAAAAATGGCTTTCAACATGTTGTAGCGCCCAAAAAATGGCTTTTTGCTCTTCCAGACTATGATGATGAGTATGTCGTCGTAGCTGAACGTTTTGACATCTGCCCAGGTGATGATCACCCAGAAAGCGAAAATGTAGCGCGCTATAAAAATATAGAGCCAGAGACTCTCAAGGAATACTGCATGCTTATGAGGCTTCTTGGAGGATGCGACGCCTGGCCTCGCAACCAGCCATTTACAAAAGATGGTAAAATTGCCTTTATCGACACAGAACATGTAGGACAGAAAGAGGCCCATTTTCATAGGCACATCTTGCCGCTACTCGATCCTCTGCGCCAAGAGCTTGCGATGCAGTGGTTTTTGGGAAATTAGGGCTTGCTATTTTCACTCACAGCTTGCGTGGCAAGATCTTTGAGAACTGTATACTGAGAATCTGTTAGAAGCTCAGCGTCATTTAATTCTTTGAGATACGCAAGTTGTGAATCAATGTTGTCAGCATGAACCCTATTTGCTTCATTTACCTTTTCACTAGGGGAAAGGGGCCTGAGTGTGACAACGATGTTTTCAGGCGTAAATTTCCAGGCTGCACCCGATGACATATCAATAGCTGTGCCAAGGGTGGTAAGACCTAAAAGATTACCAGCTGTTGAGCCATTTACAACACGTTCGATTTTCACTTGTTCGGTTTTGTACCCTTCTTTTGAAATTGTAAGCACATATTCGCGCTTTCGGTCTAAATTGAATGTAGCCGGCGTTTGCTGAGTAGGATCTTCTGCAGGAGTATTGTCTACAGCGGTCACGGTTGCGCCAGGCGGATTGGTAGTAACCGGCAATGTCTGTTCAGGACCATCAAGCATGGTAGCACAGCTGCCAAGCAATAAGAAAGGTATGATAAATAAAATCTTCTTCATTACCTTCCTTTAGAAGAAAATGAACTTTATTTCAACAAAAGAATTTGCAAATTACTGGTGCAGCCCCAATTTGTTTTACTTTTGGATAAGGTATTTTAGGGCGTCTTGCTTCATTCGGAGATAAATGCTTGCAAGGCCGTTGGCTCTGCCGGGAGTTAGCGTTTGGGGAATATTGAGCTCTTCGAGGTATGTTGGAGAACATTTTAGGATAGTTTCTGGATCTTCGCCGTTATAGACCCGGATAAGGAGTGTGCTTAGGCCTGCAGAGATAATGGCATCTGACTCTGACTCAAAATAGACCTTGCCTTGCACATAGTGAGAGACAAGATACATCCTGCTTTGGCAGCCTCGAACGAGGTATTCATCAGTTTTATATTTTTCGTTTAAGCGGCACTGCTCGCGGCCAATTTCGATGATTTTCTCATACTTGGCTTCGATGCTTATGAGGCCGCTAAAGAGCTTTTTTACCTCTTCTTGCTTTTGTCTGCAGGTTTCAAAACTCATTGGAAAACTTTTTTATTACCTCTTCGGTGGTTACTATTTTTGCGCCAAGATCCTGCATTTTGCGAATTGCCTTTTCAATATCCCCAGGATTGAGATCTATTCCCCTGCATGCGTCGATAATTACATGAGGCTGAAAGCCTAAATGAACTGAGTCTACGACAGAGTAAAAGACGCAGTATTCAGTAGCAAGTCCTGCAAAGTAAATATCTGTAATCCCTTTCTTTTGCAAAAACGAATCAAGGCCTGTCGCCAGATGCTTTTTGCTATCGAAGAATATGCTATAGCTATCAACCTCGGGATCTACTCCCTTATGAGCAACAAGTTCAAAATGTGTTGTATCAAGCTGAGGAGAAAATTCTACCCCTTTTGTCCCTTGCACGCAGTGATCTGGCCAGAGCGTCTGATCTACGCCATTTACAACGGCATGCTCGCCAGGCTTTTTGCCCCATCTTGATGCAAAGCTTATGTGATGCTCGGGATGATAATCTTGCGATGCCACACAGACATCAAAAGGCAAACAGACTAACCGGTTAATGCAGGGAATAATCTGATCACCTTCTCTAACGCCAAGCGCACCTCCTGGCAAAAAATCGTTTTGGACGTCTACAACTACTAATGCATTCTTAGGCATGCGCTTTTTCTCGTATAGTTTTAATCAGCCTGGTTTTTAACTCATATAGGCTATTTTCCATGCCTACTGGATATATTTGCGGATTTAAATTGCGTGTATGTGCAGGAGAAAGCTTTGAAAGTTCTTTCTTTGTCTTTTCTTGAATATCCGTAAGTAGTGGCAGGCTATAAATAAGCTTCCCATCCTTAAATATTGGTACAAGCAAATCTTTTCCTTCAGCACCAGCTGGAATATCTACTCTTTTTGTAGGATCAAAAGGATCTATATTTTGGGAAGGATCTTTTAAGCCCCTCTCTCTATCATAGAGTACATCGCCAATATATGCGCCATCCTTTTGAAATCTTCTCACCTGAAGTATTCCAGGATTTGAAACTTTAGTAAGCTGCTCTGAAAGCTTGAGGGTATATCTCCATGTTCCATCTCTCTCTTGCAGGGCGGAAATCTTATAGACACCATCGAGTGCTGCCTGGTCTTTACCTGTCACAAGACTAGTACCTACGCCCCATACAGTAATCTTTGCGCCCTGCTTCTTCAGCTCGCTAATTATGAACTCATCTAGTTCATTGCTTGCAACAATCTGGGTGTCGATTAGCCCGGCTTTATCTAATAGTTTTCTTGCTTCTATGCTTAACCTAGCAAGATCGCCAGAATCGAGCCTAATTCCCTTTAGGGTATAGCCTTGCTCTTTTAGTGTAAGGCCAACTTGTATTGCCTTTTTTACGCCCTCAATCGTGTCGTAGGTATCTACAAGAAGAACTGAAGAATCAGGAAAAATGCGGGCATAGGCATCAAAAGCTTCTTCTTCTTTATCGAATGCCATTATCCAGCTATGAGCATGTGTCCCTTGAACAGGGATGCCAAATTCTTTACCGCCTAGCACATTGGAAGTAGCAACACATCCTCCAACAAAACTTGCTCGGGTAGCTGTCATTGCCCCATCGATTCCTTGAGCACGCCTGAGGCCAAATTCTATTACCCTATCTCCTTCAGCAGCAAGGCATATACGGGCAGCTTTTGTCGCAATAAGAGTCGGAAAATTTATAGCGTTAAGAAGAGCGCTTTCGAGCAACTGACACTCGAGCAACGGTCCCTCGACACGAAGAAGCGGCTCATGAGGAAACACAATGCACCCCTCTTCTACTGCATCTATGCTTACAGACAATGTAAGCTTTGAAAGCATCTCAATAAATGGCTTCTCAAAGAACTGCGAAAGGTATTCAAGATCTGCTTTTTCATACTTAAAATTTTGTATAATGCTGACGACAGATTCTAGGCCGGAGGCAATAGTAAAACCACCCTTAAAAGGCGGTCTTCTAAAAAAAAGATGAAAGCAAGATCGTCTCTGATCAAGCCCTTCCTTCCAGTAGGCATAGGCCATTGTGAGCTCATAAAAGTCACAAAGAAGCGCTAAATTTTTTCTTTCCATCAATTACTCTAAATAGGGCGATAGTGTACTAGGTTTTTATTTTATAAACAAGATTAGCGCTTACTAAAAAAGGCCCTTTATTGCAAAGCTTTGAGAATCTGTTCGTGAAGGCTATGAAGGTGAGGCCATACCTTTTTGTAATCTTCAGAAAGCTTCAAAATCTCCTCACGATCCTGAGAGTCCATAGCTTTTAGACCTGCCACCTCTTTAAGAGAGAGGTTTTTGTCAGCAGTAAAGATTTTACTGATGATGCTGACTTTAGCAAGCTCCTTTCCCTGTAGTATATCTTCGAGGTGGCCGGGTTTTGTCTTTGCATCGGAGGCAAGAACATCGCTACCTGAGAGTAAATAGTAACTACGCCCTGGAGCTCCGGGAGCTTCAGTCTCTCCCATCCTTTTCAATACTTCCCTTGCATCGTGGATGTCTAGAGGAATAAGCTCGATCTCTCCCCTTTCAGAGATACCCAATACCATTTGAAAAGCAGGTTTTCTAATGAGATGATCAAGGCTTTCTCCATCTTGGATTTTTTTCAAATTCGGAGATGGGGTAATTGCAATTTTGGCAGCTGTCTGGCTTGCCTGCCTTGCCAAATTCACATAGTCCGCATCCCAAAGCTTCGGCTTGGCGGGGGTGAAATGAAGTGCTGGAAGGGCTCTTGAATCTTCTTGCATCTGCTCACTTTCTAATTCAACCGCAAGAGCTGCTGCTTTTTCCTCTTCAGCTTCTGCAATAGATTCTTCAGGCTCCATCGAACTCGTGCTGCTGATCTTATCTGAAAGCTTTTGGTAGTCCACATATTTTTCAAAAAGCTCTTCTATAAGATCTATTCGTATAATTTTAGCAAGCGCTGGATCGCTCTGAAGAAGCGTTCTCAATCTGTCAAGTTTTCCTGTTTTAACAAGAGCTACAGCATCTTCTGCTGAAAGTTCTACCTTGCTATTTCGTAAATCATTGAGAGGATCAGACTCTGTCGCTGTAACTAAAAGCTCTTTGAAGCTTTTAAACCTTTTAAAAAGCTCTTTAGTATCTGCATTTTGCCAGAACATAGCTTCAATAAGATCATCAAGATATGTCCCAAGGCTTGTAAAGTAATCCTCACCTCTTTTAAGCCCCTCACGAATCTTGACATAGCGAAGGATATGTTCAACCGTAAGTGGTGTATTTTCGGAAAGACCTAAAGCTTTAAGCATTGCTCTTCTTTCGTTATCTGCAACAGCAATAGTGGCAACCTGCCCTTTTTCAAGACCGCGAAGGCGTCCAAGGCCTTGCAAGAAGTGTGATTCTGTCGTTTCGATTCCTACTGTGTTGATTCCTTGTGCAGTGAGCGGCATGGGAGTGTCTGATCCTATTGACTTACCCTGCCTAATAAAGATGAATGTTTCATCAACTGGAACTCGGCTATCATCGCGATTTATTGGAGCTTGTGCTCCTTTTTCCCAGATCATGCAGTTGCCAGCTGTATCGTAATAAGTTACCCCATTGATTTCAGGACGCTCTTCAAACAGCGTTTTAAGCACCTCTTCAATGCCAAGATCACGAAACATTCCTGCAGTATCTGTAAGCACGTTTGCCGATGGATTATTTTTAAGAACATCTTTTAGCATTTGATTGCTGCTTCCTGCGGCAATCGTTGTGACTTTATCCTGAGAGTTCAGCCAAAGCGCAAGAAGGTTTGTAATCGGTGCACTTTTTTTCTCTCTCGTCGACATGCTGGGAGGTAGAGTGTCTGCGTTCACAGTTCCCGAAGCTGCCTGGACATGAGCTAATGCACTTAGCACACTGTAGCAGGAGTCTGTGATCTTGTACTGGTAGCTTGTTATCGTAGGAAGGATTCGCGCTGTGATAAAATGAAGTTTATCCTCAATACCTTGAGGACTATTAAGATATGCTATGATAGCTTCCATATCTTTAGCAGTCAGGGCAGAAAGCGGGGGAAGATGAAGCTTTTTTTGCAGGTCTTGAAAGAGCTGATATGACGGATCTCCCTCTATAGCATTTCCCCTCTTCGCCAAGGCTTCTTTGAGATCCTCTACAAAAGCCGGAAGCAGTGAAGCATCGAGCGGTGTTTTAAGATTTGCCTGAATTGTGTAGTCAAGCAAGTCATCTAACGTTGAAAACTCAGAGTTTGGACGAGGATCACCGCTGCGGCAAGGAATTGCAATCCTATTTTCATCAAGGTCATATCGTATGCCGCATTTTTGCATAAGCGCATGACTAAGATGAACATTTAGTTGGCGGCGCACCCGAGCAAAATGGCTGAGCTCTTTTTCTGATAGTGAGCTAAAAAAGGCTTCAGCTTCCTTCGGAGCGCCTCCTAAAAGAGACTCTCTAGCTGCATCCAAATATTTTTCAGGGACATGCAGCATCTGAAGCGCTTTTTCTACAAGCGCATCTCGTAGACTGTTTCCAAAACTTTCATCACTCGCATCTTTCTTCTCTGGAGCATAAAGTTGGGGTATAAATTCAAAGTTCCAGCTTTTTAGGATTTCCTGATCTAAGATCAATTTTTCGTAAATCTTGCCTACCTCTTGACACCTCTCCTGCAAGATTGATTCACGGTTTCCAACTGAGTAGTCATAGCGCTGGCCAACATCAAGACACTCTTTTGACTCATCGATAAAAGCAGAACAGTTCTCTGCAAGCTTTTGGCGTATCTTGTACAGTTCTTCAGCATGCTCCTTTCTTCCTTGGAGAATGGCTTCCTTTAAAGCAAGGCCTGCCATACCATGCAGTGAATTAATGCTGAGGAGCACAATACGTCTTTCTGTTTTTGCCTCATCCAGCTGATTATTTAACTCTTTGAGAGCAGCAAGGTTAGTTGCATTTTTGCGATCAAATGTAATTGTTTGAACCCCTTGATCGAAAACTGATCCAAGCATTTCTCGAAGGTGCGATGTCTGGGCGGCAAGTAGCGATTGAGGTACGCTCATAACAGTGAGGCGATCTTTTCCGCTTGTAAGAAAGAGCCAGAGGGGAATTAATACCTTTGATTTGCCAAAGCCTGTTCTTGCTTCAAGCTCAACATTGACCAGCCCCTCTCCTGTCAGCTCCTTAAGGGCATCTACCTGTTCTTTATTTAGCCGCATGTTGCTTGCATATTCAAATGCTAAAAGCGTTGGCTCATCTGATGCTTCATAGGCACGCTTTGTAGAAAGGGTTTTAACAAAGTTTTCTCGAGCTTGCTTTACGGCCTCTGAATCCCATCCTTTTTCATCCACAAGCTTGTTGATATCTAAAACTTGACTTTGGGCTCGCTCCAGCACTTGCTGCTCTGTTTTTTCAAAGAGATAGCGCGTCACAAGTTCTTTAAGTGATGGAAGTTTATCGGCAAGGCTTGGATTGGAGCGAAGGATTGCATCGTTATCATTTCGTCCAAAGAAAAGAATCAGGTTATTTAAACTCAAAGGAGATAAAATACCGGCACGCACTTCAAGAGCTAAATCCTCTGGATAGCTATGGGCAAGAGAGAGAATTTCATTTTCTAAATGGGTAAGCTCTTCATAGCCTTCTTCAAGAGACTGTGTCAGAAGGTCAGAAATACTCATGAGTTTTTCTTCATCTACTAAAGTATATGTTGAAGCTGCATCTCTTTTTTCCACTTCAAGCGCATCTATCATCTCATCGATCCCATCAACCAATCGCTTGCAGGATCTTTTTACGCAAGGATCACTCATTTGAAAGTTATAGACATCTTTTAGCTCTTTTAAAGCATCGATTTTCTGATCAATTCTTACCCATCTCTCACTTTGAGACTGCTCCCTTAAGCATTCATTGTCTATAAGTGTTGCAAGAGCAGTGCTTGGAAGAAGCTTAGATCTATTCTCCTGTATAATTAAAGCGCCTTTTTCTGGAGCAGTACGTACAAGTCGCGTCGTCTTTTTTGCTGTAACCTTATCTGCAGAAAGAGGCGAAGCTTTCGCATCAAACCCCCACGTATTAAGTTTTTCAGGAAGTCTTACGTTCACATCACCCAGAAGGTCTTTTAATGCACCCCTTTCAGCTGCCTGTACAAGTTCCTCTGTAGAAGGAAATTTTCCAGGATCTAAAGATACACCTAAAAGAAGGCGGCGAAGACTTTCTACTTCTTGATCTGTACCATTTCGAGCAAGACGAAGAAGCTCTAATACAGCCTCCCTCTCTGCCCCTCCATCTTTAATCTGGCCGTAATAATAAATGAAATTTGCAACAAATGGGGCTCCTGGGCGCGTTCGAAGCGTAACGAGTTGAGGATGCCCGTGTGCCTCTAACATCTTTTTCTCCTGATCTTTGCTAATCCAGGAAAAATTGGGAGCAATCTGTTTTTTGTTGGATGGGATTTCCTGTATAAATCTTTCTGGCCTGTCAGCAGGCATCTGCCCTTCTAACCCGCCAAGAAGCTCAGCCATGCGGGCTGCAAGGATTGCTTTTCTTGAATCAGGCAGCTCGCTGAATTTTTGCATCATCTCTATAATATTGCGCTCAATTTTTGGCGGCAGTTCATAGCCAAAGATGTTATTGAGTTGATCAAGGTAATGAAAGTAGTCGTCTACGACATGAGTAAGATGCTGCAAGCTTTCTTTATGCTGTAAAAGCTGCATGCGAAGGGAGCAGGCATGAGGGTGCTGGTCTTTAGTTTTAGGGTCATTATAGAGCCAGCTTGCCACTTCTCGCATGGAATCATCCCAATCTATAGGATGAAGATTCAGTCTCTGAATAACTGCTTGCGCATTCTTATACTTTCCTAATGAAAGCTCGATGTAGGCAAGATAGAGCAGCTTGTAAGGATCTGACGGGCTTTTGATTTTTCCATTTGGCTGAAGTTGATAGGTAAGCAATTTTGGCGGATCTCCAGGGCCTGATTTAACAGTGCCAAGGCCCTGAACATCGGGTTTTGCACGTTCAAGCCTTTGGTTGCTTGTCACTACAATCCGATCGCCTTTTTCGTTTTTTAAAACAATATAATGAGTGCAGGGCTCAAATTCTGTAAGAAGCTCCGCATCGATATAATAACCTTGGTGTAGGCTGCTGTGCCATTTTGGCGGATCTCCCTCCTTTGTAAGGGTAAGACCAAGTCTTGGATATTCAAAGGCCTTTAATCTGCCGTTTGCATCTCTCCACGCCAGTACATCTTTACTACTATCAAGAGTCAGTAGGCGTGCTTCAAATGTGTTTTTAGAGCTGTAAGAGGCAGCAAGTAGGAGCTCATTTTTTTGGGGGTGTCTAATCTCAAACTGGCCATTTTTATTTGGAGCCAATCGGCAGCGAATACTTTTTCGATCCTTTGACAATAGCACTGCTTCAAAAGGCTTTTCGACGCTTGTCCAGCGCTCTGCATCCTTTGAAAGAACTCCTCCTGGCTGCATTGGAGGAGGACTTCCTACCTCAAGAGAAGGAGTTTTATCAAGCCTAAACCATCTGGTTTTGCCACTACTATCTGTTTGCTGCATAAGAGGGATAATAGTTTTGCCCCTAATCTCTACAGCACATTTTATGCCGTCTTTATCAGTAAATTCATAACGGCTGCCTACTTTTTCGACCAGAGGGTTTGGGTCTTTAAAGAGGTATTCATCATGTTCAAGAACCCACCAGGGGAGGCGGTTTTCAGCAACCTGTACATCACCTAAAGCTCCTACCCCTTTATGAAAATCCTCTTCCACACCATGGCGTCTAAAGGTGTACCTATCCGCATTTCGAAGAAGTTCTACTCGTGCTTGCAGGCATACTTGCACAAGCTGCTTTCCGGATGAGACATATGGAGTACATGAGACTATCCAGTGGTTGACCATTGCATGCTCATCTCTAGATAGGGTTTTATCTTGCATGAGCTGACAGGCCGTGCGAATGAATAGATTTTCAGCTTTTTCTTGGAGCTCTTTTTGTTTTGTAGAACTTGAGAATGCGATCATTTCTGCAAGAAGACGGAGCATTGAAAGCTCTACTTCAATAAAATGGCCTGCCTCAGCGCGAGTTATGCTCGCTTCAAAAAAATCAAGCAAGCGATGCTTCACATCATCTGAAGACATAAGTACATGAGCAAGAATTGGACCCTTTCCATCACTGTGATTTGTTAAAAGAAAGCCTTCTAATAGTGCCTGAAAACGAGGATCTCGGAGGCGGTGAAAATTGCGGGTGAAATATCTAATAGCTTGAGGTATGACCATATCATCATGAATATTGATAGATAAGAGCTCTTGGTACTCAACAGGTCCGATTTTTGCTTGGCCAAAGTTTACAGCTTCTCTATGAAGAAGCTGCTCGTTTTGCTCTTGTTTTGCTAAAGCTGTAAGCTTTCTTCTATCAAGAAGTTCGCATGCAACAGTACGCTCGCTTTCTTCCCATGGATAAAGCGATTCAATAAGTGCACCGACTGAAGGATTTTTTTTATCAAATAGCTCAATGGATCCGGCAGTTTTATCGACATGATAAACATCTTTTTCCACGTACACATTGGCCGCAAATTCGACATCTCCCCAGGTAGCTTTACCAGAAACGCCAACCATTCGAACTATATTGCCAAGACATCTTTCTGACAGCGCAATTGCGTCTAAAGCTGCCCGGGTTTTGTTGTAGAACTTTTCATTATACCTCTCTATACCATACGCTGTTCCCGCTATTTTATGCTTCTCTCTCATAAGTAGGAATGTGCGCTTTACGGGATCGGAAGTTTTGTCTAAACCACAGGAGTAGTCTTCTTTCTTACCTATTTTTTCCGTGATTTCGTAGTAGGCATTTGTTAGAGGGTCTTCCTGTACATCCCGAAGGTTGTTGTATTCATTTCTTGAGAGCATATAGCGATCATTACGAAATTTTTCGTTAGTTACTTGTTGAAAACAACCTATTGGACGTTCGGTGAAATCTTTTAGGGCAGTTAGGACTTTTTCTAGTCTTTTAAAGCTCTCTGGATCAGAAATTCTGAGCTGGGACCAGCTGTTTTGGATAAGAAAGAGCATCTGCCCAGCTTGCTGTTTAAGCAGTGAGCGAGGCACTAATTCACATTTATCAAAAACAGTAAGTAAAGCCGTTGAAACCTGGAAGGCTATAATTGCCTGCTCAGCTGTCATCGAGAGAGCTTTACCCTCTTGAATTGAAGTTTTGATTGCAAGGTAAACAAGCTCATCAATAACCTTTACATCGTATCGCCACGCCTCTGCATTTATTGCAGGATCAGGAAGCCTTTTTAAATAGTCCCAAAGCAGGCGAAGAGCCTCTCTACCCTGTCCTGAACGGTGTATTTCTTTAAAAGCGTTGTAGACATCTTCTGCTTGATGTACCAGCTGGACAGGATCTGATTTAAAAGCAAAACTAACGGCCTTTTCTCTTTGCGTCTTAACCTCCATAACCCGATCAATAGCTGGAGGTTCAGAAATGCTAACTGTATAAGCTTTAACATATTCTGGATCAGTGACTAATAAAGCGCCCTCCTCCGCTAAGCGTCTTGCTTCATTTGTTCGAATTTCGCAGATTTTGCTCGCTACTTTTTCTGTTAGAGCTTTCGCCCTATCGAGCTCTTCTAGAGTAGCCTTGCCTTTTTGCGCCAGTTTTTTTAGGGAGCGATTTGTCTTTTCTATAGCCCATTCAAGCTGATCTGCCCGTTCGGGATAGTCTGTCGTGCCATGTTCAAGAACAAGTTCCAGTGACCTCATTCTCATATCGAGCTTTGCATGATCTGCAACATCTTTTGACATCACATCTCGCATCTGTGTAACATAGGCTGCAAGTGAGCACACCTCTCCCCGCTGACCTCCTCGAGCCTCTTGCTCCCGGGCCCTTCTGTCAATAGAAGCGGGCCATTCCGAAAGGCAGACGTCGTAGAAATCGTCAATCGTATAACTTGTCGGCGTTACCTGATGCTGACCATCAGAGCCAAGCTTGCTCGTAGAAAGTATGGTTAGTTCCGAAAGATTTTCAAGAAAATGGCTCTTTTGCAGATCAGTAAGTGCTGCTTTTCCAAGACTTAAAAATGGTATTACGCGCTCCCTGAGATCTGAGACGATAGTTTCTCCATGATAGCCAACCCCTTCGCCGCGGTTTACCACTTCCCCTTCAACATATTCTTTATTTTCTTGGCGAGAAAGCGTTAATTTTAAAGCGATTTCATGGCCCTGAGGCTGGGCTCTATATCCTGTAGAGAGTGTTATTTCACCATGTTCTTTAAGTTCATTAATAATGAGCTCTTGCAGAACTTTTTTTGCCTTTATAAGTTTTTCAGGATTATCCACATACTGACTCATTTGATTAGTCACCTGGGCAATCTTATAGGCTAATCGATACGACGCGGCGAGTTTTCTTATTGCCTTCCTATCGTCTCGGCTGATTTCAGGAAAGCTGCGCATTTTTTCTAAACTATTAATTACAAAGGGTAGCGTTACTGTGCTTGAAAGGTGAGAGTCTGTCAGCTTAAGCTCTGCAGAGCCGAGGTGCACAATATTAAATAAGGTATCGGCTTTAGCTCTCTCTTCAAAACTAGGCAAATCTTGCTTTTCAAGCTCGGATATAAGTAACCCGGTCTCATCAATCCTCACCTCACTTATCTTAAGTTGTTGATCGATGGTTTGAAAGAGTGCCTGTTGCAGAAGGCGCTCTTGATCAGTTAGCCTATTCTTACCTAGGTCATCTACAAGAGATCTCACTTCTTGTAAGTTCTGTTGCAGCTTTTTGCAAGCGACTTTGTCTGCCTTCAGTGACGAGAGCTGCGGAGGAGAGTTTTCTTTGCTATAGCCCCTTGCTTTTATCGTCTTTCCTGCAAGGACATTGTCGATCGAGGCTAAGTTAGCCTCAATCTCTTTCATTATCTGTGTTTCTTTACGAATGCTTCGGCTTTTCAAAAGCCCTTTAATTTTGCTGCCCATACCTGTGGCATTCAGCTTATTTCTAAGCCCTGAAACATCAACGGATGGTAGAAAAGGATCTTTAGGAGCATCTGGGGATAAATTGGTCACGCATATCCCTACAGATGAAGTATTGCTTTAAAAAGGCATGTTATCACTACCCGAGACACGAATGCTACCTTCTTTAGATTATAAGCATTTCTATAACTGGAGGCAGCATTTATTGTTACTATATTAATTGTCAGATTTGACTTTGACGACTCAGCGAGTGAGATTCAAGAGGCAAAAAAATTCCCATCTCAAGGGTTTGAGATGGGAGTTTTTGTTTGGTTAGAGATCAATCACAAGAGGGCCCTGGACCTCTTATGTTGGTAAAGCGCGCGCCAATTGCCGCTTGACCTACAGCTGGATTTACATTGGTGATTGCTCCGTTTGTCCAGCTAAGCTCCTGTAAGTTGATGCGTGTGTTTAAGTTATCATAGTTAAAGTCTACGCATTCTCCA